>CAVSNL010000040.1:0-61001 GCA_963729285.1 uncultured Acidobacteriota bacterium
TCGTTCGGATATGCGCGCTGGAAGCCCTGCGTCACCACTCTCATTTGCGCGTCGAGTTGCGCCCGCGTCACGCCGGGCTTCAGGCGCGCAATGACGTCGAGATTCTCGCCGCTGCCGGCGGTCTTGGCCACAAGCGCCAGAGGAGTCCAAATGTCGGGCGCTCCGGAATCCGGCGCGCCGGCCTGCCCCAGCGCGCTGAATCCGCGCGGCATGACCCCGATCACCGTAAAAGGCTCGCCGTTCAACAGAATGGTCTGCCCGATGCGATTCGGATCGCCACCGAACCGGCGGGTCCACAGGTTGTAGGTCATGATCGCAACCCGCTGGCCGTCGCCCACGTTGTCGGCTTCGATGAAATCGCGGCCCAGCGACGGCTCCACGCCGAGAACCCGGAAGTAGTCGGCGCCCACAGGCATGCCGCGCAGGTGCTCGCCGCTATTGTCAGCCGCCAAGTTGTAGCCGGCCTGCGTAAACCCGGCCAAGTGCTCGAATAGCTCGCCGTAGTCGGTCAGCCGCCGCAATTGGTTGGCGGTGACACTCATCTCGCCAGTTTCGTCCTTAAAACTCTCGGCCAGTTGCACCAGCCGATCCGGCTGCCGAAAGGGCAGCGGCCGAAGCAGCACACCGTAGACCACGGTGAAGATGGCAGTGTTAGCGCCGATGCCGAGCGCAAGGGTTAGCACGGCGATCACCGTGAAGCCAGGCGACTTTGCAAGGACGCGAAGGCCGTAACGCAGATCCTGCCAAAGCGTTTTCATTTGAACTTACCCCCCGGCTCAGGTACGAGCATCCCGCGCGACCTGCAGAATTCGTGGCACGGGCTTCAGCCTGTGAGCCTTGGCGCCAGACGCCGTACCAGACGTCCCGCTTAATGGGCCGCAGGCTTTTGCTCCGGTGGAGGAGGTGGCGGCGCAATGAACTTGCCGTCGTCGACCGGAACGTTCTGATGCAACTCGTCGACTTGGATGCTGAAGCGGTTACCGGGGCGCGCCAGGGACCAGCGGTATGGGACCTTGACACCGTCGGCGTCGCGATAATCGCTGTAATCGACTTGCGTAGGCAGCCGGCCCAGCGGAGTTTCATTGTAGCGGACGAGCCGCAAGAGCAGCCCGCTCTGCGAATCGAAGTAGAGTTTGAGTGGCGGTAGTTCTTCGGTTTGGCCCACGACCAGCGTCGTGTCGTGGCCGTCGATTTTTTCGCCGGGGCTGACCTTCCATTTGGATGCCAAAGTCTTCCCGTCAACCGGGAAATGTAGGTCGGCATCCAGACGCGCGCCGGAGATTTCTTCGCCGTTCATGATGTGGGGCGGACGTCCAGGAACGCTGAGCCAGCCGGAGTGGCCGTTGAAGCCAGTGACGCTTTCGCCGCCGGGCAAGTGCATGACGGAGACACGCTGGTCGGGCGCCTTGCTGTAGATATCAATAGGGAAATGCTGCCCGCCGAACCCGGTGAGCGTGCCTTTCTCGACGCGGCTGGTGATTTTCTGGACGGCGTCGGCTCCGCCCGCCGCCGCGAGATATTTGTCGAAGAGCTCATCGGCTGTCGGCAACGCAGTGGCGGGCTTTTTCTCCCCGGCAGCCTCGGGTGCGGCATCTTCGCTAGCGACGAGGGGAATCCCCACAGGATCGGCCGCGCCGCGATGGCAAGAAAAGCAAGTGACTTCGCGCTTGCCCTCAAAATTGTCTTTGTTGATGGCGAACATCATCTCGATCATCTTTCGGGCGATGACCTTGGGCTTCTTATCGTCCTTATCGAAGGCCAGCCCTTGTGCGTGATCGTTGCGGATGTGGCAGTATTCGCATTCCACGCCAAGCGACGCGGCCATGAATTGCATGGCGGGGATCACTTGCTCGGCGGGGATGCCCTTCAAAACTTTGATGTTCTTGAATTGCTGTTCGGCGAGTTTGGGCGAAGCCGGCGCCTGGGCAGGAGCGGATTGCGCGCGAGCGCCAATGACCACCAGCCCGGCGCTAAATGCCGCCGTTATTGCTAGGGCCATGCAATGTTTTTTGTAGAAGATCGATTGGATCGAACGCAGCAAGCTCATCAGGCTCCTCACCGGTGGGTCTCTCGAAAATGCGAGAGGAGTTTATCAAAGATGGCGCGATGCGGGCAGGCCTTCATACCCATTGAAACATTTGTTACTTTATAGACTTGACCTCGGATAAACGGCTTGGCAGTTCAATTGCCCCCTGTTGTAGAATGCCGCATGGCTCTGGCCCTCCCCCCCAGCGAACAGCTGAAAGACATTCGCAACCGGCTCGGAATCACCACGCGCGACGTCGCCGAATTCAGCCAGAAGATCGCGCAAGCCGAAGACAACTCTGAATATCACATTTCCAACGCCTGGCTGACGCAGATCGAAAACTCCGACTCCGTCCCCAGTATTTTCAAGCTGTACAGTTTGAGCTCCATCTACCGCATCAAGTTCAGCGACTTGCTGCTGCTGTACGGCGTGGACCTGCAGAACCTGGTCAAGCACCAAATGTCCGCTCCATTTGCCCAAGACGCACCTGACGACGCTGGAAGTTTATGATACCGAGAAGACCATCTCGTTCCCGGTGCGCTTCGACCGCTCTTTCGACGTGGACAACACCAACCTGCTGTCGCGCATGGTGGAAGTGTGGGGCGAAGTTCCCATCGCGCTGATCCAGCACCTGGACATCCGGCACAGCTTGTATGGCTACATCGGGCTGCAGGACAACACGCTGTCGCCGCTGCTGCGGCCGGGTTCGTTTGTGCAGATCGACCCGCACGTGCGCAAGATCCAGCCGATGCGCTGGCGCACGGAATTCGATCGGCCAATTTATTTCGTGGAGTTGCGCGACGGTTATGCGTGTTCGTGGTGCGAAATGCAGGAAGGGCACTTGCTGCTGCTGCCGCATCCACTGTCGTCGCGTAGCGTGCGCCGGCTGACCTACGGGAGCGAGGCGGAGATCGTCGGGCAGGTGACCGCGGTGGCCATGCGGCTTACGGATGCTTCGGAGCCTGCTCCTGACGGAATCGCCAAATTGCCAAAGCGAGTCTGATGTTGGACAGAAATAAGCGCGCAACCGCGGGATTCACTTCCACAGGAATCGCCACGCGATAAGGTTCCAGTTTTTGCCAGATGCGCAGTACGTCCGCAGGGCTTTCGTGCGAACAATCCAGATAGGTTTGCAGTTGTTCGACCAATCGCTCCAGCGAGTAGCGCGGAGAGCTGGTAGAAAATCTGCCGGTGCGCCATTTCCAAAGCTTTGCCGGCGACGTCCGGGCTGAAGCGAGCCGCGAGCCCGTCATGATGATAAGTCCCGGTATTGTAGTCGCGCGTAGACGCCAGATAGATCAGCCGGGCCAGGTCGCACGAAATCTTCGACAGCGACCTCTGCAGCAGATCGTCGTAGGCTGCTTGCTCGGGCACGAGTTTGACGGTGACGGTCATGGGGTACCGGGAGTGCGGGCCTTAGTCAAGACAAGACATGAATCAGGATGATCCGGCGCCGTGAAACTCGCGGCCTGTCGTGACCGTCTTGAAGTCGTGCTGGGCCTGCGCGAGACGCCCGGAGAGCGCGCCCGCGTAGACTGCCAGCCCGCGGACACGTTGGGGTCCGGCGGCCTGAATCGCCAGAAAAAGCATGCCGCAAATGAGCATCAGCTCGGCATACAGCAGGACAAGTCTTGTTTCCGTCGCGAAATGCAGATCGTGGCTCTGACGCGTGGCTTGGGTGTGTTCGCGCATGATGCGGCGGATGGCGATGGAAGTCTGGTGAACCCAAACCAGCGCGACGAGTTTGCGTTCCCGGCGGAAGAGCTCTTGCAGTTGGCGCGACCTGGTGCCTGAGACGAATTCCCAATCGTCGGGGCAGAAAATTCTGCTAACAAATTCGGCCGGACACAAATCGAGACCGGCCTCTTCTTCGAAGAGGTGCGTATCCGACCTCGACGAGACTTCCCGGGCAGCCGCGGAACCGCGCGCGGCCATGAGAAGCAGCAGGAGAAGAAGGACGACGCCGAGCAGCAGGGCTGTGGGAATGCCAATCACGAACCCACCGCCTTGGCCACGTAGGCTCGGGCATCGTGCAGACGGCGCTGGGTTGCGGCCGCGACACGCTGGTATTGGCGTTCGATCTGAATGGTGTGCCGGGGTGCGGGACTCGCCTCATACGACCAAAGATGTACGCACCACACTTCCAGGGCGATGACGTACGAAGCGGAATATACATAGCCCCAGAATTGCCGGGACGCATCGCTGCCGCCGATGAAGAATGTCAGGGTAATGACCCGCATGCCGATGAAGAAGCCGTACCCGAGCAAAATGCCCCGCAGGTTCTTTCCAAAAGGAATTGAATAAAACAGGAAGAGCGCGACCAGTGCCGCCACGCAAACGGCCTGCATCACGCGAAGCGTGCGCTCGAGTTCCAGTGTGCCGGCTTCCAGCCACCATTGAGGGTCATTCGCGGCCGCTACCAGTCCTTTCGCAGCGGCCACGACGAAAAGGACGACGAGGATGTTGCGCGCCATCCTGGCGGTTCCCGGAAAGGATGCCAACCCCACGCGGTAAATCTCAAAAACGATCCCGCAACCGATCAAGACGCACAAAAACTCAGTTGTCCAATAAGTGTAGGAATAGAATGCCGGTTTCCATCGAAAAACCAGGAACGAGATTACGTCCTCAAATATTATGAAGGAAAGATAAAAGTAGAAAACTGGATATCGGAAGACGAGTTTGCCGCGTATGGCTCGTGCAAGCAGAAGAACTTCGAGCGTGATACTGGCCCACCAGATGGACTGGCTCAGCATTGTTCTCCGAGCGCCGGGTAACAGAAACGCGCTCAAATGCTAGCACGAGTCAGGGGAAAAATGGCGGCGCATCTTCCCCCTGCCATCGCGGAACCGTCCTAAGAAGCAATTCCAACCCAAGGAGTTGGGAGTGGCCGGCCTCCGTCGGCGACGAGCCAGGGAGTTGGGAGAGGGCGGCCACCGTCGGCGGTGAACCAAGGGGTGGGCAGCGGCCTGCCACCGTCGGCGGTCAAAGCGCCCGAATACAGCATTAAACCCGTCATCAGGAGCGCTACACAGAGCAAGAAAACAATCTTCATCGAACGCATAAATCCTCCTCACAAAGATTTGGGACCTGGAAATGACCTCGCGGCAATTGGGCCACGAGTCGGCAAAGCCTAAAAGAGAAAGGGGAAAGAACCGAATGGAGCGATGCCGTGGTCGGAATTCCAACCAGAGATAGCTGGAGACTGCCGAAGCAGGAGACTGCCGGCTCGCGACGATCCAGAAAGTGAACGAAATTCGATCCCCAGTTAAATCTATCAGTACTCAGGGATAAGATTCCGACCGGGCCTCAAGACCGACCACCAGCCAACTCTGAAGACACAAAAAAACGGGCCAGGCAGCCAAGAAGTGCTATCGGTCGTCGCCGTGCCCACAAAATGGCACGACGCTATCCCTCAAATTCCGGATTTCGCACTGTCGGGATCAGGAAGTAAGGGGCGACTGGAGGCGCTTCGCGACGGTGCGGTTGCAATCGTAAGCGAAGCGCTCTTTTTTCCGCCCAGAGATTACTGGGAGTCTCAAATGTATAGGTATGTCCTTTGTTCTCTTGTTCTCTGGGCATGGGCATGATTGCGTCCACTGACGCATACCGGGTGGGGAAGCGTAGCGCGCGTGGCGGAAAGGGGAATCGGCCTAGCGCACAAACGGAGGTCCAGGTTCATGCAAAAGAGCAATGAAGAGTGGTGGGAATGCACGAACCGCATGTGCGGACAGAAGATTCAGTTTGTAACGCTGGGCAGTCGGACCCAACAGGGCCAACCCCACATGCTTCTGCGGCAGCAGTATGAAGCGACCATATCTTAAGCCACATTACAGCGAATACACGGCTGTCTCAGTTGCTGATCCCGGCGCTGACCATGGCGCCAGAGCGGTAGATGTAAGCCTTCGGTTGTTCGTTCTACCGTTGGCGTTGAATCGCCCGCTTCGGCGATCCGATGCGTCATGATGATCAGGGCGTTACAGCAAGCCGCGATGGCGACCACCTTGGTGCCGATGTCGCTCGGCGTATTTGTTCTCTACGATGCATTCACGCGAGCTCAGACGCCGCAAACGAAGAGTCTATTTGAGGGAGCGGTGTTGTGTACTTTTGCTCTGGGATTGCTTTATTTGCTCGGCACGCGCGACGAAAGTGATCGCAGGCCCTAACTGATGATCAAAACTCAAGCTGCCGACGAAGTCGTGCTCCGTTGCCGAGCGGATTTCATTTTCGATGCGCAAGCGCACGGTAGCAACTCGCGCCCGATCAAGGTGCTGAGTGAATGCATGTGTGATTTCCGGCGCCCGGACTGGGAGAGCCGTTGGAACGACTGGAATTCGCGACTCAACCCTTACCTGAATTTGTTTCTGTGTGCCGAGCACGCCCGTCAGCTTGGGCTATTGAAGTAGTAAGCACGCCCTTCGAGTGCCATTATCAGCGCGCGATAAGGAGTTGGTTCGGCGCGGCGTTCGGTGGCAAGTCCTAAAGACCTAAACGGGGCTCCGGTGCAAATTGTGGCCCACGCGCCTTCGCCCGTGTGAAGAACCTCGAGGATCGTCATCCGAAGTAAAGTGAATAAGGTACGCGGCGGACCGTTCCTACACGCTCAAACTCTTTTCTTACACGCTTTAAACGAACAGTATTAGGGATATCTCGGAATTCCGATCGATGCCCCGCCGGCTTAAAGTAGTCGAGTGGTTGAGAGCCACCTTGAGCGCTTTTGCTATGCCTGCTCCAAGTCTCCCGTGGATTTGTCGCAGTCATCGGAGGCAATGTACCGGCCAGTTTCCGCGTCGCGGATGAAGTAGTGGCCAGGAGAATACTGTCGCAAGGCTTCGAGTCTTGCGTGAGCTTCGGCAATCGAGCTTACCTGAGCGACCCACAAAGGGCTGCCATCATCCAGGCGCCTGAAGATGTCGAAACCCAGCCTCATATTGGCAATAACCCGCGAGATCGCGAGACCCATGTCCGCATTTAACGTGCGGAAGGTTAACGAGACGGATTAGCACTGTCTGTTCAAAATTGAACAGACGAACTTACCAACGAAGGGTAGAAGGTGGGCAACAGGTGGGCAGCGAACTGGAGAAGTCAGCTACCAATTGCAATCCATCAGGAGACGTGTCGGCAAGGGGATTTCCGGGGCTATTACCACGCTAAATGAGGGGGGAAATGAAATCAAGGCGGCGAAACGGGTTCCCTACGCCGGGATTCTTTGCCAGGGCGCTTCCATCCAAGAAAATCAAGGAATTCAAAGCCGGACAGACAATAATCTCGCAGGGAGAAGACTGCACGGATGTCCACTACATCGAAAAAGGGGTGGTGAAACTCACGTTGGTTTCCAATCGCGGCAAGGGCGCGGTGCTAGGGATTCTTGGCGAAGGCGATTTTTTCGGAGAGGCTTGCGTCACCGGGGAGGCGGTGTATTCGACATCAGCAATCGCGCTGGTACCCAGCAAGATAAACATCATCAAGGGGAAGGCAATGTTGAAGATGGTGGAGGAAGATCCGGCCATCTCGAAGCACTTTATTAACTATCTGGTGATGCGAAACCGCCGCATCGAACAGGACCTGATCGATCATATGTTTAACTTCAGCGAGAAGAGACTGGCGCGAACACTTTTGCTTCTGGCGCGGAGCCGCCAGGGCGAGGAGGCTGCGCCCATTCTGGACAAAATCGGGCAGGATACGCTGGCGGAGATGGTTGGGACGACGAGATCGCGGGTAAATTTCTTCATGAACAAGTTCAGAAAGTTGGGATTCATTCATTACAATGGGGGGCTGACGGTTTACGACTCGCTCGAGAGCATTTTAAGCGAGTAAGAGTGGCCGAATTCCAGGCGGGCAGGTTATTTAGCAAGATGCGTCGGCCCGGGCGGGGCAAGCCCCGCCCCTACAACGGAGGATTAGGGACCGGAGAATCAGGAGTTCCAGGCTACTCGGGAGAGCTGCTTCTTGCGGGTTTCCCATTCGGCGCCGGACAGAATGCGTGGAGCTACTTCGATCAGGCGAGGCGTCAGCTTAAAGACCGCTAGCGGGGTCCATGGCTTTCCTTCGCGGGTACGAAATTCTCGCCGATTCAGGCCCTCGGCCATTCGCGGGTAGGAGAGATCCTGAACAACCATTTCCGCCAGGCAATTTAGAATCTCCATCTCGGAGGGGTTCTCCTCCAGGTGCAAGCAATCGCCGGCTATGCGGGTGCCGAAGGGGATTTCTTCACCGAAACGCGAACCCTCGGGGGCTTCGCGCGGGGTCTCGGCGTCGGTTTCGCGTTGCCATTCCACAGCTGCCAGGCGCCAACCGGTGCTTTCCTTCTGCTTCACGTACTCATAGCTTGGCCATGTCGAAAGGATTTCACGGGTCCATTCCGTCTTCTTCATGAGCGCCTCCTGGCAGAGGAACCTTTACTGGGTATCGGATAGAGAAAACAGCCCCTCGGCGGTAGTGGCAATTCAGATGCCGACCACCGCGAGCGAGAAACTGATTGAGGAACAACGGGTTATGGTGGATTTCCAACGGTAGCCAACGGCTGCACTGTCCGCTCATGGGATGGCGTGTCGCATTGCCGGACACCGGAGACTCGAGGAAGTGTGGAAATCTTGACGGGCGGGGCACGAACGGGGTTATCATCTCGCTGCCCCGGCCCATCATTTTCAACCCTTTGCAATGTAGGTTTAGCCGGAAGATATCGCGCGCCCTATGGACCCTGTTTCGAAGCGCACCGAGAATCGTACTCCCTTGAAGGTGAACGTAGACCTATCCAGCCTGGACGTTCGCATACCGGCGACGGGGGGGATCACGGAAAATATCAGCCCTCGGGGGGCGCGGGTGTTAACCAGCAAACCGTGGAAGCCGAACGAACGCCTGAACCTGAGGTCGCTGGGCGGGAACTTCCGTTCGCGGGCGCGCGTGGTTTACTGCGTGCCGGTGGACAATGATCAGTTTGCGGTGGGACTGCAGCTGTTCGCGGCGGCGGGTAGCTGGCGATCGCCGAACTGACCGGCGTAATTTCCTGGTGACCTCGATCCGCGGCGCCAAGGCGTGAACATTCCAGTTGCGGCTACTTGTGGGCCTTGCGCGGAGCTGTCAAACGTTGCGATTCCAATCGGAGGCGCTTGCGCGCTTCCTTCGATTTCAGAATGAATCGCTCGACGTTCGCCATGAAGTCCGGATTGCCGGTGCGCTTGCGTAATTGCGTGAGGAATGGGCGAACTTTCGCAAACATCAGGAACATCTCTTGTGAAAACTCCGCGTCGAGGAAAGCCTTCTCGCTCAAAGTGCCGTCCAAAACGAAGGAGGTTGCCATTCCCCAGTACGTAGGCACCTGTCTCAACCAGCGGCTCTCTTTCTTGCCATGCGCCAATTCAATTTTCAAATAATCACTGGCGTTGTCCGGCCAAAATTCATCGCGCCACCAGAGACGTGCCTTGCGCATCTCCGCTTGCTTTTGCAGGCGATCGAGCTGAAGAAGGAGCCGAGCGTCCTGATTCATGGGCTTATTGCGCAAGGAACCTCCCCCAAACCGCGCACTCCGCTGAAGGATCGGTTTTTAGCCCAAGGTTGCGCTAGCAAGAGCTATACGTTGTCGATAAGCTACCTCGAATGAGCGGAATCTTAAGGAGCGGACGGTCAGAAGTCGACGTAAAGTAACGTGCAGCAGTGGTTTAAATCTAGACGGCAGACTTTTCCCTACTCGATGACGGCAATCTGGCAAACCTGCGCCATCTTCGGCGATGTTATAGTTTCCCAATGTACTCGCAGAAATTCAAAGTGGACGTGGTGATTCGCGGTGAACGCCGAGCGTGCCCGCTGGAATGGCTGGATCAGTTTTGCATGCGAAACTTTACGAATGCCGCGGAGTTTGACGATACGTTGCCGGTTGGAGAGGGCAGAGTCGAGGCCAGCTTTCGCGTGACGCCGGAGCGGTTCGCGGAGAGCTTTGGGGCCTGGCTGACGCAGCGAGGAAAAGGCGAAGGGCAGGCCTGCAAGTGGAAGTTACACAGTGGAAGTGAGCTAGTGGAATTAACAAGTAGGGAAAGTGGCGCCGGCCTGAAATTTAGAAAAGTTTCGGAACCTGCAGGAGCAGGCTAGGCCGCCGGTTCTCGTTTTTCGCTGCCGAGAACCTTCAGAATCTGCGGCAGCGCCGCTTGTGCCGCGGCTTCTCCCACTGCCACCAACTCATCGGTCCGCGTGAAATCGTCCCAGACGAAGGGCTTCACATCGGGCTCGATGATGACGTCGGCTTGTTGGCGCCAGGCGATATCGGCGTGGCGCTGGATGATGGAAAAAGAGCGGCTGATGACGTCGGCAGCGGTGCGCGGATTGGAGAAGCTGCCGGCTTCCAGATAGACAGCGATGACGATGTCGGCGCCTAGCAAGGAGCGTTCCTTCGACGGGAACCGGCGAGGTAAGGAAGCCGTCGACCAGGGTGCGACCTTCGAATTGTATGGGCACGAACAGGCCTGGGTACGCGCAAGATCCGCGCATGGGCGGCCCAAGCGGCCCGCGCGTGTAGAAGACGGAAATGCCCTCATTGATGTCGCTGGCGGCGATGGCGAGCGGAGTGTTTAGCTCTTCGAAAGTCTTTACTGAGGTAAAGCGCTCGAGATAGCGCTCCATGCGCAGATTGGTGGCGAAGCCGAGCCAGGACGGAGTCCAGCGGCCGAAGTCGGCGAAAGTGGTCGTGCGGGCGATGCGCTGCATGTCGTTTAGCGGAACGCCCGGCGCAATAGCAGGCCCCGATCAAGGCTCCGACGCTGGTTCCCGCGACGACATCGATGGGGACGCCGGCGTTTTGGAGCGCGCGGATTACACCGATATGGGCGATGCCGCTGGCAAAACCGCCTGCCAGGGCCAGACCGACGCGGGGGCGTTCGCCGGCGGGGCGGTTTCGCCGCTGGCCAAGGCGCGGAATTTGTCTTTGGCGTTCCTCAGCCAGTCGACCGCGTTGGTTACTTTGTCGTCCAGCATCTTTCTTCATTTTAGTGCTAGTCGCGGCTGCGTGGGCACCTTGTTTGACCCTGGCATGCTGGTTTTGTAACCTGTCCTACCGTGCTAATCCCCTGAAGAGGCAGCTAACCATGAAACGTCGGATTGAGAAGGCAGTCGTGCTGGGCGCGGGAACAATGGGTTCGCGCATCGCTGCGCATTTTGCAAATGCCGGTCTGCCTTGCATTCTGCTGGATATCGTGCCCCCGGATTTGCCTGCGGATGCGCCGGCCGACGCGCGAAACAAGATTGTTCGCGCGGGACTGGATGTGGCGAAGAAAGCCAAGCCTGCTGCGTTTTTCACCGCGTGCGCTGGCGGAGCGTATGGCGATTGGGAATTTCGAGGACGATCTGGCGCGTTGCGCGGAGGCGGACTGGATCATCGAAGTGGTTGCCGAAAATCTGGAGATCAAGACGAAATCTGCTTTCGCGGGTGGCGCAGTTTCGTAAGCCTGGCGCGATTGTGACAACCAATACCTCCGGGTTGCCGGTGCATTTGATTGCGGAAGGGATGAGCGAGGAGTTTCAGCAGCACTGGGCGGGCACGCACTTTTTCAATCCGCCGCGGTATTTGAAATTGGTGGAGGTGATTCCGGGGCCGAAGACGTCGCCGGAGGTGATCGAGACGCTCAGCGAGTTTTGCGACCGCCGGCTGGGCAAGGGCGTGGTCGTTGCCAAGGACACGCCGAACTTTATCGCTAATCGCATTGGGACGTTCTCGATGTTGAATGCTCTGCGATTGATGGGCACGCTGGGAATGACTGTTGAGGAAGTGGACGCGTGCACCGGGCCGGCGATCGGTCAGCCGAAATCGGCGACGTTTCGCACCGCGGACATCGTGGGAATCGATGTTCTGGTGCACGTGGTGAAGAATATTTACGAATCGGTGCCGAATGACGAATCGCGAGAAATGTATCGCGTGCCGGTGCTGGTGGAAGAGATGGTGCGGCGCGGTTGGTTAGGCGACAAGACCGGGCAGGGATTCTACAAGCGCGTGAAAGGCGAGCGGCGAGAGGGAAATTCTGACGCTGGACGAAACACGATGGAGTATCGGCCGCGGCAGAAAGCGCGATTCGCGTCGATCGAGAACGGGAAAACGATTGAGGATACGCACAGCGGTTGCGTATGTTGCTCGGGCCGGTCCTGGAGGGACAGAAGGGCGATAAGGCGCAGCAGTTCTTGTGGGGCTCGATTTCGGAGACGTGCCTTTATGCGGCGCGGCGCGTGCCGGAGATTTCGGACAGCGTGGCCGACGTGGATCGCGCCTTGCGCTGGGGATTTGGGTGGGAGTTTGGTCCGTTCGAGGTGATGGATGCAATTGGTGTGAAGGCATTTGCGGAGCAGGTGGGATAAGGAGGGGCGTGCTCTGCCGCCGGTGATTGAGAAGGTGCTGGCGAGCGGAAGAAGCAGATTTTATGAGTCGGCAAAAGGCGATACAACCGTCTTCGATATTTCGAGCGGGGGGCGAAAACGGTTGAAGCGCCAAGCGGGGTGTTGCATTCTCAAATCGTTGAAGGAAGCCGGGCGCGAGGTAGAGCGCAATTCGGGCGCTAGCCTGATTGATCTGGGCGATGGCGTGGTGTGCTGCGAATTTCACTCCAAGATGAATGCGATTGGCGCGGACCTGATTGCCATGATGCACAAAGGGCTGAAGCGGCTTGACTCGTGATTTCGACGCCATGGTGATTGCCAACGATGCGGTAAATTTTTCCGTGGGCGCGAATTTGATGCTCGTGCTGGTGGCCGCGCAGGAGCAGGAGTGGGACGAGATGCACATGGCTGTGAAGCAATTTCAGAATGCGAATCTGGCGATCAAGTATGCGCCGAAGCCCGTGGTGGCTGCGCCGCAGGGGATGGCGCTCGGCGGCGGCTGCGAAGTCAGCCTGCACGCCGCACGAATTCAGGCGGCAGCGGAAGTCGTATATCGGATTAGTGGAGGCCGGAGTGGGATTGATTCCGGGCGGCGGCGGATCGAAAGAAATGTTGATTCGCGCGAATGAGCACGCGGCGAGCGGAGAGGATTTGGATTTGTTCCATGCGCTGCGGCCGGTCTTTGAGACCATTGCGATGGCCAAAGTCGGGACTAGTGCAGAGGAGTGCCGCGAGCTGGGATTTTTGCGGCGTGAAGACGGCGTGTCCATGAACCGCGACAGTCTGGTGGCAGATGCCAAAGAGGTGGCGCTGGGGCTGGTGCGCGGCGGGTACAAGCCGCCTGCGGCGAGTTGGCAGGAAGGCGCGCAGAGCACGCAGATTAAGGTGCTTGGCGAACAGTTTCTGGCGGCCGCGAAAATGGGTGATTCATCTCCTGCAGCGCGGGGGATACGCTTCAGAACACGACGCGCCGTGGCGCGGAAGTTCGCGAACATCCTGGCGGGCGGCTCGCTGAGCGCGCCGCAAATGGTCAGCGAGCAATACGTGCTGGATCTCGAGCGCGAAGCATTCGTTTCGCTATGCGGGGAAAAGAAGACGCAAGAGCGCATCGCGCACACTTTGAAGACCGGCAAACCACTGCGAAATTAGGTCGCAAACGCAGCAGTCGTGATAGCACGGTAGCCTCAGACTTGCCCGTAAAGCGTATAAAAACGTATTGATAGGCGGTTCTCGTGACGCTATTCTATCGCGCGCGAAGGTGCATCGTGCAGCAAGCTTCTGGCGCCGCGCGAAGCGGCAAACATTCTGGGCATCAGCTACCCCACGCTGAAGCAGTGGATATATCGCAGGAAGATTAAGACTGCGAAGACACCGGGCGGCCACCACCGCGTTCCGGAGAGCGAGATCGACCGTTTGATTCCCAAAAAACTGGAACGCGGGCGACATTCAGACCCGCCGCGGAAATTTCCGCAAAATCAGCGGGCGCAACCAATTGATCGGCCGCGTCCTGGCCATCAAGTACAGCGGCCTGCTCGCGCAAGTGACCCTGGCGATCGGCGAGCAGCACATCACCGCGATCATCACCGCGGATGCAGCAAAAGAGATGCGGCTGAAGCCGGGAGAGCGCGCCGCGGCGCTGATCAAGTCGACCGAAGTGATGATTCTGCGGGTGTGAACGCAAGCAACACTCGTCCGAGGCTCAATCATGATCCGTTATAACGCGATTCGCCGTGCGACCTTCCTCCTTCTGATCCTCGCGCTCTGTGTTTCTTTCGGCTCGCGCCAAGCCTGCGCTCAAAAGCACGAAGTCGCGTCGCGGCCGCCGCGGATTTGAAGTTTGCGATGGATGAGCTGGCGCATCAATTTGAAAAGGCAACCGGAAAAAAGATTGACGTGACTTACGGTTCGAGCGGCAATTTTTTTTCGCAGATTCAAAATGGCGCACCTTTCGATGTATTTTTCTCCGCAGACATCGATTACCCGCGGAAGCTAGAGCCGCCGGACTCGTCGAACCCGGAACGATCTATGAGTACGCGAGTTGGGCGGATCGTAATCTGGATGCCTGCGGATGCCGGGCTCGACTTGGCCAAGCTGGGATGGAAAGCGCTTCTCGACGCCGGCGTGAGAAAATCGCGATCGCGAATCCGGAGCATGCGCCGTACGGACGCGCGGCGGTGGCGGCGCATGCGAAGCGCCGGAATCTACGAGAAGGTCCAAGGAAAGCTGGTCTACGGCGAGAATATTTCGCAGGCCGCGCAATTTGTGCAGTCTGGCAACGCGCAGGCGGGAATCCTCGCGTTATCGTTGGCGGTTTCGCCCGCGATGAAAGACGGCAAGCGGTGGGAGATTCCGCCCGGACATGCATCCGCCGATCGAACAGGCCGTCGTCATGTTGAAAAGCGCAAAAGACAAAGACGCGGCGCGAGCATTTCTGGAATTTGTGAAGAGCGAGCCAGGTCGCGCAAAGCTCGTGGAGTACGGATTCACAGTTCCCTCGGCCGACCCGAACGCGCGCCCAAGCAATGAACAGTCGCAAACGATACGCAGCATCTTCCAGCGCCACAGCGCGTCTGTTGACCATGCAATCCCTGCTCCTTTCCATTCGCTTGCCGTCTGTGTCTCCGCGATTCTCTTTGCGGTCGGATTGCCGCTGGCCTATTGGCTGGCGTATTCGCGCTGGCGCGGCAAATTCCTGGTGGAGTCCGTGGTGGCGTTGCCGCTGGTTTTGCCGCCAACGGTTCTCGGATTTTACGTGCTTGTGGCGATGGGCCCGCGAGGGCCGCTGGGAAAATTGTGGCAAGCGGCGTTTGGTCACGGACTGGCGTTTACATTCGCCGGCTTGGTGTTTGCGTCGGTGCTGTACAGTTTGCCGTTCGCGGTGCAGCCGCTGATCGCATCGTTTGAGAGCATAGATCGCAAACTGCTCGACGCATCCGCGGTTTTCGGCGCGGGCGCTCTGCGCACTTTCTTTCGCGTCATTCTGCCGATGTCGATTCCAGGAGTGATCACCGCGCTGGTGCTGAGCTTCGCCCATACATTGGGCGAATTCGGCGTAGTGCTGATGGTTGGCGGCAACCTTGCGGGCATGACCCGCACCATTTCGATCGACATCTACGATCACGTGCAATCCCTTGAGTATGCGGAGGCGAATCGCCTGGCGCTCATCCTGCTGATTCTCGTTTGTCGTGCTATCCATCGTGTACGGACTGAATCGCCGCGTCGGCGGGCGAATGTGGTCACCGTGGCCGCCGAGATAAGCGCCGTGCCGCTCTCGCTGCGCGTGCTCATCGAGCGGCGCGGCGGGAATCCTCCGTCTTTCGTGCTGGACGTGTCGCTCGAAATCCCGTCCGGCATCACCATTCTCTTCGGCCCTTCTGGCGCCGGAAAATCTACATTGCTGGATTGCATCGCGGGACTACTGCGCCCGGACGCTGGTCACATCGAAATCGGCGACGACAGTGCTTTTCGACTTCGGAAACACGCGTGAACGTTTCCACCCAGCGCCGCCGTATCGCCTATGTATTTCAATCCTGGCATTGTTTCCGCACATGACCGTCGAAGAAAACGTAGCCTATGGCATCGCGGACTTGACCGCAGATCAACGCCCCAGCGAATCGCGGAGATCCTGCAGGCGTTTCGCGTCGAAAACCTCGGCAAGCGGCGGGCCGGAGAAATATCGGGCGGCGAAAAGCAGCGCGTCGCCCTGGCACGCTCCCTGGTTACCTTGCCACGCGTTCTTCTGCTGGACGAACCACTCAGCGGCCTGGACGCGGAATTGAAAGCGTCCATTCTCGATGATTTGCGCGCCTGGAATGCGGCGCAAAGAATCCCAATCCTCTATGTAACCCACACGCGCGACGAAGTCGACGCCCTCGGCGAGCGCGTCGTGGTCCTCGATCACGGCCGGATCATCAGCCAAGGACGGCCCCACGAAGTTCTCGACGCGCCGCGCCGAAAAAGACTCGCCCAAGCCGCCGGATTTGAAAATTTGCTCGACGCCACGGTCGTGGAGCTACGCGAAGCCGACGGCGTGATGCGCGTGCGCCTCGCGGAAGGCGCCAGCGAGATCGAGGTGCCACTTGGCTACGCGGTGCCAAACGATCGCGTCAAGATCGCGATCCGCGCCGGAGACATCTTGCTCGCGACGCAACCGCCTGTCGGACTTAGCGCCCGCAACATCCTGGATGGGAAGATCGTCTCGCTTGAGCCGCGCGGCACGCTGGTCGTGGCGCGCGTTGAAGCCGGAGTAATTTTTACCGTTCATGTGACGCCTGGCGCCGTTCGCGCGCTCGAACTCATCGCGGGGAAGCCCGTCTGGATCGTCCTGAAAACGCACTCCTGCCATCTGGTCAACGACTAGCTAAATATTCTTGCATTTGCCGGAAGAGCTCCGCCGGAGCACGAAGGGAAATCAGGTAAGGACCGCTTCAGCGCGTCTCGGCCACCGCGTCTTACCTCCTCTGACGGCAAGTCCCTTCGGGCCACTGCCGCACGAAGCGCTACTGCTGTGGTTTGGCCGCGCTGGTCGATCCTGCCGCCGAAAACTTGATCTCGTCCGCCGACAAAGTGCTGTCCGGATTTGGCGTGGCATGAATCACAACGCGATCGCCAATAGCTAAATCTGAAAGTTTCGCGGCTTTGCCGTCGCGGGTAACGTACATCGTTCCGGAAACGAGCTTCACCTCGATGGACTTCCCGTCCGCCTGCTTAACCACCACGGAGTCGGCGTTGATCTTTTCCAACGTGCCCATCACGTGCTTCTTGTCTCCATGAGCGAGCGCGACACTCGCCATCAAGATGACCAGTGCCAAGAGTGAAATAATTCGACGCTTCATAAAGTTCTCCGTAACCCAGCCAGCATTCGAGCAGGTCCGGCGGCCTGCCAATCCCAACAGCACTCAGCAGCCCCAGTTACTCAGCAACGCCCCACTTAATGATGATGCTCCGGCGCAGCCTTTTGTTGCACCGGTTCGCCGCGCAGAAAATCCTGTTCCTCTTGATCCTCTTCGTGCTCATGGGGCCCCTTGGGATTTTCGCGCTCCATCTCTACGCGGTCTTCCATCGTCAGCTGCGGCAGATGCCGAATGAAGAGCACCAGTTTCCAACTATCGTCCCGCGAGTCGGGACCTCCGCCAAAGGCTGGCATGCCCGTGAAGCGAACCCCGTTTTCGATGATCCAAAAAAGTTCGCCGTCGGAAAGTTTTTGGGTCTCCTCCAAACGAAGGTTGGGCGGCTTCGGGTACAAACCTTTCCCGTACATCGTGTCGCCGCTGCCATCGTTGCCGTGGCAGGTGGCGCAATGATCCGCAAAGTGTGCGCGGGCCTCCTTCAGCGTTTCGCCCGATGCGGTGATGGGATTGTGCTCGTTGCGCGCGTTCGCGGGAATGGCCAGGCGCCGTACGTTTCGCGCGATCATCGCTTCCATCGCGGTGGGGGTGGCGCGCGCGCTCAGCCCGTTGTGCAAAATCGAAGCGCCGGCCGCAACCGCCAGCCCCACGGCCACCACCACAAGAAGAAGAATGAGATTACCGCGTTTCATGGTTCACTTTCATGGTATCCGACCGTTCGTTATCACCGCCACAGATTTTGATTTGCCGCCTAAACAGGGTTTGTCATTCTTTATGTTCATTTTTATGTCGATGCGCGACCACCTGTGCGCAGCGAGTGGCGAGTAGCGGTGAAGCCTATACTCCGCCCGGTTGTTCGACTCCGGATTCTGACGAACCGGCGGTGTCTCTGGTACGATACATTTCGCTGGCACGTTGCCGACACCGGCCGCTTGCGACTCGTCTATGAGTACTCAAGAACAACACGTGAACTCTGTTGCGCTCGACGAATGTCCCGCGGATGTGCGCGACTATCTGGCCGCAGCCCGCGATGGAGCCGAGCTTTCCTTCGAGCAAGGTTTGCGCCTCGCCACCGCCGAAGGTTCCGGCCTCGAAGCGCTGATAGCTGTGGCCGACGCGCTGCGGCGCGAAACCGTGGGCGACACGATCACTTACGTCGTCAATCGCAACATCAATTTCACCAACGTCTGCTTTGTCGGCTGTAGCTTCTGCGGCTTTGCGCGAGGCCCAGGTGCTCCCGACGCGTATTCGCACTCCAAGGAAGATGTCGTGCGCAAGGCTCAGGAAGCCTGGGACCGTGGCGCGACCGAAGTCTGTATTCAAGGCGGTTTGCCGCGCGATCTCGACGGATTTTTCTACCGCGATCTTTTGCGCGCCATCAAACGCGCCATTCCCGCCATGCACGTGCACGCGTTTTCTCCCATGGAGATTTCCTACGGCGTGGACAAGACCGGAATGCCACTGGGCGATTACTTGCGCATGATGAAAGACGAAGGACTTGGAAGTATTCCGGGCACTGCCGCGGAAATCCTGGACGATCGCGTGCGGCAGCAACTGAGTCCGAACAAGCTTCCGGTCGCACGCTGGGTCGAAATCATCACCGCCGCGCACGAAATGGGGATTCCCACTACCTCCACGATGATGTACGGCCACGTGGAAGAACCCGCCGATTGGGTGCGGCACATTCTGTTGCTGCGGTCGATCCAGAAACGCACCGGCGGCTTCACGGAATTTGTGCCGTTGGGCTTCATTCATGAAAAGACCAGGCTGTACAGGCATGGTGGCGCTCGAGCCGGTGCGCGTCGCGACGACCATTTGCGCGTCCATGCGTTGTCGCGCGTGTTGCTGCATGGCGCGATCGAGAATCTGCAAGTGTCTTGGGTAAAGTTGGGATTCGAGGTTTCGCTCGAATGCCTGAAGGCGGGGGCCAACGACTTCAGCGGCACGTTGATGGAAGAGAGCATCTCGAAAGCAGCGGGCGCCACGTTTGGCGAGTTCGTCTCGCCCGAGGAATTCCAGCGAATGATTCTATCGATTGGGCGCGTGCCAGCTGAGCGCAGCACGACCTACAAGATTCGCCGCATCTTCGATTCGCCGGAAGCGCCCAAAAGTGGCGAGCCGGTCGTGCCCGAAGCGACGCACATTCGCGCAGCGGCCGCGCTAGCGCTGGTGCAAGAAAAGAAACATCAACCGTATGCCGAAGGCGCGTACTGAAATTTCGATGCGCGCTCTCTTACTGCCAATCAAGGATCTTCGAAACGCAAAACAGCGGCTCGCCGGTGTTCTAACGCCGGAGGAGCGATTTGCTTTGGCGCACGCCATGCTCGCGGATACGATTCGCGCGGTTCGAGGCGTGCGGCACGCTGGCAAGATTTTTGTCGTGACGAACTATGAACCCGCGATGCAAGCTGCGCGCGAAAATGGCTGGGAAATTCTCCGCGAGGAGCGACAGATCTCGGAGAGCGTGTCGGTGGATGCCGCATCGCGGCAGTGCGAGGATCGCGGCATGACCGGCGTATTGCGGTTGCCGCTGGATTTGCCGCTGGTTCAATCAGGCGACATCGACGAGTTGCTGGTCGCGGAATGCGCCGCGCCCGCGCTGGTCATCGTGCCATCGCGCGATGGAACCGGGACGAACGCGATTTTACGGACGCCGCCGACCCTGTTTCCCTCGCATTTCGGTAATGGAAGCTTTGCCAAGCACTGCGAGGAGGCGGAACGCGCGAGTGCGCGGGTCCTCACGCGGCGAAACGCGCGGCTGGAGATGGACGTCGACGACGAATCGGATTTGCGCGCGTTGATGCAGCACGATTTGACCGGCACGCAAACAGGTGCTTGGTTGCAACACAGCGGACTCTTGAAGAAATTGCTTTTGGGTTCTACGACAAGGGCGAGTGTTGCCGCGAGCAGCTGAGCGGTTCGCATTAAAAATGACCCAGACAAACATGCGCGTCCCGAGCGCTGGATGAGACAAAAAGTCTATTCCGATATCGACGCGGTAGTCGCGGACGTGCCGGATGGCGCGCGCATCATGTTTGGGGGATTCGGCGGCGCGGGCTTTCCGAACAATTTGATCGCAGCGCTGGCGCGCAAGGGCACGAAGGACATCGTGGCCATCAGTAACAACTGCGGGACGCGCGACGGCGAACTCGGGCTTTTGTTCAAGCTCGATCGCATTCGCCATGTGACCGCATCGTTTCCGGGCCCGCACTCTAATTATTTCCAGGAACGCCTCGCGGCCAAACAAGTGACGCTGGAACTTGTCCCCCAGGGCATTCTGTGCGAACGAATGCGCGCAGCCGCCGCAGGACTTCTCGGGTTTTATACCACGGTTGGCGTTGGCACTGAGGTTGCCTCCGGAAAGGAAGAGCGCACGATTGACGGTAAGCGCTGCATTCTCGAAATGCCCATTCACGCCGATTTTGCTTTCATCAAGGCGCAGAAGGCCGACGAACTCGGCAATCTGACTTACCGCTTGGCGGCTCAGAATTTCAATCCGATTATGGCCATGGCCGCGAAGACCACCATCGCGGAGGTTGAGGAGATTGTTCCCTTGGGGGCGATCGATCCCGAGAGCGTCATGACGCCCGCGATTTTCGTACACCGCGTCGTGCAAGCGAAAGGGATTCGCTATGCCGGATAAGCCGCGTCTGACACGAGAACAGATCGCACAGCGCGCGGCGCGGGAATTGCCCGACGGCGCTTACGTGAATCTTGGATGGGGCATCCCGAACCTGATCGCCGATTATTTGCCGCCGGGAATCACCGTCTATTTTCACAGCGAAAACGGAATTCTGGGCATGGGCCGGCGAGCGAAACCCGGAGAAGAGGATTACGACTTGGTGGACGCGATGAAGGTACCGGTGACGCTGGTTCCCGGCGCGTCTTTTTTCCACCAGGCCGATGCGCATTTGATGACGCGCGGGGGGCACCTGGACGTGGCGGTGCTCGGCGGATTTCAAGTCTCCGAAAAGGGCGATCTCGCCAATTGGAAAATTCCGGGCTCGAAAGGTTCGGGCGCAATCGGGGGCGCGATGGACATCGCGGCCGGAACGAAGACGCTCATCGTTTGCATGGAGCACACCACCAAAGAAGGCGCGCCGAAGATCGTGCGAGAGTGTACTTATCCCCTGACCGGACTGGCGTGCGTCACAACTATCATTACCGATCTTGCGGTGATCGACGTCAGAGCGGATGGACTGTTGCTGCGCGAAGTTGCGCCGGGATGGAGCGCCGCGGAGGTGCAGGCGCTGACTGGCGCAAAGCTGACTGTGCCCGAGAACGTCCCGGGAATGCGTCTCTCCTAGTTGTACAATCCCAGGTCGAGAAATGGAGGTCTTCGTGACGACCGTGTTTTCTCCTCCCAATCTTGAATTGAGACCATTCAACGTGAACGTTGCGCGGCTGATGAGGGCAACGCCGGAGGCTTTGTTCCTGGCGTGGACTGAGCAGTTCGATCGCTGGTTTGCGGTTCCGGGGACGGTATTGATGAGGGGCGAGGTCAATGCGGTTTTCTTTTTCGAGACCGAGTTCGAGCAAACGCGTCATCCACATTACGGCCGATTCCTGCGACTTGAGCGGAACCTGCTTGTGGAACTTACTTGGCTCACGTCGGCGACCAAAGGATTTGAGACCGTGGTCACGGTGGAATTCGTGTTGCAGCCCGGTGGTACGTTGCTTCAACTGACCCACGCCGGTTTCCCCGACGAGGAATTGAGAAAGCGGCACGAAGAAGCGTGGCCCATCGTCCTCGCACATCTCGACCAGAGGGTCGCAGCTTGAGAGTGACCCAGTTGAAAAACTCCACGACCCTGATATTTCGGAGTGCGACACTCCTCGCGCTCGCTGCGCTGTGTTTGTGTTCCCCGGTGTTCGCGCAAGACGATATGGTCTATCGCGTCCGCTACGATCGAACTACTCCTGGGGTTGTTCACGTGTCGCTTGGTCTCACTGTTTTCGGCACCGCGCCACTTACGCTGATCATGCCGCGATCATTTCCAGGGGGATATGTTCAGCGGCCTTACGATCCTTACGTCTCGAACGTGAAAGCTTTTGGTGCGAATGGTGACGCGATCGCCGTGCGGCGCGAAGAACTCGGCCCGCGCTGGTCGATCGGTCAGTGCTGCGCTCGTGTGACGCGCATCGAGTACGACGTGGATGTGGCCCAGATGGAACGCGAGATTTTCGCGGCCTCCGACAGCTCCAAGATTCGCGATGGGTACGTGGGGCTGCTCGGCTACTCCGTTTTCGCGTTTCTCGACGGATGGGAGACTCGCAGCATCACTCTGGAAATCGCCGCCCCGGAGGGATGGCCGGTCTTTGCAACGCTAGCGCCAAACGTTCCGGCGCCAACGGCCGCGTTGACGGCCCACGCGCCGGATTACTATGCGTTGGCGGATTCGCAGATCATGATGGGGCCAAAGCTACAGTTGCGAAGAATCGACGGCGGCGCACCACTCTTCGTCGCGGCATACGCAGAGGGCGACGCGGATCTGGCGCAAGAAGCGGCGCTCGCGCGTGAAGCACTCGACAAAGTCATCGCTTATTTCGGCAAAGCGCCCTTTTCCAACTACTCCGTGGCGCTGGAGTTTCTCAAGCCGGTTTCTCCGCGCCACGAATACGGTTTCAGCATGGAGCATTTGAACAGCGGCACTTTCTACCTGGAGCTCGGGAACGCGCTTACCTCCAGGAGCACCGATTCCGAGAAGGAGGCGCATCGATTCAACTACGCCCACCATATCGCGCACTCGTGGATACCGAAACGGGCCTACGGCGCCGGCTATTTTCCGTTCACGTGGGAAATGGAACCCGTCATCGACACCATTTGGTTCAACGAAGGATTTGGCCGCTATGCGGCGATTGCGGCACTGGCCGACGCTCTGCCGAGGGACGAAGCGGCACGCTACCGTTCAGCAAAGCTGGATCGTTTGCGCGGCATCGTCGCGGCTGCACCGGCATTCCTGCAACGCATGCCACTGGACGAGCTTTCGCGCGAGGGATCGTTTCTGTACGCAGAGGATTTTCGTGTCGGCATGAATTTGTTCGCACGCGGCGCGTTGATGGCTGCGGAAATGGACGATCGCATTCGCGCGCAAACCGAAGGGAAGAAATCATTGCGCGATGCGCTGCGTCACCTGATGGACTGGAGCGAGCAGAATCAACGTGCGTTTCGTACCGAGGAGCTGCCGGCAATTTTTCGCGAGGCCACCGGTGTGAACACGGCCGACATTCTCGATCGCTGGATGCAGGCTCCGATTCAGCCACCGCAGTTGCCGACGCCGGCGGTGCCAGCGCCGACGGTGCAGTGACTTGCGCGGAGTGGTAGAGTCTTGTTGAAGATCCGGTTCCGGTTGTAAAGCCTGGTTATAGCACTTACCTTTTGGAGGTCCTCATGGCAGAGCAAGTACCCGAAAAATACTCCGATCTATTCAAGAAGAAGGCGTTCGCCAATCTGAGCACGTTGATGAAGGATGGCAGCCCGCAGGTCACCCCCGTGTGGTTCGATTACGACGGCCACCACCTGCGTGTAAATTCGGCGCTGGGCCGGGTGAAGGACAAGAACATTCGCCGCGACCCGCGCGTCGCGCTGGCGATTGTCGATCCCGAAAATCCTTACCGCTACATGGAGGTCCGCGGCAAGGTAGTCGAGATCACGCAGAACGGCGCGGACGACCACATCAATTCCCTATCGCAAAAATATTTGGGCAATCCGGTGTATCCATACCGGCAGCCCGGCGAAGTCCGCGTACTGTATAAGATCGAGCCCGATCGATTCAGCACGATGGGCTGAGTAGCGCAGACACTCCTGTTTACGCTGAGCCTCGAAGCGTCTGTGTCCCAGCGCTCCGCACCGCGAATCATGCAAATCCAATAAACGCGTCTAAGGCACTATCGAAATTTGATTACTGTTGGGTGGCGTGGTCGATAAACGCGGCTATATGGTTGTGTAGGTTTACGCGGTCCTCGTCGTGGAGGTACATCATGTGGCCTGCGGAGTAATAGTCCTCTTTGATGTTTTTCTGGAGGGCTTCGGGCAGGCCCAGGTGTTCCATAGTGAATTCCGTGGCGAAGAACGGCGTCGCGAAATCGAAATAGCCGTTTTCCACCTGTACCAGCAGCCGAGGGTTGGTGATCATGGCTTGAGCTAGGTCGCCTTCTACGTTGGGAGCGCCGGGAAAGAAGCGCCGTGGGCCGGTTTGCTGGCGCGTCCAGTTCCAGGTTCCGCCCGCACCGTTGGTGTTGTGGTAGACCTTGTCGCCCCCGAATTTCAGTTCGTTGTGATTGTAGGCGTTGATCAGCGCGGTGAACGCGCCTCCTACCGCGGGACCTTCGGGATCGCCCTGGGCATTCTCTTCCAATAAATCATAAGTGTAGCCGGTGAAACGCGCGTCGATGCGCCCGGTGGTCAGGCCGGCGCTGCGCTGCAGCTCGACGCGGAACTGGCTTAGCGTGACGCGCAGATCGGCTTTGATCAGGTAGTCTTCGCTCAGACCCGTGAAGTAGGAGAGTTTTTTCGCTACCGCGGCTTTTTCGGCGGCGGAGAGCTCGGCGCCCTTATAGAGAGCGGCGGCGTACTCGCCTTGCGCGTACTTGCGGGCTTCCTCGATGAACCCGGGCAGATCGGCGGGACGATCCTTCAAAACTTTGTGATACCAGGCGACCGCGGCGTAGCTGGGCAGATAGAAAATGTAGGGCCGGTCGTCGCCCGGGGCAAACGTGAGCGTCGCGAGATCGAGGACCGAAGAGATCAGGACGATGCCGTTCAGGTGGACGGTGTCGTGATTCTGCAAATAATTCCCCAGCGCTGCCGAGCGGAACGTGCCGTAGCTTTCTCCGATCAGAAATTTGGGGGAATTCCAGCGGTCGTTGCGGCTTAGGTAGGTGACGATGAATTGCGCGAAGGCTTCTACATCTTCATCGATCCCATAAAAATCTTTTTCCTGGGCTTTGCAGACGGCGTGGCTGTAGCCCGTGCCCATGGCGTCGATAAAAACGAGATCAGTTTTATCCAAGAGGCTTTCGGTGTTGTCCACGAGCTTGTATGGGGCGGGAGGCGTGAAGACGCCGTCCACGGTGTGCGCGCGGCGTGGCCCGAAAGCGCCCATGTGCAGCCACATCGTGGCGGATCCAGGGCCGCCGTTGTAGAGGAATGAGACTGGGCGGAGGCTCAGGTCTTTCACGTCACTGCGCGTGTAGGCCACCGAATACAGAAGTCCCGTCGGCGTCGCCTTTGTCATTTTTGAGCAGCGTGGTGCTGGCGGTAGCTTTGTAAGGAATCGTCTGCGCGCCGATGCGCATGGCGTGGTCGGTGACCGAGGATTCTTCTTTGGTTGCGGCGGCGTCGCATTTGTCGGGGGTTTTGCTTTCGGGGGCTTTGGCGTCCTTTCTTTGTCTGGCGCCTGCGCCGCGAGGCGTGTGGCGATTGAACAAAAAAGAGGAGTGCGATGGCAGCCAGCAGAATCAAACGCGAATTTCTCATCCGATTGCTCCCTCGAATACAGCGTTGGCAAGAGACCGATGAAACGGCGGATTGTATGTTGGCGGGGCGGTGAGTCAAAGGGAGTCTGCGGGCGTCTTTTTGAACGGAGTAGCCGGCGTGGACTGAGCAGGCTGTCCGCCGGCGTCAAAGGCCTTTTGCATCGGGAGGTCGTCTGCATTTCAGCAGCCGACGTGAACGGATGCCGATCAACGGGTTCAGCCCTAAGGGCTTCTTCTCTCGCTCTGATGCATTCTAAAGCGAGTCTGCTAGGCGGTGGCTTTGGCTTCGGCGTCTTGCTGGGGATGATGCGAGGCTGGCGCGTAGGTCGGCCACCAGTTCGAAGGAGCGCAGCCGGGCCTTGTGGTCGTAAATGTGCGCAGTGATGATCAGTTCGTCTGGATGTGTGACATCGAGGAAGTTTTGCAGGCCGCGGGTCACGGTTTCGGGGGAGCCTACGGCTGAGACCGTGAGCGTTTGCCCGGCTAGCGCTTTTTCCGCAGGAGACCAGAACGTGTCGATGTCGTCGATCGGAGGCGGAATCTGCCCTGGCATCCCGCGGCGAAGGTTGGTGAACGATTGCTGCAGTGAGGTGAAGTGACGTCGCGCTTCGCCGTCGGTGTCCGCCGCGATGACATTGATGCCTAGCATCACATACGGCTGGTCGAGTTGCTTCGACGGCTTGAAGATGTGGCGGTAGAGCCGCAGCGCGTCCAGCATGTCGAACGGCGCGAAATGCGAGGCGAATGCGAACGGGAGGCCCAGGTGCGCCGCTAGCTGCGCGCTGAACAGGCTTGAGCCTAACAGCCAGATGGGGACGTCGCAGCCCCGCGCCCGGAACCGCGCTAATTTTCTGTCCGGGCAGCGACCTCTTCGAAATAGTGCTGCAGTTCCTGCACGTCTTCGGGAAAGCGGTCGGAGCTGGTGGCGAGATCCCGGCGCAGGGCGCGCGCGGTGAGGGTGTCCGTGCCGGGAGCGCGCCCCAGGCCCAGGTCGATGCGTCCGGGGAAAAGCGCTGCGAGCGTGCCGAACTGCTCCGCGATAACCAGCGGAGAGTGATTCGGCAGCATGATGCCGCCGGAGCCAACGCGAATGGTTTTGGTGCCGCCGGCGATGTGCGCGATGACGATGGACGTGGCGGCGCTGGCGATGCCGGGCATGTTGTGGTGCTCGGCGAGCCAGTAACGCCGGTAGCCCCATTGCTCGGCGTGCTGGGCGAGGTCGAGAGAGTTGCGCAAGGCGTCGGAAGCGGTTGCGCCTTGCGGAATGGGTGAGAGGTCCAGAATGGAAAAGGGAATCGTCATCGGTGGCACTCTTTTGATGATCGCGAGAACACCAGCGTTACCTATCGGGGTCCCGAGATGGAGCACCGCTGCAGGCCTCTAGCGAGAGACCCGAACACAAACGAAATGCCCACGCGAGGGCGAACCCTCACGTGGGCATGGAGAAGGAAGACCGAAGCGGACTACATTTTTTGGACGATCACGTTCAGCGACGTGCTTTGGACGCTCCCAAAATTGACGCTGGTCGGGTCCATCGTCATGCCGATCTGCCAAAGCGTGTTCCCGGAGCTGTCCGTGAGGCTCAGGGTGAGTTGAATCTGGCCGACCAGGCCCATGATTTGTGGAGCAGCAAACAGCACGCAGGTGGCTTGGCCGTTGGTCAGTGGCGTGTTGCCACCGAGCTTCACTTGCGACGTGGTCATCGTGTAATTCAGCGTCCCAACCACCGGTGTGCCATCGGGATGGACGAAGGTCATGGTCATTTGCGGAGAGGCGCCATTCGCAGTGATTTCGATGGCGGTGACCTTGCCGCGGTCGTGACCCGGAACGTTGTCCAGTTCGATGGTGGCTTGGCCGTTGGTCACGGCAAAGTCTACGCCCTTGATTAGCGCCGCGCCCGCACCGACGGTCGCAAAAATATCCAGATTCTGGATTACCACGATCCCCTGCAACTTGACGTTAAATACCCGGCCCCCGACGAAATCGTCTGCGGAATCGAGTTCCGTGAAGTAAAGATTCGCGTGGTACGCGCCGTTCGCGACCGGAAAGCTGTACACCAGCGGGCTCGTATTGTCGGGCATGCGGCCATGCTGAAATAGAGCCGGGTCGGCGGTGCCGGAGACCGGACCGGTCATTGCGCTGACCATCCCGCCGCTAAAGTCATAGTCGGTTGCCCACGCTTGACCTTTCGAGTCCGTGTACGCGGAGCCCCCACACTTCACACGAATGGGCTGCTGCGTTTGCGCTTTTGCTGGCAGCGACGACAGAATAAGAAATGAGACGAGAGCTAGGGCCTTCCGCACGGATCCTCCTCGATGCAACGCCTAATCAAATTAGAAAACTTTAACGGCAAGCGTGTGAGGGGCTGCAGGGGGAGCGCTTGCGACTTGGTGACAATATGTTTCCGGTACTGTGCGGGCAACTGTCCGTAGGGCCGTATTTGGGACAGCATCGCGCCTAGGTCTTCTTTGACCGAGGGCAGGTAAGAAGGAGTGACCACGAGTTGCATGGCGAAAGAACGCCACACCGTTCTGTGCGCCCGAAAATGGGCATTCGCTCCGTGCGTATGGAAGCGGGGCGTATGGCGGGGCGTGTGGAAACGGGGCGTGTGGAAACGGGGATTCGCTCCGTGCCTTTGGAAATGAGCATTCGCTCCGTACCATTGTAGGGGCGGGGCTTGTTTACCCTGAGCCTCGAAGGGCCCCGCCCGGCGTATAAAGCAACCTACATGCGCGCTGCGACGCGCGCCGCGATGTGATTGTCGGGAGTGCGCATGATAAGGACGAGGCTGTCGCTGAGAGGGACCCCCGCGCTGGGGACGGCGAATTCGTAGGACCAGGCGAGTTTTTCGGGGACGGGATTGCCGTGCGCGGCGGCACGTGCCGTGGCTGTGGGCAGCACTGGATCGACGGAAAAATATTTGGCTTCGGCGTTGGCGATGGGCCGCAACTCGACGCCGTGCTTCCAGTAGAGATACAGATGCATCGTGCTCATCATCGCGCGCGTGAGGTAGCGCGAGGAATTGGTGTTTTCCACTTGCGGCGGGCAGGTTTGATCGTAGTGATCGAAGACTACGAATTGCAGCGACAATTGATCCGGAAACTGCGTTACGTTCTCGTTGCCGCGCCGGAAGACGGCCCCTGCCGTCGGTGTCAATGCGCTTGAGATTATCGAAAAAACCGGGCGCGGCGACGTGCCCGGAGATGCGGAAGCACGGCCCATTCGGGATGGAGCCGTTGGTTTGCAGGTACAGGCCGCCTTCGTAGTTCCAAACGGTTTTGTCGCGCGATGGTTGGGGCGCGGGAGTAGCCCGCATTGCGGCGAGCAATAGAGCCACGCCCAGGCACGCCGGTACTCGGAGATGAAAGCGCAAGTTGGAGTACCCCGTCAGAGAGTCTACTCCCGAACGGTTCGCGGAAAAATAGGGTGAATGGCCGAATTCAAATGTAGCGGCCGCTTTCCGAAGCGGGCGCCTTTCCGGCAGGTTGAAAAATCCCGGAGCGTTATTGTGCGCGGAGAAGGAAAGAGAAGCCGTCGACGGTGTGAATGGCTTTGCCGTCGCCCGCGGGTTTTACCTCGCCTTGGCCGGCGCGGACCGCTTGGATGGCGTTGACGAGTCCAGCGAGAACGGAAGGCTGCGCGACGGGAACGTTATGAGCGCCTAGGACGAGTTTGAGCTGCGGCGCGAGTTCGGCGATTTTTTTAACAGACGCCACATAGGCGTCGAGATCCGTTTCCGGGCGATAGAGCCAGATCGGGCCGGGATAGTAGGTGTCGCCGGTGAACAGCAGGCCGTTGTCGCGATCCAGCAGGCAGATAGCGTCTGGCGTGTGACCCGGCGTGGCGATGATTTCCAGCGTGCGGCCGCCGAGATTCACCTTGAAACCATCGTGAACCGGGATGGAGACGTGCCAGGGTTTGGTGACGTAGGTTTTGGGATCGAAGCCTTTCGGCAGATCGCCGCAGATCTCGCCTGGTGCGATTTCCGCTTGGGCGTCTTCGCGCCCGCCTTTCGTGTTATTGCGCGTGAACGCCGTGTCCATGCCGAAGACGTAGGGGAATTGCCAGTTGCCGCCGATGTGATCGTTGTGGGTATGCGAATTGAGAACGACAATCGGGCGCGACGTGAGCCGCGTGACCAGCGCGTGAATGTTCCCGATGCCCATGCCGGTGTCGAACAGCACCGCTTGCTTGGTGCCCATGATCAGATAGGAGATGGTTTCTTCGAATTGGTGAGGTTCGTAGATGGCGATCGTGTCGGGTGCGACTTTGTAAATCTCGAACCACGGCTCTTGCGGAAGGATGCGCTGGAGCGATTTGTATTCGGGACGCGGAAGGTTGCGGCACCATTCGGGAATTTCGGGCTCTGGCGCGGCAGCAGAGAGAGAAAGATTTAACACCGAGGCCACGGAGATCGGAACACCGGGATCGCGGAGACGCGCTGCCGGGGATTGGGCTGGCCCGACGAGCGCCATGCACACGGCTACGCTGCATGCGATTGCCGGGAGGGCGCTGGATTTTCTTGGGCGCGGCATGGTCTTTTCAAGCTTGGCGTGGATCAACTTTTTCCGTATTTTTCGTAGAACTTGTTGGTGAACAGCCTGGAAGGATCATATAACTTCTTTGCCGCCAGGAAGCGGTCGAAGTCCGGGTACGCTTTCCGTAACTGCACGGGGGAGTAGAAGAGTTGGTACGGGAGATAGTAGGTACCGTCGAGGCCTAGCGCCAGATCGATCAGGTCCGTGGTCGTCTTCTGCAGGATCTGGCTTTCGCGGTCGTTGAATTTCTGATTGAAATACAGAACGTAGGCGAACATGTCTTCGCGGGCGTAGGGAAGCGCGGTGATGGTGTCTTTGTGCACGATGCGGATGGTGACGTTGATCAGATTCGCGCCGTTGGCCTCGACAATTTTGTGCAGGCCGTCGACGAATTCGGGCAGCCGCTGCTGCGGGATGAAATATTCCTGCAGGATGTCGGTGTCGCGCAGGCGGTTCTCGAGGTAGTCCATGGAGTCGTACATTTCCTGATTGCGCGAGACGAGACACCCTTCTTCGCGGCTCATCGCCTGGTTGCGCGTCATGCAAGAATGCAGGCGGGGCTCGGCGTATTTTTCGAGCGCCCAGCGCAGGCGGCGGCCTGGGCCGCCGGTCTTCGAGAAATTGATCACGAAGCGGTCGAGCCAGACGAAGCGCGCGGGCTTTAGCGGTTGCACCGGCACGCTCTCGGGGATTCGTTCGTACGTGTGGATCGCGGCTTCCGTCAAATAGGTGGAAGGCGACATCGAGAGGCGCCCGTACGCGAGGCCGATCTTCGGATTGCCTTCGACGTTTTTCTGGTAGTAGTCCGCGAAGTCCTTGTAGTCCAGGTAATGCGTTTTCCAGACGTACATTTCGTTGTCAACGACGTCCAGATCGACATCCAGGATCACGCCCATCAGGCCGTAGCCGCCTAGCGCGTTGCGGAACAACTCCGGATTTTCCGTTGGGCTCGCGGTTTTGATTTCGCCGCTGGCCAGCATGATGCGCATCGAGCGAACCGTGGATGCGATCGGGCCAGGATTGTGAGCGATGCCGTGGGCGTTGACGCTGAGCGTGCCGCCTACGGTGAAAATGTTGATGGACTGCATGGCTTTTACGGAGAGGCCCTGCGTGTCGAGGAAAAGTTGTACTTGCTTCCACGTGGCGCCGGTCTGAACGTTGAGGATCTTGTGCTCTTTGTCCAGGCGCAGCTGGTTGAAGCCGCGCATGTCCAGAACCACGCCGTCCTGGACGAAACTTTGCCCGCCCATGCTGTGTCGCTGGCCTGCGGCCGTTACCTTCAGGTTGTGGTCGCGCGCGAATTGCAGCGCGTTCGTGATGTCATCAACCGAAGTGACTTTGACGATGCCGTAGACGGAAGTCTTGTTCAGATGACTGGCGTCGTTGATGAACCCGCCGACTTGCTCAAAGGGCACTTGGCGGAGACGGCGCGACTTGCAGCACCAGCGTCGTTGGCTTGGTTTGATCCGCGTTCGGAGGGTAGACGAAGTCGGAGGTTTTTTCGTTTGCCGGCGCCGCGGAGTACTCGAAGAATTCCTTCGCCGCGATCACCACGATGGCGATCGCTAGAAAGAACGCAACGAACCGGGACTTCTTGCGAGCCGGGGAGTTAGTGTTTTGCATAAGTAAGGCAAGAAGTAGGTACCCGCAAAGTATACGAGCAACTATCCTTGGGAAGAGGTCTTCCAGGAGCTTCTTATGTCTAAAAAAATAACGACGATCCAGAAGTGTGCCTGGGGCTTCGCGGCGTTGTTTCTCGGGGTGTACCTGCTGGACTACGTGCCCGGAATCATGGACGCGAACGGGTTGATGTTCGGACTCTTTCAGATGACCAGCATCGTGGATCTCGGGCACTTGGGCGCGGGCCTGTTGGCGGTCATCGGGGCGTTGATCTCAGCGAAGGCTGCGCGGATTTATTTCTGGGTGCTGGGCATCTGGTATTCGATCGACGTGGTTACCTATTTTGTCGGGCACCTGCACAAAATACCGCTGACGAAAAACATTCTGGTGAATATGCCGCATATCTTGATTTTCATTGCGGCGTTTTGGATTGCTTTGACCGTGAGCCTGCCAGGTTCAGAGAGTTCGTCAAACAAAGAGGCCTAGACACGTCCAATGATCCCCTTCCTGAAGTGGTTTCTGCGGAAAGTTGCGATTGCACTGATTATTTCCCTTGGCGCGTTCGCGCTTTTTCTGATGGTTTTTGAATCCTGGTGCACGTTCTCGAAGGCCGATGTTGGACCTCTGCCGGACGATGGCCCGATCGCGGAGCCCAACGTCCGCAACCGGCCGCTTCAGGATGCGTACTACAGCTATCCCGAGTGGTACATCGTCTGGAGCTACGAGGAACGCGCGTCGTTTTTGGAAAAGGGATCGCTGCCAAGCGATTTTCCATACTTCGGTTCGATCCACCAGTATTGGCGCGGATACTGCCAGATTTGCAGAATTACTCATAGCCGCCACCAGTCGAGTTTCGGCGGTCATATGGTGGACGTGGTGCTTGGCACGAGCTTTGCGGCCGAATATACGGTGCGCGGTTTGTACGAGAAGTCCATTGGAGCGTTCAGCGAATGGACGAGCTCCGATCAAAACGTCGACGAAGACCGCTATGCGGCGCGAGTGGCGCGGGAATATGCGAACTTCGTTTACATGCGGCCGTTCTACGAATTTCATTTTGCGCATGCGCTTGTGGGATTGTGGAAGGAGACCAGCTTTTGGGGGCCTCATGAGTTCCGAAAGCTGGAGCGCAAAGGGATTCTCACCGTGGATTACGGCCTGCAATCGATCTACGCGGAAATTCTGGAGAAGCTGAGCCACCTGACCTACGGTGCGGAACCCACGGAGACTTATACGTGGATTGATAACATGCCGGAATCGCTGTTTGCGAAGTATCCCGACGTGCGCAGGGTGAAAACCGGCGACGGGCGTTCGTATCTGGTGAGCATCCCGCGCTACCAGGAATTCACTGAGGTGGCCGTCAGAATGGCGAAGGATAATGTGCACTTCACGCAGATCGCGGGAAACAACGTGATCGTGGTCAGCGCGATGGTGCGGAACTGGACTTATGAGACGCCGGAAGAGCGCGTGCTGTTTTTCGAGAAGTTTTTGACGCGGCCCGACATGAAGAGGGTCGTGCTCGAATGCCGCGTGCGCGATTTGCATCTGGTGCTGAACGATCTGGCGAGCCGCGGCACCATCGAGCACATCTACGACTATTGAAGCCAGCCGCGAGAGTGCGCGGCTTGAATCGTCGAACCTGGAATTCTGATGTGAATGCTCGACATCGTTATTGTGGCAGCGACGGAGAGAAGAAGATTTAACGCAGAGGACACAGAGGTCGGACACAGAGGGCGCGAATATATCCTCATGAAGCCGACCTCTTAACTTTTTTGCTTACGACCATGGTGGTCATCTTCGCTAGATGTCTCCGTGTTCTCTGTGCTCTGACCTCTGTGCCCTCTGCGTTAAAATCTTTCTTTGGCTCACCGCTCATTTGGCGGGCGTTGAAACGAAAATATTCTTTGGGATCATCATGTGGACGCCTTTGTTGCCGTCGACGAGTTCGGTGATGTGCAGGTCGGCGGCTACGCTGGAGAGCATGTAGGCGTCGTCGCGCGAGAGGTGCTTTTCGGTCATCAGGAAGTCGATCATTTCGCGGACGGCCAGGGTGGCGGAGGCGTTCAGGTCGTCGTTGAAACCCATGGTGATGTAGTGCGTGGGAGTTTCCGCGCGCGGCCACTTGAGGTGCATGTCCTTGCGCACGATGAACTGGAACGTGCCGACGAGCGAAGTTTCGAGCGCGGTGATGTCCACTTCGCCGTCGCCCTGGCCGGCATGTCCGTCGCCGACTTCAAATAGCGCGCCTGGAGCGTGCACCGGCAGATAGAGCGTGGTGCCAACAACGAGGTCCTTGTTGTCCATGTTGCCGCCCATGATCCACGGCGGAGCGCTGTTGAAGCGGCCCGCAGCTTCTGGCGGCGCGTTGCCCATGCTGCCGAAAAACGGATGCAATGGGATGTCGATGCCGGGAGCGAAATGCGCGACCATGCGCTGCTCATCCAGCGGAATAATTTTCATCTTCGAGTAAGGAAAATCGTCAGGAAGGTAGCCGCGCCCAGCCCCGAACGCATTGTAAGCGTAAGGAATCGCCAGCCGAATTTTCTGGATGCGCACTTCCAGCACATCGCCAATCTGCGCGTCTTCAATGTAGATCGGCCCAGTAAGAATGTGCCCGCCAGGCCCTTTGTCGGTAACCTGCGTAGTGATGTCGCGCAAAGATTGCTCGACATCACCAGGCGCAACGCCAGCATCCTCCAGCCGCTTCGGCGTAGACGTGATCAGCGTCTGAATCTCAACAGTGTCGCCCGACTTGACGCGCAGCACCGGCGCAGCCTTCGCATCGTAATATCCCCAAGCCACAGTCTTCGGCGTCGGCTTCAGCGAGAATACTGGCGCAGTGGTTGCGCTTTTGCGCGAAGGCGGCGCAGCGACACCAATATTGCTGAGACACCCAGAATAGCCGATCGACGATTCATTCCACCTCCGAAGACTCAAGCATCAGAAATTTTGATAAGGAGACTCCTCTCTGATTTTTACTTAGAACGCGCTGTTTGCAGCTTCCGCCAGCATGTGAGCGGGCTCCAGGCACATCCTTCGAGATAACCCGTTACATAAGTATTCCACGTCAGGGTCGAGTCTCTTGTCGAATTCGACCTGCAAGGAGGATTGCCAACGCTCGAGAGCGGATGAATGGTCCACCTTATTGAAAAGCTCGGCCGAGATCGACCACCAGTTGAAACTGTGCCGTCGGCTCCTAATTCAAACAAGATTGTAGCTGCCGTATGAGCGAAGCAAAAGATGTCGGCTGTGCTCCGAGGCAGCTGGATTTTTTTGACGGCCTCGAAGTAAGCGTTTTTCAGCCGCGTGTTCATCTTCGGCCGAGCGCTTGGCGGATCTGCATTACGATTTCAACTCGATTTCATAACAACCGATGAGTTGCCGACATCGAGAACGCACCACTAATTTGTCGCAGACATCGCGGACATCGCGATGCAAGAGATCGGTGGCGTACGGGATTGCTGGTTTCGTCACGTAGTATTGATCGTCCACGCCGCTGGGCGAGGTCAGCGCGGACCATCAACGGCGAGGACGACATCTGTAATGGAGCAATGCGAGCCATGCTCTTGGTCCCCATTATCTCACCTTTACATTCCACTTGTGGAATGCATTTCGGAACGTCATATAGTTTATCTACGGATGGGTCATGTCTTCGGGCTTGACTAGGGCGTCGAAGTCTTCGGCGCTGATTAGGCCTAGGTTTAGGGCGGCTTCGCGTAGCGTTATGTGGGCGTGGTGGGCGGCTTTGGCGACCATGGCGGCGTTGTCGTAGCCGATTTTGGGGGCTAGCGCGGTTACCAGCATCAGGGAGTTGCGGACGTAGTGGTCGATTTGTGCGCGATCGGCTTCGATGCCTACGACGCAGTGGTCCACGAAGCTGTTGCAGGCGTCGGCTAGCAGTTCCACCGAGTGCAAATAGTTGAAAATCATGACCGGCTTGAAGACGTTGAGCTCGAAATTGCCTTGGGAGCCGGCGAAACCTATGGCGGCGTCGTTGCCCATGACCTGGACGGCGACCATGGTTACGGCTTCGGACTGCGTGGGATTTACTTTGCCGGGCATGATGCTGGAGCCGGGCTCGTTTTCGGGGAGCTTTAGTTCGCCTAGGCCGCAGCGAGGGCCGGAGGCTAGCCAGCGGATGTCGTTGGCGATTTTCATGAGCGAGGCGGCCAGCGTTTTCAGGGCTCCGGAGGCGAAGACGATTTCGTCGTGGGCCGAGAGCGCGGCGAATTTGTTGGGGTGCGAGCGGAACGGCAGGCCGGTCAGCTCGGAGATTTTGCGGGCGGCGCGCTCGGCGAATTCGGGATGGGCGTTGAGGCCGGTGCCTACGGCGGTGCCGCCGATGGCTAGATCGTAGAGGCCGTCGAGGGCCATGGCGATGCGGGCGCCGTCGCGGTCGAGAAGGTTGACGTAGCCGGAAAATTCCTGGCCGAGCGTTAGCGGGGTGGCGTCCTGCAGATGGGTGCGGCCGATTTTTACGATGCCGGCGAATTCTTTGGCTTTGTCGTCGAGCGCGTCGCGCAGTTTCTTCACCGCGGGCAGCAGGCGGCGCGCGGTTTCGGCAGCGGCGGCGATGTGCATGGCGGTGGGGAAGGTGTCATTCGAGGACTGCGACATGTTTACGTCATCGTTGGGGTGGATCGGTTTCTTGCTGCCCATTTCGCCGCCGGCCATTTCTATGGCGCGATTCGAGATCACCTCGTTGACGTTCATGTTGGTCTGCGTGCCGCTGCCGGTTTGCCAGATGCGCAGGGGGAAGTGATCGTTGAGCTTGCCGGAGATGACTTCGTCGGCGGCTTGCGTGATGAGCTGCGCTTTTTCGGGGAGAGCTTGCCTAAGTCCTGATTTACGAGGGCGGCGGCTTTTTTGAGGATGCCGAAGGCGCGGATCAGTTCCGGCGGCATGGTGTCTTTGCCGATGTCGAAGTGGATCAGGGAGCGGGCGGTTTGGGCGCCGTAGTAGCGGTCGGCGGGGACGTCGATCTTGCCCATGCTGTCGGATTCGGTGCGGGTGGGACCCGAGGTGGGGGTTTGGGTGGCGTGAGACATGGTGGCTCCTGGTCAGAAAGAAAGAGGCAGTTTACAGCAGTTGCAGGTGCGCGTTGAAAGGGCTTGGTTAACCGTAATTGCCCCCTCCCCTATGTTTTTCGTAAGTGTTGATTATAAACGCCTTGAAGTGGCTTTGTTTTGATAGCGTTCTGCAAGTATTCATTCTAAATGGGTTACTGGTTAACCGTAACTGGCCATAAATGGAAAAAGCGCCCTTGTTGGCGCTCTATAGACTGCACTATTTAGTATAGCTGAGAATGGGAAAAAGTCAAGGAATATTTGGTTGGTTCGAGCCTAGCGGGTAGAGAAAGCAGAGGGGGGAGAAACCAAAAGAAGGATTTTAGAACAGAGGGCACGGAGGTCGGAGCACCGAGGGCGCGGGGTAGTGGTCAGTATCCGGGTTAGCGCGTTTGCCAGGATTTGAGTCCGATACTGGTATCCCTCTTCGCTCGAAAGTTACCACTAGCCGACTCATCGGTACGTATCGTGGTTCACGAGACGAGTCGTTCAACAACGGGCAGTGCGGATGCCGTTTGGTGTCAAAGCAGGCCGCGGTGCCCAGTGTAGTTTTCGTCGACATCCAGACCACGCTCCTTGATAACCTCGGCAGCAGCAGCCAGTGCTGTTGCGATGGCAGGATAGCCAACGTATGGCAGCGCCTGGATGAGAACTTCCTCGATTTCTTTCAATGTGAGGCCGTTATTGAGCCCGGCTCCCATGTGGATGGCGAATTCATGGGGCTGACGCATGGCAATCATGACGGACATCGAAACCAGGCTGCGGGAGCGCCGGTCCAGACCGGGACGAGTCCAGATATCTGCAAAGGCCTGGTCGAGCGCGTAGGCAGCGATCGGGGCACCAAAGGTGTTTGAGCCAGCAGAAGCGCTGAGTTTTGCGGCCGCCTGGTCGCCCATCATTTCGCGGACTACATTGATTCCGGCTTCTCTACTCGTCATGATTGAGTCCTCTCGTAAAGCTCAAGTGATCATCAATTTCTGGGCGCGTAAGTACGGTCGCCGATCTCAATCCTGATAAAGCGGTCTTGCGCGCCGCTACCAAGAAGCAACTTATGCGGATCGGGGAGGGTGGCGCCATAATAAAATGAGAGACCAACTCCGTTGGCAGCTGCAGCAATCGAGACTATGCAATCCGACGGTCGCTCGGTCGAGCAGTACCCAATTACGAAAAAGTTGTAATTGTCATAAACCAGTTCGTTGGCGGTGGGCAGGCGCTCGCGCAACACTCTGCGCACGGAACGGATCAACGCCGCGTTCTTCGGGTCAAATTTCTTGATAAAGTTCGCAAGTTGCTGCTCGGCTGTCGCAGCCGCTTGACTAGCAATTCGTTTGGTGGCCTTCATGGACGGTGCATCCACCTTCCTGTGCCAAGTTGACCGAGAGTATAGCGCCCGGTGAGCGCCTTTCGCCGATGTTTTCAGCTCCGAACCGTTTGCGCTAGCACTTAATCGGACGCGCGTTTTGGCAAGGCAGTGAAGGTGTGGCATGGAGCTCTGCGCGCGTTCGATTAAGTCGCAAGAAGGAAGCCGCTTGTGGTTGCGGCGGACGCGGACGCTATGCAAATTCAATTGTGGGAAGGAGCGGTGTGCAGGTGCGCTGAGACTGTGCGGCAAGGCACGGCAGTCGACACCGGGTGCTCGGGCAGAGGGCGCGGCTCAAGAGTGTTCCTGGGAGAAGGTCTGCGGGCGCTGGAGGAAGACTTTCGTTATGTGGCAAGGCGCAGCAGCAGGGAGCACGGCGAAGCGTACGAAGGATTCGAGTTCGAGCAAGTGGTTTCATGCCGCAGCGGTGACCGCCGGTGGAGAACGAAGTTGGATTTCGGCAGCCGTGAGTCTTTCGACGACTACCATTGGTCCACCGCATTTGGGACAGCGCCAGAGACCGCTCGAGTCATGGGTGCAGGAGGTGTCTTGCTCCGCTGGTGGTTTTTGTGCCACGCCGAGCAATTGAAAGCAAAGCGGCAGGAGTGTGGCGCGACGTCGGTTGGCCAGAAACCCGAAGTTGCGGATGCGCACGAAACCTTTGGGGAGCAGGTGCCGCAGGAATCGGCGCAGGAATTCATCGAGCGATAAGGTCATGAGTTTGTGTTCGTTGTTGTGAGCAGAGTCGCGCCAGCGGAAGATGACCTGCCCCTCCGTAAACGAGATCAGACGATGGTTGGAGATAGCCACGCGATGGGTGTAGCGACCGAGATACTGGAGCACGTATTCGGGACTGCCAAAGGGGCGTTTCGCATAGATTACCCAGTCTTTTCGGAACAGATGACCGTAGCCAAGCAGCGAAGGTCTTGGGCTGCGCGAGCGGAGCCAGGTTTCCGTGGAAGTGGAGCCGGCGGTCATGGAAGCCTTGCCGGAGAGCGGCCACGAACTTGCCGCGAAAGACGCGACGCAGGACTTGAATGGGGAGGAAAAAGCGCGAGCGTGATTTTACCCAATGGGTGTGATCGAGACTCAACCCGCCAGCAGGAATGACGCAATGGGCATGCGGGTGCAGACCGAGCCTTTGATTCCAGGTGTGCAGTACGCTGAAGAAACCAATTTCCGCGCCCAGGTGTCTGGGATCGCGAGCGACTTCGAGAAGGGTTTCCGCACTGGCGCGTAGCAACAGGCTATAGATGAACTTCTTGTTCTGAAGTGCCAAAGGGGCCAGTTGCGCGGGCAGGGTAAAGACCACATGAACGTAGCGGGTCGGGAGAAGCTCCTTTGCCGCGCCGTGATCCAGCGATCGCGTGTTGCGATTTGACATTTTGGGCAGTGGCGATTGCGGCAGCTGTTGTACGAAATGGCGGCACGATGCCCGCAGTGGGTGCACTCATCGAGATGACCGCCGAGTGCGGCGGTACGACAGCGCGCAATGGCCAGCAACACTTTGACATGCTTCCAGCGGAGCCACTGGCGATTTCGTTCGATGAAAGCTGCTCCCGCGCTGCGGATGAGATCGGCCACCTCAAGGGGCGGCCGCCTCATTTACCCTTCCTGCTCGACTTTCAGTGCTAGTGAGTCCAGAGGACTCGGTGTGGCGCCCAAGTGACGTTTGGAGAGATGGAGGTAGATGGCCGTTTGTTCCAAACTGTGATGGCCTAACAGGATCTGAATGGTGCGCAGATCGGCGCCGGACTCGAGCAGATGAGTAGCGAAGCAATGGCGCAAGGTGTGGGGATGGATGGCACGGTTAAGGCCCGCGCGCTTCGCGGCTCCTTGGCAGGCGTGGTATAGCGCTTTTGTGCTGGACGGGTGATTCGCAGTATGCCAGCGGTTGCCGGGAAAGAGCCAGTCGCTGGTTTTTCTCCGCAACCGACGCCAGTGTCGACGTAGTTCTTCGAGCAGCTTGGGGCTGAGCATGACATCGCGGTCTTTGCGGCCTTTTCCTCCGCGGACGTGAATCACCATGCGCTTGCTGTCGATATCGCCGACCTTCAGGTGGGTTACCTCAGCACAGCGCAGGCCGGTAGCGTAGAGCGTCATGAGCAGAGTGCGATGGAAGGGAGTGTCGGCGGCATCGATGAGTCGGGCGACTTCCTCCTGGCTGAGAATCACCGGGAGGTGATGGTTCTTTTTCGGATAGGGAGTCTCAGCGACGCTCCAGGCTTTCTTGAGCGTCTTGATGTAGAAAAAGCGCAAGGCCGACAGGTGGTAGATAACGGAACCCGATGATAACTTCCGCTTCTGGAACAACTGGGCTTGGTATTCGCGAATGTGCCGCGGGCCTAAGCGATCCGGTGGACGGTTGAAGTATCGAGCAAAATCTTCAACTGTGCGGATGTAATGGCGTATGGTATCTTCAGAAAAATTACGACGCTGGAGTTCTTCCAGCATTATTTTGCGAAGTCGGGTCATGGGGACCTCCTGTGACCCGACAACTTACCTCAACGATTAGGCAACCACCGCTCCACTACCTCACGCGTAGCGTCCGCCGCACAAGCGGCTTCGTTCTTGCGGACTACCCGGAAGTATTCCTCAAGTTGCGCTCGCTTCCTTTCCTTATCGGGGGGCGATGCGCGTTGCTAGTCCAGACAGCGCATAGAGCCAGACCACGAGCGAGATAACGGAAAGTAAAGTTGTCATCGAGACGGTGGACGCCACCATCATTTCCTCGCAGTGATACTCTCCCGCAAGAATATAGACGGTCTTGGCCGTGGGCACCGCGGCGCAGATTACGGCCGCAATGGTGTAGAGGGGGTCGAGTCCCAAGGATATGCTCAATCCGTAGACAATCAGGGGCATGATGACGAGCTTGACGGCGGAGAGCAGCGAAGCTTTCCCAATATTGGCGCGCAATCCATCGATCGACAGCCCGAGTCCAATGGCGAACAGAGCACACGGCGTGAGCGCATCGGCCAGGATGCCGAAATAAGCGGTGACTGGCCCTGGCATGCGGAGACCGAAGACCGACCAAAGCATGCCGATCACGAGTTGATATGACCATCGGGTTGAGCACGACATGTTTAACCGTGACCATTGCGGGCGTTCGTGATCCGTGGGCATCCCGCTGACCAAGTTCGAGCAAGATCACCGCTAATGGAAACATCACAACAGCGACGAAGACGGTGGCGATCGCCGCGGGCAACACGGCACGCGGACCATAGATCGCCTGCAGGACGGGTAAGGCGACGAAGCCGGTGTTGGTCATCGATGCCGCCATACCGTGCATCGTTCGGCTTGCGAGACTTCGCGAACCCTGAATGCTCATGGCGCCCAACACGAGGATGAAGCAGAGGAGGGAGCCACCACCAAAGGCAACGAGAAAGCGCCAGTTGATCAGCGAATGAGCTGGTTCTTGTGCGATCGTAACGATCAGCAACGCCGGCATTGCGATGTTATAGGCGAAGTGAATCAGTGCGTCAGACAACGCCCGCGACAGATAGCCGGTAACGGCAACGATCCAGCCAGTTAGGATCACCGCAAACACAGGTAGGATAAGCGCAGCGATCCGCACAGAGGATGTCCGATTGACTCTCTAGAACATGGCGAAACGGGCCACATTGTACTGAGAAGAGTTGAGAAATCCTAAGTGTAATTCGGAACCGAGAGCCGGCCTGTTAGCGCGTTACCGGGAACTGCAGCGCCAGGATCTCACGGGTACAGCCAAACAGATCAGTTCTCCAGGGAAGTAGTGTCGGATCAAATGATTAGATGGTGTTGGCGTTTTTTCGGCTGCTGCTTTCGTTTTGAATGGCTTCGGCATAACATCAGGCGCGCCGTCTTTGTAGTCGAACAGAAACCATTCGTATCTAAACTTGACCATGAGAAATCCTATCAGACATCGCACTCATTTAATGTGTCCGCGGGCGTTCTCAAGCCAACTGTCCTCCGTCAACAAACAACAAAACGCCATTCACGTAATCCGCGTCGGACGATGCCAAGAACGCAGCCGGTCCGGCGATATCGTCCGGCAATCCAAGCCTGCCAGCAGGAATCAGTTTTCTATACTTGCGCATAAATCTGGAATCTTTCAGGAAGGGCTCCGTCAAACGTGTCCGGATCAATCCTGGACCTATGGCGTTCGATTGTATGCCGTAGTGACCCAGTTCCCGCGCCATGGTTTTGGCCAAGAGGAATAGTGCGGCTTTCGAAGCGTTGTACGGTGCGAGTTCCGCTTCGGCATCCCAACTGTTGGTCGATGCCATGAATATCATTTTGCCGCGCCTCTTTTTGATCATATGCGGAGCCACCGCGCGCGCCACCAGAAATGCGCCCTTCAAATTTATGTCCATCGTCGAGTCCCACAGATCTTCACTGGTTTGAATAAAAGGCACGCTCTTGGCGACACCCGCGACGTACATCAGGATGTCGACTCGACGGTGACGTCGTACAATTTCTGCAACCATTCGTTCTATTTGTCGCTTGCGGCGAACATCGCAAATTGCGGTCTGTACAGTCGTTCCTGCGCCCGCCATCTCGCGGGACAAGATATTCATCTTGGCGCGGTCGATGTCCGCGATGACAACATGGGCGCCCTCGCGCCGCAACCGGATGGCGATCGCCCTGCCGATGCCCTGCGCCCCACCCACAACGATCGCCACTTGGCCTTTGAAACGTTCCGAAGAAATCGCACCGAGCTTTTTCATGGGCTGCTACTCCGTTCCTTTCCTTTCGGCATGCGAAAGGCACTTAGATTGCCAAATTTCATTTGGCTTGTCCTCCCACAAATAAACCGGATTCCATGCTGCCGTCGCGAAATCACAAGGTGGTCGCTCCCAAGCTGGTGTTGCATCGACCTATTGACCACCGGCGCTACCGGGCGCGGAGGATGCTGGGCTAGTCGTAGCGGAGGGCGATCATGGGATCGACTGTGGAGGCGCGGCGGGCTGGGACTACCGAAGCGACTAAGGCTGCGGCGATCAGCAGTAGCGTCACGCCTGTCAGGATTAGGGGATCGCGGGAGCTTTCGTTTACCCATCTGGTGGACAGTTTGTCGAAGGCGAAGCTTAGGAGCAGGCCTGTGGCCAAGCCGACGCCGAGGCTGGTCGCTGTCGAGGTGAGCACGATGCGGAAGACGTCGGCGGCTTTGGCGCCGAGGGCCATGCGAATGCCGAACTCGTTGGTGCGCGTGGCTACCGTGTAGGTGACCACGCTATAGAGGCCGACGGCGGCCAACGCCAGCGCGAGAATTGCGAAGAGGCCAAACAGGGCCGCGACGAGGCGCTGTTGTGCGTAGTCTTCCTGACCGGTGATCCAGCCTTGGAGATCGCGAACGTGGCTGGTTTGTTGTTCGCGATCAACTTGAATGAGTTGCGCGCGGAGGTCGCGGAGGATCGACAGAGGAGGCACGCGTGTGCGGACGAGGATCTGGGTGTACATGGGCATGCGCAGTGTGTAGGGCACGAAGACGGCGGGCTTGATGGGATTACGCAAGCCGTTGTTGCGGGCGTCGGCGACGATGCCGACGATTTGCAGCCATTCGGTGCTGCCGGCAGCGGCGGGCGAATAGGGCGGCTCGTCCTGCAGATCGGGAATGCGGATTTGCCGGCCAATGGCGTCGCCGTTTGGCCAATACTGGCGCGCCATTGTTTGATTGACGATGGCGAGATGGGCGGCGCGCATGGTTTCGGTGTGGTCGAACAGGCGGCCCTGCATCAGCGGAATTTTCAGCACGGAAAAATATTCGGGGCTGATGAAGTTCACGCGAACCTGCGGCTTTTCCGCCTCAGCGTGGCTCATGATTTCGATGCGCGTACCGCCGATAGCGGTGGGAGGAGTGGCGTTGGTGGAGATGCCCGCTACGACAATTTCCGGCATGGCAGCCAGGCTGGCGCGGAGTTGTTCGAAATATTGGGAACGATCCTGCCAGGAGACGTGCGCGTTGCGATGAACGGGGATGGGAAGGGACATCGCGTTGCGCGGATCGTAGCCGAGATCGGTGTTCACGAGGCGCAGGAAGCCTTTGGCCGCGGCGCTTGCCGCGGTGAGCAGGAGAATGGTGAGGGCCACCTGAGAGCCGATCATCACGGAATGAGTGCGCCGGGCGTGCGCGCTGCCGGCGACCCGGCGGGCGCTGGTTTGCGTCAGGCGGGCGATTTCTGGGCGCGAAAGCTGGAGCGCCGGCCAAATCCCGAATACGATCGTGGTGAGGAACGCCAAGCCGATGCTGAAGAGCAGCACCGGAATGTTCATGCGGATAACCGATTCCGACGGGAAGGAGCCTTGCGGAAGGAAGGCGACTATCAGCGACAGGCCTCGCCATGCGAAGAGTATGCCGATGGCGGTTCCGGCCGTGGCGACGGCCAGAGATTCGGTGAGCAGCTGGCGAATGATGCGAAGGCGGCCTGCTCCCACCGCGGCGCGGACGGCTAATTCATGTTTGCGCTCGGCCCCTCTGGCGAGAAGTAAAATCGAAACATTTGCGCAACCGATCAGAAGCAGGGAAGCGACCGCGCCCAGCAGGAGGTAGAGAGTGGGGCCTAGCGGCCTGGCGCGCAGCTCAACGATGCTGCGCAGATCGACGCGAAAAGTGTCGGGGTAGTGTGACGGCGATTCTATCGCGAAGCGTTCGAGCAGCGGCTGGAGCTCGGCATCGGCTTGAGCGAGGGTCACGCCGGGCCGTAGCTTCAGGGAAGCGCCGAAATTGAGGGCCGCATCATGGGTGACCTTCAGCGGAATGTAGACTTCCGCATCGTCCCATTTGAAGCGTGGGGGCATCACTCCGATCACTTCGTAGGTTTTATGAACGAGCTGGAGCTTGCGGCCGACGACGTTGGGATCTCCCACGAAATATCTCTGCCAAAATTGATAGCTGAGCACCGCGACGCGCTGCGGGTCTTCGCCGGGAGGCGCGTCGGAAGGGATGAACCAGCGGCCCTTCAGAGCGGGGATACCGAAGTGGCTTGCGGAATCTGTGGTGACGGCAACGGCTTGCAAGTCTTCCGGGAGGTCGCCGTCGGTGGTAGTCAGGTTCCACCAATTCAGGCCGACGACACTTTCGATGGAGCGAGCCTGGCGAAGCAGGTCAAGCTGCGGACCGCTTAGAATTACGTAGTGATCGCTGCCGGCTTTGTCTTTCAAGCGAAGCTCGACGATGCGATCGGCGGCGGAATAAGGGAATGGATTGATCAAGACGGCATAAATCAAGCTGAAGACGGCGGTGGTTGCGCCAATGCCCAAAGCGAGAGAGAAGATGGCGGTGAGTGTGAAGTAAGGGCGGCGCCGGAATTCGCGGGCGGAATAGCGAAGGTCGGAGATTAGGGGTCCCATGGGTATTTTTGCGCTTGAGCATTGTAGGGTGCCGGGCGGGGTCACGCCAGCGCGAGGTTTCGGGGGTGGTGGGTTAGTTTCCGGCTACGCGACTTACCGGGATTTGTGTGCTGCATCCTCGATCGACAGAGCGTACCAGTGATTGGCCGCCGCAGTTCGGTTCCTGATAGACGGTTACCTGACAAGTTGACTGCGCGGACTATCCGCAACTCATCGGATTTGCCAACGCCTCTTGAACGTTACCTGAACGGGGAGGCGCACGGGCACAAGTTTGCCGTCAGCGTTTTTAGCCGGCTCAAAACGCCAAGACCGCACGCACTCCAGGGCGGCCCGATCGAAAACCGGATCCAGTGTTTGCGCAATGCGCATTTGATCGGCGTTTCCTTCTAGCGTCACGAGAATCGACAAAATCACGTCTCCATCGCGGCCGGGACTACCTTGTCCAACCGGCCACTCCGGCGCCGGGCAGTGCACACAATTTGGCGGCGAGACGCCGTCGAGCCCAGCGTAATAGAACACGGTTCCCGATTGACTTGCCTCCAAATCGGCTCGAAGCACGCCATCGAGATTTTCTTCGTAGCGCCTCCGGCCAGGTCCTTGCCTGACGGAGTTCGCATCACCAAGTTGATCGTTGCCACATTTTGATTGATCGAAACTTTGCCCCATAAAATCGCGTCCGCACCCATATCCGAAACCAGCTTGGTGAGCAAGTCTGGATCTGCAGGCTCCTGATCCGTTCGTCCGGTCTTATTTAGGTTGCGACGAACCTGAACACGATCGACGACCGTAAACTCCATGGAGGCTTCGTCCAGCGTTTTCGCAAAGGTAGCTGCGAAAAATCTGCCTAGAGAGGAGAACTTGCCCGATTCGTCGGTAAAGTCGGGAACGTAGACCTTTTGCACCTTTGACTGCCAAACATCGTTGCATAGCTCCTGCACGAAAGCCCTTCTCGCGTGGAAAACGTCAGCATTCGCTTGCTGCGCGAACGCCAGGACACATAGCAGCAACATGATCCCTCGAAGGTTCATCGGCTCGCTCCAGGTCGAAGGTCTTACACTAGTATCCTATTTCTCGCAGCCCGGCTGTATGTTCACCAGCGAACTTGTCCGGCAACGCGACTAACCGGGACTTGGTCGCGTGGTCCGACGATAAGTTTTCGAATAGCCGACAAACCTGCAATTGCAGGAATGCAATAGATTCTTTTGCTTGACGCATAGCCATATGGCTATGTATTATGCTGCGCCGTGCGGCTTGATCGACACGATGGGATATTTCGAGCGGTGGCTGACCCCACGCGCAGAAGCATTCTTGAGCGGTTGCGGCAGCGCGAGCATACAGTGCTTGAGCTCTGCGAGCCGTTTCGGATCACCCAGCCTTCGCTCTCAAAGCATCTGTCGGTCCTGAGGCGCAACGGTCTGATCATCGCGCGGCGTTCAGGCCGCCATCGCTATTACCGGCTCGATCCCAAGCCGCTCGAGCAGATCGCCGCGTGGGCCGCACAGTTCCGCGACGTCAGAGATCGTTCCGGACACATCTGGCGTTTGTCACAAATCAATCAGCGAAAGGACACATGACATGGCCATCCTCGGAGGAAGACCAAACAATCGGCAAGTAGTTCCTTATCTCATGGTGCGCGACGGCCGCGCCGCGCTGGAGTTTTATCAGAAAGCGTTCGGCGCACAAGTGCTCTACCAGGCACCGATGCCGGGCATGCCCGGCATCTTCGCGCAGTTCAAGATCGGCGAATCGTATCTCCAACTCACCGACATGCCTGGATTGGACCCGAAGGGTCCGCGCTCGCCAGAAACGCTGGGAGGCACGAGCGTGGTGCTGGAGATGTATGTCGACGATGTCGATAAGAGCTTTGCCCAAGCTGTCCAACTAGGGGGGACACCGCTGCTTCCACCGACAGACATGTTTTTTGGCGATCGCTATTGCTGGGTCGGCGATCCGTGGGGACACGTCTGGGCGCTAGCAACGGTAAAAGAAACGCTCAACGAGGGCGAGGTGCAACGCCGCGCCGAAGAATTCATGTCGGCGATGTCAAAGAAAAAATAGGCGCATTTGCCCCAGGCCGGACGAAGCAACGGTGCGCGATCCATTCCGGTACGAATGACGCTAGTGCTTTACCGGATGCGCGTTTTCGCGAACGGTCGAAATTCGGCATGGTGCTCTGCGCGCGTTCGATTAATCCGTTTGAAGGTGGGCGCTGGCGGTTGCGGCGGATGCGGGCTAGTGGCTGCACCGATCTAACGGCTATGGGAATTGAATCTTTTTTCGTTTGCAGTCTATTGATTTTGCTTGGCTTAGGAAAATCAGAGAAAACCGAAAATCGCAGTTAAAAGCTCTACCTTGTGGCATGACGTGCGGAGCATAGCACGCGAAGCGTCCGTCGCGCCAGCGACTACGTTCAAACGCTAGTGATTAATCGGATGCGCGTTTTCGCGAACGGTCGAAATTCGGCATGGTGCTCTGCGCGCGTTCGATTAATCCGTTTGAAGGTGGGCGCTGGCGGTTGCGGCGGATGCGGGCTAGTGGCTGCACCGATCTAACGGCTATGGGAATTGAATCTTTTTTCGTTTGCAGTCTATTGATTTTGCTTGGCTTAGGAAAATCAGAGAAAACCGAAAATCGCAGTTAAAAGCTCTACCTTGTGGCATGACGTGCGGAGCATAGCACGCGAAGCGTCCGTCGCGCCAGCGACTACGTTCAAACGCTAGTGATTAATCGGATGCGCGTTTTCGCGAACGGTCGAAATTCGGCATGGTGCTCTGCGCGCGTTCGATTAATCCGTTTGAAGGTGGGCGCTGGCGGTTGCGGCGGATGCGGGCTAGTGGCTGCACCGATCTAACGGCTATGGGAATTGAATCTTTTTTCGTTTGCAGTCTATTGATTTTGCTTGGCTTAGGAAAATCAGAGAAAACCGAAAATCGCAGTTAAAAGCTCTACCTTGTGGCATGACGTGCGGAGCATAGCACGCGAAGCGTCCGTCGCGCCAGCGACTACGTTCTAACGGGCTAACAGGAAGCAACTCTCAAGCCTTGATGAACTCGCTAGAGTCCGAAAACTCGCTCTGGATGTTGGCGGGTATATCGAATCCATGCCTCGTAGATGGCAGATTTGCCCGACCCAAGATTGCCAAGGGTCGAAGCTCGCTCGTCCAGTTCGTCAGCGGGAGGCCTGAACCCCGCTTGCTCAAGGATTTCGTAGGGATCGCCGTCGGCTTCTGTCCGCTGAGCCAAGAGAGGGAGCATTAACTCCTTCACTTCAACAAAGCACGAAGCGAGTTCGTGCAAGCACAATTCACTAAGTCCGGCCGCTGTTTCGGCGATCAGCTGCCGTTCGCCGAAGTTGCCGAAGTGCCACGTGAGGCTCTCGAGAGTGAGGCTTATGTCCAGCCAGTGTGTCGTTGCCATAGCTCTGAGCCCCGGAGGAAGTAAGGCAATATTTGCGGCAAAACTCCCGTCGTGAGCGTACGGATCTCCCAGGGCGCGAGACGTCAGGAGTTTCTCAAGCTCTTTCTGCAGATCAGCATCATCCTTCTGCAAGGCTGGCCAGATTTAATGGTTGAAGGTCTCGTCCACAGACCGAGTATACCGTGGCCAGGTCCCGAGAAACGCTAGAGGTTTACCGGTGCGCGTTCACGCTGAGGAGTAAAGCTGGGCAGGTAGTTGCGCGCGCGTCCGGTAAACCCGTTTGGACGTGGCCGTCCGTGGTTGCGGTGGACGCGGGCCCTATGGGAATTCAATTGGGGGAAGGGAGGGTCTTGAGGTGTGCCGAGGCTGTGCTGCAGGGCACAACCCGCGACACTTCGCGCCCAGAAATTGGCTACGGTGAAAAAGTATCGCGAAGACTATCGTTGTCTGGGCCGGAAGAAAAGATCTGTTTGGTGGAGAGCCAGAGAGATACGGAGCGTGCCGCGGCACGCAGAGTTTTTGCGTTGGAGAGAGTGGTTTCATGCAGCAGATTTGATCCGCGGTGGAGATCGGAGTTGGATCTCGGCAACGGTGAGCCTTTCGATGACCTTCATGGGTCCGCCACACTTGGGACAGCGATAAAGACCAGGAGCGTCTTCGGTGGAGGAGGCGTGTTCTTCGGCTGGCGATTCTTGTGTCGCACCCAGCAAGTGAAAGCAAAGCGGCAGAAGAGCGGTGCGCCGACGGTTGGCTAAGAAGCCGAAGTTACGGATGCGCACGAAGCCTTTCGGAAGGATGTGCAGTAAGAAGCGGCTCAAGAATTCATCGAGCGCCAGGGGCAACAACTTTTGTTTGTTGTGGTCAGCGGAATCACGCCAGCGAAAGGTGACTTGGCCATCGGCAAAGGAGACCAGGCGATGGTTGGAAATGGCCACGCGATGGGTGTAGCGGCCGAGATATTGCAGCACATATTGGGGGCCACCGAAGGGGCGTTTCAAGTAGACCACCCAATCTTGTCGATAGAGTGGCCGCAGCCAGGCGGCGAAGGTCTTGGGTTGAGCAAGAAGCTTCAGGTCTCCATAGAAGCTGAGCTGGCCATCCTGAAAAGCCTGCTCGAGAGCGTTGACGAACTTGCCGCGAAAAACTTCCTGTAGCACTTCCTTGGGAAGAAAGTAGTTGTCTCGGGAGTGAACCCAGCGGGTGTGATCGAGTGAGAGGCCGCCGGCCGGCACGACACAATGGACATGCGGATGAGCGGTGAGCTTTTGGCTCCAAGTGTGCAAGACACTGAAGAAACCAATTTCCGCACCCAGGCGTCTCGGGTTGCGAGCGACTTCGAGAAGGGTTTCCGCACTGGTACGGAATAGGAGATCGTAGAGGATCTTTTTGTTCTGCAGCACCAGTGGCACCAAGCGATGGGGCAGCGTGAAGACCACGTGCAGGTAACGTGTGGGGAGCAGTTCTTGCCGACGCGCAGCGATCCAGCGATCCCGAGCAGCGGTCTGACATTTCGGGCAATGGCGGTCCCGGCAGCTGTTGTACGAGATGGGGGCACGATGTCCGCAGCGCATGCACTCATCGAGATGACCGCCGAGGGCGGCGGTACGACACCGCTGAATGGCCCGCAGTACTTTGACGTGCTTCCAACGAAGCCAGTGGCGGTTTCGTTCGATGAAAGCCTCTCCCGCAGCGCGGATGATGTCGGCCACCTCCAGAGGCGGCCGGCTCATCTACTTCTCGTCTGGTGGCTTGTCGTTCAGTGCTAGCGAGTCCAAAGGACTCGCCGTGGCGTTCAGGTGCGGTGTGGAGAGGTGCACGTAAATAAGGGTGTCTTTTAGATCTTCATGACCGAGCAGAACCTGAAGGGTACGGAGATCCGTGCCGGCCTCGTAAAGATGCGTGGCAAAACAGTGGCGAAGCGTATGGGGATGAACACTTTTCTGGAGGCCCGCGCGCTTGGTGGATTTCTGACAGGCGTACCAAACGGTTTTCGTATCGATCGGCCGATCCTTGCGGTAGTTGCTGGGAAACAGCCAGGTGCTGGATTTCCGGTGGTAGAAACGCCAGTGGGCGCGGAGTGCCACGAGCAGCTTGGGACTGAGCATGACATCGCGATCTTTGCGCCCCTTGCCGCCGCGGATGTGCACCACCATGCGCTGACTGTCGATGTCGCTGACTTTCAGATGGGTCAACTCAGAGCGCCGGGCGCCGGTCGCGTAGAGGCTCATGAGCAGGATGCGTTCGCAAGGAGTGCGTGCCGCCTGGATGAGTTGCGCGACTTCTTCCCGGCTAAGAACCGTCGGCAGGCGATGTGTCTTTTTTGGATAGGGAGTATCGGCAACGCTCCAGGCTCTGCGCAGCGTCTTGACGTAGAAAAAACGCAGTGCTGCCAAACGTTGCGTTACCGTGCCAGGCGATTTTCCTTTCCGAAACAACTCCGCCTGATATTCGCGAATGTGTCGAGGGCCTAGGCGATCGGGCGAGCAGCGGAATCGTCGAGCAAAATCTTCGACTGTGCGAACGTAGTGACGTATGGTATTTTGTGCATAATTACGAAGCTGGAGTTCCTCCAGCATCATTTTGCGAAGATGGGTCACAGGAACACCTCCTGTGACCCACATTTACATCAAGCCACGAGCAACCAACGCTCCCTACCTCACGCGTAGCGTCCGCCGCCGGGCGGCTACGTCCTAACGCGGAAACCGGGCAAGTCGAGTGCTGGTACGGCAAATGTCCGGTAGCCCGAGTAAGTTAGAAAGAAGAAAGGCAGTCTGGAACTGCGGTCTTCATGGGGCGAGAGTACTGACCATCCGGTTCCAGAGCGCGGTGTGGCCGATGGCGACAGACAAGAAGGACGCCATCACCATGCCGGCGAAACCGATCAAATACCAGCGATTCGGGGTTCTGCTCATTGCCCATTGAAGGACAAAAAGAAAGCCCCCGAAGAGCAACACCGGTCCCCAAACATACAAGGGCGGAAACGCCGCAAGGTTTTCTATGTAGGGAAACCGGCCCAATGCGCCGGATTGGATTACGATTGTGCCCAATAGCATCATCGGACGATGAATCTCGGGCCGGCGGCGATACACCAATCCGATGCCTACGAGCGTTCCGAACGACAGCATCTGTACGAACATCGTGGCTAAGAAAGGTCTCGGTCCGCCCAGCGTCGCGTAAACTTGGGGGCTGAAATGAACAGATAAGGGCGCCACCATTGTTCCGAGAATCACAATGGCCGCAGCCAGCACACCTCCAAGTGGACCAATCACCATATGAAGTTGCCGACGGCCAGTCAGTATCAAAATAGTTTGAACCAAGAATAGAATCACCCATCCCGACATGGCGAGCCCGTGAGCAATGATCAGCGGGATAATCTGGTTGGTCATTTCCCCCCAAGGAGCCCTGCCGTGCAGATAGAAATTGCGGAATCCCCCGACCGTGAAAATCAGCATCAGACCAGCAGCGACGACATAGAACAGGTGATCTGGGTTGATCCGGCTTTCGGTGATTCTTGCCGCAGACGCAGGTGTTGCAACGGCCATGGTTTTTGCCATATCACAACCTTCCCAAACACGGAGATGGGGGACCTGCAAATCAGGGGTACGTGCGAGCATTCTATACCGGTTTTGCCCCCGTGTACGTGTTCTTCCACCTAGCAGCCCGTGGCGGAATCGCATTTTTCTGAGTGGCGAAGTCTGTATCTGAGATAGCGACGATTTTTCCGCCGGTCGAATGGTGGTGATGAAACACAGGGTTTTCTGGGACTCGAGGCCACGGAAGGGCGACGGAACAGAAAAAGCAGCATGCAAAGAAACGAGGAATGACGATTTCTCAGCTCCCGTGGGGTACCCGAGCCCAAGAGCGAGCGAAAAATTAGACTCAGATTGAATGCCCCAACGTGAATCAGCAGTCGCTTGAGAATGTTTCGGTGTCCTCGTAGATGCGTTCGTCTCATTCCGCCCGTATCGTAGCAGTGCGCGAAGTTCCGCTCGATCAACTCGCCTCTCTTCCGCAGCAGGCCCTGGCCATAGGCTCCCTGCACTCGCCGCCGATTGGCATAGACCGCTTTCTGCTCCTTGGCTTTGCCTTCCCAATGCCGTTGCCCGGGCTGCTTCTTCTCCGAAATGTAAGCCCGCACTTCCGCACCCTGCAGATTCGCTACCACCGCTCCACTGTGGTAGCCCTTGTCGGCCACCACTTCTTCGATGCCCTGCAGATGCACTTGCGGTTTCTGGCTCGGTTCTTCTGTCCCGATCAACTCCGCCACGTTCTCACCGGCCTGCGCTAGAGTCTCGACCACCGTGGTGGTGTCCCCCGAATCGGCTTCCTGCAGCGTCACCGCCAACACCGCACCGGTCTTCAGATCCACGGCATGCTCGGCTTTGTGTGCCAGATGCGTTCGCCCATCTTTCATCTTGGCGATGCGCGCATCTCCATCATGCGGATTCACCCAATCTTCGTTGCTGGCCTTGTTCTTCCGCGTGCGATCCACTCGCGCTAGGTCTTCCCGCGTGGGCGTCTCGATTCCCGATTCCTTGGCCAAGCCCTGCAAAAATTCCTCGTAACTCTCACCCGTATCGCGCCGCACGATCGAACGCATCGCCGCGTTGGCCTCCAGCGTGGTCGCGTCGATCCCCACCGTCTTGCCCTTCACCAGCCCCTGCTCTCGCAGCACTTCCAAAATCCAGAAGAACACTTTGTGGTGCGTCTCCACATCGATCAGCCGCCGTGTCCGTGAAATGGTCGAATGATCCGGGGTGGGCTCGTCTATGCCGATTCCCAGAAATCTCCGTAGGCCCAACGAGTCCGCCACCCGCCAGGCGATGCCTCGCTCGGAATCGAGGCCCTCAAAATAGCCCACCAACAACAAACGAAAATAGATCCCTGGCGCCAAAGAGGGTCGTCCAATGTTTTCCGCGTAAAACTTCGCGCACTCCCTCTCGGCAAACTCGTCAAACTTCCTCTCTTCCAACAATTCATTCACCCGCTTGTAAAAAGGATGTGCCGGCCCCTTCGCTAGTTCCTGCTGTGCGATCCACATCTGCTCTTGTCGCTGTCTTCGCCGCCGCGTTCCCATGCCCATCAGCAGTTCTCCTCAAATCTGTTCCGCATTCTACAGAGATTTCCGAGGCAGGGAAGTTACTTCAGGTTACAAAAGCCGCTTTTCACCACAGGCTGCTAGTACTACTGTGTCATAAACGACGAATGCAACAAAATGGACAGCAACGAAGCTGTTTGAGCAGAAATCTGGCGAGTCTGATTCGGAGTGTAGCGATCGAGTGCGGATTATGCCGCTCGGCGCGAATGCGACGAGCCGCGGGGCCGGAAGTCGGGCGGAATTTTCTGGGTGCGTAGGTCCAGTTGACCGGCTCGCGCAGAGGGGGAAAAACGGCCTCTCTCCGCTACCAGGAAGCCGTATGCGGCGATGCACAGCGTGCCGTGATGATGAAATCCGCGCCAGCCGCGACCTTCGTAGTGGCCTAATCCCAGTTCTTGCTTCAGCTCTTCATAGTCACGCTCAATGATCCAACGATGCTTGGCTAGTCTCACCAAGTCCACGAGTTTGTGATCGGCCGGAAGGGTAGAAAGCCAGTACTTCGTTGGTTCGTTCTCTCCCGTGGGCCATTCGATCAACAGCCATTCTTCTGCAGGCAGTTCGCTTCGCCAATAATCTCGATGAGCAATTCGCACGCGCTGTGCGGCAAAACGTGAGCGCAGTCTCTGCTTGGTTCCTTCGCGCCAGGAAACATTTTCCCAAGAGCTTGCCGCCAAGGACTCCGCCAGTTGCTTCACGGAAATGGGCTGATGTTGTTTATCCCGGCGCAGCAGTTTCGGTGGGCGTCCCAGCCCCTTCCAACGCTTCGCGGACAAGGGAGCTTCTCCACATCTCCAAACGGTGGTGGTTCCCTGAACACCGACGACATACGCCAAATGCAATTCCGTGAGTCCTTCTCGAAACTGGCTATCATTGCCGTAGGCGGCATCGGCCAACACCGGCGCCGATGTAACTTCCTCTTCTATCGCTTGACGAATTTGCTGGAGTGCGATCGTCGGCTTGGTGGCAAACGAGATCTCTTTTGGAAGGCCCGCCTCCTTGCGCCGTTTACCATCCTTAGCCCAAGTCTCTGGCAAGTACAGACGCCAGGCGATCGGAAGACTGGCTTGTTCAGTCGCCACCGATAAACTCACCGCTACTCGGCAATTTTCTTGCTTGCCCACCTGTCCGCAGTATTGACGCACCACCCCTACCGAATGAGTTCCTTTCTTTACGAAGCCGGTATCATCCACAATCCAGGCCACTACAGATCCCTTTCTTTTCATCACTGGCAACACAAACTGGCGCACTCTCTCGAGTAAGGCTTCATCACTCCACGGTGCATTCGCTACGAAATGATGGAGCGACTGGTGCATGCGCTGCACATCATCCGGGGCCAACCGCGCCGCCATGGGCTCGATGCTTTTGCGTTCACCGGGAAGCAGTAGACCCGTGCAGTACGATTTCAGCGGCACGGCGCGATCCAGGTGCCCTGCGGCCTGCGCCAGGCTGTCGAGATAAGCCGCAAAGCGTTGTTGTTGCGCGCCTGGCGCCGAAGAAGAGGCGCTCATGCGCTCAGACTATCAGCCGTAAAGGGAATCCAGCCCTATAAATATCAAGCCTTGTGCTATTTTGTGACACAGTAGTACTAGGGCGGCTTTTGGGAATTGTCGGTGTTTTGCCGATCACGGCATCGCGGAGCGAGGTTCACAACCAGAATCGAATGCCGCGCACGAGGTAGGGTCTGCCGTTGTGGCAATTGCGGGTGAGGGTCGCGGGCGACATTAATGTTGCCGGGGTGTTGGAAGGCGCCTGCCTCGGAAGGCGGCCGCTACAGAGGCGTACGAAGGCGAAGTATGAAGGCTAGCGAAATTATTCGTAGCGGAGGGCGACCATGGGGTCGACGGCGGCCGCGCGGCGGGCTGGGACGAAGGAGGCGAGGAGGGCGGCGGCGACTAGTAATAGGGTGACGCCGGTGAGAATGAGTGGGTCGTGGGAGCTTTCGTTGACCCACTTGGTGGCTAGTTTGTTGAACACGAGGCACAACAGAAGACCGGTTGCGAGGCCTGCGCCTACGCTCATCGTTGTGGAAGATAGGACCAGGCGGAAAACGTCGGTGGCTTTGGCGCCTAAGGCCATGCGGATACCGAACTCGTTGGTGCGGGTGGCTACGCCGTAGGAGACGACGCTGTAGAGGCCGACGGCGGCGAGAACGAGCGCGAGAACGGCGAACACGCTGAATAGTGTTGCGACGAAACGCTGCTGGCCGTAATCCTGCTCGTTGACGATCCACGTTTCGAGATCCTGAGCGTGGGTGACCTGCTGTTCAGGGTCTACCTGAGTGATCTGCGCGCGGATGTCGCGGAGCATGGAAGCGGGCGGGATGCGGGTGCGGATCAGGATCTGCGTGAACACCCACATTTTCAGCGTGTAAGGAATGTAGATGGCGGGCTTGACTGGCTTGCGGAGGCCGTCGTCGAGGACGTCTGCGCAGACGCCGACAATTTGGAGCCAGGATCCTTCGATGCCGGCCACAGCGGGGGAGTAAGGCAGCTCCTCCTTGAGATTGGGAATGCGAATCTGTTGGCCGACGGGATTACTATTGGGCCAAAATTGGCGGGCCATGGTTTGGTTGATGACGGCTAGCGGAGCGCCACGCATGGTCTCGGCGTGATCCCAAATACGGCCCTGAGCCAGCGGAATGCGGAGAATCGGAAAATACTCTGGACTGACGTAGTGCAAGAGCGCTTCGGGTTTCTCGCCAGCCGCGCTTCCGAAAATTTCGAATTGCTCAGTTCTGCCGCTGGATGGCGGCGTGGCGTTGGTGGAGATGCCCGCGGAAATCACTTCGGGCATGGCGCCGAGGCGGGTGCGGAGCTGATCAAAGTATTCAGAGCGATCTTTCCACGGGCCGTGTGTATTTTCATGCACCGGGATGGGAACGGACATGGCATTGTGCGGCTCGTAGCCGAGGTTTGCCCGGACGAGATGGAGAAAGCCCTTGCCGGCCGCGCTGGCGGTGGTCAGCAGAAGAATAGTGAGCGCCACCTGGGCAGCGACCAGGGCGTTATGGGCGCGTTTGGCGTGCGTGCTGCCGGCGACGCGGCGCCCACTGCCCTGCATCAAGCGGGCAACGTCCGGGCGCGAGAGTTGAAGAGCAGGCGACAAACCAAAAATGATGGAAGTGGCTACGGCCAGGGCCACGCAGAACAGCAGAACCGGCACATTGACCTTGATCACCGACTCGGCCGGAAACGCGTGGGGCATCCACGCCACGATTAGCGGCAGACTCTTCCACGCGAGGAGCACACCCAGCCCGGCTCCGGCGACGGCAATTCCCAGCGACTCGGTCAGCAGCTGGCGAATCATGCGCAGGCGGTTCGCGCCGATGGCGGCGCGCACCGCCAGTTCGTGCTGACGTTCCGCGCCTCGGGCGAGCAGCAGAATGGATACGTTCGCGCAGCCAATGAGCAAGAGCGACCCCACGGCGCCGAGAAGCAAGTAGAGCGTGGTGCCCAGAGGTCTGGCGTAGAGCTCGACGATGCTGTGAAGATTGACGCGAAACTTTTCCGGGAAGTTCGTGGGGGATTGCCTGGCGAATTCTTCGACAAGTGGCTGCAGTTCGGACTGCGCTTGCTCCAGGGTGACCCCTGGACGCAGCTTGATCGAAGCGCCGAAATGGATGTTGGGATCCTGCGTCACTTTCAGCGGGACGTAGATGTCCGCCTCACCCCACTTGAATCGCGGGGGCATGACGCCAACGACTTCGTAGGGTTTATGCACCAGCTGAATCTTCCGGCCGATGACATTGGGATCTCCGAGGTAATAGCGTTGCCAGAATTGATAGGTGATCACGACAACCGGCTGAGCCTCTTGGCCGAAAGGCGCGTCCGAGGGCACAAGCCAGCGTCCCAGGAATGCCGGAACGCCCCAGTGATTGGGAGCATTCGGGGAGATGTAGCTGGCGTTGACGTCCTCGGGTAAATCCCCGTCGGTTGTGGTGAGATTCCAGCCGTCGAGCGCCACGACGCTCTCGACCGATCTGGCCTGGCGCATCTGCTGTAGTTGCAGCCCGTTGAAGCCGGTATACCGGTCGTTGCCGGATTTGTCTTTCAGGCGAACTTCCATCATGCGATCGGCCCCAGGGTAGGGGAACGGGTCGATCAGGACTGCGTAAATCACGCTGAAGACGGCGCTAGTAGCGCCGATGCCCAGAGCAAGGGAGAGCACTGCAGTGAGGACGAACCCTGGGCGCTTGCGGAGTTCGCGCGCGGAATACTGGAGGTCGGAGACTAAGGATTGCATGCGCACCTCACTTCGCCCGATTGGACGATGGGACACCTCTGCGGTTAGTAGACGCCGCCAAGCTGAAATTGGTCTTATCAGCGAGGCTAGCCGCCGGAAACAATGTACGTTCGAGGGGTGCTTAAAGTTCAAGTGATTTGTTCCACGCGGGTGGCAAGCCTCGAACGTGCCCGAGGAGAAGTCGAAGCCTCAGGCAACATTGCCTAGCGGCCATCTGGCTCTGTTGACATCCTAGCAACTTCATTGAAATTCGAGAGAGCCATTGGCCGCTTGCATGGTTTCCTATGGGGGCAGGAGGTGCGATGACCGAAGTCGGACTCCTGCCTTTTGCCCGCATCGCTCTGCAAGTCTCCCGGGCGGTGCTCCCGCGCTACCGAAGCCGTTTCAGCAAACGGCAATTTACCCAGCCGCAGTTGCTGGCCATTCTCTGCCTGATGCGTTACGAAGACTGGACCTTTCGTGAAGCCGAGGTGCGTTTGGGCGAGCATCGCGAATTGCGCCAGGTGTTGGGGCTTGGCAGTGTGCCGGACTTCACGACGCTGTATCGCTTTTTGCAGCGTCTCGACGACCAGACCATCGACCGTGCGGTTGACGAAACCGTGCGTCGGTTGCGCGGTTCGCTGCGTCAAAAGCGGAAGCGCGCTCGCGTCGCCGTGGACGCCACGGGTTTGGCGCAAGGCGCCGTAAGCACCTTCTTTGTGCGGCGCATGCATCATCACGGGCAGAAACCGCTGCCGTGGCGCCACTGGCTGAAGTGGGTGGTCGCCGTGGATTTGGATCACCAGTTCGTGTTGTCGCAACTCGCGCGGCGCGGTCCGTGGAACGATTGCGCGAATTTGCCGGCGGTTGTCGCAGCCGCTTCCGAACAAACACCCATCGGGCTGGTGCTGGCCGATGCCGAGTTCGACAGCGAGCGCAATCATACCTACATCCGCAAACGCCTCGGAGCGCAGAGCGTGATTCCCGCCAAGCGCGGGAAGAAAACCTGGCGCGTGCGCGGAGTGCGCGCCGAGATGCGGCGGGCCTTCCCACGACGACTTTACCGTCGCCGCGCCCTGGTCGAAAGCCTGTTCTCTTCGGTCAAACGAAAACTCTCGGCTCGCGCCCCGGGTCGCTCGCTGCCCATGCAGATGCGTCAAGCGCTGCTGCTCGGATTGAGTTTCAATCTGTATCGGTTGAAACATCGCCGCCCTTTCATGAGGATGTCAACAGAGCCCGGCCATCTCATAAATGGCCGAGACGGGAAGAGAAGAATTGCCTCAGGGGCTAAAGAGTCTGTGTGAGAACTCGGGTTGACGCGTCTCTTATACTGCATGAGAGAGGGGACGCGATGACGAAATTTTTGGAGTACAACCCGGACCAGGCGTATTTGCTGCCGCCGAGCGTGCGGGATGTGTTGGGTTCGGGTCATCTCTGTTTTTTCGTGCGGCGCGTGGTGGCGAAGCTCAACTTGGACGCTTTTAGGAAAGAGTACGGGGAAGAAGGCGGCCCCGCCTACGCGCCGGAGATGTTGGCTTCGGTTTGGCTGTACGCCTACGCGCTGGGGGTGACCAGTTCGCGAAGGTTGGAACAGCGCATTCGCGAGGATTTGGCGTTTCGCTATTTGGCGGGCGGGGCCGCGCCGGATCACTGGACACTGAACGCGTTTCGGCGGCGGCACGCGAAGGGATTGAACGATTTGTTCACGCAAGTGGTGGAGTTGGCGCGGAAAGCGAAACTGGGCAAGCTCGGCCACGTGGCGATTGACTCGACACGCATCGCGGCAAACGCCTCGCGGAATCGCGTGGACACCGAGCAAGCGCTGCGGGACGCGCGGGCGCGCATTCGGCGAGACATTCGTCGTTGGCAGCAGCAATGTGATGCGGACGATCCCAACGAAGGTGCGGGCAATGAAGTGGACCGAGAAGTGATCGAGCGGCTGGAACAGCAACTTGCCGGAATTCCTGAGCGGTTGGAGCGGCTGCATAAATCGGGCCTGCACAAAGTGTCGCGGACCGATCCGGACAGCCGTTTTCTGCGCGAGCGCGGCGGATTCACGCTGGGCTACACCGCCACGATGGCGGTCAGCGAGGATCACTTGATCGTGGCGCAGCGGGTGACGCAGGAGACCAACGATAACGAAACGTTGTTGCCCATGGTGGATCTGGTGGAGCAGCAGTGCGGAGAGAAACCGCAACAAGCCAGTGCCGACAGCGGATTCTTCTCGTTGGACAATTTGCAAGCCCTGGAGGAGCGCAAGATTGATGCCTACGTTCCAGACTCGAATTTGGCGCGCTGGTTGAATCGCGGAGGCCGACTGCGGCAGCGGGCCAGCGATCCGGCGCATCGCCGCATGCGACGGAAACTGCGGGACCCCGTGGGCGGGGCGATCTATGGGCGGCGCAAAGCGATCGTCGAACCGGTGAACGGAGTACTGAAGGAACAGAGGGGGATGCGGCGGTTCCGCTCGACGCGGGCTGAAAAAGGTTGCGGTCGAGTGGGCACTGGCAACCACCGCGTATAACTTGACCCGGATGTGGCGGGCCAACTAAGCGCCCTGCAGCCAGAAATTTAACGAAATAGTCAGGAGTCATCGTCCTAGGCTCGATTCGTGGTTCAAAATCAATGGGCCGCTGAGTCTTCACACAGACTCTA
>CAVSNL010000041.1:0-16473 GCA_963729285.1 uncultured Acidobacteriota bacterium
GCGTTGACAGGCGAACATAACGCGGCAATACTGGCGAGCGATGATTGGCCAGCTTCGCGGACGCCTTACCGATAAGCGACCCAACCAGGTGCTCGTGGATGTGGGCGGCGTTGGGTATCTCGTGCAAGTGCCGCTCTCGACCTACGCCGCGCTTGGGGAACTCCATACCGAAGTGACGCTGTTGATCCACACGCATGTGCGCGAAGACGCACTGTCGCTGTACGGTTTTCTCTCCTCGCGCGAAAAGCATTTCTTTGAGATGCTGCTGTCGGCTTCCGGCGTGGGACCATCCTTGGCTTTGAAGATCTTATCGGGCATGAGCGTCAGGAACTGGTCCCCGCGATTCGCGGCAGCGACCTGGCCCGGCTGACGAAGATTCCGGGCGTCGGCCGCAAGACTGCCGAGCGCATCGTTGTCGAGCTCAAGGACAAGCTGGACGCCGTCACCGTCGAGGTAGAGCGGCCGGCCGCGTCTTCGCCGGCGGGCATTGACGCCGATGTAGTTTCGGCGCTCGTAAATCTGGGCTACGAGGCCCGCGCTGCGGAGGGTGCCGTAACCGAGGCCCGCCGCGAAAATGGCGCCGGCAATTTCGAGAAGTTGCTCAGGGCGTCGCTGCAATCCTTAAGTGCCCCGAAGGGACGCGCAGCGCGGACGTAGAGAAAAACAGGTGCCATTTTTAAGACTTTCTCCGTGCTCTCTGTGGTCCGATCTTTGCGATCTCTGTGTTAAGCCTTTGATTCTCTCGCCCGATGGCATAGATGGCTGAAGGAACAGCAAAACGGATGATGGCGTCACGACAACCGGAGCGCATTGTGTCTGGAGCGCCATTCGACGAGGACGCACGAATCGAAGCGAGCGTGCGCCCGAAGCGCCTGGACGAATACATCGGACAGAAGCGCGTCAAAGAGAATATCCAGATCGCGATCCAGGCGGCGCGGAGCCGCGGCGAGGCGCTGGATCATGTATTGCTCTACGGGCCGCCGGGATTGGGCAAAACCACCCTGGCGCAAATCATCGCGAACGAACTCGTTGTGCCGATCAAAACCAGTGCGGGTCCTTTGCTGGAGCGCAAGGGCGACCTGACCGCGATTCTGACTTCGCTCGAAGCCAAAGAAGTTTTCTTCCTCGATGAAATTCATCGCCTGCAGCCGGCGGTAGAAGAAGTGTTGTACCCGGCGATGGAAGATTTTCGCGTGGACCTGATTATCGGGCAGGGGCCGGGAGCGCGGATTCATCCATTTCCGCTGGGCCATTTCACGCTGATCGGAGCGACGACGCGCGCGGGTTTGATTACCGCCCCGTTGCGATCGCGGTTCGGCATTGTGCACCGGCTGGAGTTCTACGAGCCACAGGACTTGCTGATTATTCTGAACCGCTCAGCGAAGATCCTGAACATCGAGATGGACGAAGGCGGCGCCGAAGAAATCGCGCGGCGATGTCGGGGCACACCGCGCGTGGCGAACCGCCTGTTGCGCCGGTCCCGCGATTTCGCTGAAGTGCGCGCTGCTGGCCGTATCACACGCGCGGTGGCCCAGGAAGCGCTCGCGATGCTGGGCATCGACGAAAACGGACTCGACGAGGTCGATCGCAACCTGATGCTCGCGTTGCTCGACAAGTACGGCGGCGGGCCGGTGGGCGTCGGCACCCTTGCCGCTGCTCTCAGCGAAGAAGAAGACGCCATCGAGGAAATGTACGAGCCCTACCTGATGCAGATCGGCATGATCGACCGCACACCCCGCGGCCGCATGGCCACGCCCCGCGCCTACGAATACTTCGGCCGCGACCTCCCCCGCCGCCAACCGCGGCTGTTTTGAAGACGCATTTGTGACTCAGAACTGATAGCACCGTAAGAACGCGATCTTCCCTCTAAATTCCGCAGCTTCAACAAGCCTCGGCATGCTCGAAACTATAGACACTGCGTGGTTTATGAGATATGCGTGAGCCGGCTTCGGCCCAGCACGCTAACCCGAAGCCGATATATGGGCACATGTGCCGATCAGGCGGCATTCTGCCCGCCCCGTGGCAAATGGTAAAGAATATGTCAACAGATACTATAACGATTACATCGCGACGACCCCGATGCATCTCACATAGTGAGCGGACAAATCTTTTGATGCCGCAAGTGAAGACTGTTAGTCGAGGAGGAAGTCGTGAATATCAGAAAGGTAGTCGTAGTTGCGTCGCTCGCGCTGTCGGGATTGATCGCAGCAGGAACGACGCGAGCGAGCGAAGTAGACCAAGCGATCAAAGTCAATTTCAGCCAGCCAGTACAAATCCCGGGGCGAACGTTGCCGGCGGGCACATACTATTTTTCGATTATCAACACCAGTGATCGGGAAACGGTACAGATCACCAATGAAGATCGGACTAGAACAATCGCGCTGATACAGACGATTAACCGCGAACGTCCCGAGTGGGAAGGGCACGGCGGCACAGCATTTACACTGGCATTGGGAAAGGGAGTCGAGCCCGCAGCGGTGATAGCGTGGTTCTATCCTGGACGCACGACAGGTCATGAGTTTGTGTATCCAAAGCAAGAAGAGAAGGAGCTTGCGATGGCAACACAGGCCACCCAAGTCGCCGGCGACTAACTCGACTGCAGTCGGACAAAGCAAGGGACGGCTGGCTTGGCAGCCGTCCCTTTTTTTGGGCGACAGTAAACGAGGCCTCAGATCCTGCGTATGGCGTGCCAGACGACCAGCACGATGACCGCGCCAACGACGGCGACAAGCAAGCTGTAGAGATTGAGGCCGGTTACCCCCATGTGTCCGAACTCATTGAAAAGCCATCCACCTACCACGGCGCCGACAATTCCGAGCACGATGTCCAACAGCAAACCTTCCCCGCTCTTGTTCACGATTTTGCTGCCGATAAAACCTGCTAATAGACCCAAGACGACCCAGGCTAGGATTGACATCAAAATTCTCCTTATGCGAATGCGTCGACCAAACGCTTGAATCTGACCCGACCACTTATGGGCCGGCACTATGGCTGAGCCGCCCGGGTTTGCCTATACACTGAAGCCTGTATTCGCAACCCTATCGAGACGAATAATGGCCCGTGAACTTATCTACTTGTCGTTAGGCTCGAACGTGGGCGATCGCGCGCAAAACCTGAAGGCGGCGATTGCGGCTTTGCCGGACGCGGGCGTTTCGGTACGGCGGGTGTCAGCGTTTTACGAGACCGAGCCGGTGGATTATTTGGAGCAGGCTTGGTTTTTGAATTGCGTAGTGGAAGGTGAGACTGAGTTGCCTGCTTTCGAGCTTTTGCGCCGCTTGCGGGGGATCGAATCCCGCATGGGAAGCAGGAAGCTCATCGCGAAGGGGCCGCGCCTGATCGACATCGACATCCTTGTGTATGGACAGGAGACGATTGACACGCCTGAGTTGCAAGTGCCACATCCGAGGATGACGTTGCGAAGGTTTGTGCTCGTGCCGCTGGCGGAGATTGCACCAGGGTTACGGCATCCGGCTTGGAGTGGAACGGTGGAGCGCATTTTGGCGGAGACGCCCGATAAGAGCGAAGTTCGGCGGCTTGCGTGAGCGCAGGAACTCGTGAGCGGGGAAAGTAAAGATAACGCTGAGACGCAGAGGTTCGCGGAGCGAAGAGGCGCAAACGGAGAGTGGAGAATTAGTTTAGAGCGCGAAGAGAATGCTTAACACAGAGTTCACTGAGGTAGGAGCACAGAGGTCACGGAAGATCCTGGCATTCGATGGGATTCAGCTCGGCGAGGCGGCGACGGAGGTAGTTTTGCTCGATGGGATTGCGAGCGAGGCGCAGGGCGCGTGTGTACGCTTCGGTCGCTTCCGGTGTGCGGCCGAGGCGCCGCAGCAGATCGGCGCGCGCGGCGTAGAGCAGATGATATTCGCCAAGCTCGCCGGAGGATTCGAGGGTATCGATCAGGGCGAGGCCTTTTTCTGCGCCCTCACTCATCGCGACGGCAACCGCGTGATTCAGGGCGACTACTGGGGACGGTAAAAGTTTCGCGAGTCGCGAATAGAGTGCGGCGATCTCGGTCCAATCCGTTTGCTCGAAACTCTTGGCGTGCGCGTGAAGCGCAGCGATGGCCGCCTGAAGTTGATAAGGACCCACGTGTTGCAGGCGAAGCGCGGTTTCGACAAGTTGGAAACCTTGCTCCATCTCCGTGCGATCCCAGAGCGTGCGATCTTGTTCCTCAAGCGTGACCAATTCGCCTGCAGAGTTGATGCGCGCGTTCCGGCGGGAGTCGTGGAGGAGCATGAGCGCAAGCAGGCCAAGGGTCTCGGAGTCCTTGGGAATCAGGCTGCATAAAGTGCGGCCCAGGCGAATCGCTTCCGCGCAGAGTTCCTTGCGGATCAGGGTGTCGCCGGCGGTGGCGGCGTAACCTTCATTGAAGATGAGATAGATCACCGCTTGCACCGATTTCAGGCGTTCGGGCAGCGCGTGAAGGGGCGGAACCTCATAGGGAATGCGCGCCTGCGCGATTTTGTTTTTGGCGCGTACAAGTCTCTGCGCGAGCGTGGGCTCGGGCACCAGGAAAGCCCGCGCGATTTCTGGCGTCGTGAGGCCTCCAAGGGTGCGGAGAGTGAGCGCCACCTGCGCCTCCGTATTGATGGCTGGGTGGCAACAGGTGAAGATGAGCCGCAAGCGATCGTCGGGATAGTTCACCGATGACGCGTCCAGGCCGTGTTCGAAGGGATCGTCCGGTTCGTACGAGGTCGGAGTCTCATAGCGCAAAGGGTCTTGTTTATCGCGACGGGTCTGGTCGCGCCTTAAAGAATCGATTAGTTTGCGATGGGCGGCGGTCGTAATCCAGGCGGCGGGATTGTCGGGAACACCGGTTACGGGCCAGCGCGCGAGGGCCGCGGCGAATGCTTCCTGCATCGACTCTTCCGCCAGATCAAAAGAGCCGGACATGCGAATCAGCACGGCCGTAATGCGGCCCGATTGCTCGCGAAAGACCGATTCCGCGACGGCTTTGATGTCGGTCATGCGAAAAGTCTAGGCCGGCGCCCCGGCGGTAAAGAATGCCGCTGCGAAACAAGCGGCGATAATCAATTCGGTGATCGCCGGGCCGATGAAGAAATAGCGCCACGCAACGACCGTCATGGCCAGGTAGCCGAAAAAGAACAAAACCACAATCGGGCGCGTTAATGCTGCGTTGGTCTTGGCCATTGTGGCGAGTTGCCAGAAGAGCAGTGCCTGGACGAAAAGATTGATGGTGGTCATAAGGCCGTAGCCGAAATTGAAGTCCCAATAGCTGCGAATCGAACCCATGACGTTGAAGGTGTGAGCTTTCATGGTCTCAACCACGAGCATCTCTTCGGAACCATGTTTCGGAGAGCTGAGCACGCCGCCGACGGTGTGTAGGATGCAGTGGATCATGGTCAAGACCGAAGCGATCCGAAGAAACAGCGTAGTCTTCACCGAATATTCTCCTGCGGGTGGAGGTGCAGTGCCTGACTTGGCGCCGAGGTCTCGCCCAATTCGCCTAACCGCGTGTCAATCATGGGAAGCGTTCGCGGTCGCCGGGTGCGGTTTAAGGATGGATTCGGGCACGCCTGGCAATTCCCCCAGCTGGCGGATTTCGATGGAGCCCTTTGCACCGCCGCAGGTCGTCGGAATTCTAGCGGCCCAGGCGATGGCCTCGTCCAAATCAGTGCAGTCGAGGACATAGTAGCCGGCGAGTTGCTCCTTGGTTTCGGCGAAGGGTCCGTCGATCGTCAGGACCTTGCCATTTGCCACGCGGACGGTGGTAGCGGTGTCGGTTCGCCCAAGCGAATTTACCGCCACGAGCATGCCGCGCTTTCGAGTCTCGTCGATCACCGACCAATGGTCTTGCCGGATCTGCTGGGCTTCCTCGGGCGGCATGGCACCGAGGTCGCCTTCCTTGGTGTAGATCAGCATCATGTAGCGCATAGCTCTCTCCTACTTGAAGTTGGACGCTGGCCGTACACCTCTACGACGCGCCAACCACGGAAAATCGACATGCTGAGAATATCTTTATACGGGGGACATGCTCAAGAAACGCCCAAGTCTGCCATAGCTCGATGAAACTGAAAATGACCATGTTGAGGCGAGGTTTGGGCCATGTTTGGGCGATCGGACGCAAAGGTTCGCGGAGAAACGCAGGTTTGACTCAAGAACGCGGGTACCGCAGAGGCACAATCGTTCGCGTCCCTGCAGCGCCGGAGTCGGCGTTCGAAAGGATCGAGAATGGACCGTTACGTGGTGCGCTGCACCAGGAGGCGGTGTAGCGTCATGGGTTTTGGCTGAAGCGCCTCGAGTTCGATCAGCGCGAGCCTGCCTTCAGAGGTTTCGCGCCAGCGATAGACGCCGGCCTCTGTCTCCTGAATTTCCCGGCCATTGAGTCGGCGCAGGAAGCCACGGGCGTCGTCGATCGAGGCGGTTTCCCGCAGCGACGGACGCGCCACGGCTTCGACGGCATAGCTGCGCAGGAGTTTTGGCCAATAATGCTCGAAGAGGTCGCCGGAGGCGAAAATGTCGCTCCACGCGACTTCGCCACCATAGGCCACCACGACTCCTACCACGCGCTCGCCTTTCAGACCGGATGTCACTTTGGCAAAACGTCTCTGTAACTGCGCCGCGAATTCCTCCACGGAAGCGCTCACGCGGCTGCCTTCGTAAATCTTCGCGTAGGACTGCGTTGGCGCCGCGGACGCAATGGTATCGGCGATCACGCCGGAACTAACTCGAGGTGCTGCGGCAGGTTGGGATCCGCTGCCGGCGGACATGTTCGCCGTTGAGCCGGCGCGAACCGCGTTCCAAACGTCGTTCTGATCTTGTTTCAGAGCGGCTTGTTCGCGGACGCTGGGGTGAACGATGGTCTTGGAGGCGGCGAATTGCGATCCTGACGACCAGCGGCCGTGTTCAACGCAGAAGACGTCGAGCGGCAGCGGTTCGGTGCCGGGAGCCACGATGCGGTCCTTGGCGATGATGCGGTCTTGCTTGCCGCCGCTGACGAGTTCGCCGGCAAGGAGAAGCAAAGGGCGCTTACTGCGGTTGACCAGGACGAGCTGATTGACGGCCGGGCCGCTATTGTAATCGGGTGCGGGTCGTCGCTGCGGGTCGCGCGTGCGAGCCAGGCCTGCGGCACCCTGTTCGCTGACGATGACTTCGCCGCTGGACAGGCCTTCGTCGAGGGTAAGAAATGCGCTCGTATCCTGCTCAGACGAGGCGACGACGGGGAAAATGGAGATGTTCTCGTACGTAACGGGATCGAGGAGCCGCCAGCCACCTTCGCTGCGTGGCGGCGGAGCATGCGAAGGGCCTGGTGCGGAGCCGACAAACGCGAGGCTCCCAAGAGTGGTGACACCCAACAAACCGCGGATGATCGTGCTGAACAATGCAGGGAAGACGGATCGTTCCATGAACAACCTCCTGTAGGTGAGTAAACGAGGGACTCACTCGCGGTTAGAACGAGGAGGGCACAAATTCTTGCGAAGTAAGAAGCAACAAGTAAGGAAGTAACGAGACGAGAAAAGACGGAAGAGGGAAGAGGGCGGAAAAGGCTTAACACAGAGTTCACGGAGGTCGGAGCATAGAGAGCGCGGAGAAATTCCTGTACGGACTGGAGGCGCTCTGGTCGATTTCTTTACTTCGTTACTTCGTTTCTTAGCGGTTGCCGGGGTCGCCGAGGTTGGTACGCGGGCGGTTGCGTCTGGTCTTGGCGGATTCGCTTTCCTGGCGTTCGTATTCGGCGAGTTCTTCGTCGGTGTAGGAGAACGAGTCGCGGGCGGCAAACATAGAGGTGGAGCGCCCCGTCTGGCTCTTCTTCTTTCGCGCTTGGCCAAATTCGTGGCGCACCTGGCGGATCGGCGCTTCGATGGCCTTGATCTCGACCAGCAAGTCGCTCACCTTTTCCAGGAAGTCGTGCAAGTGAAAAGGCCGGACGACGTAGGGAAGCTTGGCGAATTCAAGAGGCCCGACATACTGGCTGCCAGTCATTTCGGGCACGAGATAAAGTACGCGAAGGCGCGCGCCCTCGTCCGGCGAGACGCTGGAAAGTTCACGCAGGGTGAAGAATAGAGGGCTCTCGAGGCCGGTCATCGCGACGTTCGCGATCACCAGGGACCATTCCCCGCTCTTCAGTTCGGCGAGGAGAAGTTTGGTGTCGGGCACAATTCGGACGCGCCAGCCCTCGGAATCGAGGATTTGGCGCAAAGCGCCCTGGCTGGACGCATCGTCGTCGAGTACGAGGATGCCGACTTGACGTGGCGCAGGCGTGGGTGTGCTAGCCATATAGGAATTATAGCGGTAGCGGCGAGGGGCGGTTCTATAAATACCAGTACTTGAATCGTATCGGCTAATGGTCTGAAGGCCAGGGTGGCAGGCCACGGCGGCTGGCCATAGCGGTTTTGGGGAAAGCGCTTATTTGCCGACGACGAAATCGCTCGCGTCCAGATAGCGTTTGGGATTGCTCCCGTCCCAAAGAATCCGATACGTTGAGAGCGTTGCGGCAGCGACACGCCGGGTATAAAAAATCTGAACGCCGTCCCGTGACCACTCCGCGTGTCGCGCCCACTGATCGGTCGGACTCAATACGACGCGACGCTTTGAGCGCAGTTCGTACAGAAAAAATCCGGCGGCCAAGCCCATCGAGTCGGTTGGAGCGCCGGCCGGAGCCTTCAAGTACGGCGCCGAAACCAGAAGCAAGTCCGGGTTGATGGGGTTTACGCGAAACGTGTCCGATCCAGCTACATCAAACGCCTCGCCGTAGATGTCCTTCAGCGCCGTGGTTTGTACCGGCCTGTTGTCGTCCGAAATCCAGTAGGCATTTTGCATGTCGCTGGCCAGCAGTGTGTGCGGGTCGATCCATCCGTGCAAACTGGTTAGGCTGTTAACGTAGAGAGGCGCGGCTTGTTCCGGCGACCCTGCCGCGAACGTCCACAGCTGCCACTTTTGCTCCTGATAATTCAGGTAGGCCACCCGGGAGTCGTCGGGAGACCAGAACGCCTGGCGCACGCCGCCATGCACTAGCTCTTGCGAACGCCCGGTCGTGAAATCGTACAGAACGATGGTGCGGTCGGGCCCAGTCTTCGAATCCGACCGGGTGTATAGAAGACGCTTGCCGTCGTGGGAGAGCGCCAACTCCGTGCCTTCCGGGGCTGCGATCTTTCGGATCTTTCCGGCTTCGACTACAACCTTGCCGGTCGCGGTGATGTAGGCCACCGCCGTGGGTGATTGAAATTTGATGATGTCGGCAGGCAACACTGCGGGTTTCTTGTCGGGGTCGTCCTCTTCGTCGGGCTGATTGTTGATCCTGGGAAACAGTTCGGCGGCGATACGCGCACAACCGTTCAGCGTGCCGATTTGCGTGTGCTCAACGACGGCGCGGAAGGTGTACTTCGCGCCGGTGGTATCCGGCGAACACGGCTCGCGCGTGAGATGGACGGCGACATCGGCGCTGGTCGCGGAGTCTTTCGCGCGATAGGTCCACGCGTCATTGGTGCCGTCGCGGTTGACGTCAACGGGATCCAGCAGCGCCGGTGGGTAGCCGGGACGCTCGAGGCGTTCGGGACCTTTCTGGCCGATGCGGATGCTCCATGCAGGCTCATTCCCGGCGGCGGGGCCGAAGGCGAGCAGGAGGATTGGGAAGTGAGTGGACTGAGGGGCTGCAGGCGCGGCAGGGGCCGATGGTGACGACGGCTTCTTGGCCTGGGAAGCCGGTGCTTGTGCTTGCAAACTCTGGAATGAAGCTCCCGCGCCGACGGCGCTGACCGAGACCAACGCGACAAGAGAGGCGCGCCACGATATGCCCAAGCAATCCTCCGGATCGTGTCAACTCATACGCCGAAACACTTCATTGTCGCACGAACGTGGAATTTTGGACGCGTGACGTGACGATCTGACGTTGCGATATAACGTGGCGACGACGCGTGGCGATGCTCAAGCGCTCGTGAGACCCCTCAAAGAACCTGCCTTTTGAGTGGCCGCCTGCCTTTACCAAATCTAAATATGCGAAGTCGGGCGCACAGGTTGCAACCAGTGCTATCTGAGTCTAGCGCAGTCTGCCAACCTCAAAATCCGCGCGGCAGCCGCGGTCGACCCAAATCCCGTTCCGGTCGTAACCCCAAGTACGGCCGTAAGCGCAGTCGGCGTCACTGCGCTGGCGGATGAGTCGTACCCCGCCATTGGTATTGACCGGGCACATGCGGCGTCTCATATCCTCGGACGAGCAATTGACGACCTGGACGCCGGGTCCGCCAGGTTGCCAGCCGCCGCCTCCGCCACCACCTCCGCCAATCTGGAAGTCTGCGCGGCATCCGCGATCGACCCAGATGCCTTTGGAGTTGTATCCCCACGTACGGCCGAAGTCGCAAGGCGAGCCGCTGACTTGCCGAACGATGCGCACGCCGCCGCGCGTGTCGGTGGGGCACACATTGCGTCCACCGTTGTCGGACGCGCAATAGATGTTGTAACCATTGTCCCACCCGCCCCAGCCCGAGCCGCCAGTCTGGAAATCGGCCCGGCATCCGCGATCCACCCAGATGCCGCGGCCGTTCATATAGCCCCACGTCTGGTTGAAGACGCAAGGAGCGTCGCTGCGCTGCTTGACGAGTTGCACGCCACCCCTGACATCGGCGGCGCAGTAATTTCGCCTCATATCGTTGGAGGAGCAGGAGATGAGCTGTCCCTGGGGCGGACCAAAGCCGGCTGTAGAGGATTGCGCGGCGTAAGTCAGCGCGATCGAAATGGCCAGGACGGATGCCAGGCCGAGTGCATAGAGAGTTCTCATCGAGGGCCTCACGAAAAACGGGCGGCCTGAGTGTAAAGAGAATCGGCGTGGTCGCGCCAGCCGAAAGATGGAAGGGCTGCTTGCATCGCTTGGATCCGACGGCCGTCGTTTGAGTACGCCCAGCGGCGAACATGCGCTTGGGTAAAACGCTATCCCTGCCTAGTAGCGAAATAAAAGCGAAAATAGTGCTTGACTAAGCGAACAAAAAGCGAAATACTCTCCCCGCTGTGAGGTGGGCTATGCCATCAGATCCTTCCCCTTCGTCGCCGGCTCTTCCGGGCCGTCGCCGCCACGCTTCACAAACCGCTCTGTTCCCCACATGCCCTGATGCGCAAGGCCCAAAACAAGTGGCTGGTCGTGATCTTGCCCCGATCACGGTTAGTCCCGGTGTCTCTGTTTCGAGTTACCCCGAGACGGCGGATTGCCCCCCGCCATCTTCGAGAACGGCTCCGGTTGCTTCGGAGACGATGGCCGCAGGCGGCGCTCAACGCCGCTTCGATGGCCAGACTCGAAATTCCGAGACGCCGCTGGTTGGCATAGCCCGCCTCGCAGCCTCTTCTCCTTGTGCCGAAACTTCGCGCACTTCAGAACAACGTCCGGAGTATTTCCTGTTGCCCGTGCGCTCGATCCTGAATAAGTGCGACTCCCATCGCGTGCCGTTCGAGTGGACCATCAATCCCTATAGGGGATGCGAGTTCGCCTGCAAATATTGCTACGCGCGCTATACGCATGAATACATGGAGTTGGATGGCGGCGAATTCGAGAAGAAAATTTTCGTGAAACAGAACGCCGCGCCGCTGTTGGCGCAAGATGTAGCACGAAAGTATTCGTACCAACGGCCGCAGGATGGTCGCCCGGAGCATATTGCGATCGGCACGGCAACGGATCCGTATCAGCCCGCGGAGCGTGAATATGGCGTGACCCGCGCATGCCTCGAGGAGCTAGCGAAACGAGAGGGGCTGAGCGTTTCCGTGATCACCAAGTCGAACCAGATCGTGCGAGACATCGACGTGCTAAAGCGAATCGCGGCGCGCTCGGAACTGTCGCTGAACATTACCGTCACAACGCTGCGAACCCGGCTCGCCCGATTGCTGGAGCCGCGCGCTCCACGGCCCGATTTGCGGCTAGCCGCGGTGAAACAACTGCACCAGGCCGGTCTGCGTGTGGGTGTCTCCGCTTCGCCGCTTATTCCCGGAATCACCGACCGTGACGGTGAACTGGAAGCAGTGGCGGCTGCGGCCAAGGAAGCTGGGGCGCAATGGTTCTTCTCCGGCGTCTTGTTCCTGATGCCGTCGTCGGCGAAGCAGTTCCTGCCGTTTGTACGCGAGAAATTTCCGAAACTGGCGAAGCAGTATGAGCAGTGGTACGCGAAAAATGGCTACGCGCCGGAGGAGTACCGAAAGAAGATTGCCGAACGCGTGGCGCGGATACGGCTGAAACATGGATTCCATGATCGGCCCGTTCGAGGAGTTGCAGAGGAAGGTTCAGAGCCCGCAATTGTCCTTGGGTCTGAACACCGCGGCATAGAAAAATGTCGAATGCACACTTCAGACGCCTCCGTCAACTCTGTGCTCCTATCTCTGCGTTCTCTGTGTTAATTCCTGCTTTTTATCCGCGCCATTGGCTGATGGCGAAACTGTTCCGCGACCAGCTTACGGGACGAGCTTATGGGACGAGCTTACGGGACGATGATGCGGGATTCCTCGCGCTTCAGTTCCTGTACATTCGGGAATTGGCTGCGCAGGAACTCGATGTAGCGGCGGGAACGCGGGCGCCCATTGGTTCGCAATAGTCCCATCCGGTAGAGAAAAACCAAGAGATAGAAGAAATCGGAATCTTTCAATGTGGCGCCGTCTTGCTGCGCTTGTTTCTGCTTTACTTCAGCCACGAAAGCGGTTAGCGAGGCGTACAGTTCGCGCCGGAGCAGTCCGTCGGGTTGCTTCTCGTAGTAGATACCGGTCATCAGCGTCTTGGAAGTTTCCGCCAGCGCCTGGATGGCGGCGAGCACGTCGCTGTCCGTTGCGTCGTGGTGTGCGGCGCAAAACTTGGCGATCGTAAACGCAAGCGCAGCCATAAGCTGCTGGTGCGTGTGGATGATGTCGGACGGCACAGTGACATCGAGTAATGGCGTGTCCGGCGGAAGTTGGCGCTGGTGCTCGTCCTCATAACGGTGCGCAGAGATCAGGTACGAGCAATCGACGGGACAATCGATGGTGACTTCGCGCTCCCGTCCGCAGCAGACGGCGCAGATTTTCTCACCTTTCGCGGGGCAAAATCGCTCGGCTTTACGCTTTTCGCAAATGGGGCAGGACACGCAAAGCAGAATACGCCGCGCCTACGCAAAAGACAAAAGCGCGCAGCCTGGTTGTCAAGCCCGATTGGTTAAGCTCGAGTGGCGGAAGACTTCACATGCTCCGGGCGCAGCCCCATTCCAATCAGTCGCGCGGGAATTCTGCGCAGCGCGGGGTAGTCGTTGAGCAGCCGGATAGCGAGCGGAAGCTTAGCGAACGTCACTTGCCCTTTCAGCACCGGCTCCACGACTCGTTTATGAGCCTGTATCTGAAGCGCTTGTGTCCAGCGCGTCGGCCACAGGCGCCGATTCTGAAGGGCGGCCAGATGTTCGGTGGTCACATTCTGACGGGATAGCGGCTCCGCAAGAATGTTTGCGGCGGCGACCGCATCCTGAATCGCCAAATTGATGCCGATACCTCCCACCGGTGACATCGCGTGGGCCGAGTCACCGATGCACAGCAACCCAGCCCGCCACCAGGTGCGCAGGCGATCAACGCGCACGGAAAGCAGGCTGATGTCCTTCCAATCGCGCAGTGTCGCCGTTCGATCGCGAAGAAAAGGCGCAACCTCTGCAATATCGTCGCGAAATGCCGGCAGCCCGCGTTGCTGAATTTGCTCGAACGCTCCCTTGTGAATGACATATGCGCACTGCCAATAATCGCCGCGGTTGATGGTCACCAGCATTTTGCCGGTGACCAGGTGCCCCAGCGTGTAGTCCGAGTCGTCCGCCTTTTTCGGAAGGCGCATCCAGAGCACATCGATGGGAGCGCCGAGATCTTCGACCTGCAATCCCGCTTGTTTACGAATGACGGAATGGCGTCCATCGGCGCCGATGGTCAGGTGCGCGCGCACTTCAAATGCGCCGCTGGGAGTTTTTCCTTTGACGCCGGCGATTTGACCGTTTTCCTGCAGCAGGTCGGTTGCCTCGTACTGCATAAGCAGGCGGAAACCTGGGAACCGCTGCCCTTCTTCCGTCAGGTAATTCAGAAAATCCCACTGCGGCATCAGCGCGACAAATTTGCAATGTACCGGCAAGTGCGACAAATCGCCGATCTCCGCGGAGATGCCGCCAAAGCGACCGCCGATGTGACGGTATTCCTGATGAGGCCGCTTCAGAAATCCTTCGAGCAGGCCGAGCTCGTACATTACTTCGAGTGTAGACGGATGCACCGTATCGCCGCGAAAATCGCGCAGGAAATCGCCATGCTTCTCCAGAACAATCACATCGACGCCCGCTCGCGCCAGAAGATAACCGGCCATCACTCCAGCGGGACCTCCGCCAACGATGCAACATCGAGCGCTTAGCCGCTCAACCGATTCCGATGTTTGTTCCATGTCCATCGCCAGGCTCAAAAATTACGCGGAGATCACTTTATTCTGAAATCGTCGAGCCGCTATGATCAGCAGAAACGTTCCGATCGCAAACAGAGCCAGGCCGTCGGTCCACAGATGACGGATGCCTGCGCCGCGCAAGATCACGCCGCGGGTAATGTTAATGAAATACGTAGCCGGAATGAGGTAGCTGATCGGGCGAAAAAGCGCGGGCATCGTCTCGCGCGGGAAAATGTAACCCGAGAAAAAGACGCTGGGCAAAATGGGAAGAAACGCGAGCTGCATGGCCTCGGCTTGCGACGCAGCTTTGCTGGAAATGAGAATTCCCAGCGACAGCGCCGCAAACAGATACGGCAACGAAAGAAACGCCAGCAACCACACGCTGCCGTGGATCGGGACGCGAAATAAGAAACGCATGCACGTCAGAATCAGGCAAAGCTCGAAGAACCCCACGCCTAGATAGGGAAGCAGTTTGCCGAGTAGCAGCCCAAACGGCCGCACCGGCGTGACGAAAAGCTGCTCCAGCGTTCCCCGCTCTTTCTCTCGCACGATCGAAAACGCCGTCAAGAAAGTGGTGACGTTGAGCAGCATGATCGCCGTTAAGCCCGGAAGGAAGAAATTAGGCGAGCGCGAGTCGGGATTGAACAGCATTTTAGGGCGCATTTCCACGGGCATGGCTTCCCGGTCGGGGAGAACGCGGCGAAGAGACTCATCCAGGCCAACGGCGTTGCTGACATTGATGGCTTGTCCAGCCACCGATGAATCCGAGCCGTCAATCAGCACAAGAACCTGCGCGCCCATCTGGTGCAGCAGACGATCGGAATAATCGACGGGAACCTTGATCCCGACGCGCGCCTTGCCCGCCACAATGAGGTCGTTCATGTCCCGGTCGTTTTGTACGTAGCGCATGATGTAGAACGTGTCGGAATTCTTTAGCCGGTCGATCAGTTCGCGGCTCTCGCGCCGCCCGTCGGCGTTATAGACCACCGTCGGGACTCGCCGGATGTTCGTGTCGATTCCGAAGCCCAGTAGAAACATTTGCAGCAGCGGCATGGTCAGCGAGAAAAACAGCGTTCCCGCGTCGCGCCGCACGTGCAACGTTTCTTTATAGAAGACCGCGCCGAAGCCGCGAAAGATGTCAAACACGCTCCGCCTCCAGCAGCGCCTGATGTTTGTAAGTAAGCTCCACGAAAACATCTTCGAGGCTCGGCGCCAGCGGCCGAATCTCTGCCACGGCGATGCCTTCCTTCAATAGCTGCTCCCGCAAGTCGTGTAGATCGAAGTGATCGTCAATCAGCGCGTGGATGGATTGTCCGAAAATCGTCGCGCTGCGGATTCCGGGAAGTTGCCGGGCGAATTTCAGCGCCCGCGTCACCTCCGGTGTTGTGATTTCAACACGCAGCGTCCCGGGCGGCTGCACATCCGGAAGCTCGCGCAGGGAATTCGGGTGTGCCGTCGGCAATCAGCTTGCCGTAGTAAATGTACGCGACGTGACTGCAGCGCTCCGCTTCGTCCATGTAGTGCGTGGTGACAAAGAACGTGATGCCGTGGCCCGAGAGCTCGAACAGCAAATCCCAGAGTTGCCGGCGCGCAACAGGATCAATTCCTGCGGTCGGCTCGTCGAGAAACAGCAGCTTCGGCTCGTGCAGCATGGCGCAACCCAGCGCCAGCCTTTGCTTCCATCCCCCAGAGAGTTTCGCGGCCAGCCGATTCATATAAGGACCCAGCCCATTTAACTCAATGATTTCGTTCATGCGGCGTTTCAACTGTTCCGCCGGCAGGCTGTAGATGCGTCCGTAGAACGTGAGGTTCTCGGCGACCGTCAGATCGTCGTACAGGCTGAATTTCTGCGACATGTAGCCGATCCGCTCGCGCACCTCCTCGGAGTGCGTGCGAACGTCCAATCCTTCCACCTGAGCAGTTCCGCCCTCAAGGGTAGAAGACCGGTCAGCATTTTGATCACGGTAGTTTTGCCGCTGCCGTTGGGCCCAAGGAACCCGAAAATTTCTCCCTTTTTGACCTGGAAACTGACGTCGTTGACCGCGGTAAATGTGCCAAAGCGTCGCACCAGGTGTTCGGCCGAAATCGCGACCTCCGGTATCGCCACGTCG
>CAVSNL010000042.1:0-10833 GCA_963729285.1 uncultured Acidobacteriota bacterium
ACAACTGGACTACACCGATTCCTCGCGCCATCGCCGCCTGCGTGCCCAGAATGCCGGGCTAAAGCCCAGCGCCTACATTTGTCGGTTGACCGGCGTTCGCGAGTTGCAGCAGCTGACCGCTTAGGGGCGCTTCGACACGGCTTCTTCCACAGAAGAATAAACAGGCATGAGCTTGAGCAAGCCGGAAACCTGCATGACGGCATTGCCCTGCTGTGTGAGAGCGGCAAGCGCCAGAGTCTTACTATTGTTGCGACGACTAACGAACAACGAAACCAGCGCGCCGACCCCCGCGGAGTCCAGGAACGACAACCCGCTCATATCCAGCACAAGACGCGTAGCAGGCTCGGGCCGCATGGTGGCAATGAAATCGTGAACGGTCTCCAGGCTGAGCTTTCCAGTCAGGCGCGTAACCAGGGTATCGCCGTTGGACGCCGGCTGGCGTTCGATACTAAGTTGAGCTGGCTGCATAAGTTATGGAGGGTAGCCCAAAAGGGCGAAAATGAATATTAAAATTCTGTAACACAAGATCCGCGGCCTCTTTTTCCGTCCCGCTTTACGCTTTGCGATTATTAAGCTCATTATATTTTACTATATGAGTAATATATGTTGACTACTCTATCGCATCGGGCCATAGTGTGCGCACCGAGATTCGCTCTGAACTCGTGCAGCGCCTCGGCCCAGGAACACCCATGGCCCAGCGCACCCTCATCTCTTCCCTTCCTCGCGGATTGCTCCGTCCTTGCGCCTTCTGCATCCAGCATCCGAGACTTGCATGCTTCCTATTGATCTGCGTGATTTTGCTGCTCAACGCACTTTCCGCATTCGCGCAAACTTCGCAGAGTGTGTATGCCTCGGTTCCGGTGCCGGCAACGGGCGCGACCACCACAACTTCCCAAGTCGTAAGTTTCACCAAAAGCTCGGCGGCGTCCCTGTCGCTGGTTGGCGCCCCGGTGCCAAGCGCGCTCGAAGGCGGCCCGATGGCGATCGATAGCCAAGGGCTATTCCTATTTGTACTCAATCCAACGAGCGGTCTAATTTCGATGTACCAGATCAACCAAACCCCGGGTCTCACCGAGGTGCCAGGCTCTCCGTTCGCCGCGAGCACCGGTGGCGTGGGCCTGGATGCGGGTGTACCTGTCTGCATCGCAACGGAGAAGTCCGGCCATTTCCTCTATGTTGGTTTCAATCCCGCCAATCCCAACGCGAACGGAGAGATTATCGAATACGCGATCGTTGCCGCCGCGCAGCAGATCCAGATGGACGGCAGCAGCATAGAAACGCCTCCCGGTTTGGTCGATTGCGTCACGGATCAACAGAACTTTCTGTATGTGGGTCTCAAGGGCGGGGGAACCAATGTCTACACGATCGGCCAACTGGAGGCTGCGCCAGGGAGCGCCGGGAGCGGACGACCGGAAGTCAGCATCGCTGTCGATCCGCAGGGCCGGTTCTTTTTTGATGGCTGGGGCGGGACTGCCGGGTTCGTCGAGAGCGCGCCAATTTCGCCCGCGAATGGCGCGGCCACCAACGTAACACCTCCACTTGGCCTGGGTCCGAACAACTCTCCAACTTCCATGCTGGTGGACGGCAGCGGCAAGTTCTTATATGTCACGGAAACGGGCAGTGTGTATGCATACCAAATCGACGGAGACACAAGCGCGTTGACCGCGTCACCGGGACCACCGACCCCACTGATTTTCGAGAGGGCCACGAGCGCCGCTGACCCACAAGGTCCGTATATTTATTCCTTACAAGATGACGGCGTTCACGTGTTCGAGATCGGGCCGGAAGGCGCTCTGGGCGAAATCCTGGGCTCGCCATTCTCGACAGGTTCATCCGGAGCGCGGGGGCTGGCGGTTTCCGGGACGCCGGGCCAAGCGGTCACCGGAGCGATCGCACAACTGTTTCCTCCGTCTCAGGATTTCGGCAGCATCTATGTGGGACAAACGAGCGGCACCAAGTCACTTAGCCTGACCAACACAGGCGGCGTGGGACTGAACCTCACAGCGGTGGCCGTCAGCGGCGCAAATGCGAGCGATTTCGTGGCCGTCCCCAATTGCTCGCTGCCGGCGTTTCTACCGACCGGCACAACCAGCAACTCGACTTGCTCGATCAACGTCAGCTTCACGCCGGCCGCGTCAGGACCGCGCCAAGCCACATTGACCACCACCACGGATACCGCCGGGATGCAGTCCACGACGTTGACCGGCATTGGCATCTCGGGCCTGTCCAGCGCGACCATCGCACCAGCAAGCCTTTCCTTTCCAAACACCGCGCAAGGCGCGACCAGCCTCGCGCAAGTGGTTACGGTGACGAACTCCGGTGCGGCGACGCTCCACATTTCCTCCGTAGTGTTGGGAGGCCCGAACGTTGGCGACTTCACGATGACCAGCGGCTGCAACGGCCCGTACGGCGCGAACGCAACCTGCGCCATCAATGTGACATTTTCGCCGCAAGCGGATGGAGTGCGCACGCGTCGATCGCGATCGCCGACGACGTCCCCGGGTCTCCGCAGTTCGTTCCGCTCACGGGCACCGGCTCGGGCTCGGGCTCCCCGGTCAGTACCCCCGCGGTGACCATTACCCCATCCACGTTGTCCTTTGCCGGAACCCTTCAAGGCACCACCAGCACGGCTCAAAGCATCGCCGTCACAAACTCAGGCACCGCGGCCTTGCATATCTCTTCGGTCAAAATAGGTGGAGCGAACGCGGGCGATTTCGCTGTGAGCAACGGTTGCACGGCCCCCGCTTACGCGGCCAGCGCGACGTGCATGGTAGCGCTGACATTCACGCCGTCGGCAACCGGAATGCGCGCGGGAACCCTGACAATCACCGACGACGCGGCTGGGGTCAACGCAGACCGTCCAAGTCACTGGCACAGGCACCGGCGGTCCCTCGGTAACGATCTCCGCAGCCGTGATTGTCTTTGCTGCCATCGCCATGGGTACGACGAGCGCGCAACAAAACATCACGGTCACGAGTTCCGGCACTTCGGCAGTGCATATTTCGTCGGTTCAGCTGAGTGGGGCCAACGTGGGGGACTTCAAGTTGAACAACGGCTGCACCGCCACCAGCGGCTATGCAGCAAACACGGCCTGCACGCTAGGGCTGACGTTCACGCCGGCGGCAACGGGCCCACGCGCGGCTACGCTGACGATCACCGACGACGCGCTCAATTCTCCACAAACCGTTGCGGTTAGCGGGAACGCGAACCCGTTGCTGACAGTGGCCCCAGCGGTCGGGGGCAGCTTCTCCGCCAGCATCGCCGCTGGTCAAAGCGCAACTTTTAACTTGCAGCTCACTGCAGGGTTCAACGGCAGTGTGTCGTTCGTGTGTTCGGGGGCCCCTCAAGCCGCAACCTGCACCGTGCCTGGCGTCACAACCGTGACGAGCGGAACTCCTGTGCCGGTCCAGATTACCGTCGCAACCACAGGAAGCTCCGGTGCTCCGCCACTCACAGATACGCCGAGGGGCGCGCCACTCGACGTCTTGCGATTGCAATGGCTTCTGGTGCTCTTGTACTTCCTGGCGGGAGTAATGTTGTGCGTGGTCGCGGCGCAGGCTTTGCGGCGCTGGCGAGAAATAGGGACGCACCCGGGTTTGGTCTGGGGAGGAGTGTTTGTTTCGCTCGTGGCACTGGCGCTATGTACGGTGACGGGATGCGGCGGGGGCGGTACGGCCGCGCAGAGCGCTCCGGTCACTCAACCAGTGGTTACGCCTCCGGGGACTTCCACGATCACGATCGCAATCACGGGAATGACTTCCGCCGGAGCGTCACTCCCTGCAATCGCGCCAACGCAGCTCACGCTCATAGTGAACTAGCGCCGTGCGCGTTATTTCGTCGCCGTGATGCGGTACACCACTTGTGCGCCATCATCGGAAACCAACAGGGAACCGTCCGGCGCCACCGTCACGCCGACGGGCCGTCCGTTGACGTTACCCTTGGTTGGATCCGGCACCAATCCGGTCAAGAACGGCTGAGGATCCCCCGAAGGCTGGCCATCCTTAAACGGGACGAAGACCACCTGATAACCAGCGCGCGTCGAGCGATTCCACGAGCCATGCTCCGCGATGAAAGCCCCGCCCTGATAGCTGGCCGGAAACTGCTTGCCGGTATAGAAAGCAAACTGCAGCGGCGCGCGGTGGGAGCCCAGGAGCACATCGGGAATAATGGCCTTGGAGACCAGCTCAGGCTTTTGCGGGTTCACGCGCGGATCGACATTGTCGCCAATGTAGCTGTAAGGCCAGCCGTAAAAGCCACCGTCTTTCACCGAAGTAAAATAGTCCGGCGGCAGGTCATCTCCGAGGCCGTCGCGCTCGTTGACGGTGGTCCACAGCTGGCCGGTAGTTGGTTCAAGCGCGATCCCCACGGGATTGCGCAGGCCGGTGGCATAGAGCCGCGCATTCTTGCCATCCGGATCGCAGATGGTAATGGCGGCTCGGCGCGAGTCGTTCTCGATATCAACGTTCGACTTCGAGCCGACACTCACGAAAAGATGGTTGCCGTCCGGGCTGAACACCAACGCCCGAGTGGAGTGCCCGCCGCGCGGGAGGTCCATCAATTTCTCGGCCTCGCCGAGGCGCTTCGACGTTTGCGGGTCAAACTTATAGCGCAAAACCGCGTTCGTATCGCCGACGTAGATGTAATTGTCGTGGAATACGATGCCGAACGGCTCGTCGAGTCCGCTGAGAAATGTTTCGCGCTGCTGTGCCCCGCCCGTGTGCCCCGGATCGCGCAGGATGTAGATCGCTCCGCCGTGAGTATCGGCAAGAAAAATATCGCCGTTCGGCGCCACTGTCAGCCAGCGGGGCTCCTTGAAGTCCGCCGCGAAAATATTGATTTGAAAGCCCTGCGGAACCGTCGGCAGAAAACCCTTGGGCGGCTTCTCTTCTTCCGGAGGATTCCCGGCCGACTTCGTCGCAAAGGGCGGGGGCAACTGTGGCTTCGCTCCATGCGTAACTTGCGCCGGTAAATTCGCGGGAAGAACCAGCAGGGCTCCGAACGCAACAATGCGCGAAAAAAAAGTCGGTCATGGACATTCTCCTCAGGCTCCTCGGGAACTTGCGTCAGCAAACACCCCTAGGATGCCTCAACGCGGCTTTCGGTTCTACCGTCGCAGCGGCCAAGCGTCGTTGTGCCGGCAGGGTGCGTTTCACCGGGCGTACCTAATGTCTGCCCTGGTGGCTGCCCTAGTGTATGAATGATGACAAGCTGTATCGAATTGGCGTGCAGTCTGCGTACAGTAACAGTGATCCACCAAAAGGATCAGCTTCGGTCGGACCGAGGTAGCTGATCTGGCAAATAAAGTGAGGAACGATGAAAATTGTCCTGAGTTTTGTGTGTCTGCTGATTCTGGCGGGCGGCGCTGCTGTCTCCTTCGCCAATCCCCCAACCAAACCATTCACTATCGACATTAAGAACGCCCAGGGCCAGAGCGTTGGCACCGCAACCCTTTCCGAAGCGCCTCACGGCGTAAAAATCAAGCTCGATATCAAGAGCCTGCCGCCCGGCGAGCATTCCCTGCATATCCACCAGTTCGCAAAATGCGAGGCGCCGGACTTCAAGTCGGCCGGGCCCCACTTTAACCCGAGTGGAGGTGATCATGCAGAACACGCCGCGCTTCCGGCGGGCGACATCCCGGATTTTTCGCTGATCGTGGCAGCGGACGGAACAGCCCACGCCACGGTGGTCGCACCCAACGTGACGCTCGGCACTGACGACCATTCCGTGTTCAGCAACGGCGGAACCGCCATGGTCATACACGCGGTAGCCTCGGGCGCCTCTAGCACCGCTCCGCCGCGCATCGCCTGCGCGGTCATCTCCAAGCCGGAATAACGGGTTCGATCGGGGCGCACGCACCAGCCGCGCGCCCAGTCGAAGAGAAGGGCTGCGCTTGCATCGCGCGGCCCTTTTTTCTTCCTGGCGCGATTCCGCGGGTAACCGCGATATTCCAGCCTGCATCCAACGAATCGTTCTCGGCGTATTGCATATTGAGTCGGCCACTGGAGATTACCCGTGCGCAGCCCATTCATCGGCAGAGGCTTGGCCATCGCGCTGATCGTTGCCTTCGTCGCGTGGACCGCCGTCCGGTCCATCGGAGCGCGACCCGTCGAACCGAAATTCCCCTTTCCCAAGCCTGCGGCGGACGCTCCGCTGGCGACGTCCAAGGCAGAAGAGAAAGTGGTTCTCGCCGGGGGATGTTTTTGGGGCGTGCAGGCGGTGTTCGAGCACTTGAAGGGAGTGAACACTGCGGTTTCGGGCTACGCGGGCGGACACGTCGAGGCACCCGGCTACGAAGCGGTGAGCACCGGCCTCACGGGTCACGCGGAATCGGTAAGTGTCACTTTTGATCCGTCGCAAATCTCTTTCGGACAGATCTTGATGGTGTATTTTTCGGTCGCCCACGATCCCACGCAGCTCAATCGCCAGGGCCCCGATAGCGGCTCGCAATACCGCTCCGCCATTTTCTACACCAGCGAAGAGCAGAAGCGCATCGCCACCGCCTACGTCGAGCAACTGAACGCGGCGAAATCTTATCCGAGCAAAATCGTGACGCAGATCGCGCCGTTCACCGCCTTTTATCGCGCCGAGGAATATCATCAGGACTATCTGCAGAGCCATACGGACCAGCCCTATATCGTCTACAACGATTTGCCAAAGCTGGCACACTTGAAGAAAGAATTCCCGGAACTCTACCGCGAAAATTAGGCCAACGGAATTCCCCACGAAATCAGAAGTCACCGGCTCCTGACTCGCCCATTTTTGACAATCCATTTTTAACAATTAGGCGGTTGACTCCACGAGCCCGCCGGAGTATCTACAATCTTGGGCACAGCGTGAACCGCCCAAATGGCCCCCAGTCCTCCCGCTACCCGCGTTTCCAATTCCGAAGGAGGTGTTTTATGCCGAATGCCGTGCGCCCCATCCCAGAGGGATATCATTCCATTACCCCGCAAATTACCTGTCGCGATGCTGCCAAGGCCATCGACTTCTACAAGAACGTCTTTGGCGCCGTGGAGCTCAGCCGTATGCCAGATCCCAGCGGAAGAATAATGCATGCCGAACTTAAGATCGGCGATTCCCGGCTAATGCTGAACGACGAAATACCCGGCATGGCGGTGGCCCCAACCCCTGCCCCAATCCACTCGCACTCGTTGTTTATCTACACCGAGAATGTCGATTCCGTATACAACCGCGCCGTGAAAGCTGGCGGCCGCGCCGACATGCAACCCTCCGACATGTTCTGGGGAGACCGCTACGGGACGTTTACGGATCCCTTTGGCCATCAGTGGGGTGTAGCAACACACATCGAAGACGTGGCGCCCGCAGAAATGCAGCGGCGCTTCGAGGAGATGACCAAACAGAAGTCCAAAGCCGCCGGCGCACAATCAAACTAGTTTTCCCACCTGGCATAGCAACAGCGCTCCGTCCTGGACCTTCCAGGACGGAGCATTTTTTCTGCAGCGAACAAACCTCCTTGCGTTTTCTTGGCCGGGCGTCACCAAAAGCGATGCTCACCCCATGCGAATCAATTTATCTTGGCCTTGGCCAAGCAGATTCTGTCGTTCGATGCGGAAGGTGTAGCAGCCCGCGGTGGTGCTGTTCACTTGAATGTAATCGACCTCTGGCTGGCCGAGCAATTGTTCAATCGCTGGCTCGAAGCGCCCGTCGGCCACGTACGCCTGCGCAACCAGCCGCCTTCCCCGGGCTTAGGCTTCCAGCGTTCGCGGACTTCCTCGAAGCTCTTCTGGAAATCCGCCATCGCGGGCGTACTGCGGACAATCATCAGCGTGGATATAAACCGGGCCTGGCTGGGGCAGCGATTCGATGCCCGCGAACCGATCGTAAGTGAATAAAATTCTCCGGTCCACGCCGGCCACGATAGTTCGCAAGCAATGCCGGCAGGGCGCGTCGTCGGTCGCGAGTTCCGCATGCGCCGGGAACCCGTGGGCGGGTGCTCGCATTGTGGTGCGAACTGCGTTTGCCACCCCAGTCGGAATTGCCACTACCTGGATTGTGCCCATAACTCTGTCCTCCCGTCAGTTCGAATTAACTCTGATGCACTCGCTGCCGAACCAGTGTGAGGTCCGCTGGCGAACGGTTCTATCCGCTTTGCGAATTCAAACTTGCGTCGGGGTTCATGCCTGGGACTGTGCAAAATCCGTACTTTCGGCCAGTAGATACACCACGCCGTGCGCGCTACTCTGACGCTCTAGAGTTGTCAGAATTCATGCCCACCCGGCGAACACTCGATCGTTTCAGACGCCCGAGCGGTCCACTTTCCGGCTTTCAGTCTCTTTCAGCCTATTGACGCGAGACCTGTGGTTTTGCTTTCCTACAATCAATGATCTTCCAGCACCACGTTCCGGGCCCGCCACTCTCGGAGTTCATCGAGATGATGTGGTTCGGCGATGATTACATCGTTCCCTACAGGCTGGAACGCGTGCTGCCCACGGGAGATATGTCGCTGATCATCAATTTGTACGAGGATCGCACCCGCGTCTACGACCCCAACAACCCAAGCAAGTTCCAGACCCTCGGCGGCGCCATCCTCGTCGGCGCATACTCGGGCTGCACCGTGATCGATACCGCCGAGCAGCGCTCCACCATGGGCGTCATCTTCAAGCCAGGCGGCTCCGTTCCGTTCTTCAAGCTGCCGGCAGATGAATTACAAGACACGGACGTTTCTCTCGATGCACTCTGGGGCCGAGAAGGCGGCCGATTGCGCGAACGACTGCTCGACGCCAAAACACCGAGACTAAAATTCGATCTTCTGGAGCGCGCGCTGCTCGGCAGGATCGCCAAGCCTCCCGTTCCTCCGCATCCGGCTGTGTGCTTCGCCGTCGGCAATTTCCGCCGACTTCCAAACCGCGCGATTTCCAGCGTAACGGATCAGATTGGACTGAGCGAAAGACGCTTCATCCAACTCTTCGCTCAGCAAGTCGGACTGACGCCCAAGCTTTTCTGCCGCGTGCAGCGATTCCAGGGAGTTCTGCGGGAAATCGCGCGCAGCGCGGAGGCCATCGACTGGACACAAATCGCACTATCGTGTGGCTATTTCGACCAGGCTCACTTCATCCACGATTTTCGAGGCTTCTCGGGCATCAATCCCTCTTCGTATATAGTGAACAAAACGCAATTTCAAAATCACGTCGTTTTGTAAGCAGCTCTGTCCGCTTCATTGCGAAGATCAGTCGAGCGGTGCGCCGTTTCCATTTTTGCGATACAGTGCTCCGACCTCAATCGCACGAATGGACCAGATATGGGTAAAGTCAGCGCAGGGCTTCTGATGTATCGCAAGCGAAATCAGCAATTGGAAGTTCTGCTGGTGCATTTGGGCGGGCCGTTCTGGGCAAAGAAAGACGCGGGCGCATGGTTCGTGCCGAAAGGCGAAATCAACCCCGGCGAGGACGAACTCGCCGCAGCCAAGCGCGAATTTCAAGAAGAAACGGGATTGGCGCCGGGTTCCGATCTTCTTTCGCTCGGCAGCGTCAAGCACAAGAGCGGCAAAACAGTGTCCGCCTGGACCTTCGAGGGTGACTGCGATCCTGCCACGCTGCGCAGCAACACTTTTCAGATGGAGTGGCCGCCGCGATCCGGCAAGATGCGCGAATTCCCCGAAATCGATCGCGCCGCATTCTTCACCGTCGAAGCCGCCCGCGAAAAAATGCACCCAACTGAGTTCGAGTTCGTGACCCGCCTGTTCAAGGTGGTTTCCGGAACATAGCCGGATCGCTCGAACTATCTTAAGGCATATACCTATGATACACTCGCTATGCACATAGGATATGTGTCCTTTATGAAAACGAAGCGCGCTCACGTTTTGTTGCCCCTGGATCTCGTCCGAGAAATCGACACCATCGTCGGTCCGCGAGGACGAAACGCGTTCCTGGTGGAAACCGCTCGCGAGGCCATACACCGAAAACGGATGCTGCAATTCCTCGATAGCGATGAACCCATATGGAAGGAAGCCGATCATCCAGAGTTGAAACACGGTTCAGCAGCCTGGGTGCGTAAGCTTCGGCGCGAAAACGAGAGCCGGCTTCGGAAAAAGCCTAAGCCCGAGGGCAAATGAAGCTGCTACTCGACACGACGGTTTTGGTCGATGTTCTTCGCGCCTCAAAGCGACGCCGCGAGTTCCTTGGTGGGGCTGTCCGCGCAGGACACGTGCTCGCGACTACGACCTTGAATATCGCGGAACTCTATGCCGGGATGCGTTCCGGAGAAGAAATCCAGACGGAAGCATTTCTTCAAGGCCTGGAATGTCTTGAGGTCACCGGGCCAACTGCCCGATTGGGTGGAAAGTTGAAAAATACCTGGTCCAAGAAAGGGCGAACGCTGGCGCTCGCCGACGCGATCGTGGCAGCCACGGCGATCGAGCACCGCTGCATGCTGGCGACTGACAATCGCAGGGATTTTCCGATGTCGGAAATTCAATTGTATCCATTGCCCTAGCGGGGTCACCATTCACTGTCCGAATAGCCGCCCTCCCTGCACCCCAGCGGTATCATCCTGAAAGGAGCGAAGGATCTCAACCAATCCTCAAAAAAGGACCCGCGATTGAGGAGAACCGAAGATCCAATTTGGTCTTTGCCAAAAGGCCGATTCCGCGCGACCCTCGTGGACGCTACGCTGGCATGCGCCGGCGCTCAAAGATAAGGAAGAACCGTCGACATGAACGAAACACCGCAGCAGTACATACAGCGCATCCTCGGCCACGTCCAAGGTAAAGATGCCATGAAGGTGCAGGCCGCGACGCCGAAGAAGCTCGCGGTGCTCATCAAGAATGTGTCACCGTCGAAATTGCGCAAACGCCCGGCGCCGGACAAGTGGTCG
>CAVSNL010000043.1:0-66817 GCA_963729285.1 uncultured Acidobacteriota bacterium
TATCGCCTCATGCGAGCTGATTACCGACATCATCGTGGCCACGCGCGGCGATGGAATCGCGCGGCTCGAAGAGCAGATTCGCGCCGAGAAATTCAAACAGACCGTGCGCGTGGTGCGCGGCGGAGATGCGCGGCAGGATTCCGTGGCGCGGGCCTTGCAAGAGGTGGCGGACGATACCGATCTGGTCGTCGTGCACGATGCGGTACGCCCGTTTGTTACGCGAGAGCAGATCACCCGTGTGATTGAAGAGGCGCGGCGGTGCCATGCCGCGATTCTGGGGATTCCCGCGATGGACACCGTGAAAGAAGTGAAGCGCGCGAGTTTGCCAGAGGATGTGGCGCTGATCACCGCCACGATTCCGCGCGAGCGCGTCGTGCTGGCGCAGACGCCGCAAGTGTTTGCCGACGAAGTTGCTGAAAGAAGCGTACGCGCGGGCCGAGGCCGACGGCGTGAGCGCGTCGGACGACGCCGGGCTGGTCGAGCGGCTTGGACACGATGTGCACGTGGTGCTGGGCTCCGAGCGCAACATCAAAATCACGAAGCCCGCGGACATGGACCTCGCGCGGTTCTATCTGGAACGCGAGCGCGCGAAGTCATGAGCGTGCGTTGCGGGATCGGGTACGATCTGCATCGACTCGCGGAAGGCCGCAAGTTGATCGTCGGGTGGGATCGAGTTGCCATTTGAGAAAGGGCCGGTGGGCGCATTCGGATGGGGATGTCTTGGCTCACGCGTTGTGCGACGCGCTGCTGGGCGCGGCCGGGCTCGGGGATATCGGCACGCATTTCCCGGACACCGACCCGAAGTGGAAGGGCGCGAACAGTTTGATTTTTTTGGAGCACGCCAGGAAATTGCTGGATGAGAAAAAGTTTGCGATCGAGCACGTGGATGCCGTGGTGATTACGGAAAAGCCCAAACTGGGTCCACATTTTCCGAAGATGCGCGAGGCTCTGGGTCGCGCGCTGGGCGTGCCCGCCGAGAAGATTCACTTGAAGGCGAAGACCAACGAAGGCGTGGACGCGATCGGCCGCGGCGAAGCGATCGCCTCATACGTGGTAGCGACGATCACGATGCAGTTGTAGCGGCCGCCTTCTGAGGCGGGCGCCTTTTTCTCTGCCATCGCACCAACGAACAAAACTATCGCGCCATGCGATAGAATCCCACCGATGGCTGTCGAAGAAATTCCTCCCAACTCCGACGTAGCGATCATGAATCCGTTCAGCGCCGCGGATGTCGCGGCTCTGTTACGCGAACGCGGCTGGATTTCGTCTTCGGAGATTTCGGCGGAACAGAGCTCCTGGTGCGAACGCGCAGCATTTCTGCTCGGACCGCAGGCCGCAGATCGCGAGGCTCTCTCGGAGCTCCTGCGATTGGTGTTCGAATATGACGCGGCGCGGGCGTATGGCGAGCGTCGAGGCCCACGCGGTGATGGCGCGATACGCGGCGCGCGATGTGATTCGGTTGCTGGCGCGACTGCTTTTGGATGGCGGACCTTGTACCCCTGAGCGTTTCAAGGAGATTGTTACCACGCTGAAGGAAAAGCTCGACTTGCGCGGACGAGAAGTGTTGCATCCCTTGCGGCTCGCGCTAGTCGGTCGGGCCGGCGAAGGGCAGCTGGATCGCGTGATTTTACTGGTGGATGCCGCGGCGAGCGCTGGTTTCGCGGCAAATGTGAAAACGGTGCGTGAACGGGTGATTGAGTTTTGCTCGGCGTTGGATTGAAGCGCCCGACGAGATTGTGAGAGGTTCATGGATCGATTGACCGGCATACATGCGGTGCGCGAGGCATTGGAGGCGGGGCGCGCCTTTGATCGCATCGTGATTGCCAAGGGAAGGCAGGACTCGCGCGTCGAAGAAATCGTGCAAGCGGCGCGCGCACGAAATATTTCCGTACGCTTTGAGGATCGCGGGCAGCTCGACCGCCTCGCGGATTCGAAAGATCATCAGGGGATCGTCGCGCTGGTGGCAGCGCGCGCGGCAGGCACGCTCGACGAAATTTTGGCGGCAGCGAATGCAGGCGCCGGGCGCGGTGAAAAAGGACTGATCGTCTTGCTGGACGGCGTTGAGGATCCGCACAATCTCGGCGCGGTCATTCGTACCGCGTTGGCGGCAGGCGCCCACGGCGTGGTGATTCCGGAGCGCCGCGCCGCGGGATTGACAGACACGGTGGCGCGGGCTTCCGCCGGCGCTCTCGCGCATCTGGCGGTCGCGAAGGTGACCAACCTGGTGCGCACGATGGAGGAATTAAAGGAGGCGGGATACTGGCTGGTCGGCCTAGACGAGCGCGGCGACAAAAACTACACGGACGTGGACTACACTTCGCCAACAGGCATCGTCCTGGGCGGCGAAGGCAAAGGCCTGCACGAGCTGACGCGCAAGCGGTGCGATTTTGTAGTGTCGCTGCCGACGACCGGTCCGGTGAAATCGCTGAACGTGTCGGTGGCGGCAGGAGTGGTTTTGTTTGAGGCCTTGCGCCAGCGCAAAGGGAAGCGATAGAGACGAAGCAGTTGCTTGCTCCGTGGCTCAAACTCTTCGGCGCAAGGCGTAAGCATCACTTGAATGTAGGGGCGGGGCTTGCCCCGCCCGGCCGACCCGCTGCGAGCTGGCGCGATCTATTTGTCGTATTGAATCAGCGAGAAAACGTCCAGGCCCGGGAGTCTCGCCCGCCCCTTCAGGAACGTGAGCTCCACCGCGAACGCCAGCCCTTCCACCTTGCCGCCAAGTTGCTCGACGAGTTTCACCGTGGCCGACGCCGTGCCTCCCGTGGCCAGCAAATCGTCGCAAATGATGACGCGATCGCCGGGCTGCACCGCGTCTTCGTGAAGTTCCAGCGAGTCGGAGCCATACTCCAGCGCGTAGGAAACGCTCCTGGTTTTCGCCGGCAGTTTTTTCGGTTTGCGGACAGGCACGAACCCCGCTCCCATCCGGTAAGCCAGTGCCGGAGCGAAAATAAATCCGCGCGCTTCGATCCCCGCGACCAGATCGATCGTGCGTCCGTTGTAGTGTTCGCAAAGCCGGTCGACCAGCCTATGAAACCCTTGCTTGTCTTTCAAGACCGTCGTCAGGTCGTAGAACAATATTCCCGGCTTCGGATAGTCCGGCACTTCGCGAATCAATTTCTTCAGCTCATCCATCCGGCGGGCTCCTGTTCGCGTTTCAAGCATCAAGCTCATCATAGGTGGTGACAAATTCGCTCGCGTATTGCGGATCCACGTTCGCGGGTTCTTCGGTTACGCCGCTGACCCGGGAAAAGCGCGGACCACGCTCGAGCGCCGCTTGAAATTTTGCAAGCTGCTCGGGCGTACCGATCGCGTACGCTTCCACGCGGCCGTCTCGCAGATTGCGCACGTAGCCGCTCACCTTCAGCCGGCTGGCTTCGCCCTCCGTGAAGTAGCGAAATCCCACGCCCTGCACAAACCCCGAGACAAAGAAGCGCTTTGCTTGTTTCGTGTCCGTCACAAACTTTTGAATTGTAGCAGAAGTAGCACAGACACTCTTGTCTGTGCCCGCCGCAACCGCAATCAAGCGGAGCCATGTGCAAGATTCTTAGTTGAGATCGAGTAGTTTGGTTGAAGAGTATTTGCCGAAAGACTTACCATCGCAGCAGGAAAAGCAAAGTGTGACGACAAGGAAGACAACGCAGACACGAGTGTCTGTGCTACGAAAGCCCAGAGCGATTTGCGGTAAGCTCTTAGCGTCGCGCGAAGGTCCGGGCTGCCTCCCGCCTTCCGCGCGCATCCAAATCGATATGATCCGAGACGTGCATACCAGGGTACGCAGTGCGAATCTTCCGATGTTGCGCGCAGCGTGTCTTGCCGCCGCCTTGTTCCTAAGCGCGCGCGTCGTCGTTGCACAAGAATCATCGGCGCCCATGGCGCCTCCTCCCGAGCATGATGTAAAGCGATTGGGAAACACCCCAGAACCCGCCGAGCCGCCCTCCCTTCCTCCAGAAGAAATCATCAAGAAATTCGCCGCGAAAGAAGACGAGTTTGTTGCTGTGCGTCCCACGTACGGCTCGCGCAAAACCATTCGCATCGACGAGTTCGATCGCCAGGGTAAACTGTCGGGACAATTTCTGATGGTCACCGAAGTCATCCGCACGCCCGACGGCAGAATCGTGAACAAGGTGATCGAGCACCCGCAGTCGACGCTGCACGTGTTTGCGCTGGAGTCCGAAGACGTGAAGGAACTGGAGCGCATCCCACAGTTTCCGCTAAACTCGGCGCAGCTCGTGAAGTACGACCTGAAATATATCGGTCAAGAGACCATCGACGAGATCGATACCTACATTTTTAAGGTGACGCCGAGAGCCCTCGACCGGGCGCACGCGTACCTGGATGGGCTCGTGTGGGTCGACACCAAATATATGGAAGTGGTGAAGACCTACGGCCGGTGGGTGAACGAGCTCGGCGACGTGAAATTCGCAACGCTGCCATTCACAACCTTTGAAACCTACCGCGAAAATGTCGACGGCAAATATTGGTTTCCAAACTACGAACGCGCCGACGTGACCTTGCACTTGAAGGACGGCGATTTTCCCGTGCGCTTGGTGATCAAGTGGAGCGATTTCAAGCCGCTGCCGGCCACCGCTTCGGGTCCCGCCAGCGCGCCCGTGGCGTCTCCCTCCGCGCCGGAGGCAACTCCACCCTCGAAGCCCCAATCCTAGGCGATCTCGACCACGCGGCGATTCACGAACCATTTTCCACGAGCGACGGCGATATCGGTCGAATGCAGCCCGCCGGCCGTTTCGCAGCGTCAAACTGGCGCGGCTGCCTGACCCTCGTGTACGATAAGTTGAACCACTCAAGGAGATTTCATGACGCGACCCGCAGGTACGTATGCCATTTTTGATACATCGCAGGGCGAAATTGTGATCCGGCTGCTCGAAGACAAAGCGCCAAAAACCGTGGCGAATTTCGTAGGCTTGGCGGAAGGTACAAAAGAATTCACCGACGAGCGCACCGGCAAGAAAGAGAAGAAAAATTATTACGACGGGCTAACCTTCCACCGCGTCATCCCGGATTTCATGATTCAGGGCGGCTGCCCGCGTGGCGACGGCCGAGGTGGTCCCGGCTATACTTTTCCCGACGAATTTCATCCGTCACTTAAGCACAATAAGGCCGGCAAGCTCTCCATGGCCAACGCCGGACCCGGCACCAACGGTAGCCAGTTTTTCTTGACCGTGGCAGCGACGCCCTGGCTGGACAACAAGCATTCAATTTTCGGCGAAGTAGTGGAAGGCCAGGAAATCGCCGACAAAATTTCCAAGCTGCCCCGCGATTCCAGCGACCGCCCACGTACTCCGGTAACGCTGAACAAAGTCCGCATCGAGCGCGTAGCGTAGTCACCCTGTAGCCGCCCTCCAGCCTTTCGGAGGGCGGGGTTTAGACGTAACAACGCGCAGAATCTTTGGGTTGTGCAAGTTGCTGCCAGTGATGGGGCACGGGAACCGGGGCCCTCACGCGCTGCCCGCGCTGGCGACTTGGTGAACGCCAATGCTCACAACGGACCGCCTGCTTCGCGTCGTCATCGAACTGATGTTTGTCCTGCTTGGCGTGCTGGTCGTGTGGCTCGGCGTCACCGGGCGAATTTACATCGACCGCGGCGCCGCCCCATGGATGATCCTGAGCGTCGCGCTGATTCTCTGGGGCGTCTACGCATTTTACCGCCCGGGCCGCGCCTGGTTGCGCGGCGAGCGCTGGACCCGCGGACTCTCGCTTATCCTTCTGGGCATCGTGATGCTCGCCATCGCCCGCGCGCCCTTTCTGTGGGTGGGCAAGTTGTTTGCGGTGGCGGGGCTTGTCTTGGTCCTGCGCGGTCTGGTTGGCTCCGTTTTAGTTCTCCGGCCGCGCTAGACGCGAATCGTCACACCAGTGCGTCCGGCTGGCACAGGGTTTCCCCTATAGACTGCCGAGCAATCTCCGCTATAATCCGCTCCACCCGTTAACCTTCTGATAGGAGAATCCGCATGTTGAAAGAATTCAAAGCCTTCGTAATGCGCGGCAACGTGTTGGATCTGGCAGTCGGCGTAATCATCGGCGCAGCCTTCGGCAAAATCGTCTCGTCCCTGGTCGACGATATCCTGATGCCCCCGATCGGACGTGCACTTGGTCACGTCGATTTCTCCAATCTTGTTCATTAACCTGAGCGAAACGCCGTACAGTAGCCTAGCGGACGCGAAGAAAGCCGGCGCGGCAACGCTGAATTACGGTCTATTCCTGAACACCATCATTAACTTCTTGATCGTGGCCTTCTGCGTGTTCGTCATCATTCAGTTGGTGAATCACTGGGTCAACAAGCCCGCGCCGCCAGCGCCACCCACCACAAAAGACTGCCCGCAGTGCGCGATGTCGATTCCCATCGCGGCAAAGCGCTGCGGCCACTGCACCTCGCAACTCGCTTAGCTGAATTTCGTGTCCCTTGTAGGGGCGGGGCTTGCCCGCCCGGCCCTTGCGTCTTGCCTGCGTCTCTACACTCGATTCGCCCCGCCCGGCCGTCGCGTCTTGCCTGCGTCTCTCTACGTCTTCGGCGGTTTCCGCTTGGTCTGATTCGCTTCCAAATGCGCCCGCAGCCGCCCGACGACAGACTCTTCATGTCCCTCGTCGATCTCTTTCTGCACTTCTTCCAGCGCGAAGTGCACGACGTCATGGTGATGCAATTCTTCACGCGCCAAGACCTCGCTAAAGCGCAGCCACAAACGATGCAATAGATGTACTTCATTGGCAGTCAGGTTCGGCGCGTGCGGCCCGAGGACTTTGTAGATCTTGTCCCCATTGGGCATGTGAATTTCCAGGTTGAACTGTGGCTTCTGGTCGCCGAGCTTTTCCCAGGCCTCGCCGATCTGCCTCGCCTGCTCTTCCGTCAGCTCCTTGGCAGAGTGACCCACCACGATCGTGCTGGACTGCAGCGAAGTGGCCGCGCGTAGAATACCGTCCCAGAGATCGTTGGCGGCAACCACCGCCAGGCGAATGGACTTTCCGCGCTTCTCAGCCATCGACAGCGCCTGAGAAAAAAGATGTTGCTCAATGCTGCCAAAAAGCTGGTCGGGCTCCAGTTCGTTTTCGCCGGAGCCCGAACGCCGCAACAGGCGCACGTGCAGCACAACAACGTCGCGCCGCCCCGGTTTCAAGCGATCCAGCACATTTCCCAGGTGATACAAATTGAAGTGATTGCTCACCGGCACGAGGATATTCCCAGGACGCGCGCCCACCGCCTCCGGGCTCAGCTCGCCTTCCAACTCCAGGTTGAACTGATCCATTTCCACGTGGGTTACGCCGCGATGATGGCCTCGCCGTTCGGAAATGGTGAAGACGATGTACAACATGACCGAGAAGGCGCCACCGGCCATAGTGGCCACCGGCTTGGTGAACAGGTTGGTGACCGCGATCACAAACAACGTGAGCGTGATGATGCCGAGCCCCACGGGAATCTGCACGCCGCGTATCGTGAAATTGAACGGCACCTGGAATTCGCGCTGGCCCGGATTCGTGTAGCGAAGCACCAGCACCGCCAGGCCATTCATCGCGAAACTCCAGATGACGCCGAACGCATAGAGGTTCGCCAGAAAAGTGACATCGCCGCGGCTGATCACAATCGTGGCGATCTGCAGCAGCACCACGATGTTAATGATGCGGTAGCTGGTCCCGAATCTCGGATGCGGCTGCCGGAACCACTCGCTCAACACGCCGTCTTCGGAAACGCGATTCAGCACCCCGTTCGAGCCCACGATCGCGGTGTTCACGGCGCCCGCAAGGATCAGCGTTCCCACCACCACCACGAATCCATGGAAGATCAGCGCGCGATGAACGGGCCTTGCAAGCTCATCGCCAGCCCGCCGATCAGATTCTCCAAAAAGCCTTGGCGGACATCGTCCGGGATGATCATCACCGCGAAAAAAGACACTAGCGAAGTGAAAACCAGGCTGTAGATGAAAATGACCAAGCCGGCCTTCTTCAGGTTCTGCAGCTTGGGGCTTTCGATTTCGCGATATACCTGCGCCAGCGATTCCTCGCCGCTCATGGCCAGCACGGAATGTCCCAGCGCGATGAAAATGGCGATGACGCCGAACATATGCGGCAAGCTGCTGTGCGCCAGCCAGCCCAGAGCGCTGCCCGTCAGGTGAATGTTGCGCGGATAGGGAAACGGAGGCAGCGACGAATGGCGCAGGACGGCGGTGTAAATGCACCAGCCGATCAGAATCACCACCATCACGGTGACCAGCCTCATGATGTGCAGGGCTTTTTCGCTCGACTCCGAGACGCCCTTGGTGTTTTCCCACCAGAAATAGACGGTGACGACAATGGCGAAACTTGCGGAGATTCCGCCCAGGGTATGTTCGGAAAAAGCACCGCTCAGGTGAAAGTATTGCGACAATTCGCTGAGCAGGCCGCCAAGATATTGACCCGCGGCCACACCGCTGATTGGCCCGGTCAGAATGTAGTCGAACATCAGCGCGGAAACGCTGAATTTCGCAAGCGTGCCGCCCAGCGATTGCTTAACGGCACGGTACACGCCGCCGCGGACAAACATGCTGCAGCTTTCGACGTACACCGCGCGCACCGCGTACGAAAACAACATGATCGCCAGGATGAACCACGGCGCGGTCTTGCCAATGAAACCTTCCGCCTCACCGCCCGCATAGTAGGCGGAGGAAGCCAGATCGTTCAGAACGATAGCCGCCGCGCGCCAGAACGAAATAAACGTCAATAGCGCCGTGGTGGCTACGATAACGCGTGGAATACCATTTCCCCGGCTGCGCGGGGCAGCGGGGCTAATAGGAGTGCTGCTGCTCATGAATGGGTGATGTTGACCTGCAGATTAAAATGCTCGCATTTTTTTCGGGCGAAGTCTAGCCACTCCGGTGAACTAGTTTTAAGGCGCATTTGTCTTTTCACGCGCGATTGCGCCGATTGGTGCAGTGCACAACGGTGGCCATTCTTTGACACTGTGCGTGCGTCCTCTCCGTCTAATTTTTTCAGCAGCCCCGCCTCCTGTAGCCGCGGTCTCCGAGACCGCGGGGTTTAGACGACACCTCAGCACCGCCAAACCGTCGAAGCACCTCCGTCAAACGGTCCGACACTCCTGTTTACGCTGAGCATCGAAGCGTCTGTGTCCCAAGCCAGCCGAGAGCAAGGTTTCCCTCTTCCCACCTCCCGCCGTTTTCCCTTTCCGAACATTCAACTGTAAACTGTCGACTGTCGACTATTCCGATGCCCACTCCCATCGACCAACGCAAAAAGCCCGCCAGCGTCAAAATCCACGTCTCCACCGGCGCCGGCGTCGACATCACCTGGTCTGACGGCCACGCCAGCCACTACGACTTCCACTACCTTCGCGAAGAGTGCCCCTGCGCCACCTGCAACGACGAGCGCGAAAAAAAACGGGCCTTCACCTCCGCAGGTCCAGCCTCAGCCGCCGCCCTGCCCATGTTTAAACCCAAACCCACCGCCCAATCCGCCAACGCCGTAGGCAACTACGCCATCCAGTTCACCTTCACCGACGGCCACGCCACCGGTATCTACAGCTACGACCATCTCCGCACCATCTGCCCCTGCCCCGACTGCGCCCAAACCTTCCGTGACCCCACGGCAAGCTAAGCCCAAAGTTTATCTTGACAAGTAGGTAATATACTGTTATAGTACCACCAGAAGTCGTCTCATAAATGCATCTCAGGGGGTCGGAGCTTTAGCTCCGACGTTTAAAGACAAGCAAAATCGGGCTTCAGCCCCTGAGGAAGTTCTTCTCTTCCTGTCTCGGCCATTTATGAAATGGCCTCTACTTGGTTGCACCGCCGGTGTGTTTTTGTCGCTACCCTCCTCGATGGTGTCCTCACGCAGCATCTCCAAAATCCGAAGGAAGCGCCCGTCCGCCGGTTCTTCGTCAAAAAACGCCGTCATCCCGGTTGCAAAAACGGCCCCGGCTACGTCCATTAGAATCAACACTTGCAGAACGTTATCAAAACAAACAACTTCAACTTCCTTTAGAATGAATACTTACAAAAAACCTAGGGGGAGGGGTACCGCCGCTCTTAAAAATATTCTGGGCAACCGCGTTTGCCACCTGCGCCAGATTTGTGGAATGCTTCCGGCATTTCTCAAATCCAAGAGGTGCCTCGATGGGTTCCAGTCCCGAAACGCTCCGCGCCGTCCCGCTGTTCTCTCTCTTCGATGAAGACGAACTCGCCGTCCTCGGCGGTGAGGTGGAGGTCAAAACCTTCGCCCCTCGCCAGCGCATTTATAAAATGGGCGAAGACAGCGGCCACGCCTACGTTATGGTTTCCGGCAAAGTTCGTGTGACAACGGTGGACGACGATCAACAGGAAGTGATCGTCGACGAACCCGCACACGGCGAGTTTTTCGGCTTTGCCTCCATGCTGGAGCAGACTCCGCACCAAACCAATGCGGTTGCCCTCGAGGAAACGCGGTGTATCGAAGTGGACCGCCACGATATCGCCGTTCTCATCCAGCGTAAGCCCCACGCCGGAATGGACATGCTCACCGTCCTGGGCCGCCAGTTTCACGCGTCGCAGCAATTAGTGCGCAATCGCGCCAGCCGCAATCCCAACGAAGTGATCGAGGAGCACGCCACCTTCGGCGATCGCGTGTCCGACGCCGTCGCCCACTTCGGCGGCTCCTGGTCGTTCATCATCACCGCCTTAGTCGTGCTGGTCATTTACGTGACCATCAACGTCATCCTGCGAGGCGCCGCCTGGGATCCCTACCCATTCATTTTGCTCAACCTCTTCCTATCGATGCTCGCCGCCATTCAAGCGCCGGTGATCATGATGAGTCAAAATCGCCAGGACTCGAAAGATCGCGTTCGGGGTGAGCTGGACTACGACGTCAATCGCCGCGCCGAAAAAGAAATCCAGAACGTGACACAAAAACTGAATGTGCTGGACGACAAGATGGGCGACGTCGCGGAGCTCCTGCGCCGCCACGTCGAACTAACCGGAGGTGGCCGATCGCCGCAAGCGGAGTAACCCCAAGCCGCGCGCCGAAATGTTGCTGGATCGCACCCTTTCGACCTTTAACTGTCGACTGTCGACTTGGGGGTGCCGTTGCAGCAGGGGCCAGCGGGGATGGGGTTGCCGTGGGGGCAGGTTTTTGGATGGCCCAGGAAGGTGCAGATACGCTGGTCCAGCTCGGGGCTGATGATGTGCTCGAATTTGCAGGCTTGGTTGTGGGCTTCGGAGTCGTCGACCGCGAAGGTGTCTTTGAAGAGGCGTTCGGCCAGGCGGTGGCGGCGGACTACATCGCGGGCGCGGCGAGTGCCTGCGTCGGTGAGTTGGACGTGGCCGTTTTCGGCTTGGACTAGTTGCAATTCGGACATGCGGGTCAGGATGCGCGTTGGGGATTCGTCGGTGATCAGTGGCAGGGTGCCTGCGGGTCCGGTGGCGTGAAGGGAATCGACTCTTGCCGGCTTTCCTTCTTCGCCGAAGACCCAGATTTGCTCGAGGAGATGGTCGAAGCGGATTTCGTCGTCACCGGTGGGCACACCGGACGTGCAGCAGTCGTTGGTGTTGGCCAGCGGACAGAGCAGAGGATGATTGGGGCCGTGCAGCGTGCTGTCGTAGTGCAGGTGGCCGTGTTGGAGCTCGATGCGGCGATCGGCCTGGCGGGCGATGTCGGGGTCGTGGGTGACCATAAGGATGGTGTGGCCGGCGCGGTGCAGCTCGCGGAATATTTCCATGACGATGGTTTCGTTGGGTTCGTCGAGATTGCCGGTGGGCTCGTCGGCCAGGATGAGTTTTGGTTGATTGATGAGGGCGCGGGCGATGGCTACGCGTTGTTGTTCGCCACCAGAGAGTTGTGCGGGGAGATGGGTGAGGCGATCGCCGAGTCCAACGCGGCGCAGGGCTTCGGCGGCCTGGGATTCGTCGGTGACGCTGTGGAAGTATTGCGCGAGCATCACGTTTTCGACGGCGTTGAGATACGGGACGAGGTGGAATTGCTGGAAGACGAAGCCGATTTTTTCGGCGCGATAGCGAACCATCTGGCTTTCGGTGAGTTTCGCGAGATCGACGCCGTCCACGATGACGCGGCCGCTGGTTAGCGTGTCGAGGCCGCCGAGGACGTTGATGAGCGTGGTTTTGCCGGAGCCGGACGGGCCCATCAGCGCGACCCATTCGCCCGGATTGATGCTGAAGCTGAGGCCGTCGACCGCGCGCAGTGCGCCGTATTGCTTGGTCAACGACTCGATGGCGACCTGCGGCGTCACGCTTCACCTCGAAAAACAGACGCTGGGCGAACACTCGCAAGGCGGCGCAGCGGATAGGCGCTGGCAATGGCAACGAGGATCGTCAGCAGTACGGTTACAGGATACACAATCAGACGGGGTTGCGCCGCCACGCCGAAGACGGCCTTACCTAGAGCGATGGAGAGCAGGATGCCGGCGGCCGCGCCTACGATGCCGGCGAGGACACCGAGAACTGCGGCTTCGGCGAGAAAGAGCCGCAGGACGCGGCGGGTCGCGCCGCCGAGCGCCTTCATTAGGCCGACGTCGTTTTTTCGCTCCATGGCGACGTTGGTCATGGCGGCCATCACGCAGAGCGTGGTGAGGATCAGGACGACCACGACGGTAGCATTGAGCAGGCCGCTGATGCGGTTGTAGATTTTAGCTTCGGCTTCGGTGAATTGGCGGATGCCGTGGACGTCGGCATCAGGGAATTGTTTGCTGGAGATCCGCGATGTAGTCGTCTATTGTAGCCGGTGTTCCCGGGACGCTGATTTGGATCAGGCTGATGCGGCCGGGGAGGTGCGGCCAGGCGCTGGGCCGGCGCAAGATGCGGAAGTGACTTGGTCGTCTTCGGGGCCGCCGCGTCGAACCAGGTCGATTCGACGCTTGCAGACAACCGCGACTTAAGACTCGGCTTACGCGAAGGTGATACGAGAACCCACACCTACCAGCGAGGCTTGAAGTTCCAGACTTCGCCGACGAGCCGTGCGCCGGCGGTGCACGTTTGCGCGGAAGTACCGGCTACCACGGTCGCGCGCCAACGACCACATTCGGTTAATCCGAAAGGGGCTAGCGCGTCCGCGGAAGTAAAGGAAAGGCGATGGCGGAGACGTGCTGACCGTCTGACGGTGGGAGGAATCTGTTGCACAAGAGGCCTGGCTCAACGTGGCGGCTTCGGCACCATTCGCGATTGCGCGGGAGCGACGACTACGTTTGCGCCCAGAGAGCGGAATTCGGTGGTCAGGCGGCGGTTGGCGTCGATTTGAAGATTGAGGAGGGCGGCGGTTACGGCTGCGCCTGCGCCCAGGGCAAGCAGGATTACGAATAGGCGGCCGCGATTGGCGGTTAGTAGGCGGCGGACGATGCGCCAGAACATGGGGCGGGAGTTAGACATGGCGGGCCCCATGGTTGAGATCTTGCGGACATGGGGCGCAGCAGTGCTGCGCCCGTACAGGGGAGTGCGCGTGGGCACAGTTGGTTGCAGAGGTTGAGGTCCTTCGAGCATCCTTGTCGGATGCCCTCAGGATGACAACGCTTGGTGTGGCGCTTGGTGTGGCGATCCGTGTGGCGATGGTCACCGGCGGCCATTGGTGTGTGTGATCCGTGTGGCGAGGGGATTGTTCATGGTCATTCGCCTCGGAGGATGGGGGCGGGTTCGTAGCGGGCGGCGCGGCGTAGTGGGATGGCGCTGCCAGCGATGGTTACGGCAGCGGCGAGGCCTACGATTACCACAAGAACCAGGAGCGAGGGTTGCGGGGCTACGCCGAAGATTTTTTCGCCGACCAGACGAGCCAGGACGATGCCTAGCGCGTAGCCTGCGGCTCCGCCTGCTACGGCTAGCAGGAGTTGTTCCGCGGCTAGCAGCACGCCGACCATGCCGGAGCCTGCGCCTAGCGCTTTCATCAGGCCGATTTCGGTGCGGCGCTCGATGACGCTTGCGGCCGAGGATGCGCCTACGGCTAGCGCGGCCGCTAGCAGCGCGGCGAACGTCACGAGCCAAAGCAGCGTGCGGACTCGCGTCAGGATGCGGCCTTCGCCTTCGGCTACGCGGCGGATTACGCGGACGTCGGAGCCGGGGAGGACTTGTTTGATCGAGTAGGCGATGGAGGAGACGTAGGGGCTGCAGCTCCAGCGCTCGAGTTCGTCTGGTGACATGGTGGCGGGGCTGCGGCGGGCGAAGTCGTCTTCGGGCTTGGTGAGGGCGCTGACGTAGAGTTTGCGGTATTGGCCGGGTTTGCCGGCGAGTTGTTGCGCGATCGATAGCGGAACGATGATCGCGTCATCTTCGGGCCCGCCACTGTCGAGGAAGCCGACGGCTTCTAATGCGAGAGGCTCTGCGCCGGAGAGATCGGCCCTAAAGTAGGAACCGAGAGCCAAACCCGGCACGAATCTCCCACCCACGTGCGTGCCAAGTTTGCGACCGAGATTCTTCCCGACGACGCACTCCTGCGCATCCTCGTGGAACCAGCGGCCCTGTGAAACACGCCACCAAGGATTCGTTTTCTCGATGCCCGTTTGGATCAGAGAGCCATCCGACAGCTTGATCGGATGATCGGCCCAAGTTCCGATGACAGGAATCTGTGAGCCAAAAAGACTTTGCCGCGACGTTCGCGGAATTCTCGCCGGCGGACATGCCTTTGACCGACGAACTCAAGAGTGGGCTGCAAAGGCGATGATGTTGTTGTGCCAGAAGACGGTTTTGATTTTGGGGAGGTCGGATTCGGGGAGATAGGCACCGGAGTTTACTGGACGGTAGTCTACGCCGCCGATTTCGAGGGGGAGGGTGTCTGCTTGCGGGGTGACGAGCAGGTTTGCGCCGAGGCTGCGGAATTCGTGGGAGAGGCGGTCGCCTACGTCGAGCGAGACGCTAAGGGCGGCGGTGGCTACGGCCATGCCTAGGGCTAGGGCGGCGCCGGTTAGGAGTTTGTGGCGCGGGCGGCGGCGGAAGGAGTCGGCTACTAGGCGTAGGAACATTTTGTTTAGGGTGTGGGGCGGGTCGAGTTGTGTTGTTGCGATTGCGCGAACTCGTTGCGCCGGGCGGGGCGAGCCCCGCCCCTACGGGTCGGTTGCCGAAATAGCGAGGAAAGGATTGGTTGCCGAAATCGTGAGCAACGGGTTGCTATGTCTTGGTGATGCTTCGGCATTCGCTTTGCTCCGGGCAACAGTGGGCACAGACAGGAGTGTCTGTGCTACTTGGGAATCTCGTTTGTGGCTTGGGCTAGCGCGGAAACGTCCAGCACTAGATTTGCGCCGTCTACGTGCGATGGGACGCCTATGGGATTGCAGCCGCCGGCTTGGCCGATGGTTGGGACATAGATGGCGGAGCCGCAGTGGCGGCAGATCACGTTTTGGCCGTCCTGGCGGTAGCCTTCGGCTCCGCAGATGCGGCAAGCGTCGAGGGCGGTGCCCCAGCCGTTCGGTTTCTTGATGATCATGAAGCGGACTGTCTGTCCGTCGCCGACGTCGGCCGAGAACAGGTGCATGTCGCCGTCTTGCACGTCGCGAATCGGGACGCGCACTTCATTGCTTTGCGCGGTGACTTGGGTGACGGTGGGACGCGCTGAATTTGCGCGGGCGTAGATGAAATCCGCGGTCAGCAGGAGAATGACGACCAGGCATGCAGAGGCTGCGGCTACCATCCAGCGGCGCTGGCGGCGATTTTGCGCTTCGAGCAGGCGCTTTTCCGCTTCGCCTGCGGCGCGGGTCACTGCGGTGGCATGTTTCGCAGACTGCCACTCGCGGAATACCAGCAGCGCGGCCGCGCCAAAAATAAATACGAAGAAGAACAGCTCGTTGCGCACGATGGGGCCGATGATGGCCATTTCAGTTTTGCTGGAGGGCAGCCACTGCGCTTCGCTCAGCTCATGCAAGCCGGTGAGCGCCAGCTGAAACACCACGAGCATGAGGATGACGCTGGTGGCGGCGAAGAATCGCTGGAGAGGGATGCGCAACGTGCCTTTGAAGAAGAAGACGCCGACCGCGACCGCGGCGGCGATGCCTGCGAGGGTGCCGATCCAGGTCTGCAGACCCTCGGTGGAAAGCTCGACGGCGCGCAAAATAAGGGCGAGTTCCGCTCCCTCGCGGACGACCATGAGAAAGACGAAGGCAAAGATGCCCCAACCGGCGGCCTTGCCCGCCCGGACCGCGTAAGCTTCGACCTTTTGCTCGATTTCTTTTTTCAGGTGGCGCGCAACGCGATTCATCCATACGATCATCGTAATGACGAAGGCGGCGGCGGCCAGTAGCAGGACCCCCTCGAAGCCATCTTCGCTGATCTGCCAACGTTCCAAGGCGATGGCGATGCCCAGACTGAGGGCCACCGCGGCAGCGACGCCATACCAGGCGTAACGGGCGAGATGGGCCCGGCCGGTGCGAGACAAATAGACGAGTATGATGCCAACCACGAGGGAGGCTTCGACGCCTTCACGGAGAGCGATGAGAAAAGCCGAGAGCAAGGAAACTCCAGTTGTTAGTCAGTTGCAAATGCGACTTAAGTTTACCTTTATTAGCTACTTCCGTCAACCGGACCACACTGGTCGTATATCTTCACGGTAGAATATCCTAACTATGCTCGCGGCCCAAATCCCACGCCTGACTGTTTCACTGTTTCTTTGCAGTGTGGTGATCTGCGTGCCGCTGTTTGCGCAGACGCAGGCACCCACCGCTACGCAGTCGCCGAAGGCCATCTTCGTCGATCCGGAGCGCGCCCAAGTTGCGATGGAGCGAGGAGACGAAGCCGCGGCCAACGGGCGTCTGGAGGAGGCGCTGGCGGCCTACGACGAAGCGGCGCGATTCGCACCGCAGGAAATGGCGGCAATCACGCGAGGCGCTGTGCTGCGGGCGAAACTTGTTGGCGAGCACACCTCGAAAGCCGAGAATCTGGCGCTCACTGGGAATATTTCGCAGGCCATCGCCGAACTGCGGCTCGCGCTGCGGATTGATGCGAGCAACGCGGTGGTCGCGGAGCGCATGGCGGAGATGGAAGCGATAGAGGATGACGAGCGCGCCGCTTCCCAAGCGCAGCCCATCGAAGGCATGCCGCAACTGAAGACGCAGAACGGCAAACACAGCCTGGACCTGCGTGGCGATACCAAGAGCGCTTACGATCAAGTCGCGCAAATTTTCGGCATCAAAACGGTGTTCGACCCGGACCTGCAGGCGCGCAACGTGAAGCTGCGCGTCGATGACGTGGACTTCGCGACGGCGATGACTTTGCTGTCCGAGCAAACCGGCACGTTTTGGCGGCCGTTGAGCGCGAACCAAATATTTGTTACGCCGGATACGCCGGAGAAACGGCGGCAGTACGCGGTGGAGGCGGAGCAGACGTTCCCGTTGTCGGCGTCGGTCGCGCCGGAAGAAATGACGGAACTGCTGCGCGTGTTGCGCGAAATAACGGGATCCACGCATATCGAGCTGGATTCGCACAGCCGCACGATTACCATGCGGGACACGCCGGAAAGGTTGACGCTGGCGAGCGAGTTGGTGTCGCAAGTGGAGAGAGCGCGCGGCGAGCTGATGCTGGAGGTTGAGCTGCTCGAGGTGGATCGGGACAAAGCGACGCAACTTGGCATTACACCGCCAACGTCGGCGCAGGCATTCCTGATTAGCCCCAGCGATATCGCCGCGCTTCGGGGAGCGTCGGACTTGTCGAACGCATTGACGATCCTGGGTCAACTTTTCAGCGCGCAGGGACTCAGCAGCGTTCCGGGATTTATTTTGTTCGGCGGCGGCAATTCCACTTTCTTGTTAACGGTGCCGGCCGCAGCCGCCAATTTTTCCGATGCGCTGACACTGGTGCAGAGCGGGAGGCAGGTTCTGATGCGCGCGCAGGACGGCAAGCCGGCCACCTTTTTCGTGGGCGACCGCTATCCGATCACGCTCTCTCTTTTGTCTGGGAGCCTCGGCACCGGAACCGGGACGGCGAGCAACCCGAACTCGGTGATCGGGGCGGTTCCTAGCTCTACTACGTTCCCGGAGACTACCTTCAGTGTGGGCAACAATCCCGTGGCATTGGCCGCGGCGGCCTACAGCGGAGGGACGCTGCCGGACTTGGCGGTGGCCAATGAGAACGACAACACCATCAGCATTCTGTTGAACCAGGATAACGGAAACTTCGTCGCGCAAGCGAAGTCGCCATTTACGCTGGCGAAGGGCGAAACAGGTCCCGTTTCCATCGCCACCGGCGCGTTCGGGAATACGGTCGTCAATTCGAACGGCGTCACGGTGTCGCCGGTGGATCTGGTCATCGCGAATTCCACTTCGAATAATGTGACGGTGCTGCTGGGGAATGGCGATGGCACATTCACCGAAGCGGCGGGGTCTCCGTATGCGGTGGGAACGGAGCCAAGTTCGGTGGTGGTGGCGGATTTCAACGGAGACGGCAACCTGGATTTCGCGGTTGCCAATAAGGGTGACAACACCATTTCGGTTTTCAAAGGCGACGGAAAAGGTGGATTCACGGCATTTCCGAAGTCGCCATACGCGCTGCAAAATAACGCGACGATCACCGAAAAGGGGCCGGTGGCGATGGCCACGGCAAACTTCAAAAATACGACGCTGCCCAGCCTGACTGCGCCTGAAGTGGACCTAGCCATTGCCAACGAGACCACCAATAACGTGACTATTTTGCTGGGTTCTATCGATTCCAACGGCAATCTGTTGCTGACCGAGGCGAACAGTTCGCCTTTGGCGGTAGGCACCACGCCGGTGGCCATCGCGGCTGGCGACCTGAATACGGATGGCATTCCGGATCTGGCGGTGGTGAATCAGGGCGACAACAGTGTGTCGATCATTCTCTCGAGCGCGAATGCGGATGCTACCTTCAGCGGTGCGGCGGGTTCGCCTCTGGCCACAGCGACGACACCTGCGGGAATTGTGATCGCAAACTTTACCGGCGGGAATGTGCCGAGCCTTGCGGTGACCAATCAGGGCCAAAGCACTCTAGGTATTTACATTGGATTGGGTGGAGGAACATTTTCAAATCGTCTGGAGATTGCCACACCCGCGAGCCCATCGGCGATCATCAGCGCCACCTTGACGAGCAGCGGGCTGCCGGATGTCGCGCTGACGGCGCTGGGTTCGACCACCAATCAAGGAGTGGTCACCATTTTTCAGGACTCTTCGAGCTTTGCGACCGGCACGACGCCGACGCAAACGCCCTATCCAGGCGCTGAGTATGTCGATCTCGGTGTGAAGGTCAAGGCGACGCCGACGCTGCACAAGAATCACGAGGTCACATTGCAATTGGAGTTTGAGATTCGCGCGCTGTCGGGAAATAGCATCAATGGCATTCCCATCCTTTCGAATCGCACGCTGAGCCAAGTGGTGCGCGTAAAGGATGATGAGACCACGCTCATCGGCGGGCTGCTGGACGAGGAAGAGACGCGAGCAATCACCGGATTGCCGGGCCTGGCGGACATTCCTCAGGGCGGGTACGCCTTTGGCACGCACAATAATACGCTGCAGGAGACGGAGTTCATGATCCTGGTCACGCCGCGGCGGTTGCGTGCTCCGGTGCGTGTGGGACGCAACATCCTGGCGGGTCGCGGTGATCCTGGGGCGCGCGGTTCGCTTGGAGCGGGTGTGCCGCAGCCAGCGGGGCCTGAAGCTCAACCGCCGGCAACACCGCCAGCTCAGCAGCCGGTGGGTCCAACCCCGATCCCGAATCCCAATCCGGGGTCGGCGCCAAATCCGAATCCTCCTCCGGCGCCGAATCCTAATCCGCCGCCGCAACCTTAGACCCCTAGGCTGCAGAAAAATGCAACAAAACGAAGAAAAGTTTCCTTCAGGGGCCCTCCACTGAAGCCCGTTGAGAGCACGGCAGTTTACGTCGGCGCTAAAGCACCGACCTCCTAAAGAGAAGGACTTTTTCGGCAGCCTGTTAAGCCCTAAACATTGATTGGCGAATCGGGGACTGGCGAATCGGTGGGCGGCCAAGAGAGCGGATGTCAGTTTGCTCTCGTCAGAGGATGGCCGGAAAGGCTTTCCAGAATGCGCAGGGGCGACATCTCGGGCCGCACCATCGCGTGGCGCGAAATGATGAATGTCTGCTCCAGCGCGTATTGCCCTTGCAGCACCGCGTGGCTGACGAAATCGGTGAACACCATCCAGGTGGAGCGCGGAGGAAACTCCCAGCGCTGCTTGGGGCAGTCTTGCTGGAATTTGCCGTCTTCCTTCATGGAGTTGTGGCATCGATGCATGAATTCGTCGTAAGGCGAACGGTTTGCTCCGGGAAGATGCGCGGCTCTGGCGATTTCACGAACCGCTTTCGAAATGGGATTAGAGCTTTGTCCTGGCGGCAGCCCGATCATTTTCGCGAACTGAGGCCCAATCACATCGAAGTTTTGGCTGGTGATCCACACGCGATTTTGCGCCGGATTGATGTTCGTAAATAACCGCAGGATGCGGTCTCCGTTCGTGGGACGCGTGGGAAAGGCATCGACGTGCGGCAAATCATTGCGAGCGCGGAGGCGGGCGGGACGTCCCTGTTCTTCCAACGGGCGATAGCTCGCAAAGTCGAGCTTCCATTTTCCCGCGTAGGGCGGAAGTAATTCGGCCAGGAACTGATTGGAACGTTGCGAATAACCTGCGACGATGGCGCGCAAACGATCCACTTCCGGGCCTGCCGCGGATTTGTCCAGGCCGGTGATGCGGTCCTCGGCGGGACGGTAAGCGATATTCTTGTGGAAGCTTGCGTCGGTCTGTTTGCGAGTCAGCAGAAATTTCAGGTCGTCATCGGGAAAGGCAAACGGTGTTTGCGGAAAAAACAGAATGTTGCCGGCCTCGAGCTCACCGCAAAGGGTGCGGCCTCGCTCCGGACCACCGTCATCTTTCACGGTGACTAAGCGGCTCATTCCCGGAATTGAATTCTGCCCTACAGCAGACGAAGCAGCTGACATCGCACGCCCCACGAAAAAACTATAACCAGCGCGATGGAACCTTACAAGTAGAACGCGCTGTTTGTTCGGTCTCATGGGTTCCTCGCTGCGGATTGAGAGGACACAGACGCTTCGATGTTCAGCGTAAACAAGAGTGTCTGTGCTACCAAAAATATGATTTAGCAAAATTGCTCTAAGCCAATGGCTCAAAAACCACCACCGGCTGGTACGTCCGCGGAACGACAGCCTCAGCGATGGCGATCAACTTGTCCTGCTGATTGAACACGCGGAGGCGCGGGGGCCGAAGCTCGCCGGCATCAAGTTCCGACGTCGAGCCTGGCGGAGGTTCCGCGCGACCCGGCTGAATCTGCGAGATCATTACATTGAACTTCGTGCCGTGACGGACGCGCCGCTCGACGACAGGGAGTACGTTCGTCCGGGGAAAATTTGGCAATAAGTTTTCCAACTTAATCATGTAGTCGGCGAATTTTCCCGCTCGCGCGCCTTCCGCGAGTTCTTCGAGCTTGATCGCCTGGTCCAGCGAAAATTCTCCAACGGCGAGGCGTGAAATTTCAGCGAGGTGCGCTCCACATCCCAGCTTCTGGCCCATTTCATGCGCTAACGAACGAATGTAGGTGCCGGACGAGCACTCGATCACAAAGCGCGCGATGCTGCCTTCGATTTCGGTCAGTTTGTACTCGAAAAGCTCGACCTCCACGGGTTTCAATTCCACTGGCTGTTTTTTTCTCGCAAGCTCGTAAGCGGGGCGACCGTGAATCTTTTTCGCCGAAAATGAAGGTGGCATTTGCTCGAAACGTCCAATGCGCTCCGCAGCCAATTTTTCAAGCATGGCGCGGTCCAGCGTGGGCGCCGCATCGGGTCCCTGCGCTTCGCCGTCGGAATCGTAGGTGTCGGTGGCGAAACCAAAACGGAAGCCAGCTGAATAGCGCTTGCGGCGGCCGGAATAAAACTGCACCAGGCGAGTCGCGCGCCCAAGGAGCAAGACCAGCACGCCAGTAGCGAGCGGGTCCAGCGTGCCGAGATGCCCGATCTGACGGAAGCCTGCCAGGTGACGCACCGCGTCCACAACATCGTGCGATGTCTTACCTTTGGGCTTATCGATCACCAGCGCGCCGTCAAACGGCGCAGGACTCGGCTGTCGTGGCATGCGTGGGAGTTTCCTTGTGCGGCTTTTCGGATTGAAGCAAAAGAATACTGGCAAAAGAATGCTGCGCCGGGCTAAAGCCCAGCGCCTACATTGCGGGATCTACTATGGCGCTGCTGGCTTGTCTTTCTTCACTTCTTTCAAAAGCTGTTCGATACGCTCGACGTGTTCCTGCGAGAGGTCGAGCGTAAAGTGCAAGTCCGGCAATCGGCGGAGCTGCAAGCGTTCGATCAGCTCGCTGCGAATGTAACCCGAGGCGTGATCGAGCGCTTTGATGGCGTCGGACTGTTCCTTGTTGGCGCCACGCACATGCACATAGACGCGCGCATGTTTCATATCCGGCTGCACGCGCACTTCACTGACCACCACCATGCCTTCGAGCCGCGGATCCTTCAGCTCTCCGGCCAGCATGGCGTTGATTTCGTGCGCGATTTCCTCGCCCACGCGTTCGTGTCGGTGATTGGTTGGACTCATCGGTGCAAACGGCGTTCTGAACGCCGCACTCCCTAAACAATCTCGAATTTCTGTCCGATCAAGAACGAGCCAAGGATGCGATCGGCCTCATCCAAGACTTGCTGCAAGGATTCTTGCACGTGACGTTCTTCGTTCGATAGCGTCACTACCCCCACGACCGACCTTTGCCACAGATCGTGATGATCCAATTCCGCAACCGCCACGTTGAACTGCCTCCGCAGCTTATCTTTCAAGCTGCGAATCACCTGTCTCTTATCCTTCAGCGATTGCGCGTCCGGGATGTGCAACTCAAGGGTGAGCAAGCCGACCGGCATGACTGGCTCCAGGAACGATGCTACAACCTATTTTCGCGACGCTGGTCGCGCCGCTCTGCGCGGCGGCTTCGGCGGCGCTGAGTTTCGTCACCTGGAAGCACTCCAGAATGTCGCCGACCTTGACGTCGTTGAAATTCGCGATGCCCACGCCGCACTCAAAGCCGGTGCGAACTTCACTGGCGTCGTCCTTGAAGCGCTTCAGCGAGCTGAGCTTTGAAGTGTAGACCACTGCGCCGTCGCGCATGACGCGAACCTGGGAATCGCGTTTGAGTACGCCGTCCACCACGTAGCAACCTGCGATGGTGCCGGAACCTTTGACGCGGAACGTGTTGCGCACTTCGGCGCGGCCCAGGTACGTTTCCTGCACGACGGGTTCGAGCAGGCCTTCCATGGCCTTCTTAATCTCGTCGGAAACTTCGTAGATGATGGTGTGAGGGCGAATTTCCACGTGCTCTTGCTGCGCGAGCTCCGCCGCTTTGCGGTCAGGCCGGATGCCGAACGCGATGATGATTGCGCCGGATGCGGAAGCGAGCAACACGTCATTTTCGGTCACCGCGCCTACGCCCGAGCCGATGATCTTCAGCTTCACTTGATCATTCGACAGCTTCGGCAACATTTCGCTGAGCACTTCCACTGAGCCTTGCACGTCGCCCTTGATGACGATGCCCAGTTCCTTCACCTCGCCGGCCTTGAGCTGCTCGTGCAACTGATCGAGCGTGATGCGCCCGCCGCTGGAGCGAGCCATGGCCGCGTCGCGCTGTTTCGACTGCCGGAACTCGACGATGTGTCGAGCTTTGGCTTCGTCGGTAACCTGGAAGTTGTCGCCCGCGTCCGGGATTCCTTGCAAGCCGAGTACTTCCACCGGCGTTGAAGGCGGTGCGTCCTTCGTCGGACGCCCACGATCATCGAATAATGCACGGACCTTGCCAAACACCGAGCCGCAGATGAAGAAATCGCCAAGTTGCAGCGTGCCGTTCTGAATCAAAATCGTCGCGACCGGGCCGCGGCCCTTGTCGACGCGCGATTCCAAGACGGTGCCGGTTGCAGGCGCATCCGGATTCGCTTTCAATTCGCGCAAATCCGCGACGAGCAACAAGGTTTCCAACAACTTGGGAATTCCGGTTTTCTGCTTTGCGGAAACTTCCACAAACTCCGTATCGCCGCCCCATTCCGCCGGCAGCAAATTCAAATCGGCAAGCTGGCGTTTCACGCGCTCGACCTGTGCCTCGGGCTTGTCGATCTTGTTGATGGCCACCACGATCGGAACATTGGCCGCTCGCGCGTGATCGATCGCTTCCTTGGTCTGCGGCATGACGCCGTCGTCGGCGGCCACGACCAACACCACGATGTCGGTCACTTTGGCGCCGCGCGCGCGCATGCGCGTGAACGCTTCGTGACCCGGCGTGTCCACAAACACGACTGCACGATCATTCACCATCACTTTGTACGCGCCGATATGCTGGGTGATGCCGCCTGCCTCGCCCGCCGCAACATCGGCTTCGCGAATGGCGTCCAGCAAGCTGGTCTTGCCGTGATCGACGTGGCCCATCACGGTCACCACGGGCGGCCGCGGTTTCAGGTTTTCCTTGGTCTCTTCCTTCGCAACCTCCAGCACCATTTCTTCTTCGAAGGAAACGACGCTGACGACACCGTTGAATGCTTCGGCTATCGTGGTTGCGGTTGGAACGTCGAGCGCTTGATTGATGCTGGCGAACACTCCGCGGTCCATCAAGGTCTTCAGCAGCTCTTTGGCGCGGACGTCGAGTTTCTCGGCGAGTTCGCGAATGGTGATGCCTTCCGTGATGGCCACGTCGCGCGGTGCTCGCGGCTCTGGCGGAGCGATAGCGGCAACTGCGCCGCCGCGCCCTCCGGCGCCGGGACGCTGGCGCGTGGGGTGAAGCTTGCGCTCACCTTCCATCTCGCGCTTGTCGGCACCAGGACGCTGACGCTGCGGTGGCTTCCTGGTGTAGAGCGGCTTGCCCGGCTCGGCTTTCGCGGGGGCCTTGTCCGGCAGTGGCGGCAGCATTCCGGGACGTCCGGGCATGCGGGGCCCTGGGCGCGAACCGGTCGGCATCGGGCCGCGGCGCTGTTCAAAAGGTCGTGCGGGTTGCCCGCTTTGTCCGCCGGGTCCACCCGGACGCGGAGTAAATGGCCGCCCTTGCCCGCCCGATTGCAAAGGACGCATCGGCTGACCGGGTCTCGGTCCGCCTTGACGTTGATGACTCCCCGGCGTTGTGCCGGGTATTGGGCCGCGATTGCCACCCGTAGGCATGGGCGGGCGCGCGGGAGGCGGAGCCGGCCGCGCGCCAGGCGCAGCAGCGGCGGGACGCGTACCTGCCGCTGGGCGTGCACCGACGGGCTGATTCGCCGGCGGTTGACCCGGTCGTTGTGGCTGAAAAGGTCGTTGGCCAGGTGCTGGGGCGCCCTGCCGCGGAGCGCCACCCGCAGGAGCAGGCGTCGAAGGGCGTAGAGGCGCGCCCGGTTGCGGAGTCGGCGTCGCGACTGGCCGCGCAACAGGCGCCGGCGTCGTTGCCGCGGGAGCTTCGGTTACGTCAGCAGGAACTGGCGGTGGAGCTTGTACTGGCGCTTTGGGAACAGCAGGTGCCGTTGTTGCCGCTACAGGCGTCGCCACTGGGCCAGCTGCGGGAGCGGCTGGTGCGGAGCAACGGGTGCCGCAATCGACGCTGGCGTCGCGGCCACGGGTCTCGCAGCGACGGGCGCCGGCGCTGCGGGAGCTGGTGCCGACGGCGGAGCAGCCACCGAAGGTGCGGCTGTTGGAGCGACAGCTGGGCGCATCCTTGCCGCCCTCGCTGCAGCTTCCTTCGCGTCCTTGTCCGCTTTGGCCCTAGCCTCCGCCTCGGCTTCGGCATTGGCAACTCCCTGCAGGTGCGCGCGTACTTTCTCTGCGACATCTACCGGGATCGAGCTTGAGTGCGTCTTCTTTTCGGTGACGCCATACCCCGCTAAGAGGTCGATAATCGCTTTCGCCTTGACCTCGAGTTCGCGGGCTAGCTCGTTAATCCGTACTTGGTTTGGGTCTGTCGTCATGCGTTCCTAAGATTTAGCCTCTTCATCCGATTCCGAGTGCTTTTGATCGCGTTCTTCAGGGGTTTCAGCGGTGCTGGTGCCATTGCCGTCGACGGCGCCGTTTTCCGCTGGACCTGGTGCTGGCGCTTCGTCGTGTGGTTCGGGTGCTGCTTCCGGCGTCCCTTCGGCTTCGACTTCAGCTTCTGGCGTCTCCACCGCCGCGCCTTCAGCGGAGGCTTCTGCCTGATCGCCGGACGCGACCTCCTCTGCCGATCCCTCGGCATTTTCGGCCGCTTCGCCGGTAGCCGCGGTCTCGCCGCCGCCCTCATAGAACCGGTTCACCGCCTGATAGATCTTGTCCACCATCTTTTCGCCGATGCCCGGGATTTCCATCAACTGTTCCGGCGTCATCCCTGCGAGCTTCTCGACGTTGGTGATTCCCGCCGCTTCAATCTTCTCGATGGTCTTCGCTCCAACGCCCGCCAAAGCAGTCAGCGGAGTGGTCGGGGCGGTAAGCGCCGTCATTTGCTCTTCGATCTCGCGCCGCTTTTCTTCTTCGCTCTTGATGTCGATGTCCCAGCCGATCAACTTGCTGGCCAGGCGAACGTTCTGTCCTTTTTTGCCGATGGCGAGCGAAAGCTGCGAGTCTTCGACGATCACTTCCAGCTTGCGATTCTCGGGATCGGTAATTTGGACGCGCGTAACCTTAGCCGGACTCAGCGCCTTCTGCGCAAACGCCACGGTCTCTTCGCTGTACGGAATGATGTCGATTTTCTCGCCGCGCAACTCGCGAATGATCGATTGCACGCGCATGCCCTTCATGCCGACGCAGGCGCCCACCGGGTCCACATCTTTATCGCGGCTGGCAACCGCCACCTTCGTGCGTTCTCCAGCCTCGCGCGCCGCGTGACGAATCTGCACGGTGCCGTCGTAAATTTCCGGCACTTCCATCTCGAACAAGCGCTGCACCAGGCTGGCATCCGCGCGCGATACGATCACCTGCGGCCCTTTCGCCGCTCGATCCACCATCTTGATGACCACGCGCAACCGCTCGCCGATATTGTAGGTTTCCAGCTTCGATTGCTCGCGCTTCGGCAGCCGCGCTTCGGTGCGGCCCATGTCCACGATCAGGTCCGGACCTTCGGCGCGCTTCACGATCACGGTGACCAACTCGCCCACGCGCCCGTGATATTCGTTAAAAATCGTATCGCGCTCGGCCTCGCGCACCTTCTGCAAAATCACCTGTTTGGCCGTCTGCGCTGCGATGCGTCCGAGCACGTCGGTGGGCTTGGCCGCCACGATTTCCGTGCCAACCTCGGCCGAAGGGTTTTTCTTCTTGGCTTCCGCCAGGCTCACTTCTTTTTTCGGGTCGGTTACTTCTTCGACGACGATGTGCACCGAAAACACATCCACCTGTCCGGTTTCCTGGTTGAACTTCGCGCGCAGGTCCTCTTCCGTCTTGTAATACTTTCGCGCCGCAACCACCATCGCATCTTCGATCGCAGACACCACGATCTCCGGCTCGATATGCTTCTCGCGGCTCAACATCTCAATTTGCTGATAGAGCAGGTTCGCCATTTCCGTTCGTTCCTAAAATGCCCCTATAAAATGCGATTTCCAATCTCGAGCTTCTAACCTTCTAACCTCTGCTTCCTACCACTCCACCACCAGATTCGCTTTGCGAATCGTTCCGAGTGGCACCTCAACAACCCGCAGGTCCTTCCCCTTCAGTTCCAGGCGGACTTTCCCATCCGCGATGCCCGCCAGGCGCCCCTCGAAGAAACTCACGTCGCCGATTGGCTCGCTGGTCGTAATTTTCGCCAGCTTGCCAGCGAATCGGTCGAAATCCGCAGGCTTTTTCAGCGCCCGGTCCAGCCCCGGAGAACTCACTTCCAGGATATATCCTGGTCCCTCGATCAAATTCTCCACATCCAGGATCACGCTCAACTGCTGGCTCACTCGTTCGCAGTCGGAGTGGCTGATGGCCCCATAAGGATCGGCGACGGACCCGTCTGAAGTCCCTGCAAGTTCCCCGCCGCTCGACGTCGTAGTGGGAATTCGGTCGATATACACCCGCAAAAATCTTTGTTTCCCGATCTTCCACTCGACGTCAAAGACTTCCAGTCCCTCCGAACGGGCCACCCGCTCGGCGGCGCCCCGGATTTTCTCCAGATTCACGCGAAGACTCCCCGGCCAATGCCGGTATCAAGAGCACTGCAACCGGCCCAACAAAAAAGTGGGCTCGCGCCCACTCATCGTGCGACCCGCTTCAGAGCGAAACAGCAGTATATTCCCGCAGCACGGTAAAAGCAAGATACGGGCCCGCCCGGACATCGGGTCAAAACGACCCACCACCGCGCATCGTTCCTCAAACCATGTAGGCGCCCCGGGCTTTAGCCCGGCATTCCCCAGGGCGAAGCCTGATGAGCCGAGTATCGCGAACTCCGCAGCCACCCTGCGAAGCGTTTTGGGGGTACGTCCAGCATTTCTCAAACTTTGACAACCAGCATTTTCGGGTGGTAGCGTGCTCAGCACTTACGATCACCGTTACCTCCGAGGTGCTCTATGAAACGATTGCTTTCGTGGGGTTGGATCTTCGCCCTCATGGCTGCCAGCCTCGCTCCGGCGCCTCTCGGCGCGCAGTCCGCCGCCAGCACCAACCCGTTCGAGAAATCAATTCAGGAAATCCAGAGCCAGATAACAGCCTGGGATCATCAGGCAAATATTCAAATTGTTCTGGTGATCGCCGTAGTTGTTTTTGGAGCTGTCATTTCCGTGCTTCAAAAATCAACAGGAAATGCCGCCAAAGTAGCGACCATCGTCTTGGGCCTGGCCACCAGCATCGTCACCGGAATCAATGCCAAGGTCTTTTCGGTCGACTATCGCAGCCTCCAGCGCGCCGCCATGGAAGGAAATGCGATTGTCAGGAAATTGCACGGCATGCTCGCCGTGTTCGCTTGAGGCGCAACCTCAGGGCGCGGACCTGGTGAAATTCAACGCGGACTTTCTGCAGCGATTGGACGATTTTAACCAGATCAGCAAAGCCTTGGAAGGCGGCGGGATCGCCTCGCGCAACGCCCGGCGGAAGCCAGCAAGCCTCTGTTTTCACCCTGCCTCTCGTTTATGCCCAATCTGCTTCCGCCGCTCCCTCATGGCTTGCGAATCTCCCGTCGGATGAAAGCAGCTTTTACTATCTTGGGAAGGCGAGTGATGCATCTTTGTCCACGGCGCAAGCCGACTCGCTTAAGGGAGCTATGAGCCAGATCACTTCCGCGCTGAACCCCGGAGATCCTTATAGTGCGGACCTGAACGTCAGCACTCCCATAAAGGATGCCGCCGTTGTGCAGGACACGTATTTCAGCTACGACAAGAATTCTGGTGTCTACACCTACTACACGCTCCTTCGCTTGAACAAAAAAATTCAAAGTCTTCGCTTGGCATCCGTCCGATATCAGCAGAAGCAATGGCGCCCCGTGGATCTCACCTTCTATCCTGGCTCTGGTCTATTCGTACTCGATGACAGCGGTGCGGTCTCTAGAGTAAAGATCGATCGCCAAGGTATTCACCTCGAAGCCTTGTTTCACCTGAAGGGTTCGGATCGACCCGGTTCCCTGACAGCGAACGCGCAGTCCGTTTTCGTCAGCTCGAATAACAGCCTCGGCTGTAACGTTTATCAGTATTCGCTGGATGGCAACGCCTCCAGTGCTAAGGCTGCCACCCAACGCCTGCTCCGGGTGGGACCTGCCGGCTGCGTGGGCATCGCCGCGGAGGAAAAGTCCGTGTATTTGGTCCTGCCCGGTAAGAAAGAGATCACCTATTGGACAGATTGGAGCACCGATTCAACGCAGAGTTGGTCCTTCCAGCAGATTCAGGGGGGTGGCGTCTTAACCTTCGACAGGATTGGACTGCGTCTTGTATTCGCCGACGACTCCGGGTCGGCTTATTCCGTTTCCGTTCCCAGCGGCAAGATCCAATCTCTGGCCTCCAATGTCGGTGTCGTGCATTCCATCACCGGCGATTCTCACAGTGTGCTTCTGGCCTCGGGCAAGAAGGTGCTCTTCTACGCCCGTTCGGACAACCAGTGGCAGAATCCTCCTCCGTCCATGCAATCTCTCACGGGTGGACTCATCTCTGGTGTGGCCGTCGACGGCACCGGAAGCGCGTGGATCGCCGACTTCGACAACGGTATCCTCGAAGGCCCGCTGGCCCTGCAGTAATGCAGCAGCAGTCAGTCATCCGAAACGTCGAGAACATGGCAAGAAAAGCCAAAAAACAAAACGCCCCAGAATCTCTTCCGGGGCGTTGACCCTGCGATAATTCGTGACGAACTTGACGCTGCGGGTTACCCGCCGTTCGCGACCGCCAGGCCAGCTTATCGCTGTGGCGGTTTCTGAGCCGGAGGCGTCGCGGGCTTGGCAGCAGGCTTCGCCGCTGGTGTGGTGCTGCCGGCCTTTACCGGATATGCGCCATCATACAAACGTATGATGTCCTGGGTGACGTCGATGTTGGTGGACGCGAACAAAATCGGCGTATTTTGCGCGGAAGAATCGAGAATGATCACATAGCTGTTTTCGCGCGCGTAGCGGTCCAGGACGTCGACCATTTTTCGGCCGATGCGATCGAATACCTCGCCCTGGGCGGCGTTCACATCTTCCTGATATTCATCCTGCTTGCGCTGGAGTTGCCGCGCCATCACTTCGCCTTGACGCGTCAAGCGCGCTTGCTCTTCGTCGCTGATCTTGCCTCTGCCGGTGTCGAGGCGCTGCCGCAGGTCATTGATCTGCTTGTTGAGTCCCTCAAGCTCGGTCTGGCGCGCGGCAAACTGCGATTGCAACTCCGCGCCGGCCTGCTTGCCCTCCGAGGTGCTGGCGATTGCCTGACGGATGTTGATGACGCCAGTCTTCCCGCTGACCGCGGCACCCGCGGCAGCGGTGCCCTGCGCGTGAACGGCGACGGTAGAAAACAGGCACGCTGCGGCGAGAACGGCTGTCTGAAGCAGGGTGCCGCGTGACCGCGAAGCGGCGAACATTCTCAAATTCACTGTGTTTCTCCTTGTCGACAAATTGACCCTAGCGAATTCACGATTGGCGTGAACCGCTTCCCAGCGGGTAATACGAGCGTCACACAAACTTTGGAGTATAGCCGAGCCGCGCAGCCCCCTGCAATCAGAAAGCATGGTCAAACCAGTCGCCCTCGTGCCCGGCTGACTGGAATGGCGGCCGAAGATGCCGAGCTGCCCGAAAGGCATGTACCTGCGTTCGCGTGCCTCGCAAATCCGATCGTACCCGTCATCGTCCGCCGACCTGGTCAACTAGTTAGGCAGCGGCATAATGATCAGACGATTGTTGGTCTGATCGGTGATCACCGCGATGTTGGTGAGCGGATGAATCGCCGCCGCGAACTGTGAGGAGCCGCCAATTCCCATGGTGGTGCGAGTCTTCAGCGTCTGCGTGTCCAGGACCGAAATGGTGTTGCTAAGCGAGTTCACGGTCAACAGGGTTCCGGTGTTGTAATTCACCGCAAGAGACGTCGGATTAATGCCGACGTTCGCGGGCGTAGCCGTGCCGGTGTCTGGATTGAAAACGTAGATGACGTTGCCTTGGCTTCCGGTAGCGTAGAAGACGCCTGGCGTCGTGCCGGGAGCCGCGGTCGAGTTGGTCCCGGTGGCTTGGCCGGCAGGATCAAAGACGATACCCGTAGGAGTGGCAGTTACGCTCGCGGCGGTGACCGTCGTGCATTGAATCGGAACTGCGCTACTGATGTCCACGGTATCCAACGCACCAGTTGCCGCACCAGAGTTCAATTCGACCGCGGTGATGACGGCGACACCGATTCCAGTGGCGGTCGCACTGCCACACGCCGCGCGGTTGGGATCGATGGCCACCGCAACGGGTTGCTGGTCGATGCCGAGCGTGTTCACCGTTGGAGAGGTATTCGCGGAGGTGATGGAAGTCAGATCGATGGAAGAAATGCTGTTCGAACCGGTATTGGTCACGATCGCCAGACCGGAGTATTGATCGATTGCAACGCCCGTCGGGTTTGTGCCCGTGCCGGGGCTCGACACCAAGGTGGCGCTGTCCATATTCACGATGGAAGCGGTGCCGCTGCCATTGTTGGCGACGACGGCATAGCCCAGACGCGGGATAACGTCGATGCCGATGGGCGAAGTGCCCACAGCAATGGTGCTCTTGAGCGGAGCGGATGCGCCGGGAGTCAAGTCCACGAGCGAAATGCTGCCGCAGCCAAAGTTGCTGACGGCGGCGATGTTGCGCGTAGTGTCAATGGCGACCGCGCCGGGTTGCGGCGTTGAACCGGCGGCACAAGCTGGGGTGAGATCGATCGTTTGAAGGACGGTGAAATCAGTGGCGTTCGATCCGACGCCGCCGACCAGGACGTCCAAAGCGTAGCGGCGTGGGACATTGAGGAAGGTCGCGGGAACGGTGACATCGATCTCGGTATTGCTGACCACGGTGGCGCCGGTCAAGGACGTACCGTCCAGCCGTACCTGCACGGGTGTGGCAGATTGAAATCCAGTGCCCAGAATCCTGAGGGTAACCGGGCCACCGGCCACAGGGGTGGAATCGGTAGTGAGCACCGCCTGAGGCAGAATCGCCCCAGGAATACCGCTGGAGGTCTGCACCGACTGGATTTCAACGGGCTTAATGCTCGTGCCTAGAGTGAACACGCTAACGTTGTTGCTGCCGGAATTGACGACCAGCGCCGTATTCGTGGACGCATCGACGGCCACCGCTCCGGGTATGCTTAGTGTCCCGCCGCCTGGAGCGGGGACCGAGCCGATCCCCACGGTCGGTGGCCCGCCGGTAGGAGCCGTCGAAACAATCTGATAGCGCTGCAAGCGGACGGGATCGATCAGAGAGATTTGGTTCAAGCTAGGATTGAACAATACGCCGGTGTTCGTAAAGGGCTGGAAGGCAACATTGGTGTCACCTATCTCTGGCGCGGTGGTCGTGGCGGTGCTTCCAGCTACCGTGTTTTGGGTCAGTGTCAAGGCACTCACGCTCTGGTCCAAGGTGCTGATGAAATTAACCTGGCTGGAAGTGGCGTTGGGGTCTGCGAGCATAACGTTACGGGAAATGGGGTTGATCGCAACACCCTGCATGGTTGGCGAAATGCTAAAGGTAAGGTAAGCGATGCCGTAGCTGGCCTGGCCGATGGGTGCGGCGGCGGTGCCGCCGGTAACGGAATCATCGACGGCGGTTTGGGAGTATTCGAAATCGTTTGCGTCGATGACGCTGATGCCGGAAAAGGTGCCGTTAAAATTGGTATTCGTTGTGGGGACACCGCTGATCAAGATGGTTCCCGGGTTGGCGGGGTTGATGTTGTGAGGCGCGACGGTGGAAATGGTGACGACGTTGGAGGCACGCGTCGCGCTGGCGATGCCAATGGAAGCCGATTTATGAGTGAGATCAACCACTGACATGTTTCCGGCCCCGCCCGGAGTGACATAGGCAAGATGGACACGCGGTTGGAGAGCCACCTGCGGATATTGGCCCGTGTTCAGGGTAACCGAGGAAACCACACAAGGGGGGTGCTGCCCGGCCAACAAACACTCCGAGGCGTTCGCGCTATTCGCCGGATTCACATCCGCAATGAATCCGATATTGGTGTTCGCGAAGGCAATGACCGCCGTATGTGTAAACGGATCTATGCCGACGGAGTACGGAAACGGGGGAGGCGTCGGAGGTGTTGTTGGAGCAGTGGTAGGAATGAGGGTGCTCAGGTCGATGGTGGCCAGCGGAGTTGACGAGGGAGTCTGGCCGGCCGCCGGAACAGAAAGCAACTCCAGAGAACGGTCGGCATAGTTGACCACCGCGGCGATGTGAAGCACGTCATCCACGGAAACACCGGTCGGCAGGTTACCAACGGGCACGCGCCCAGTGATCAGAGAAGGAGTGGCGCCGTTCAGATTCAAGTACTCCACACTGTTCGTCCCCGCCTCGGTAACGATCGCAGTGTTGAGCACGTCATCGATGGCAATGGCGCTGGGCACCGATCCAGTCGCCAAAGCGATTACATTGGTGACCGGTGGAACGGGGTTGGTGTTTCCGTAGTCGGGGAAGACCGCGATGTTGGTTACGGCGGTAGTCGGGGAAGCGTTGTTGTTGATGACGCTGACCGGAAAGAGTCCCGCAGTCGGGAGAGCTGGCAACGTGATGGAAAGCTGCCGCGAGGTAGGTTCCGCGACCACGATCGGATTGCCATTGAACTGCGCGGATACCAGCGGAGCGTTGGCCGATCCGAAATAGCCGCCATCGATCGTAAGCGCTCCGCCCGAAGGCGCGGCCATGGCGGTTTGCGGCTGGCTGTCGGGTTGCGTGGAGACCAGGGAAGGACGTTCGGGCACGACATTGATCGTAAAAGGCCCGCCTGTGGAATTGGGAGTGCAAGTTGGCTGGCCGATGGGCGGATTGCAAATGCCAATGACATGAGGTCCGGCCTTAGCCAATTGTGCCGGTAACAGACGAGCGCGAGCGCCGGATGGATTTGATCCCGCCACCGGCGGAGAGACCACGAGAACCTGCGAACTGGGCAGGGCGGTGCCATCGTAAAAGATGCTGGTCAAGGAATTCACGTTGGTGGCCGCCAAATAAACGTCTTGCAGAACCCCGCCCTGGGGGGCCTGAGCAGGCACGATGCCGGTGAAAGCTATATCGCCAGTGGGAACAATGGTGACGGTCGCAGTGCCTACCTTCGTGGCGTCCACGATAGAAACGGCGATCACGGAAAGCGATTGAGGAGTCGTCGTGGTTATGCTGGAAGGAGTATTGGCGGTGGGCACGGTGGTAGGCGCGGTGTAAAGGCCGTTGGAGCTAATGCTTCCGCAAGTGGGACTGCAAGTAACGGCATCGGCCAGCGTGGTGGTGGAAAGAGGTTCCTGAGTAAGCTGCCAGGTGACATCGTTGGGGGTAGTATCGTTGGCCAGCGTGGCGGTGAACTGGAAGTTTTGGCCTGTGGGAACCGCGGCGTTGGCTGGGTTGATCGCGACGGTGATGCCGGAATTGAGGGTAACGACGCAAGTGCCGGTAATCTTGGTATCGGCTTGCGAGGTGGCGGTGATGGTGACCGTCGGAGGAGAAGTGACGGTGGTAGCAGTGGGTGGAGGGGTGGTGATTTTGGTCGGCGCCGTGTAAGTGACGGTCGTGGGTTGAATGTTGGTGAGCACGCCGGTGGCAGCGGTACAGGGAGCGGCGGTGCTGGTGGTGGAACTGGTGGTGCCGTTGGCGGCTGTGGTCGTGGTCGTGGTGGTGAAGGTGCACGTCCAATTGACGTTGACGTTGGTGGCGCCCGCGACCGTCGCACTAAGATTGAGCACCTGAGTCACCACGAGCGTTGCGGTCGGTTGGCTTAGCGTGACGGTGACGGTGTTCGCACTACCACCGCCGCAGCCGTTGAGCCAGACGGAAGCCAACGCGGCCACTACAGCAATACAGCTCGCCATCTTTCGCAACTTCATTACCTCTGCCTCCCACATGTGAACTGCTCGGCGGTCACGCTGTACAAGATAGTCGATGAGACGCGACGCCCCTTGACCGGACCCATCCGGCCGATCGAATCGGGCTCGTTTGATCTCGCCCAAGCCGCCGGCAAAAATCGAGCGAGCCTGGACCGTTAGAAAGTCTTGCCCACGGTGAAACGGAAAGTGGTCCTGGGCTCAAAATAATTCAAACGCCCTGGATTGATGCTGAACTCCTGCAACAATGGCAACACCTGAGTGTTGTAAACCTCGGGCGGCAGCGTGCTTTTCAAAAGCGCGAGTTCACTCGGATTTATGTAGTCCGGGGGCGAAATGATCTCGGAATGCAGCCGGTTGATGTTGTACGCATAATAGATGCGGAACGGAGCCTGCACAATCGGGAGCTGCACGCCAAATTCGATACCCGTGGAACCCCGCAATCGGAAATTCGTTCCCGAGGCAATCGGCAACTGGCCGCTGACGTTAGAACCGGGGAATTGTTGCTGCAACGATCGTGAGGCCATCGGGATTCAGCTTGAGCGCACTTGTCTTCGCGATGCCGTCCGTGCCGCCATCGAGGAACAGCGAAGCCGTGACCGGGCCGACAATGGGAATGCGGTATTCGATGTTTCCAGAAGTTTGTACGTCGCCGCCTGGGAGCGTGGCGGTATAGGTGAGGATGGGAACGGTGAAGGACCGCTGAAGCGGGGTGCCGCTGCCGGACAACGTGGTCGGATCGGTGAACGTGAAGGTCTGCGCGGTGGCCGTGGGAATGAACGTGACTGGCGAGATGGAGCGGATGTCATATCCACGAAGATCGTTTTCCCCGCCCATATAGAAGCGGTTGAATGGCGGAACTTCCCCGCCGCCATAACCGGTGGTGTAGGCGGAAGTGAAATGCAGACCCAGGACGTTGCGCTTTTTGAAGACGGGACGAAACTGTGTAAACGAAAAGACGTTGGTGATGGTGTTGACGTTGCCCCCGATCGGTCCACCGGAGAACGCGACGGAGTAGAAATAGCTCCGGCCCTTCCTGGGATTCTGTGGATTGTCGATCGTGTTGTGACTCACTGAGGGGGTGAGCGTGCTGGAGAGGATGCCATTTAACGCGCTAGGTCCGGCCACGCTGCGAAACTGGAGTTGCTCGAACAGGAGCGTGGAAGCCTGGTTGAACGATTCGATGTTGGTGCGCGTGAGCCCGTACGTGAGCGAGAACCGCGTAAAGGAAAGGCGCTTGACCGGATAGTTCGCAAACACGGTGAAGCCAGTGGAGTTCTGCGTGTAATTCTGGACGTATTGGGGGTTGATGCTGACCGATTGTCCCAGGGCCAGCGCTTCCTGCTTGGCCTGATCAAAATTGTACTTGCTATCGAAAATCGTGAAACCCGTGGAGATCGGCCGGTCGAAAAGGTAGGGCTCGGTGAAGCCAAACATGAAGCTGCGCTGGAGGTCGCCAAACTGCGCGGAGAAGGTCAGAGTTTCGCCGAGACCCAGGAAATTGTTGGTCTGGTAGGTCAGGCCGATAAAGGTGCCCGCGAGTCCGCTGACACCCCCTTGCAGTCCGATGGATTGCTTGCCCTTTTCTTTCAGCTTCAGATTGAGATCGACGGTGCCGTCCTTGGTGTTGCGCTTGATCTCGACGGCTTTGTCTTCCTCGATGCGCTCGAAGTAATTGAGCTGATTGAGGCGCAGGATGCTGATTTCCCACGCGCGCTTGTTGAACAGCTGCCCTTCGTCGAGGAGCAACTCGCGGCGGATCACTTTGTCGCGGGTCGTGGTGTTGCCGCTGAAGTCGATGCGGCGGACGTAGTATTGCTTTTCTTCGGTGAAGCGCATGGTGACGTCGATGCGCTTTGTTGGCGTCGTCGATATCGGTCTGCGGCTCCGCGGTGAAAGTCGATGAAGCCATATTGGCCGTAGGCTTTGCCGTAGTCTTCGATGGCTTTGCGGATCTTGGCGGCGGAGAAGATGTCGCCTTCGTGGAGCGGGAAGAGGGTTTTGAGGGCATCGACTTTAAGCGAGAGCGCCTTGTCCGGATCGGCGCTGACGATTTTGAGGGTGCCCATCTTGTAGCGCTCGCCCTCTTCGATGGGGATGGTAATGTTAACGGCTTTGCCCTTCGTGCGGCCGGTGAGAGGAACACCCAGGCGGTACCCTTCGGTGTCGATATTTTCGAGAACGGGCTCGCCGACGACGACCTTGAAATAGCCGTTGTCCTGATAAAGGCCGCGGACGCCTACTTCGAGATCTTCGTTGAGTTTTTCGCGATCGTACGTCTTCGTGAGGACGGGAATGTCGGTGATGTACAACGGGATGGAGTAGGGCCGGTCGTGCTTCATGGCGCGAATCAGCTTGCGTTCGCTGAACGCATGGTTGCCGGTGAACTTGATGTGGCCGACCTTGACCTTCGGGCCTTCTTCGATCTTGAAGACCAGGATGACCGCGTTGCTGGAGGCGATGCGCTCGTACTGGGGTGTCACCTTGGCGAACTGGCGCCCGTGCTCGCCTAGTAGTTCCTGCAATACCACTTCGGCCTTCTTGATGCGCGTGGGATCGAACTGGCTCTCGACGGTTAGACCTACCTTGCGCTCCTTGAAGCGATCCAGGATGTCGGATTCAGAAACCGAGTGAATGCCGTCATAGCGGATGCGGCGGATGACCGGGCGCTCTTTGACGTCGAAGATGATGTTCTTGTGATTGGGTCCGTCGGGAGAGTCTTCGACGCGCAGTTTGACGTCTTCGAAAAATTGCGTGTTCCAGAGAGCCTGGAAGTCGCGACGCAGAGTTTCTTCATTATAGGGATCGCCCTCGCGGCTGAAGATGCGCGCTTTTAGGGTGTCGGTGCGAATGCGCCGATTGCCCAGGAAGATGATGCGGTCGACGACGGCGGCAGGTGGTTGGTCCTGACGGGCCTGAGCTTGCGGAGTTTGGTCAGACTCGGCGTTCGCTGCGGTTGTAACTTTTGGTGAGTCGGAAGAATCCAATCGAGCGACAGGTTGCGAATGCGCGGAGTCATCCGGCGGATGGTTATCGGATGCGGCAGCGGGCAAACCGGAAGCGAGCGACAACACCACACCCGCGATCCAGATGATCCGAGCGCATAGAACCCCAAACGGCGAACAAACCCTTATTTGAGCGGCCTTTGACGAGGTCAAGGCCGCGCCCCCAAACCCAATTTGTTCTTCTCCCGCCGTACCCGGTGCGGGTCGGCCGTGTTGTTGGTGGCCCCGGCTCGAGACCGGGGCCGCCATGCGTTGGTTCTGATTCGTTAGTGGACGACCGGGGTTGCCTCACCCACCGGACGGAACGCGAGGCCTTCCCCGGCGACGTAAATCTGAAGTGTCGCAGGCCTGGTGATTCCGCCCTGAATGAGCGCTTCCGAGAGCGGGTCTTCCACATACTTCTGCAAAGCGCGCCGTAATGGCCGCGCCCCGTAATTGCGGTCCGCGCACGTTTTTTCGAGGATCCACTGACGTGCTTCCGGCGAAACCACGATCTGCACCTGCCGGTGAATCAGCGTGTCGTTGAGCTGGCCTACCAGCAAGTCGATGATGCGGAGCAGGTCGTCGTCGCCGAGCGGATTGAAGATGATGACCTCGTCCAGGCGGTTGAGAAACTCCGGATTGAATGCCCGCTTCACTTCGCCCATCACCAGGTCTTCCATGGACTTCATGCCGGCTTCGTCGGTGCCGGATTGGAAGCCCATCGAGGTGCGCTTCTGCAGATGGCGCGCGCCTAAATTGGAGGTCATGATGATGATGGTGTTGCGGAAATCGACGGTGTTGCCGAGGCCGTCGGTCAGTTGGCCATCTTCGAACACCTGCAAGAGGATGTTGAAGACGTCCGGATGAGCCTTCTCGATTTCGTCGAGGAGGATGACGGAGTACGGTGTGCGGCGCACCCGTTCGGTTAGCTGGCCGCCTTCTTCGTACCCGACATAGCCTGGAGGCGCGCCGATCAACTTGGAGACGGAATGCTTCTCCATGAATTCGGACATGTCGAAGCGCACCAGCGATTTTTCGGAACCGAAGAGGAATTCGGCCAGGCGCCGGGCCACTTCGGTTTTGCCTACGCCGGTGGGCCCGAGGAAGAAGAAGCAGCCGACTGGACGAAGCGGTGATTTTAGACCGGCGCGGCTGCGGCGAATGGCGCGAGCGAGTGCGGTGATGGCTTTATCCTGGCTGATGACGCGCTTGTGAAGTTCGGGCTCGATGCGCAGCAACTTTTGCTGTTCGTCTTCCTTGATGGAAGTTACGCCGATGCCTGTCCAGCGCGAGACGACTTCTTCGATGTCTTCGCGGGTGACGATACCCGTGGAAGCGTCGTCGAGCTTATAGCGATCACGAAGGGTGCGCAGGTTTTCTTTCTCTTTGCGCTCTTCTTCGGAATAGAAACGCGCTTTCTCGAATTCATGGGCGGCAATCGCGCTTTCCATGCGGTGCGTGATGAACTTCACGCGCTTTTGCACTTCGCCGACCTCTTCGGGGACGCTGGCCTGCCGCAGCTTCACGCGGGCGCCGGCTTCGTCGATCAGGTCGATGGCCTTGTCCGGGAGGAAGCGGTCAGGAATGTAGCGATTCGAGAGATAGACGGAGTAACGCAGGGCCTCGTCGGTGTAGCTCACGGCGTGGAATTTTTCGTACCGTTCGCGGACGCCGGTGATGACCTGAATCGCTTCTTCCTCGTTGGGCGCCGGAACTTTGACGGATTGGAAGCGGCGCTCAAGGGAGCGGTCTTTTTCGACGGACTTGCGGTATTCGCCTGGCGTGGTGGCGCCGATGCACTGAATTTCGCCGCGGGATAGCGCGGGTTTCAAAATGTTGGCGGCGTCCAGAGAGCCTTCGGCGGAACCTGCACCGACAAGGGTGTGAAGTTCATCGATAAAAACGATGGAGTTTTGGCTCTCCATCAACTCTTTCATGATCGTTTTGAGGCGCTCTTCAAATTGGCCGCGGTACTTGGTGCCGGCGACGATCAGGGAGAGGTCGAGAGAGAGAATGCGCTTGTCCGCGAGGAATGGCGGAACGTCGCCGTCGGAGATCCGCTGAGCTAGACCTTCGACGATGGCGGTTTTGCCGACTCCAGGTTCGCCGATCAGCACGGGATTGTTTTTCGTGCGGCGGCAGAGAATCTGGATCACGCGCTCGACTTCGCCTTCGCGTCCGACGAGCGGATCGAGCGAGCCTTCGGAAGCGGCTTGCGTCAGATCGCGGCTGAATTCCGCGAGCAGCGACGTTTCCTTCGGGCGCGCAGCGGCAGTCTTTTCCCCGGAAGTACGCGCGAGTTCTTCGCGCAACGTCGAGAGGCGCAGGCCGCGCTCCATCAGGATCTCCGCGCCGAAGCACTTCTCTTCGCGCAGGATTCCGAGGAGCAGGTGCTCGGTGCCCACGTGCTTCACGCCGAGCCGCTCCGCTTCCTCACCAGCCATATTGAGGATGCGCTTGCACTCCGCGCTGAGCGGTACTTCGACGGAGGTCGAAATGCGCTCGCGGATGGTAATGCGGGCCTCGATCTCTTTTCGGATCGATTCAATCGAGCCCTGCTGCCGCAGGAAGCGATTGGCCAGTGCTTTGTCCTCGCGCATCAAGCCGAGCAACAGATGCTCGGTCTCGATGTACGGGCTGCCGTACTGGCTGGCCTCATATCTTGCAAAGAAAATAACGCGTCGCGCTTTTTCTGTATACCGTTCGAACACGATTAGCTCGCTTCTCCCCCTGGGGCCCCGCTCGCTTCGGCCGAAGCCTTGCGAGTACGCAGAACGCCGTGTTCCAAGCCCAGAATTCGGTCACATCGCGCGGCGAGCGCCAGATTGTGCGTCGCGATCAGCGACGTCAACTGGTGCGCGCGGTGCAACCGCTCTAGTAACTCAAACACGGCCCAAGCATTCTGCTCGTCCAAATCTCCGGTAGGTTCATCTGCCAGCAGCACGGCCGGCTCGGTGACGAGCGCCCGAGCAATCGCCACGCGCTGCTGTTCCCCTCCGGAAAGCTCCCCTGCGCGGTGATCGGCCCGATTTGCAAGTCCGACCTCCGCGAGCCACTTCCCCGCCGTCTCCAGCGTGGAAGTGAAATCTTCGCCGCGCAACAAAAGCGGCATAGCTACATTCTCGGCAGCTGTAAAATCCGGTAACAATTGGTGCCGCTGCCACAAAAATCCCACGGAGCGATTCCGAAACTCCGCTACCTCGCTGTCAACATTCGTTTCAATTGCTTTCGTGCCGAAGTATACTGTACCGCTCGTTGGCGTGTCTAGCGCAGCGAGCAAGTGCAGCAAAGTGCTTTTGCCCGCTCCCGATGGCGCGACGATCGCGACCATCTCTCCGCGTCGCAAACTTAGATTCGCGTCGACTAAAATCTGTAGGGTTCGCTCACCAGAGCCGTAAGATTTTTTCAAACTGCGAGCTTCCAGGACCACAGCGGCATCCGGCGATGGCGCCGAAGCGCTTAACCTGCCGTTTAACCTGGCTTGATCCGGATTGGTTTCGCTTCGCATCAGTTCGTTTCGGATGGCTCGGTATTCGCTGCGCCTTCTTCGCACCCGCTATACCTTATGTTAGATGCACTAAGTGCAATTCGAGTGCCGAGCCCAGCGGCCGTGGCAGCCGGCCCACTGGCCTAAGTTATTCCCGTTTTCTGCACATCATTGCCCGATTGAAATGAGCAATCAGCCTGTTTCAATCTGATACGAACATAACTTCTTATATTTCAACGACTTCAGGTAGGAAAACCGCAAAATCGGAGACGACGGATGTTCCGATATCGACCTACCTGCCCTTGAACCCATTGTAGGAGCAAACACCGCACCAAATCTTGCACGTTTAGAAGGCCCAAACCGTTCTTTAATTGAGCCATGAATGTCTCTCAACCGTCACTCTCTCCGTCGGTTTTTATGGAGTCCTCGCCTATTCATAACGAAGGATTTCGACCGGCAACAACCCAGCCGCGGCGCGTGCCGGCAAAATCGTCGCCACGATGGAGATGCCCATAGCCACAACGGTTATCCAGACGCCATCCCAAATACTCGGGTGGAAGGGAACGTAGGGCACCGCATAGACCTGAGGATCGAGAGGAATCAGGTGAAAGGCTCCCGCGATCCAAGCAAAAGCATATCCGACGAGCAAACCGCAAATGGTTCCGGTGGCGCCAATCACAATCCCCTGCCACAGAAAAATCCGGCGGATCTGTTGGCGACGCGTGCCCATGGACATCAACACGGCAATATCGCGAGCCTTATCGGTGACGGTCATGGAAAGCACTACAAGAACGTTGAGCCCAGCGACGAAAGTGATCAGTCCGATGAAAATAGCGGTGACCAGCTTCTCCAGCCGCAGTGCGCGAAACAGGGCGCGATTTTCTTCCACCCACGTGCTGGTTGCGAAACTCCGCCCTGCCTCCAGTTCCAATACCCGGGCGATTTCGGTGGCGCGCTCCGGCTTCTCCAGGCGGAATTCCAGAACATTGACGATATCGCCAGTTCCCGAAAGCGCTTGGGCGGCCGCCAGTGTCATAAAGCACCAGTTCTCGTCATAGTCATAGAAGCCGGAATCGAATACGCCCGCGACACGAAAGCGGCGCGTTCGCGGCATCATGCCGAAGGGTGTGAGCCGGCCCTGAGGACTGGTAAGGGTCACATAGTCGCCGGGCGTGATCTTCCATTCCTCGGCGAGTTGTTTGCCGATGAGCAGCGCGTCGATGCCGTCGGCATCGGGAGAAAAATCAAGATGGCCTGCAACAATGCGTTGCAGCGCCTCATCGTTACGGCGTTCGCGTTCCGGATCAATGCCCTTTGTAACGATGCCCCGCGCGTCTCCGCCAAACGCCAGCAACACCGTCTGATACACCGCTGGGGTAACGGACTTTACCCCTGGGATCGTCGCGAATTTCGTGGCCAGCGCTTCGTAGTCGTGGATGCCGCCGGTTCCGGGCCTGGCAAGTGATATATGCGCCTTCACTCCCAGGAGACGATCCTGCAGCGTTTCGCGAAACCCGGTGTTCATGGATAGCGCGATGACCAAGGTAGCTACACCGGCGGCAACCCCCAGCACCGAAAACGCCGTCACCAAGCGCAGCACCGCCGGACGGTACGGCGACCGCAGGTACCGCCTGGCGACGAACCATTCAAATCGCATCGATGAACTAAGGATACGTCACGCGCCGTGCGCTTCGGAAGCAGACTCTTCGCGGCTTTCCGGGCGAAGCAACGGAAAGAGAATCACATCGCGTATGGAGGGTGAATCCGTCAGTAGCATGGTCAACCTGTCAATGCCGATGCCTTCCCCGGCGGTCGGCGGCATGCCGTGGCAGAGCGCGCGTATATAGTCCACGTCGAGCTGCTTGGGGACTTCGTCGCCTCCCTGCGCGATCTGCGCCAGGAAGCGGCGCTCCTGCTCGGCGGGATCATTCAGCTCCGAGAAGCCATTGGCGATTTCCATGCCCGCAACATAGATTTCAAACCGCTCGGTCAATGAGGGGTCATCCGGCTTTTGCTTGGACAGCGGAGAAATGTCGGTCGGGAAGTCGTAGAGAATGGTCGGCTGGACCAGCTGATGCTCCGCCATAGTCTCGAAGAGCAGGCCCGTCCATTCGCCGTCGCTGCTCATGCCCTTTGCGGCGGCATAGGGCGCCCCGGCCTTCTTCGCCCAGACGTTGTAACGCTCCGCCGCGGCGCGCGGACCTCCCGGCGCCGCCAGATCGCTCGCAGTCGGCGCTGTGCCGGCATCCGCTGGCCAATATTTGCCGATGGCCTCGCGCATCGACAACCGCTCAATTTTCCCGAAATTCAGCTCCACGTCGCCGTATTGCACGATCGTCGAACCGGTAATGTTCTTCGCCAGCTCCGCGAAGAGCTGCTCATTCAAGTCCATCAAATCCCGGTAGTTGCTGTAAGCCTCATAGAACTCAAGCATGGTGAATTCCGGATTGTGCTGCGTCGAAATGCCCTCATTCCGAAAGTTGCGATTGATCTCGTACACACGGTCGAAGCCCCCCACGGTCAGCCGCTTCAGATACAGCTCCGGCGCGATGCGCAGGTACAAGATCAATGTCCAGAGTGTTGTGATGGGTAACAAAAGGACGCGCCGCTGCTCCGCCCGGAATGGGATGCATCATCGGCGTCTCTACTTCGATGTAGCCCCGCGCGTCAAATAACCGGCGCAGTTCCTGAATAATACGGGCGCGGGTCACAAAAACCTGGCGCGATTTCTCATTGGCGATCAAATCCAGATAGCGCTGCCGGTAGCGCAGCTCAACATCGGTCAGGCCGTGCCATTTCTCGGGCAGCGGCAGGAGTGCCTTCGAGAGGAAAAATAGTTCCTCCACCCAGATGGACAGTTCGTTCGTTCGAGTGCGAAACAGATGCCCGCGCACACCGATCGAATCCCCCAAGATCCAGCAAATGGAAAAGTTGAAAGCCGCGTCTCTCCCGACAACATCTTTCTTTACATAGATCTGGATACGCTTCCCGGACCCTGCAGATGCGCGAAACCTGCTTTTCCCATCAAGCGGTAGGAAACCATGCGACCGGCGACGCGCACTTCACGTTTGTTTGCTTCCAACTCCGGCCCGGGTGTCGCTGAAAATTTGTCCACCAGCGCAGCCGGAGTGTCCGTCCAGCGAAACTCGCGTGGGAATGGGTCGAAGCCCAGCGCTTGAATTTGCTCAAGTTTCTTCTGACGCTGCTCAAACTGGTCCCGCGGCTCAAATTGCAAAATGAAAATCCTTTCGACGGTGATCGCACGCGAGTATAGCGGCCAGCACCCGCGAAGAGCAACGAATCGACCGCAACTGCGCACAGCTGCTTGTTCAGAATCACGGTACGATACCCGGAGCACAAGAATTACTATAATCGTACACCGTATCGATCCTGTTTAAGAGATGAACATTGTGCAAAAAACTACGCCACGCCCTGTGGATTTTGCTATACTCCCCAACTCGGGAGGTCCTATCCAAGTGCAAATTCGCGCTCTCCCTTCTGTGCAAGATGACTGGTGCGCTTGGCTGCCGCAAGAGAAGGCGCAAGTTTTCGACGACCAACGTCCAGGCAATTGGAATCGGCTATACATGATGTTCAGTATCGCGTTGAACGAAGCGATGGAGTTGCGCCGGACCGGAATGCATTCGAAGTCGTATCAGGCGGTATGCATGACTCCCGGATTGGCCGCTTGACTTTCCCCTGCGTGGCAGCGCTTTTGCAAGCCCTCGGTGGGCACGCCAAACATTACGGCACGATTCCCAACGCCGCGCCACTCGACGCCAGAGAATTTCCAAGGTCCCAGGAACAGCGGACCGCGCGAATGAGCGATTTGCTCAGCCGCGTACTGCTCACCCAGCGATCGCAATTCCTTCACAAGATCGGCACGCTGGAGGAAATGGTCGGTGATCTTGGGCAAAGAATTTCGTCTCACAGCTGAGAATCTTTCCACCGGAGCGTCGCATCAGACCCGCGGAGGATTGGCGGGCAGTGGACGCCGCTCACTACGATCTGAATACCTGCCTGCGGGAAGCCATCGTGCTCTTGAAGTCGTTCTTGTTGGTTCTGCCTGAAGACCAACTCGGGCACGTTCCAGAAAACCGTGCGTGCCCAGACGCACGCGCCCGTACGATTCCACACCATCCGGCAAACGGCAATCCGGCATAGACGAATGGCCCCAGTCGGGGGAGAATAGACAAGCCTGCTGATGGCAGGTAAGTCTGCCACGTGGCAAGTCAGCGGGCATTACGGAAAAAACGCCGCACCGCGTATTTCTTTGGTATCGCGGGTTCATTGCGAAGACAACTCCAGGAGGTATCCGGTGCATCCGAAGGGGTGGATGCGCCGTTATTGGACCGTTGGCCCGAAACCGACCAAGCGATCCCAGCGCGTCGACTTCTTCTCAGCAGCGCTAAAGCGCTGACGGAGGCGGAAGCCATCCGTCTGGCCCAAGCCGGGGATGCGGCGGCTTTCGAGTTTCTGTACGGACTCCACAGCCGCCGCGTCTACGCGTTGTGCCTGCGCATGGTGGGTAATCCGTCTGACGCGGAAGATCTGATGCAGGAGGCTTTCCTGCAACTCTTCCGCAAGATTGGCACTTTTCGCGGCGAGTCGGCGTTTTCGACTTGGTTGCACCGGATGACGGTCAACGTGGTCTTGATGCGGTTACGCAAGAAGTCGCTTCCGGTGGCCTCTTTGGAGGAGACCACGGAGCCCGACGAAGAACCGGCGGGCCGAGGAAGGATATCGGTGCGCCGGACTTGAGGCTGAGCGGAGCGGTTGATCGGGTCAATCTGGAGCGCTCGATCGATAAGTTGCCGCCCGGATATCGCACGGTGTTCGTGTTGCACGACGTGCAGGGTTACGAGCACAACGAGATCGCCGGCATCATGGGTTGTTCGGTAGGTAATTCGAAGTCGCAGTTGCACAAGGCGCGCACCAAGTTGCGCGATCTGCTGCAGGAAGAAGTTCGGGAGCAGGCGCGGCAGGAACGCCATGCGGCAAAGACGCAGACGGGACATGGCGATTGAGCTACAATAGGAAGAGTTTCGGGGTGTTGTCTCAGACGAAGACGGGCCGCGCGATTCCTCGAAAATCGAGCGGGCGAAGCCACCTGTCGTCTCGTCTAGCGGAGTGAACGGCCATGCAGTGTAAAGAAGTGGAAGTCGTCCTTGAACAAGAGGGTTGGACGCCTCTGCCGGAAGCGGCGCGCGAGCCATGTGGCCGGGTGCCGTTCTTGCCAGAACCTGGTGGCAGACCTGACCGCCATCGTCGCTACCGCCCACCTGCTTCCCGCGGAAGTCGAGCCCCCCGCGCGTGTTTGGACTTCGCTGCGCGCCCAATTGGAAGACGAAGGCATCATCAAGCCGGCGGCCGCCGAACGCGGTTCGTGGTGGCAGGGCTTTTCGGATCTGTTCCGCAGCCGCGGTGTTGGCCACCGCTGCGGTCGGTCTGCTGATCGATTGCCGCGGTCGCTCTGCAAATGCAGCGCCCAGCACGCACCCCACCGAAGCGCGCAACGTCTACGACGATACTGCCACGGTTCTGAACGCCGATGAGGCGAATCTGCCGCCAGATGCAGCTCGGCGGCTCCGGTGGTGGACGTTTCTCTCCGCCAGAATCTCGACATCGTCGACAAGTTTATTGCGGACTGCGAACAGCGCGTGAAGGAAGCAGCCGCAGGATGATCTGGCGCGCGAGTACTTGACCGGCGCGTACCAGCAGAAAGCGGAATTGCTGTCCGCGATGATGGAACGCGGGGGGAGCGGAAACTGACATGAGCGCTGCAAACGATGGGCCGCAGCATTCTGCCGATGCTCGGTGCCGGAGTGTTTTTGTTGACCGCGACCCCGCGACAGAGCGGCGCAACACTTCGAAAAGCATTTTCCGGTGAAGGGCCGTCCGGTGGTGCTGCATCCATAACATCGCCAATGGCCGCATCGAAGTGAAATCCTCGAAAAATCCGAAGTGATCGTCGCCGGCACGCAGGCTTCGTCCAAAGATCAACATCGGAAACCGAGCAACGCTGGCGATCGCGTGGACGTCACCGCCACCATCGTGGACACTCACGCGCACAGCCCAACGAGACTCGAAGCCAATTTTCAGATTACCGTGCCGGAAGAAACCGAGCTGCAGCTGAAGACGCAAACCGGATTGATTTACGTCGAGCAGGTCATGGGCGACATGACCCTGCAAAGCGTCGCTGGCGACGTTCACCTGAAGGAAGTTTCCGGCTACATCGTGGTCCGCACCACCCACGGCTCGTTGGTTTGCACGCAGTGCGCCGGCAAGCTGAATTTCAATTCCGTGAGCGGCAACGCCCAGCTCTTGCAGCCGGGGCTCACCAACGTGAATCTGTTCACCACTTCGGGCAATATTCTTTTCGACGGCGACTTCATCCGCACCGGCATCTACACCATGAGGAGCGGCAAGGGCACCGTCGAAGTGCACTTCTCCGGAAACGATTCCTTCGATCTGAACGCGCAAACCGCTACCGGCACGGTGGACAACCAGGCGGAAGCGTACTTGAAGCCCGATTCGCACGGCGTGAAGCACATGGCCTCGAAGTTCACCAAGGGCCTGTTCGGCACCGTCGGCAGCGGCCTGGCGAAAGTCGAACTCTCCTCCTACAGTGGTACAATCCGCATCCTGAAGCGCGACTAACGGAATTTTTTTTCGCGCTGCAAGACTGTTCGCGTCCCTAGGGGCGCAGCACTGCCGCGATCAGCTTGCCCGGCCTGAAGCCACTTGCTCTGGTGGTTCGGACTCTCCAGCCAGACTCATCACGCAGCGCATCAACTGTTGATGACGCAATCTCCAATGCGCGTCTCTCAACCGCGCGTACAAATGCTTTGCCTCGCCGGCTTCATGGGCTCCGGCAAGACCACCGTTGGCACGCTGCTGGCGCGTCAACTGGCCTGGCGCTTCGTCGATCTCGACGATCGCATTGAAGAAGCCGCCGGCCTGCGCATTCCTGAAATTTTCGAGCGCCTCGGTGAGCCGGCTTTTCGCCAGATCGAGGCGGATCAGTTGCGCGCAGCTCTGGGCCGCGTCGTCGAATCCAACGAATCGATCGTGCTCGCTCTCGGCGGCGGCACCTATGCGCAGGCCGGCGCGCCAGAATTTCTTCGCGCGGCCGGCGTTCCGGTGATCTGGCTGGATTCGCCGGTGAAGTCTTGCTGGCACGCTGCATGACCATGACCGGCCGGCCGCTGTTCCGCGACGAGAGCAGCTTTCGCGCGCTTCATGCGCAGCGCTTGCCTTCCTATCAGCAGGCCGATCACCGCGTGGACAGTTCCGGCGAACCGGCGCGCGTGGTCGCGGAAATTCTGCGCCGCGGAATCGTCTCCGCCGGCGGCGGTGAAGCGCACCTGGTGGTTGAAAACCCGCAATCCTAAGAGAGTTCGTCCGCTCCAGGAAGCTCTACGCAGAGACGCCGGCCTGTCCCATTCTGAGCGCATCCGCCGGGATCGCCGATCGTCAACGAGCAAGCCTGTGGCAAAACTTATGATCGCTTGCGAATCGTGCGCCCCCGCGAACAAGACCCCGTGTCTTTCTGAGCGCATCTCGCAAGGATGTCTCCAGTTCCTCTCGGGTGTGGCAATGTTATCGAGGGGAGGAACCATGCAAAACAGCGCCACCGATTTGAAACCCAAAATATTCACGTGCATCATGGCGATGCTTTTCGTGTGCCGTCTTTGACAATCGCCGCTCAAAAGAAGAGCGCGTCGCCGCCGCCCCTCCGTCTTTGCGCAGGACAAAGGAAAGTTCACCATTCAGCTGAATGGCCAGACCGTCGGCCACGAAGAGTTCGAGATCGCGCCAGCCGGCGGCGGCTGGGCGGCCCGCAGCACCACCGACATCGACGCTCCCGACTCCTGCGGCACGCGCGTCACCGGAGCGCTTACCTTGCAGCCCGACGGCGCCCCCATCAGCTACGAATGGACCTCGCAAGCCGAAAAAACAAATGGCGCGCACATCTTGTTCGCCAACGGCGTCGCGAAAATCACGCTGCAGATGCAAGGACGCGCGCCCGTTCGAGCAGGACATGACCTTCGGCACCCCGCTCATCGCCGTGCTCGACAACAATCTCTACTACCAATACGCCGTGCTCGCGCGCGTCTACGACTGGTCCAAGCGCGGTGCACAGAATCTCCCGGTGCTGATCCCGCAGGAACTGACTCCTGGCTCGATCATCGTGGAATCCGCCGGCTCGCTCAGCGCCGGCGGCAAATCCTACGACGGCTGCGCGTGACCACGTCCGACCTGGAAGTGCTCTTGTATCTCGACTCCAATCACCGCCTCATGCGCCTGGAAGTGCCCGCCGCCAAAGTCTCCGTCGTCCGCGACTAGCACTCAGTAACACTAACCAACCGCAGCGCCGAAGCCGCATCCGCTGATCATGTAGTGCGCAGCATGCCTGCGCCAAACGCCCAGCCTTCAGAATTCATTTTCGTGCTCACAAAAAAAGTGCGGCGTGATCCAAAGATCGCGCCGCACCAGTGTGCTCTGCTAGGAAAAACGTTATCGCGCCAACGGCCGTTGAAACAACGGCGCGCCGGGACGCCGCAGCGGATAGCCCTGCGGATGACCATGAGCATGCGTCAACGCATGCCCATTCGAATGGCCCGGCTGCGTGATATGACCGTTGCCATTGCCGTTTCCCGACGCGGGCTGCGGCAGCCGCGCGGGATTACCGATAGGGCGGAGATTAGTCGCCGGAACCGCGGTAACGTGATCGCTGATCGCCTGCAGCCTCTTCAAAATGGATTGCCACTGTTCCCAATCCAACTGCCGCAGGAACGGCCGCAATCCCTGAATGAAAGGATCCTCGAGCAGCGCTTCGCCATCCGATTCCGGAATGAAGAAGCGATTCAAGCCCACGTTCAGCGCTTCGGAGATTTTCTCCAAGGTGCCGAGGCTGGGCGTCATCTGTCCGCTTTCAATGCGCGACAGATAGGAGCGCGACACCTTCGAGCGCGACTGCAACTGGCTCTGCGTCATGGCGCGCGATTCGCGCAACTGACGGATGCGCTGGCCGATATTCTCGACCGTCTCGCGGTTGGCGAACTTTTCGGGCGTGGTTTCAGCGTTGGTTTCCTCCGCAGGTGCCGGTGGAGGAATCAGGAACTCCAAACGCTGGGGCAATGCGCGCACACATCGACGGCAGTTTCCCGTGCGCGTCCGGTATTGTACGAGTCCGCAAGTCTTGCAGCGAATGACTTCCCTATCCAATTCCAATGAATTCAACGACTCTTTTTCTAGTTGTAAGGACACCGGTACTCCTCGCTGACTTTGTCCGGCGTGCGGATAGGAGAGGAACGTCGGAACGTACTTCGGGGGGAAGGCAGTAACTGGCGCGAGGGGGAGTATCGTGCACCGCGCATTTTCTGTCAAGAGTATTTTTAGAATTTTTTTAGGCTCGCGTCCCTGTTTCGCCCGGTTTACGCCCGAGTTTCGCCTGTTCTCCCGGACAGGGCGAAACCCGCGAAAGTCCGCGCCGCCCAACGCAAAATACGTCACACTCCTCTTGTAGGGGCGGGGCTTGCCCCGCCCGGCGTAGTCACTAGCCCGCTCTGTAATCCGACCGCCACGCCGTTCCTGCGGTACACTACACATTCTTTTTTTTGAGGAGAATCTATGCCCACGCGCGAAGATGCCTGGAAGCTTCTCTGCGAATACACGCAATCCGAAAGCCTGCGCAAACACATGCTCGCCGTAGAAACCTGCGTCCGCGCCTACGCCCGCAAAAATGGCGCCGATGAAGAACTGTGGGGCATCACCGCACTCCTGCACGATTTCGACTACGAACGCTTTCCGAACGCCGAGCACGCCGCCGACAAAGAACATCCCGCCGAAGGCGCAAAAATTCTCCGCGAACTCGGCTACCCGGAGGAAGCCGTCCGCGCCATCCTCTCGCACGCGGACTATTCCGGCGTAATCCGCCAATCGCCGCTCGAACACACACTCTTCGCCTGCGACGAACTAGCCGGTTTCCTGACCGCGTGCACCTACGTCCGTCCTTCGAAAAGCATTCTCGATCTGGAAGTGGATTCCGTAAAAAAACGCATGAAAGACAAAGCCTTCGCCCGCGGAGTCTCTCGCGATGATGTTCGCAAGGGCGCCGAAGAACTCGGCATCCCCCTCGAAGAACACATGACCTTCTGCATCATCCGCCATGCGCGAAAACGCCGACGCGCTAGGCCTCCGCGGCAATCTAGGAACGCAAACCGGAACTTCGTAACAACGCGTTGCCGTTACCCATGCCCGTCCTACGCCGCCGCAAGCACAGCCGCACACATCCGTCGCAAATGGCCCGACTTACATTCCTCCAAAAAAGCGGTAGAATACGCTCATGGCGAAGAAACCGATGGCGCCTTGAAGTAGCCTGCCCCTGCTGCCACGCAAAGCTCACAATCGATGCAACACTGGGTGTCGTTCTATCGCACGAAGCCCCGCCGAAGGCAGGTCCCGGCGTCGATCTGACCGACGCAGCCGGAATCCTCGCCGAACAAAATCGCCAGCGCGAAGACAAATTCCGCGACTCCTGGTTCCAGGAATCCAATAAAGAAGACATCCTCGCCAAGAAATTCGAAGAAGCCATGAAGAAAGCCAAAGACGCTCCGGCCGGCAAACCCATCCGCGACTTCGACCTGGACTAGTAACTCCGCGTCGTATGCCGATCTTTAATCGGTCCTCTCGGTGTATCCCATACGTACCGCCTCACTCTCCGCGATCCTCGGCATCTCGGCGCCTCCGCGTTATCTTTCCGCTCATCCCGCGCACGCGCTCCTGCGCTAAACTGTTCCTCGCCAATGCGCCACCGAAAAATCTTCCGCCTCCACCTCCCAACCCACACGCTCATCCTGGGCAAACGCACGCTCCTGATGGGCGTCCTGAACATCACTCCCGACAGTTTTTCCGACGGCGGCAAATTCCTGACCCCAGACCGCGCCATCGCCCACGCTCTCTCCTTGCAAAAGGCCGGCGCCGACCTCCTCGACATTGGCGCAGAATCAACACGTCCTGGCTCGGCAGGCATCAGTGTGGCCGAAGAACTCCGCCGGCTACTCCCGGTCCTGCAAGCGCTTCGCGGCAAACTGAAAATTCCCATCTCGATCGACACCCGCAAAGCCAGCGTAGCGGAAATCGCCATCGGCGCTGGCGCCGAAATCATCAACGACGTCTCCGGTCTCAACCACGACCCGCGCATCGCCGAAGTCGCCGCCCGCCGCCGGGTCCCGCTGATCCTGATGCACATGCGCGGCGAGCCTCGCACCATGCAAAAAGCCCCGTTCGCCCGCAACGTGATGAAGGACGTCACGCAAGGCCTCCGCGCATCCATCCAGAAAGCCACGAAAGCAGGCGTCGCCAATCGCAAATCATCATCGATCCCGGCATCGGCTTCGGCAAAAGCTTCGAGCAAAATTACGAAATCCTCCGGCGTCTCCCGGAATTGGCAAAGCTCGGCTATCCGCTTCTGGTCGGCACGTCGCGGAAGGGCTTTCTCGGCCGAACCTTAGCTCTGGGAAAGGGACGCGCCGCAGGCAAGACCGAATCGGTTCCCGCCAAGGAACGCATCTGGGCCACCGCCGCCACGGTCACAGCCAGCATCCTCGGCGGCGCCCACATCGTCCGCGTCCACGACGTAGCCGAAATGGCGCAAGTCGTAAGCGTCGCCGATCGCCTCCTCAATCCGCGGTTGTAACGCCGGCAGTTGTAGCGGCCGCTTTCCGAAGCGGGCGCCTTGCGTCGCGCGAGAAATTCTTCTAGCGCGAATACCAGATCCCCGCTACAATGCTCTTCACGAATTCTTCCGTTGCGGCTCAAGCCTTTCGCCGGCCCAACGATGACTGGTGAAATCAGATGAAGATCGTCATCGTACAAATCCCGGCAGTCCTCTAATCCGCGAGTCTCGCGGACCTGCTTCTCTCTAAGTCGTAACTCTCAATTTTCTATAGCCGCGCCATCGCGCCCGATTTTTCAGGCGCCTTCGTGCAGAAATACAAAGGTCTTCATGGAAACGCAGCAGCTTACTCTGGAACCAAGGCCCATCCCTATCTGGCAATCCATCCGCGAAGCCATTCGCGGATCGCACCAGGACTTCACGACCGGCAGCCTGAACCGCGCCATTTTGCTGCTGGCCATCCCCATGGTCCTCGAAATGGTGCTGGAATCGCTGTTCGCGGTAGTCGACGTTTTCTGGGTCGGCCGCCTGGGCGCCGACGCGGTCGCCACCGTCGGCCTCACCGAATCTCTGCTCAGCCTGGTCTTCGCCGTGGGTCTAGGCCTCAGCCTATCGACCACCGCGATGGTCGCCCGCCGCATCGGCGAAAAAGATCCCGAGGGCGCAGCCGTCGCGGGAGTACAAGCCATCGCCATAGGTCTGGCGGTTTCCATCCTCGTCGGTGTCCCATGCTTTTTCTTCGCGCCGGAGCTGCTCCGGTTGATGGGAGCTTCGCCGCAAATCATCGCCACCGGCAGCGGCTACACGCGCATTGCCTTAGGCGGCAGCGGCGCGATCATGCTGCTTTTTCTCAACAACGCCATCTTCCGCGGCGCCGGCGATGCCGCCATCGCCATGCGCCTGCTCTGGGTCTCCAACATCATCAATCTCATCCTCGACCCCTGCCTGATCTTCGGCTGGGGTCCATTCCCCAAGCTCGGCGTCACCGGCGCGGCCCTCGCTACATTTACCGGCCGCAGCATCGGCGTCCTCTACCAGTTTTACCGCCTCCTCCGCGGCAGCGAGCGTATCCGCATCTTGCGCAGCCAGATTCGCCTGAATCTCAGCGTCTTGCTGCGCCTGCTGCGCGTTTCGCTGACCGGCATCCTGCAGTTCGCCATTGCCCACACCAGCTGGATCGGCCTGGTCCGCATCGTCAGCATCTTCGGTTCGGCCGCGCTCGCCGGCTACACCATCGCCATCCGCATCGTGATCTTCATCCTGCTGCCGTCCTGGGGACTCAGCAACGCCGCCGCCACGCTCGTCGGCCAAAACCTCGGCGCCAAGCAACCCGAACGCGCCGCAAAATCCGTCTGGCGCACCGGCTTCTACAACATGCTCTTCCTGGGTGGCATCGGCGTCTTCTTCGCCATCTTCGCCGTGCCAGTCGTCCGCCTGTTCACCAGCGACCCGCAAGTCATACCGCTGGCGGCATCCTGCCTGCGCATCATCAGCTACGGCAACATCGGCTACGCCTACGGCATGGTCATGCTGCAGGCCTTCAACGGCGCGGGTGACACCATCACTCCAACCATCGTGAATCTCTTCGGCTTCTGGTTCATCGAGATTCCGCTGGCCTACGCGTTGGCCATCCCAGCGCACTTGCACTCCAACGGCGTCTTCATCTCCATCGTAGTCGCCGAAGCAGCCATCGCCGCAGCCGGCATAATCCTGTTCCGCCGAGGCCGCTGGAAACTCCAGCAAATCTAACGCGGAGCCACCACCTGTAGCCGCGGTCTCCGAGACCGCGGGGTTTAGAGTCAACCCAATCCAAATCCAACACGAGGCGCCAAAAAACAACGCGGCCACTTCACCCCCAGCTTTAGCATCACGTAACGCACCGCCTCTTCACAGTCGCGACACATCCGCGCGCTATGCGAAAATGAAACGCTTGGCCAAAACAATGAAACCCTCTCTCCAGGTCATGAAATTCGGCGGCACCTCCGTCGGCGACGCCGACTGCATCCGCCGCGTCGCGAGCATCGTTCATTCCGCCGCCACCCAACACCCTGTCGTAGTGGTTGTCTCCGCCATGAGCGGTGTCACCAATCGCCTGGTCCAAGCCGCCCACCGCGCCGAACACGGCGAACAGGATGCCATCGCGCCGTTGGCCGATGAACTCCGCACCCAGCACATCGCCGCGCTGGAAGCCCTCGTAAGCGACACACAAGCCCGCGCCAAAGTAGCCGCCGCCTGCCAGCAGGTTCTCGACGAACTCGAACGCCTGCTCCGCGGCACCGCTTTGCTTCGCGAACTAACCCCGCGCGCTCTCGACGTGATTTCCGGAATCGGCGAACGTCTCTCCGCGCCACTGGTCGCTGCGCGCGGTTTGCGAACTAGGCCTGCGCGCCGTATCGATTTCCGCCACCGAAGTCATCGTTACCGACGCGCACCACGGCCGCGCCGAGCCGCTGATGGCCCCCACGCGCAATCGCGCCGAAGCCCGCCTGCGCCCGCTGCTCGATCAAGGCATCGTGCCGGTTGTCACCGGCTTCATCGCCGCCACACCGGAAGGCGTGCAGACCACGCTCGGCCGCGGCGGATCTGACTACTCCGCTACGATTCTGGGCGCCGCGCTGGGCGCGCAAGAAACGGTAATCTGGACCGACGTTGACGGCGTGAAAACGGTCGACCCGCGGCTGGTGCCCGAAGCCCGCACCATCCCGGAAATCTCCTACAACGAAGCTGCCGAGCTCGCCTACTTCGGCGCCAAAGTTCTGCATCCCAACACGCTACGCCCGGTCACCGCCGCAGGCGTCCCGGTCTGGATTCGCAACAGCTTCGCACCCGAAAAGCCCGGCACCAAGATCACCGCCGAAGGAATGCCCACCGGCGGAGGCGTCAAAGCGCTCACCGCCATCCGCGACGTCACCCTGGTGACCGTCGGCGGGCCCGGCATCGTCGGCCTCCCCGATGTTCTGGCCCGTTCCTTCGCCGCCACCGCGGAAACGCGCACCAACGTGTTTCTCGTCTCGCAATCGTCTTCGCAAAACGACATCTGCTTCGTCATCTCCTCCGCCGACGAAAAGCGCGCTCTAAAAGCTCTACGCGACGCCTTCGCCCCAGAAATCGCCGAACAGACCGTCGAACACGTCACCTGCAATCCGGACATCGCCATCGTCGCCGTGGTCGGCGAAAATATGCGTGGGATCCCCGGCGTCGCTGGCCGCACCTTCACCGCCCTGGGCCGCGAAAGCGTGAACATCATGGCCATCGCCCAAGGCTCCTCCGAATACAACATCTCGTTAGTCGTGCAAAAGGACGCGATGCAGCGCGCGCTAGTCGCCCTGCACAACGAATTCCGCCTCCACGAATCCGCGCCGGTTGCCAACGAAACCCCATCGTTGGCCGGCAAATCGTAAAGCTAGCACAGGCACTCTTGTTTACCCTGAGTCTCGAAGGGCCTGTGCTCCGGCGACCCAATCATCTAATCGGACTCAATCAAGGACGGACCAACAAACCATGCGAGCGATTTCAAGAGAGGTGTGACGCCACAACATCAGCCTAACGCGCGAGAAGTTCAAACACAGGATAGTTCGCCGCGATATCGCGAAACGCTCGACCGGCGACCCAGGCGGCACAGGGAAAACTTGCGTACCGCGCTGGCATACCGATCCAGATATTCCTTCAAAATCTCCGGCTTCCCCGCATCCGCAATGGGCCGCAACCCGAACTGCCGCCGGTAACCACCCCGCTTCAGCGTAATTTCTCCGGCCGCCTCCGCGTTCCGCACCCATTGCGCCCGGCCCCTCGGCGCCACCAGGATTTGCTTTCCCCCGATTTCCATGACGTTCACCGGCGACGAGTAAATCTTTCCGCTCTTGCGCCCCCGCACCTGCAATAGATAAATGAACTTAGGTCCGATTCCCAACCCGACGAGAAACCCAAATGTCCGGTTAAACAGCGCTTCGACCGCACTCGGCGCCCGAAATTCCGCCACGTTTTTTACCGTAGTCATGGCCGTATCTTACGCCCATCTCGCATTCTCCGTGATCTCTGTGTTCTATCTCCGTGCCCTCTGCCTTAAATCTTTTTCCGCCGCCTTTCTAAATCAGTTCACCTCGCGCGTCACCGGGATTCGCCCGTGTCGCGGCACAAGCGTTCGAATACCACAACAGTTATCGCTTGACATATGGTAAACAATGTGCTACACTCTTTTGTGTCATTAGAACTCATTCGAACAAACCGTTCTAACTCCTCCGACACCTGCGTTTCCTCATCACATTCCCACAACCCCTTTAGAATCCGCACTTATAAAAAACACGCCCGTAACTCCTTCAGAATCCGCACTTCCAAATCACAAGACTTAAAGTGGCTCTGTTTACATCCTGCAGGAGCCGGGCGATGCCTCAGCCGATAGAGGTTAAAAGCCAGGCCGAGCAACAGAGCTTGCCGCATCTGGGAGGGCAGGCTGCGACCCGGTGCTTTGCTAGAGAGCTTGCGTTTGATCACCGAGAAGACGGTTTCTATTTTGGCGCGCGGCCCATACAACGGTCGCGGAAAAGCACGATGCATCTGGTAGCGAAACTCTCCTTCCGGAATACCACGCCGCCGATTGGGAATCACGCTGCGGGCTCCCAGCGTGCCGCGCACGTGTCGGTGATTGGCTTCGGAGTCGAACTCCGCGTCCGCCAGCACCACTCCAATAGGCATGGTACGGCTCGCCGCGTCCACCAAGCCGGGCAAAGCACGGGTGTCGCACCACGGGCCTTGTCGCGCGCGTTGCGCCAGAATGATCTGGCGATCCACATCGACCACGATCAGCCACTTCAGAAAGTGTCGATAGCGTGTTTTTCCGCCCGCATGCTGCTCGACGCGGCGTATGAAATAAGTACTGACAGCGTGCTGCGTAAGCCCGGTACCGTCCACCGCCACGCATGCCCGGCGTCGGCCGCGGCGCGAACTGCGGCGCAGTCGCCGCACCGATTCTCCCAGCGCGCTCTCCATGGTATCGTCCGGCAACCGCCGCAAGAAGCGATACACGGTGGAGTAGTCGGGCACGCTGGAAAGTCGCAGCACGGCACGCAACTCCACATGCTCGCGCAGTCGCACCTCGGCTTCGCGGAAAGTCCAGTCTTCGTAACGCATCAGGCAGAGGATGGCCAGCAACTGCGGTTGGGTGAATTGGTGTTTGCTGAAACGACTCCGGTAAGTCGGAAGAATCGCCGTGGCTATATCCATAGCCACGCGAGCAAAAGGCAGGAGTCCGATTTCGGGCATCGCACCTCCTGCTCCATTAGAAAACACCATCACCGCTTGCTCGTCCTCATGGAAAATCCGCCTTGGTGCCAAGGATGTAAACAGAGCCACTTAAAGTCCTTTAGAATCCGCACTTACAAAAAAAGGCGGGGGAGGGGGTGCAAACTGTTAACCAGAGTTTCCAGCACCGCGGTGCTGTACCGCACGGCGAAGTCGTCGGAGCAGAGACCCCTCTGCCCTCAGGGTAAACAAGAATGCCTGTGCTACAGTCCGTCGTCGGCAAAATCCCTGGCTCGAGGTGCGGTTTGATGCGGTCTGGCTCTCTTCTCGTTACTTCGTTATTTCTTTACTTCATTGCTTCGCCTCTCGCGGCGCAGCTTCCGCCGCCCAGACCGATCCGCTGGCACGATCCTCGCTCGATCGCCCAAGCCTGCTCCGCCACGGAAGCTTCCTGCGCCGAAGCCGCGGCCAAGATCATTCCTCAGGTGATGGGACCGTCGCCCATGGAAGAAAATCTGCGCCGCCTCACCGATGAAATCGGGGGTCGCGTCAGCGGATCGCCGGAGATGGCTAAGGCGATCGACTGGGCGGTCGCGGCGTTTCGCGCGGAAGGCGTTGAGGTGCACACCGAAAAATACACGCTCGCAACCACTTGGAGCGAAGGCGATACGCGCTTGGAATTGCTCGGCCCGCAGAAATTTCCAGTACGGCTCGTCGCGGAAGGTTGGTCGCCGGCAACGCCTCCGGGCGGCATCGAGGCGAATCTGATCGATGTGGGCTTTGGGACGACGGACGATTTCGCGAAAGCGGGCGCTTCCATCAAAGGATCGATCCTTCTCGTATCCTCCGAGATCGGCTCAACCTGGAACGATTTGTTCAACGAGTACGCGTTGCCGCCCGCCATCATCGATCGTGCGGTGAAAGGTGGCGCGGCGGCGATTCTTTGGATGGGCGCGCGGGAGCGTTTGCTTCTGTACCGGCACACCAATGCTGGCGATGGTCAGCTCGATGTGATTCCGCAGGCTGTAGTGGCGCGTGAAGACGCCATGCGCCTGGCGCGCACCATCGCGGCCTACCCGGGCAAGGTTCGCGTGCGTTTTTCCATGCCGAACAGGATCGGCGGGCCCATCGAACAGTCCAACGTCATCGGCGAAATTCGCGGGCGCGAAAAGCCCGACGAAGCGGTGATTCTCGGCGCCCACCTGGATTCCTGGGACCTGGGAACCGGCGCGCTGGACAATGGCTGCAACGCGGCGATGGTGATCGAAGCGGCTCGCGCCATCCGGGCGACCGGGCTCGTCCCGCGGCGCACTATCCGCTTCGCGCTCTTTAGCGGCGAAGAACAGGGCATGGTCGGATCCTGGCAGTATGTGGCCGCCCATCGCGCCGAAATGGACAAGATTCGCGGCGTCATCATTTTCGATTCTGGCGTTGGGCGCGTCAGCGGGTATTCGCTGAGCGGGAGGCGGGATATTCGAGACGGTCTGCAGGAAATACTCAGGCCGCTGAGTTCCTGGGATGTGAATCGGCATACCCTCGACGGAGACATTGGAACGGACAACTGGGATTTTCTGCTCGATGGCGTTCCCACGATGGTCGCGCAACCAGGACGAAGCGAACTATCTGCCGAACTATCACGCGGCCTCCGACACGTTGGACAAAGTGGATATCCGCGAGCTGAAAATCAACGCAGTGATCGCCGCGGTTACGGCGTGGGGCGTAGCCGACCGCGCCGAGCCGTTAGGCAAGCGCCTCTCGCGCGCCGAGATCGAACAGCAACTCAAGGAAACGGGTCTCGACGAAAAAATGAAGCAGCAAGGCGTCTGGGAAGGCTGGCAAAACGGCACCCACGGCCGCAAACCATAATGTAGTGGCCGATCTTTGATCGGTTCATGAGATCGCTTCGATGTAGGCGCCGGGCTTTAGCCCGGCAAGCGCCACAACTCACAAGAAACAGGGAAGGAAAAATAAAACACCCCGAAAATGAGCCAATTCCCGGCATCGAAGCTCTGGCTCGCCCCTTCCCGGTATACTGGAACCGTGACGCAATCGACCAATGACTCGCCGGAAACGATGCCGGGCGAAATCCGGCGAACCGGGATTCTCGGGATAGACTACGGCCGCGTCGCGCATCGGCCTGGCTCTCGCCGACGCCCGCACGGCTTTGCCCCGGCCACTGGACACGTTGCAGCGGATTAACCGTAACGAAGATATGCGGCGGCTGCGTGAAATCGTGCGGACCCATGCCGTGAAACAAATTGTCGTAGGATTGCCGCTGCGGCTGGATGGATCGCGCGGAGAAATGGCGGAGGAGGCCGCCCGGTTTGGCGAGCGCATCCGCAAGCAACTGGGCATCCCGGTGGAGATGGTGGACGAGCGGCTGACGAGCTGGGAAGCGGAGCGCCTGCTGGAAGACCACTCCGGAAAAGTCTTTCACGACGACGCGAAGACTTCGCACAAGAAGCGGCGCGAATCGACCCGCGCTTCGGTGGATGCCATGGCCGCCGCGGTCATCCTGAAAGAGTATTTAGAGCGAGAGCAAATGGCCGGTAAAAGCATCTAAGTTTATGCACGCCGGGCAGGGCCCGAGATTCGTGACGGAGAGACGCAAGCGAACTTGAAGACCGTTGGAAAACTAGTCTTGTTGCTGCTGATCCTCGCCGCCGGAGTTGCGGGGTGGTTGTGGATTTCCCTCGAGCGGCCCTACGGGACATTTCCGACGGGAGGAGTGTTCGTCGATCTTCCGCACGGTGCATCCAGCCGCACGGTGTCTCGGCTTTTGCAGCAGAACGGTGTGATCCGCAGCGCTATCGCATTTGAAATTTACGCGCGGCGCCATCCGGCGCGCAGATTGCAGGCCGGCGAATATCTTTTCAACCACCCGATTTCGGGCCACGACGTTTTCTGGCAAATAGCCGACGGCCACATTTTCGAGCAGCCGTTCACCGTGCGCGAGGGCGAAACCATGTTCGATATCGCGCGCGACCTGGAAGCCGGAAAATTCATGGCTGCCAGCGATTTTCTGACCGCGGCAAAAAATCCGGAACTCGTTCATGATCTTGCGCCGAATGCGAAAACTCTCGAAGGATTTCTGTATCCGGCCACGTACAATTTGCCGCGACGTCCCGCGGCCAACGAACTGACGGGGGAGATGGTCAAGAAATTCAAAGAAGAATGGTCGCGGATTCGCTCCACCGTGCAGATCGCTCCGGCCAGCGGGCTTACCGAACATCTGGTCACGCTGGCTTCGCTGGTGGAACGCGAAACACCAAAGCCTGATGAGAGGCCGCTGGTGGCCGGCGTTTTTGAAAATCGCCTGGGCAAGAATATGCGGCTGCAATGCGATCCCACCGTGATCTACGCGCTGGAGCAGATCGGCGAATACAAGGGCACACTCACTGGCGCGGACTTGAAGTTCGATTCGCCATACAATACCTACGAGCACGCTGGACTGCCGCCGGGTCCCATCGGCAATCCGGGGGAAGAATCGCTACGTGCGGCGATGGCGCCGACCAAGACATCTTTTCTGTATTTTGTGGCGAATACGCAAGGCGGCCACTTTTTCGCGGCGACGCTGGAGGAGCATAATCGCAACGTCACGAAATACCGGCAGCTCTTGAAGGGGCCCTCTGCGACGCAGACGCCGCCTGTGGTACCGTTGCCACCGATCGCAAGTAAATCCGAGCGCCAACCGCACCAAGGCGCAGCCCAATGAATGAATCGCTGAAGACAAAAAAGGAACTGATCTTGCAAACCGCCCGCGAGATCGGCGCGCAGCAATTTACACCCGCGGAGATCGACCAGTTGCGCCGGCGTTTGATGGCGGAATACGGCGAAGAAGGCAAGACCGGGAACGACTACATCGCCGACGTCCTGAAAAATGCGGGAATCAAGGTCGTGCTTTCGCTTCAGGAAGAAGCGGAAGACCAGTACGAAGAAGAATTTGAAGACTTGCTGCATTTCAAGACGCTGGAAGACGCGGAAGTCAGCATCATGCGGCTGGATGAATTGATGCGAAAGTTTCAAGCGCACGGCGAACACGCCGCGGCTGAACGGGTTTTGAACGTGGGACGGCTGGGCAAACGGCGCGCTGAAATGATCGCGCGAAACCATAAAGTCGAGCCGCAGAAACGCGCCGAAAAGGAAGAGATTGCCAACTGGTTTCGCATCTGGCTGGAAACGCCGGACGTTTTCTTCGACTGGCTCGATGTGCGGAAACAATCGCCGGAGTTCCGGGCAAAATTTCCGCCCGAAGAGCAGGAGGAAGTCGGATGAGCGCGACGGGCAGTGCGCCGCTCGATGGCGGAGCGCTGGATCTGCCGCCGTTTTCGCTGGACGTCGAAACGCTCGATCTTGGCGCGGACGTAAAGGCGGTCGGGCTGGAACTGCTGGGGACGGAAAGCCGCGAACCGGTACGAGGCAAGGAAGCCGCGGCGATCTGGGCCGCGACCTTCCCGGCTCTCGCGGCCAGCGACGTTTTCGTCCTCGATTTCTTCAGTCACGTGGACCGCGTCCGCGAATTCTGCAAGATGCACGAAATTCAGTATCACGAAGCGGCCGAACGCTGCGTGGTGCTTGCGCCAGCCGACCGGAACCCAACTGGAGGAGATCTTCGAGCGCTTCGAGCGCGAAACATTTGGCGTGCGCGCCGGTGCCGCGGTCGAGGAGCCTGACGCCGCGCTCGAGAAAGACCTCTCGCGCCGCGGCTTGGACGCGTATCAGGCGGCTTACGAGCGCTACACTTTTTGCGCTGTCTGCGAACCGGAAGATGGCTGGGTCACGCTGCTGAGCAAGACGCTGTGGCCCAGCGAAGTCATTCGCCGAATCCGCCCCGCCGTCCAACGCTTCGACGTGTACCTCGCCCGTCCTCAGTAAACAGGCTGTCCTATTCGTGGCGGAGCGCGACCATGGGATCAACGTGGGTGGCGCCGCTGGCTGGGATCCAGCTGGCTACCGCGGTTGCGGTGAAGAGTACGAGGCAGACGCCGAGGAACGTTGCGGGATCCCAGGGGCTGACGCCGACCAGGATGGAGCGTATGAGCGGAGTCGCCAGCATCGCTGCGCCTATACCTACCGCGAGGCCTACGGCGGCCAGCGACAAGCCACTGACGAGCACCATTCGCAGCACTTCGCTGCGTTGCGCGCCTAGCGTCATGCGGATGCCGATTTCCTGAGTTCTGCGACCGACCATAAACGAGACCACGCCGTAGAGCCCGATCGCCGCCAGCGACATCGCCACAAAACCAAATGCACCGCCTAACATCGTTACAATTCTGGGCAGAAATAGTCCTTGCTGGGAAATTAGATCGGTCATCTTCAGCGCTGAGATAGGAGCGATTTCCGCATCCAGCGTGGCCATTTCCGCGCGAATTGCTGGCAGGAGAATCGCGGGATCGCCATCGGTGCGGACGTGCAGGGTGGCGATCGGGCCGCCCTGCTGGAGATAGGGAAGATAGAAAACCGGGGGCGGCGGGGTGCCGATCGAACCGTAGGTGGAATCTTTGGCGACTCCAACGATCTGGATCGGAGCGGCATCGCGTAAGCGAATGATGCGTCCGAGAGCTTTGCTCAAATCGCCGTCACCGGTGACATAGCGTCGCGCGAATGTCTCGTTCACCACCGCGACGCCGGGAGATTTCCTGGTGTCGTTGCTGGTGAACTCGCGCCCGTGGAGCAGAGGAATTTGCATGGTCGCGAAGTAATTGGGATCCACCTCGTTGGTCTGAGTGTCGATAAATTTTTCGCCGTCCGGGGCGGTGTAGCCGTCGATAGAGATATCCCAGGATGCTCCGGAGAGAAAGGGAACACGCTCGCCAACGGTGGCGGATTTCACGCCCGGGAGAGCGGCGACGCGCTGCAGCAGCTGTTCGTGAAAGCGGGAGGCTTGCTCGTTGGAATAGCCGCGGAGCATGGGGTCAATGGTGACTAGCAAAAGGTGATTTGGATTGAAACCAAAATCGAGATTTTGCGAGTGGGTGAAGGATTTCAAGAAGAGGCCGCTGACAATCAGAAGGACGACGGAGAGAGCGATCTGTCCGCCAATCAGTACGCGGCGAGCGATGCTGCTGAAAGAACGGCTGGCGGAGGCGGAAGAGCGCGTGGTCATCACCGAGTTCCAGGCGTCTTTCACAGCCATGAAAGCGGGCGCGAGGCCAAAGAGTAGAACGGAGGCGGCGGAGGCAATCGCAACACAGGCGAGAACGCGGAGGTCGAGCCGGAAGTCCGGCCCCTGGGCGGTTCCGGAGAAGGGCACAAGCGCGCCGAATCCTTTGATGGCGGCGTCGGCAAGCAGAATGCCCGCGACACCGCCAAGGGTGGCGAGGACCACGCTCTCGGTCAGAAATTGACGAACCAGGCAAGCGCGAGTGGCGCCCAACGCGAGCCGGGTAGAAGTTTCCTTGAGGCGCGAGGTGGCCCGGGCCATCAACAGACTGGCAACGTTCGCGCACGCCATGAGGAGCACGAGAAACACCAGCGCCCCCAGGATAGCCGGCACAGCAACATTGCTTAGTTCCAAGCGCCGGCTCATTTCGTTTCGCACAATCGCCACGTTGTCTTTGTTGCTTTCGGGATGCTCTTTTTCTAGATCGCTCATGATCACATTCATTTCCGCTTGCGCCTGCGCGACGCTGACGCCGGGATGGAGGCGGCCGAGCATGTAGAAGCCCCGATAACTGCGTTGTTTGAGGGTGTCGGCGCCGTCCACGGTTAAATCGGCGGCCATGGCTGCGGGAACGAAAATGTCGGGCCGGTAAAATAGTTCGATGCCGGTGAACGATTTTGGGGCGACACCGACGATGGTGAAGCTGTGGCCATTGAGCTTGATGATTTTTCCAATGATGCCGGGATCTTGCGCGAAGACGCGGTTCCACAAGGAATAGCTGATCACGGCGACCGGGTATTTTTCGGGAGCCTGGCCTTCTTCGGGAAGAAAGCCGCGGCCAAGGATCGGTTGCACTTCGAGTGCGGAGAAGAAATTTGCCGAAACGAGGTGGCCATCGATATTTTCGGGCTTACTACCGGAAGCGGCAGTGGCGGCGTTCATGCCCGCCGATATTTGTTGGGCGATCGCCAGGCTCTTAAAGGATTTGGCGCGGGCGCAGAAGTCGAGGTAGTCCAAGTAGGAAGAACCGCCGTAGCGGGTCAGTTTTGAGGCGGCGGTGTCGATGGCGATGAGGTCGCTAGCGTGGGGAACAGGCAAGGGGCGGAGAGCGATGGCGTCGATCAGGCTGAAGATCGCTGCGTTTGCGCCGATTCCAAGCGCCAGGGAGAGAACGACAACGATGGTGAACCCCGGTTTCTTGCGCAGGCTGCGGAAGGTGAGCCTCAAGTCACGCCAGAACGCTTCGAGCAGATGGCCGGTGCGCGCGTCGCGGGCTTGGTCTTGGCTCATGCCTGCGGAAATGTTTTCCTCGGTGAGCAACGCCATGTAGGAGCGGACTTCTTCGTCGAGGTCCTGGTCAGCTTGCTTTCGGCGGAACAAATTTCGTAGGAGGCTGGTTAGGCGCGCGAGCGAGCGCATGCGATTTTGCTCCTCTCTAGGGAGTTTCGAGGGCGCGGGCGATGGCTAGGGAGATGCGTCCCCAGCGTTTGGTTTCGGATTCGAGTTGGCGGCGGCCTGCGCTGGTGAGTTTGTAGTATTTGGCGCGACGGTTATTTTCGGACTCTCCCCATGCGGAGGTGAGCCAGCCTTCCTCTTCCATACGGTGCAGGGCGGGGAACAGCGAGCCGGGCTTTACCTGGAAGGTGCCCTTGGTGATCTGCTCGATCCGCGGGCGATGCCCAGGCCGTGCATTTCCGCGAGGGCGAGGGATTTCAAGATCATCATGTCGAGGGTGCCTTGGAGGAGGTTGGTTTGATTCTGGGTCACGTCGTCTGAGCCGCGTGGGCTCTTTCCTATAGACGTTCTGCAGGAGAATAGGTTTCTTTCGTATAGAAACGTCAATAGGAAAGACGAGGTTCGTCGCGGGCTGCGTGAAAGGAGAAAAGCAGATCCCTCGCTTCGCTCGGGATGACAGGTTTTGGGAGCGGGTGACGGGTGGGGGAGTGGGTGACGGGAACTGAAGAGGTTCGGGGAGGTGGGCTGGTAGAGGAGATCGGGGGAGGTCGAGGTTAGGTGACCGGGCTAAAGCCCGGCC
>CAVSNL010000044.1:0-47317 GCA_963729285.1 uncultured Acidobacteriota bacterium
CGCCGCGGATATTCTCTGCCGTTCGATGCCGGTATCAAAACCACTGCACATCCACAACTACATCCTTGCAATCTTTTCATCTAGCGCTAACCTGATTCTGTAACCATGGACACCATGAATAAATCGCGGCGACCGAAGCTCGTCCTGCTGATTCTGGCTCTGGTCTGCGCCGTGTTTTCAGCAGCCGCCTCTCCCGCGCACGACGGCGCGTCGCCGAAAAGCGGCTTCATCACCACGCCCGACGGCGTAAAGATTCACTACCTCGAAGCCGGAAAGACGAAAGTTGCATTCGCGGGAGCAGTCGGCCATCCAACTCCCACCGACGCCACCATGACCAAGGGTGAAGTCTCTCTCGAATCGCCGCACCGCTTCACTTCCATACTCTTCGTCCCCGGCTGGACCATGCCTGCATGGATCTGGGGTAAGCAGATCGAATATTTCTCTGACGATTGGCGCGTTGTCGCCATGGACCCGCGCGCCCAGGGCGACTCGTCGAAGAATGGGCGCGATTACACCCCCGCCGCACGCGCGCGCGACATCAAAGCCGTCATTGATCGTCTAAAACTTGGTCCTGTCGTTCTTGTCGGATGGTCCTTGGCTGTGACAGACATCGCATCTTATGTTGACCAATTTGGGACAGGCAGTCTCAACGGTATCGTCCTTGTTGACGGCATCGCCGGAAGCGATCCCGGGCAGATTCCGCAGGGCATCCACGAGTTCATCGAGTCGATGAAGTCCGACCGGCAGAAACAAACCGCAGATTTCGTGCGTTCCATGTTCCGCAAGCCGCAAACGGAGGAGTATTTGGCCAGGCTGACCAAAGCCTCTCTTGAAATGCCGACCGGACCAGCAATCGAAGCGATCACCTCAGCGTGGGCCGCAGACAATCGCGCCGCGCTCGCGAAGATCGACAAGCCCACTCTGATCGTGGGAGCACAAAGCCCTTTCGTGCCGCGCTACCAGGACATGCATAGACGTATACCAACCTCACGGATCGAGATTTTCGAAGGTGTTGGCCACGCGCTCTTTGTTGACGACGCCGACCGCTTCAACGGCCTCCTCGAGGATTTCCTGTTTGACATTCAGGAACGATAATTCTGCTTCATCACACTGCCTTCGCTATCGCTACGCAGCCGTTTTGAAGTATTCTTCCGGACGCACCGCCTAAGCAACGCGAGAGGACAGATACAAGGGAATGCCCGACAAGAAGATTCGCGTCCTGATCGCCAAGCCCGGCCTGGATGGCCACGACCGCGGCGCGAAAATAATCGCGCGCGCGCTTGCGCGATGCCGGGATGGAAGTCATCTACACGGGGCTTGCGCCAGACCCCGGAAATGATCGCCTCTGCCGCCGCGCAGGAAGACGTTGACGTCATCGGCCTTTCCATTCTTTCCGGCGCGCACAATACGCTTTGCCCGCGCCTGATGGAACTTTTGCACGGCAAAGGAATGAACGACGTCACCGTGCTCATCGGCGGCATCATTCCCGAGGCCGATATCCCCGCGCTCAAAAAGATTGGCATCGCCGAAGTCTTTCTCCCCGGCACGCCCACGCAAGCCATCGTGGATTTCATCCGCCAGCGCATCCCGGCCGCTTCTCACGGAGCCTGAACCCACGGTGAGCACGCGACTGCCCCATACCAAGCTTGCGTGATCTCTTCGCTTGATCCATGGATGGGCCGCGCAGCCATGGATGATACAATCCGAGGTTTCGCGGCCAGCACGGCTGGTACCTCGATGACCAAACGCACGGGCAAAATCGAAACGCGCGCGGACCAGAAGAACGACGCGTCCGCGAAAGCCAGCCGGCAAATGGTGGATCGCCTCACCGAGATCAAAAACGAAGAAGAGCAGATTCGCCAGGGAGGCGGCGCAAAGGCCATCGAGTCGCAGCACAAGAAGGACCGGCTTACCGCGCGCGAACGCATCGCCGCCCTTATCGATCCCAAAGACCTATTTCTTCGAGCTCGGCCTATATGCCGCGTACGAAATGTACGAGGAATGGGGCGGCGCCCCGGCCGCAGGAACAATCACGGGCCTCGCGCGCGTATCCGGCCGGCAAGTGATGCTCGATCGCGAACGACGCCACCGTAAAGGCCGGCGCTTTCTTTCCCATGACCGCCAAGAAAGTGATCCGCGCGCAGAACATCGCCATCGAAAATCGCATCCCGACGATTTATCTCGTGGACTCGGCCGGAGTTTTTCTTCCGCTGCAGGAGGATGTCTTCCCGGACACCGACGATTTCGGCCGCGTGTTCCGCAACAACGCGGTAATGATGCGAAGAACCTCGCCGGGCATTTTTACGCTGAGCGACGGTTATTGGGCTGCGGCGGCGGCTTGGTCGGTCGGCGTCATCTTGTCCACGACGTGGGGTAGCAGCTGGGTCATCATCGACGTGAGATGGCTCGGATCGACGCCGAACTTTGCGGCGGCTTGATTCAGGGCGTCCGAGTGCAGAACGCTCTGCAGTTGATCGGCCGAGATCGGCAGGTTTTGTCCGCTGCCAATCCAGGAACTGACCAGCCCGCCTAAACCCTTCTCTTGAAACTTTTGCTGCAAACCGGAAATGCCGCCGACTTGGGGACTGTTGATGTATTCCATGATGGCGGACAGCGTATTGGCATGCTGCTCGCCAGTCGCGGAGCCACCGAGATTCGTTACTGCTTTGAGGTCGTCGAGAATTCCCATAGTGCCCTCCTTGAGGCTGGGAGAAACAGGAGCGGGAGGTCACGCAATCTGAGTTGCGGCCGCCCGCGCCGAAGTTATTTCTGCTTCGCGATAATCAAGCCGGAAATCTTGTTGTAGGTGGCCTGGGGGATGATCTTTTTGCGGACGAGGTCCGTTTTCTTTGCGTAAGGGCGGCCGTCGATAATCTTCTGGGCGTACTTCTCGCCGATGCCCGGAAGCGCGTCGAGTTGTTCCTTAGTCGCGGAGTTAATGTCTACCAGGTCGGCCGCAGGAGCATGGGCAGATGGCGCCGCAGTGGAGGCGGGCGTGGCGTTGGGATGCGAAACCGCGACGGAAACGCCGAGAATCATGATCAAAGCTGCGAGGATTGCCCGAGAGAGTTGCTTCTTCATCGTGTTTTCTCCTTTTGAGTTTCTAACCAGTTGCAGCACCTGAACTATTCTTTTTCCGCTGCGCGAAATCCTGCCTTTTGCGCGTCGGCTTCGGTCATGTACTTGCCCTGTTTGGTTTTGCCGTACCACCGGGTCCCAGGCTTGTGATAAACGCCGGAGTCGGTGTTCACCCAAACCATACCGTTACTGTTGGCGGGCGGCGGCTGTTGCGCGGTGGAAGTCTTAGGAGCAGCGGTCTTGGGCGCAGGAGCCGGGGCAGGCGCCGGGGTGGAAGTCGAACTGGAAGCGGGGGTGGTTGCCGCCGAGGTGGAGGCACTGTTTGCAGGTGCGGTTGGAGCGGCGGTCTTTGTTGTTGCGGCTTTAGACTGAGTAGCACCGCTGGAATCCGAGGTGGAGGAGCTGGCGGGCGCCTGCGCTTGATCGGTGGTGGCGGCCTTCTTTGACTTCTTTTTCGTTGTGGTGGACGTGCTGTCGGCGGCCGAGGAGGTATCCGCAGCCTGAGAATCACCAGCGGCATCCGCCTTCGTCGACTTTTTCTTCTTTGTCGTCGTGCTGGTGTCGGAAGCGGTGGATTTGTCGGCGGCCTGCGCGTCATCCGCCGTGGCGGCCTTCTTTGTCGACTTCTTCTTGGTGGTCGTAGCGCTGTCGGTTGCGGTTGAGTTGTCTGTCGCCTGAGCATCATCGGCAGCGGCCTTCTTCGACTTCTTCTTGGTGGTGGTGCCGCTGCTGGCGGCGTCTGTCTGGGCCTTGGTGTCCGTGGCAGCCGTATCGTCCGTGGCCTTCTTCTTTTTCTTTTTGGTGGTGGTGCTGGAATCGGGTTGGGTCTGATCTGGCGATTGCGTGGACTGATGGGCCGGTTGGGCCGCTCGAACGGCTATTCCGCCGACGGCGAGCAGCAGGGCCACGAGTACAGACAGGTATGAGTTTCGCTTCGAAGACATTCTTCCTCTTTTCGTCCGCGCCGAACGAGCCGCTCTCTCAGGCATAGTCAGTCACTTTGGTGGGTAATGGTGACTTACGGAATTGGGACGCGGATCTTTCCTTGATGGAATGCGGGCATGATGAAGAAGGTGGGAATGGAAGTCAAGTAAATGGATTTGTTCAACGCTGTGCGGGATAGGCAGGCCGGACGAATAAGCGTGAAGCGCACAGCCGGAAATGGCTGTGCCACAGTGTCCCGGTGGGCTGTTGCGACAGGGAGTGGATTGGCTGGCGTGGGAAGGCTGGGGAACCGAAGCTTACGTTTTGACGAGACGGGGCGCAGCGGTGCTGCTTCCCTCCAAGTGACTTGCGGGCCTTTGCTTAGTCGGCGGCGTTTACGGTTCTGGGTGATTCGACGGACTCGGCGAGGCCACGGCGTACGGGTCCGAGGACGAAGGCTGGGACGGTGCGCTCCGGCGCAAGAGTGAGATTGGCGGCCTTGCGGGGGAATTCAGTGCGTTTGTCCAGTCGCATGCCAACTTCTCTCAGGAATTCGGCGGAAAAACCCATGTCCTCGGCGCGATCGACCCCCCAGAACCAGAGCTTTTCCTCATGGCGCTGCAGGAAATCGAGAGACTGCTCGAGCTTCTTCATGGCGCGGTCAAAGGAGGAGGCCAAGAAGAATACGCCCAGCGACCAGGCGTGCCGCGGATAATGAACGCGAATGCGGACGCAGTACTTGCCGCCCTGGTTCTTTTCCATACTGCAGCGATAGTCATTGCGGACAGCGGAGGTACGTACGGGCATCTTCATTCACCGATCCGGAAGAGTTGTCTTCGGGCTGATCATTAGAATCTTGTGTTACGGAAAAATCCCCAGAGAAGGAGCCGCTTGGCAACGGCGTCGTGGCCAAAACAGCAAGCGAAAGGGACACAAATAGGGTACCGGGGCGGGTTCGCAAAGACAAGGGGACGGGTGTTAAATTTTAAGTCTTTTATTTTTATTAACTTACACTAGCTGAGGTCGCCGAAGCCCTTCAGTTTTTCACTCATAATCCTCAGCTTCCCTTCGCGCTTCAGGCGGGTCTCAAGCGACGTCCGGAAGGCTTCAAAAGCGAGGTTGCGCTTGGTTTGCAGCACCTGATCGGTCAGATCTTTTTTCTGTTTGTCGAAATCCGCGGGGTTCGGCTCTTGTTTTTCGTCTACGCGGTAGACGAACCAGCTGGTGCCCAAGTTCAGAGGTGGCCCAACGTCGCCGGGCTTCATCTGGAACGCCGCGGAAAGCTGTTTGCCGCTAGCAGCACCGGAGATGGAACCGTTACGAGCGAAGAGATCGCTGGTCTTTGGGTCTAAACCCAAGGCTTTGGCGGCGGTATCAAATTTTTCGCCGGACTTGAGGCGCTTTTCGAGATCGTCGGCCTTCTGGCGGGCGATGTCGGTGCCTTTTTGCTGCTTGAGGTCGGCGATGACGCGGTCGCGGACTTCGTCGAGGGTGCCTTGGTGAGCGGGGAGCACGCCCCGGACCGAGAGGATCAGATAACCTCGGTCGGTATGGATCGGCAGGCTCAGTTCATCCGGGCGTTGGCCGAAAATGGCATCCTTTACTTCCTTCGAGTTCCCCAACTCCAGGATGGGTTCGGTGGCGCTCACTGGCCGAGTCTCGCCTACCGTGAGGTGAAACTGCTTGGCGAGATCGTCGATGGAAATCTTGTTGGACTGGCGAATCGCGGCCGAAAGCTTGTCGGCGATATCAGCCCCTTGTTTATCGGCCTTGGCGAGCATCAGGGGAGCACGGATGGAGTCCTTCACCTCATCGAAGGTCTTGGTGTGAGCTGTCTCTTTGTCCAGGACCTTGATGATATGGAAGCCGTATTGGGTCTTGACCAGGTCGGAGATGCTGCCTTTGGGCAGGCTGAAGGCCACCTTTTCAAATTCCGGCACGGTCTGGCCTTGTGTGATCCAGCCCGAGGTCGCCACCTTTATCTTTGGTGCCCGGGTCTTCCGAGTATTTCTTAGCGAGTTCCTCAAAATTCGCGCCCTTTTTGTTGGCCTGCTTGAGGACGTCCTCGGCTTTTTGGTGGATCTCTTCCACCTCGGCGGGGGTCTTGCCGACGGTCATTAATAGGATATGGTCGACGTGGACGCGGTTGGGCACCTGATATTGCTGAATGTCCTGCTGATACTGGACCTTTAGCTCATCGTCGGAGACTTGTGTGCTCTGGCGGATCTGGTTCACGTCGGCCAGGGCGTAACGCACGACGCGTTTCTCCGGGACCAGATACTTGCTCTTGTTCTTCTCGTAGGCGGCCTTAATTTCCGCTTCGTCCGGGTTGATCTTGGCGGCGAGGTCTTCGGGCTTGATCAGGGCGTAGTCGAGTTTGATCTTCTCGTTGCGATAGCGAAATTCGTCCTGGAGTTCGTTGGGACCGACGCTGATGCCATCGGTGACCAGCTTGCGGAACTTCTCCAGCAACAGACCCTGGCGAATTTGCTCCTCGAAGACCGGAACGGTCATCTGGAAGCGGCCCTGAACCTCGGCGGCGTAGCGATCCATGCCGACGAAGGTGTCGCCGTTGTACGCGGTGGGTAGGAACTGACGAATGCGTTCGGCGCGCTCCTGGTCGGAAACGTGGATGCCCAGGCGCTTGGATTCGTACTCGATTTCTTTCTGAAAGATGAGCTGCTTCAAGATTTGCTGGGCGTAAAGAGACTCAAGCTGTTTCGGGACCTGATTGCGCTGCTCGATCTCGGACAGCTGTTGCCGGACTTCGTCCGTGGTTACGGACTCATCACCGATTTTGGCGACGGTGTCGGTGGAGGCGGCATCGCCGGTGCCCGGCATGCTCGGCACAAGGTAGAGGAGCATGCCGCCTGCGAGGACGAGGACGACCCCACCTAAAAGGATGCGCGAGAAGAGTTGCTGCCTATTGTCTGATGATCCAGCCATTCTGTAGTGCTCCCAAGTCCGTGGTCAAACGTTACATTATAGAAGAAAGTGATGGGGAGTGTAAGGGTGAGTTAGGCGCAGCGGGTTCGATGCGGGTCGAAAGAGGAACGGGAAGAAGAACGAGAGAGACGCTTTGAGCAGGACGCAATGGCCGGGCGGGGCAAGCCCCGCCCCTACAAGTTGGTGAAAATGGTCGAGGCCTGGGAAATCAGTTGAATGCAGTGCGGTCAATGAGGTTGGTTTCCGGTCACGCCGAGCTGCGAAAAGAGGTAGCTGATGCTGTCGGTCTCCTCTTCGATTTGTTTGCCGAGGGGGCGGCCGCCGGAGTGGCCGGACTTCGTGTCGTAGAGCAGGAGGACGGGATTTTTGGTGGAAGTCGACCTGGAGGCGAGCGGCCATTTTGCGGGCGTGGAGCGGGGCTACGCGGGTGTCACCGTCGCCGGTGATGAAGAGGACGGAGGGGTAGTTCGTCGAGTCTTTGACGTTGTGATAGGGCGAATAAGCGCGTAGATATTGGAATTCGGCGGGATCGTCGGCCGAACCGTATTCGGGCACCCAGAACGACCCTTTCATGAATTTTTGATAGCGAAGCATGTCGAGCAGCGGATATTGGCAGATCACAGCGCGAAAAAGATCGGGCCTTTGGGTGAGTGCGGCGCCCACCAGGAGGCCGCCGTTGCTGCCACCTTCAATCGCCAACTCCTTTGAACTAGTGTAATGGTTGGCGATCAGCCACTCGCCGGCGGCGATGAAATCGTCGAACACGTTTTGCTTTTTGTCTTTCATCCGGCGATATGCCAGGCTTCACCGAACTCGCCACCGCCGCGGAGATTGGGTTGCGCGTAGATGCCGCCCGCATCGGCCCATTCGATCGCTGGAGCGTAGAAGCTTGGCGTGAGGTTGACGTCAAAGCCGCCGTAGGAGGTCAGCCAAGTGGGGCGAGCGCCATCTTTCGGTAGACCTTTTTTGTAGAACAGAAACATGGGGACGCGCGTCTTGTCTTTGGATTCGTACCAGACTTGCTCGACGGTGTACGCACCGGGATCGACAGGGACTTTCGGAGTGACCCACGGCGGTTAATTTTCCTGACGGCGTGTTGTAGCGATAGATGCCGGTGGGAATGTTGAACGATTCGAACGCGATGAACACGTCCGGAGACTCCCACGAGCCGCTGCCTCCGGAAACCGCGGCGAGAGAGGGTAAGTGGACTTCGCCGGCCGGATGGCCTTGCAAATCGAAGATCTTCACCTGCGAGACTACATTGCGGACGTACTGGACGAAGATCTTGCCGGCGGAAAGCGACATATCCTCAAACGCAGCGTCAGACTCGGGAACGATTTCCTTCCAGGCGTCGCGGCGCGGGTCCGCGAGGTTGACGTAGAAGATGTGCCATTTCGGCGCTTTCCAGTTGGTGCGCACGAAAAGCTTGCCGTCCTCGATCTGTCCGAAGAAGATCGACTCCGTGTCGTTGACGATTGGCTGGACGGGCTTGTCGCCTTGCAGATCCTTGAAATAGAGATCGCTGCGGGTGCTTCCCGAGCCGTAAATCACGGTAATCAGAAGGTGATGGCCGTCAGCCGAAAGTTGTGAGGCGATGATTTTGTCGGAAGCGAAACCCTTGCCGAAGATCTCGACGTCTGAGGTGGCAGCGGAGCCCATTAAGTGATGAAAAACCCGAGGGCCGTCGGGGGTGGTGCGGGCGTAGTACAGTCCGTGAGAGTTGGGTTCGAAGTCGACGGCGTAGTAGGTGGCTTGGGGCAGCTGTTCGGGCAAGTCGCGGCGAGTTTTAGTGTCGAGGAAATGAATTGTGGTTTCGTCTTGTCCGCCGACACGCACGCCGTAGGCAACGAGGGAAGCGTCGCGCGAAGCGGCCATGAGCGCGACGCTGGTGGAATGATCGGGGCTGAGGCTCTGAGGGTCGAGGAGGACTTCGTCGGCGCCGTCCACGCCGTGGCGGCGGCAGATGACAAAGAGGTCCTGGTCCGCGGCGCGCTTGGTAAAGAAATAGTAGCCGCTGCGCTCGAGCGGGGTGGTGAAGGAATCAATTTTTTGGAGTTCACCGAGGCGCTTGGAGATTTGCTCGCGTCCGGGGAGCGCATTGAGGGAGGCGGAGGTGCAGCGATTTTGGGCTTCGATCCAGGCGCGGGTTTCTGGGCTGTCCTGGTCCTCGAGCCAGCGATAGGGGTCGGGAATGGAGACGCCGTGCAGGGTGTCAACAGTGGCGTCTTTTCGCGTTGGCGGAGGGCAAGAGCCGTTGGCGGCGTGATCCTGGGCTGCCGCCGTGACGCAAGCGAAACTGTAAATGCAAAGGAAAAGAAGGAGGAAGGGGATCTGGCGATGGAGGCTGCTTGCTAAAGTGAGGAGGAAACCGGGAGTTTGCTGCAGCGCTTGGACGCGCTGGCCTTGCTTACCGATCATGAAGCCTCGCGATCTTTCCCGCGCCAGAGATGAGGGTATGTGAGCACGGTCTGAGTCGAGCGAAAACGCTACCACCTCCGGTTGCGGGACCGCAAGGATGGTGGCGGGCGCGAGATCGCGCGTTAGGGAATTGCGAGTGACACGAGATGAAATCGGGGCATCCTAGGTAGCGATGAGGCGACCTCAAGCTTTGGCGGCGGCCATGTTGATTGCGGTTGCGGCTTGGGGTGCTGCGAAGAGCGATGTGTTCGCGGGAACACCGCGAACTTTGACGGCTGCGCGTCGAGCAGGGGGCACGGCCGACGATTCACCTACATTTTACCGCGATGTGTTGCCGATTTTGCAGGGGCACTGTGAGGTTTGCCATCGGGCCGACGGCATCGCGCCGATGGCGTTTACGACTTATCAAGGAGCGCGGCCGTACGCGGACGCCATTCGGTCGGCGACTGGAAATCGGTCGATGCCGCCGTGGTTTGCGGTGCCGGGGATCGGGCATTTCTCGAACGATCCATCGTTGACGCCGGAACAGATCGCGACTTTGGCGGCCTGGGCGGATGCGAAGGCGCCGGAAGGCGATATTAAGGATGCGCCTGCGCCGGTGCATTGGGCGGAGAGCTGGACGATTCCGCAGCCGGACCTGGTCGTGAAGATGACCAAGGGCGTGGCGCTTCCGGCCAGCGGAGATGTCGATTACACCTATGAAATTGTGCCGACGCACTTCGCGGAGGACCGCTGGGTACGGAGCGTCGAGGTGCTGCCGTCGCTGCGCGCGAATGTGCATCACGCGGTGGTGTATGTGCGGCCGCCGGGTTCGAGCTGGTTGCAGCATGCTCCGGTCGGCGTGCCATTCACGGCGGATACGCTGAGCGATCCGGAAGACCGGCGCGGGGCGCATTGGACGGACGCGGACGTGTTGCTGGTCTATGCGCCGGGAGTTCGCCGGATGAGTGGCCGGCGACAATGGCAAAGTTCGTTCCCGCGGGGGCCGACCTGGTTTTTCAGATGCACTACACGACGAACGGACATGCGGGGATGGACGTGACGCGAGTTGGGATGACATTTGCGAAAAAACCGCCGCCGCAGCGCGTGTTGACGCTGCAACTCACAAACGATCATTTTGTGATTCCGCCCGGCGTTCCGGACTTTCGCGTGGAGGCGCGCGGGACCTTGCCAAATGACGCCTTGCTGCTGAGCTTTTTCCCGCACATGCATCTGCGGGGCGATGCGGTTTGAGTACAACATCATTCGAACGAAAGACGATTCATGGGACCGCGGCGCTGCGAGCAAGGGCGAGAGTGAAACGCTGCTGCGCGTGAACTATCACTTTCACTGGCAGATGAGCTACCGCCTGGCGGAGCCTCGATTACTGAAGGCCGGAACGGAATTGCAGGCGATCGCCTGGTACGACAATTCGCGCAACAACCCGCACAATCCCGATCCAGACGCCGCGGTCCACTGGGGCGATCAGACCTACGATGAAATGATGGTGGGTTTTTTTGACGTAGCGGTGGCGGCAGATCTGGACAAGAACAGCTACTTTAAACGGGAGAAGTAAAAGTAAGTAAGAAGAAGTAAGGAAGTAATGAAAACGAACGGAGAGCGATCGTGGAAATTCGCACGGATTACGTGGACTTGAAGGTTAGCGACGGAACGACCATGCGGGCATGGACGGCTCGGCCTATGGCGCGTAGCGCGCATCCGGGACTGCTTGTGTTTCAGGAGGCCTTCGGCGTCAACGCGCACATTCGCGACGTCACAGAAAGATTTGCGCGCGAGGGTTACGTGGCCATCGCGCCGGAACTCTTTCATCGGACCGCAGCACCAGGATTCGAGGGACGCTATGACGATTTCTCGAGTGTAGTGCCGCACATGCGCGCGATGAAAGAGGATGCCCTGGAAGCCGACGAACGCGCGGCATACGATTGGCTGCGGGAAAACATCGCAAACGACGCGTTGATCTCCGCGATTGGCTATTGCATGGGTGGGCGGGCGGCGTTTTTGGCGGGGCTGACTTTGCCGCTGGCTTGCGCGGTTTCCTATTACGGAGGCGGCATCGCGCCGAATCCCACGAATCCAGGACTGCTGGGACGCGCGGCGGAGCTGCAATGCCCGATCCTGCTGTTCTGGGGAGGCAAAGACAAACACATCACACCGGAACAGAGGAGAGCGGTGAATGACACGCTGACCGCGGAGGGAAAAGACTTCGTGCAGGTGGAGATTTCGTACGCGGATCACGGCTTCTTCTGTGACGCGCGGCCCAGCTACAGTCCGATGGCGGCGGCGCTGGCGTGGCCGTTGACCCTGGCGTTCTTGAAGGCGCACGGGGCGCACGGTCGGCGTACGGCCTGATGAGCTTCTTCGCGGAAAGTTCGCATCAAGACACAACGGCCCGGGCGGGGCCCTTCGAGGCTCAGGGTCAACAAGCCCGCCCCTACGACGGAAGCCGTTGAAAATGGAAGCTGTTGAAACGCGCGGACTTGCCCTCGTTTCCGCCCTCACCCCACCCACTTGAGTACCAATGAAGACCTAATGTGACAGAGTTGCGCACCTGCTATTTGCAGTTTGACTAACGGGGTCGCGGCCAGTTTGGACGCCCGCAAAACGCTGTGCTAGATTCCAAAATTGGCGCTATTGGTGCGCCGAAACTCGTGCCGACGCAGACTCCAATCGAAAGCAAGCGGTCCACGGACCCCGCGGGGCATCAGAAAATCAACCGCGTGGAGGTGTATTGGACCGCGGTTACCTACAAGACCGTGGCCATGTACATCATTCTGGGCGCGGCCATTATCTTTGGTGTGCTGTATATCGCGATTCCGAACTGGTACTCCGCGACGTTTCATAAGATCAGCACGGCCATCGACAACAACGACAACGAAAACATCGCCATCAATCAGACGCAGGCCAAGTTTGTGAACCTGGATGGCAAAGTATTGGTAAAGAAGGTGGATTCGGTGCAGTGGGTCGAGGCCGACTTTCACACCACGCTGGACAAGGGCGATCTGGTGCAGACCGGGGCCGAAGGCGTGGCTCGTATAACCTTTGGTGATGGAACGTTTTACGTGGTGAAGTCCGACACGCTGATTACCGTCGAAGAAAATTCGATGGCCAGCAATAAGCCTACGAGTGTGGCGGTTCGCATCAATACCGGATCGGTGGACCTGGCGACGCCAGACTGGGCGTCTCCGGAGTCGAAGGCCACCGTGAGCGTGGAAGATTCCACGGCGCAACTTCATTCCAACAGCCGCGCCGCGGTCAAGGCCGATCCGGATAAGAAAGAGACGGAAATCGTGATGGCACGCGGCAGCGCCGACGTCCAGCGCGGTCCGGAGCGCATTGAACTTGCGCAATACCAGAAGGCCACGCTGCCGGTTGGCGGGCCAATCACAAAGACGGACGTGCTGGCGCCTCCGGATCTGGTTGAGCCATTGAATCTAGCGCCCATCGTTGGCGAGAATCCGAAGACTACCGGCATTCACTTCGAATGGAAACCAGTGCAGGACGCGGTCTCCTACACGCTCCGGATCAGCACAACGTCGATGTTCACCAAGGCGGTGAAAACGGCGACGGTGCCGGGCACCAGCGTCGAAATCAACGGCTTGGATGCCGGCGATTATTTCTGGAACGTGTCGGCGATGGATCAGAAGAAACGCTCCAGCGAAGTCAGCGACACGTTCAAGTTTACTTTGGTGGCGCAGGGCAAGACGCAGGAGATGATGTTGGAGATCGACAGCACGCAGCTCCATGGGCGGGTGGTGGAGATTATCGGGCGCACGGAGCCGGGAGCCGCTCTCATCATTAACGGCCAACCTGTACCAAATATTGCTCCAGACGGAAACTTTCGGCACTTTACCGAGCCATTGACGCCAGGCGAGCACACTATTGTAGTGATTGGACAGAACCGCCGGGGAGGCACGAACAACAAGCAGGTGTCCATTGTAGTGCCCAGGTAGTGGGCTCATAGTTGTGACTGTAGTGGTCGCAAAATTGCACGCTGCCTCACGGCGGCGCGTGATGCAGAAAGTGCGCCGATCGAAGAACGATCGCGCGGAAATGAAATCGACGAACGAAACGCGCGTGCGCGGATCGTGGCGTCCGGAAAATAAAGAGGACCGCTCCATGGTCAACAATCAATTTTTTCCCGGACGGCAGAGAGAAGATCTCTGCGGGGGGATCGCGGAATGAATAAGAACGGTTACAACCTCAGGTCGGTCTTCAGCTTATTTTCTTCCGACCTGGCCATCGATCTGGGCACGGCGAACACGCTGGTGTTCTCGCACGGCAAAGGCATTGTGGTGAACGAGCCCTCCATCGTAGCGATCAACAAAAACAGCGGTGAAGTGGTAGCCGTGGGCCGCGAAGCAAAAGACATGCTGGGGCGCACGCCGGGCAACGTGGTGGCCATCAAGCCGATGAAGGACGGCGTGATTGCGGATTTCAAGGTCACCGAGAAGATGCTGACGTACTTCATTCAAAAGGCGCACAACCGGCGCGTGCTGGTGCACCCGCGCATCGTCATCGGAGTTCCCAGCGAGATCACGCCGGTGGAAAAGCGGGCTGTGCAAGACTCCGCCTATCGCGCGCGAGCCAGTGAAGTCTACCTGGTGGAGCAGGCGATGGCGGCAGCGATTGGCGCGGGTCTCCCGATCGAGGAGCCTTCCGGCAACATGGTGGTGGATATCGGCGGCGGCACGACCGACATCGCGGTTATCTCCATGAGTGGCATCGTGTATTCGCGCTCCGTGCGTGTCGCGGGCAACGAGATGGACGAAGCGGTAATGCAGTATTTGAAGCGCAAATATAACTTGCTGGTCGGCGAGCGCACCGCGGAACAGATCAAGATGGAAATTGGCTCGGCGTATCCGTTGGAGAAGCCGCTGACCATGGAAGTGAAAGGCCGCAACCTGATCGAAGGCGTGCCGCGGACGGTCACGATTGATGACAGCGAAATCCGCGAGTCACTCGCGGAGTGCGTTGCGACCATCTTGAATGCTATTCGTGTCGCGTTGGAGCGGACACCCCCCGAACTTTCGGCGGACATAAGCGATCGCGGAATCGTGCTGACGGGCGGCGGCGCGCTGTTGAAAAACTTGGATAAGCGTATTCGCGAGGAAACCGGATTGCCGGTCTCCATCGCCGATGATCCGCTGGCGTCGGTGGTGCTGGGCACGGGAAAAATGCTGAGCGACTTCAAATTGTTGCGGCAGGTTTGCATCGACTAGAAGACGTCTCGTCAATAGCCCTGGGAAATGAAATTTTGGATTCTGGAGTTGGCTCGTCGTTAGCGGATACGCTGGAGAAAAGGCGCACAGGCACTTCGAAGCTCAGTGTAAACAAGAGTGTCTGTGCTACAGGACGCTATGGTTGCTATTCCTTCTCGCCATAAATCACTGTTCCTGCTCGCGGGAGTGATCGTGCTGCAAGTGCTGCTGCTCGCGGTGCAGATTCATCGCGACTCGCAGGGCCGCCTGATCCGCGTGTGGACCGTCGGCGCGGTGACTCCGTTTGAGCGGGCGGGCGCGACCGGAATCGGCGGAATTCGCGGCGCGTGGCGCCACTATTTCGCTCTGCAAAACACTTCGCGCGAAAATGAACGTCTGCGCCACGAAAACGACACGCTCAAGCTCCAGCTCAATCAATTGCAAAGCAAGGCCGCGGAGGCGGACCGCCTGGCAATCCTGCTGACCTTCCGTCAGGCGCATCAGTCGATTGCGATGGTGGCGGCCCGGGTCATCGGCACCAGCGCCGATACCGCCAGCGAGACCGTCTATCTGGATCGCGGCGAGCGCGACGGCATCCATCGCAACATGGGTGTGATTACTCCGGATGGTGTCGTCGGCAAAGTCATCGAATCCTACCGCGACACCTCACAAGTGCTCTTGCTGACCGATAAGGACAGCGGCGTCGGCGCGATGCTGCTGGAATCGCGGATACAAAGCCCGGTGGGCGGCGCGGGCGAACCACTGCTTTCGATGAAGTATGTCGCAAACGATGACACCGTGAACGTCGGCGATCGCGTGGTCACCAGCGGCATGGATCGCATTTTCCCGCGCGATCTTCCCGTCGGCACCGTGACACAAATCAAGCCGGGAAATCCGTTCAAACAAATCCGGCTGCGTCCCGCGGCCAACCTCGAGCGCCTGGAAGAAGTGATCGTTTTGTTGTCGTTGCAACCCCTCGATCTCAACAAGGACACATCCGCGGCCGAGGTGACGAAAAAATCCGTGCCGGGCCAGGCCAAAACGGAAAAGCCATGAACGATACGTACGATCTGCGAATCGCCCAAGCGCACATTGAGGTGCACAAATTCCGCGGCGGCACGATTGCTGCCGCGACCATTTTCGCTCTGTTTCTGCAGACCTCCGTGCCCGTCTATTTCCCGAAGTTCGCGGTTCTCGACTTGCCGCTTCTTCTCACCATCTACTTCGGTCTGAGCCGCCGGAATCCCTCGACAGGTCTACTGCTCGGCATGATGATCGGCTTGCTGCAAGACAGCTTGAGCGGCCCGACCATACCCCTCGGCCTGTACGGCATCGCCAAAACCATCGTCGGTTACCTGGCGTCGTCGATCGGCGCAAGGCTCGACACCGAGCATCCCATCGCCAGGTTTGCGTTGACGATCATTTTCTTCGCCGTACATCAAGGTGTGATCGTAATTACGCGCCGCCTGCTGCTCGCGCAACCCGAAGGCTGGTTCACCATGCACCTCGCGATCGGCGCCGCCGTGAATGCCGTAGTCGGCATCCCCCTCTTCATGCTCCTGGACCGCCTGCGCAAGAACTAAAATTCAACAAGGCGGCGCATAGCACCCATTTTATTTCGACCCTCAGCGCGCCTCAGCGTCCTCTGCGTCTCTGCGTTATCTTTGCTTTCCTCCAAGCTCAATGCCGCAGCAGAAACTGCTTGAAGTCGTCATACCCGCTCGAAATGGGCACCGACAACTTGGGCCGCCGGAGGTAAGCCGCGAGACGATCGGGCAGCGGCGGCGCGACCCCGATCGCCCGCTTGACCACGTCCGCAAACTTCGCAGGATGCGCCGTCGCCAACACCAGACCTTGAGAGGGCTCCGTGTGAGCCCGCTTGTATGCTTCCCACCCAAGAACGCCAACGGCAGTATGCGGATCGGCAATATAATTGAACCGCTCGTACAGCGACTTCATCGCGCTCAATGTATCGTCATCGGTCGCGCCATGGCCCCAAATCTCCCGCTGCACGTATTCCAGCCTGCCCCGGCACAAGTCCAGCAATCGCGGAAAATTATTCGGGCTGCCGACATCCATGGCGTTGGAGTACGTCGCGGTCGCCGGCCGCGGATGAAACTCGCCGGTGCGCAGGTATTCCGGCACCACATCATTCGCGTTTGTCGAGGCCACAAAACGCGCCACGGGCAATCCCATGCGCTTGGCGAAGATTCCCGCTGTCAGGTTGCCGAAATTTCCGCTAGGCACCGATACGATCAGCGGCACCGAAGCGACCGGGAGCTGGCGGTACGCGGCCACGTGATAGAACATCTGCGGCAGGAGCCGCCCAATATTGATGGAATTCGCCGAGGTCAGAAATGCCCGCTTGTTCAACTCCACGTCCGAAAAGGCCTGCTTCACCAGCCGCTGGCAATCGTCAAAGGATCCGGCGACTTCCAGCGCGGTGATATTTTCGCCCAGCGTGGTGAACTGCTTCTCCTGTGCTTCGCTGATGCGCTTGGACGGATACAAGATGACCACGCGAATTCCCGGCACACCCAGAAATCCATGCGCCACGGCGCTTCCGGTATCCCCGGAAGTAGCCACCAGCACGGTCAGCGTTCGTGTCTCACCGCGAACGAAGTAGCCCATCAGCCGCGCCATGAAGCGCGCGCCGAAATCTTTGAACGCCAGCGTCGGCCCGTGAAATAACTCGAGAATGTGCAGCCCGGGCGAGAGCGAAACCAATTTCACCGGGAAACTGATGGCCTCGCTGACCACCTGCCACAAAATCTCCTCGGGCACTTCGGGGCCCGCGAAGGGCTTCACCACGCGATAGCATACTTCCGTAAACGGCAGCGCGCGGAACTCTTCCAACTCCTCGGGAGAACGCCTGGCAATCTCCACCGGCATATATAGCCCGCCGTCCGGCGCGAGACCTCGCAGCACGGCGCCGCGCAGCGATGTCAGCGGGGCTTGCTTCGCTGTGCTTCGGTACCTCATTCGGGGGATGTCATTTGATTGGGTTTCGCTTCTCGTCGCTTGCCTGGCTGAAGCCAGGCGCCTACACTCTGCGCCACTGCGCGTTCGCGCTACAGTTCGCCGGCGCGGCCGGATTTTTTCTCGAGCTGCGTGCGAATTTTTTCGAGAAAAGCCTCCGCGCTGCTCCGCACACTTTCCGAGTGTCCAGAAAGAGTATGCAAGTCGGCCGCGGGCAAAGTGCAATGCGCCAATACTTCGTAACTCTGTCGCCGGGCTGTGACCAGGTTCGGGTAACACCGTGCCACGGTTTGGTGTGGAGTCTCGCCGTTCTTGGGCCGAAAGGCTCCGCGCCACAGGACCGGTTTTGGATCGGTCAGATACCGCTCGATCAAGAGTTGCTGCTCCTCCGCGGACGCCGCCAGGTACACAACGGTCATTTGCCGTCGAAGCCGCATGAGCACATTGTTCCCGGTGTAGATCACGCTGCCAGTGGTATCGAGAATCAGCTCGCGGTTGGGGTCCTGCTCGAGTTCGGTTAATAGCTCATCGAGTCCAGCGATCTCCGCCGCCAGGTAGTCCGCTTCCCTTTCCGCGTAGGTTGGGCTATCCGGCCAGCCCATCCACGCCGCTACGCCGTTGATTCCACTGTAGCCGTCGGAGGCTAGGTGTCCGCGGAGGCGCTCCTCGATGCCGTCATCGCACGAGATGCTGGGGCGGCCGCTTGCCGCTAAACGCTTTGCCCAGAAGGTTTTGCCGGAGCCGGACATGCCGACGAGCGCGAGTCGCAATGCTGGGGACGGTGGTGTGGCCATGAGTCGTTTCAGTACGATATCGCGTGGTCCGTTCATCGGCAAGTTTTCCCGGCGATATCTTCTCGGCGCAAAGGGGGTCGCCGCGAAGGCACCAACGAAGATCGGTGGGACGTGTCCATCCCTCTGGTGCTCCCCTATAGACGAGATCGTTGGAAACATTCTCTATCCCTAAGCGTCTTAGGGATAGAGTGGGGGATTACGGTCATTCGTTGCCAAGCGGCAACAGCCGGGCGGAGCCCTTCAAGGCTCAGGGTCAACAAGCCCCGCCCCTACAAACGGCAAGTCGGACGATGCTCGGAGGGACATATCGATGGCAGACAAGAAAGCGCAGCCCGGGGAACTGCTGCAGGGAACGCTGGACTTGCTGATCCTGAAGGCCCTCGCGAGCGGCGCTATGCACGGTTACGCGGTCGCGGAGTGGATTCACGAGAGTTCGCAGGATGTGCTGCGTGTTGAAGAAGGCGCCCTCTACCCGGCATTGCACCGGTTGGAGTTGCGTGGCTTGTTGTCGGCGCAATGGGGCATGTCGGATAACAACCGGCGCGCGAAATATTACTCACTGACCGCAGCTGGCCGAAAACAATTGGCGCAGGAGTCGGAATACTGGCGGCGGATGTCGGGCGCAGTCGCGCGAGTATTGCAGACGGCCTAGGAGCGAGCCATGTTGTGGGAGTGGGCAAATCGAGCGTGGCTTCGGGCGAAGGCACTATGGAAGCGCCCGCAACTCGAGCGGGAGCTAAACGACGAAGTCGCTTTTCATTTGGCGATGCGTGAACACAAGAATCGCGCGGCGGGCATGGACACAGACGAATCGCGTTACGCCGCACGGAGTCAATTCGGAAACGCGACGCGCATCAAAGAAAAGGCCCGCGAAGTTTGGATCTTTGCTTCATTCGAAACCTTTTGGCAGGACCTGCGCTATGGAGCACGAATACTGCGAAAAAACCCGGGCTTCGCGGTCGTTGCTGTATTGACGCTTGCGCTGGGGATTGGCGCGAACACCGCTATTTTCAGTGTGGTGAAGGCTGTCCTGCTGAATTCGCTTCCCTATCGACAACCAGATCGCCTGGTGACTCTGGCCCAAGGCGACGCACAGACTCCAAATCCGGTGCACGTTTCCTATGCCGAGGTCGAGGACTGGAAGGCGCGCAATCAGTCCTTTCAGCAAATCGCCCTATATAGAGGATGGACCCCGGCAGCGTCACACGATGGCGTTCCGGGCATGGTCTTCGCGCTTCGCGTTACGCGCAACTTCTTTGACTTGCTGGGTGTTTCGCCCCGTCTTGGACGCGGGTTTTTGCCCGAGGAGGATCGTCCCGATCGCTGGCATGCGGTGATCCTCAGCCATCCATTCTGGGTCCGGCAGTTCGGCGGGAACGAGAATGTCGTCGGTCAAACTATTTTGTTGAATCAGGTTCCCTTCCAAATCGTCGGGGTGTTGCCACAGAACTTTGATCCGCTTTCGTTTACCGACGCGGGCGGCCCTCCGGACGTATGGGTGCCGCTCGGGTACGACCTTTCGCTACCCAACGCCTGCCGGACATGCCAGCACCTTTCCGCGGTCGCTCGATTGAAGGACGGAGTCACTATCGGCCAGGCCCAGGCGGAGATGAATTCGATTGCGGTGCGGCTCGCTCGCGAATACCCGAACGAATATCCCGAAAACGCGACGATGCTGATCCAGCCGCTGCGCGAAACCTGGTACGGCAAAGTGCAAACCACTCTGTGGCTGCTTCTGGGCGCGACCGGAGGGGTTCTTCTGATCGCGTGCGCTAACGTTGCCAACCTGCTGCTGGCGCGAGCTGCGCAAAAAAATCGCGAAGTTGCGTTGCGGTCCGCATTGGGTGCGACGCGAACCCGGATTGTGCGACAACTTCTCACCGAAAGCATGCTGCTGAGTTTGATTGGAGGCGCCGCCGGAGTGCTACTGGCGATTTGGGGAACGGCGCTGCTGGCGAAATGGGCGCCGGCGGAAATTCCTCGCGTGAATGACATTCATGTCGACACGGGGGTTTTGCTTTTCGCGCTGCTGATCAGTACCGCCACGGGAATCGCGATGGGGCTGGTGCCGGCGTTGCAGGCTTCTCGTGTGGATTACCGGGAAGCTATGCAGCAATCGTCTCGCGGAGTAGTTGGAGGGCGCAGCCGATTCCGCAGCGTGTTGGTGTCATCGGAAATTTGTCTGGCGTTTATCCTTACGGTTGCGTCGGGTCTGTTGTTGAAGAGTTTCCTGCGCGTGTGGAACGTCGAGCCTGGTTTCAACCCTCAGAATCTCTATGAAGTGAATTTTTCGCTGACGGGGGCGAAATACCAGGACGAGAAGGTAGCGGTTCGCACGCAGACCGAAATGTTGGACCGCGTACGGCGGATTCCGGGAGTGGACGCTGCCGCCATCGTAAGCACTCCTCCGATCGCGGGAAGTTTCGGAAGCTTCGATCAGGCGGGATTTATCATTCAGGATCGGCGAATTCCCGATCCGCAGGTTCCCTCGGTGGATCGTTATGTGGTGAGTAGCGACTATTTTCGCACGGTGGGAGTGGCGTTGCTGCGCGGCCGGCTGTTCGCTGAATCGGACACCGCGACGAGCAGCCCTGTGGCCCTCATCAGCGAGATGACAGCGCGGGAAATTTTCCCCGGTGAAAACCCGCTCGGAAAGAGAATTCAGCTTGGCGGCCGTCACGACGAACAGCCGTGGGCGGAAATCGTGGGTATCGTCGGCAACGTTCATCAATATGGGCTCGATGCACCGGTGACACCCCAAGCGTATCTGCTCTATTCGCAATTTCCGTTCAACTACGCAACCGTTCTTTTCGCTCGCGGCAGCATGGGCGCGGCCGCGCTGACACGCGCAATCGAGGAACAGATTTGGGCCGTCGATAAGAATACGCTGGTGTTTAACCCCTTCCTGCTGACGCAGATCGTCTCCGATTCATTGGCGCAGCGGCGCTTCACGATGTCGCTGCTATCGGGATTTGGCGCACTGGCTTTGGTGCTTGCAGCGATCGGGATCTACGGAGTGCTGTCGTGTACCGTGGCACAACGCACCAACGAAATTGGCATTCGCATGGCGTTGGGAGCGCGCGGCGGTGATGTCGGGCGGATGATCCTTCGAGAAGCGCTGATCCTGACGATCCTGGCTCTGTCGGCCGGGTTGGCATGCGCGCTGGTGCTTACGCGAGTGCTGCGCAGTCTACTTTTTGGTGTGTCTCCCACGGATCCTGGCACGTTGCTGGCGGTTTCCGCTGCCGTGCTTGCGGTGGCTGCGCTATCGGCCTTCGTGCCGGCGTGGCGCGCAACGCGAGTCGATCCGATGGTCGCCTTGCGGTACGAATGACACTCGGAAACGCAGGGGGGCGAATGCTGTTCGAACAAATTCAGAACATTTGGCAACGCCTGAGAGCAGCGGCGAGCCGAAGAAGATTGGATCGCGACTTGCGCGACGAAGTGGAATTCCATTTGACGATGCGCGAAGCGAAAAACCGCGAAGCGGGTATCGCCGGTGACGAAGCGCGCTACGCCGCGCGCCGCCAGTTCGGAAACGTGACGCGCATCCGAGAAAACAGCCGAGCGCTATGGACGTTTGCCTGGACGGAAACGCTGTGGCAGGACATTCGCTTCGGCGCGCGATCTCTCCGCAAGAGTCCGGGGTTCACGATTGTAGCGGTGCTGACGCTGGCGCTAGGAATCGGCGCGCCGACGGCGATCTTCAGCGTGATCGATTCGGTGATGTTGCAGCCCCTGCCATTCACTGAGCCACACCAACTGGTCAGCATCCTCTCAACGAAGAACGGCGCGACCCTGGACGGGCCCTCGGCGCTGGATGCGCGCGACTATGCGCAAAACAATCACAGCTTTCAGAAGATGGTGGTCTACGACCACTGGCGAAAGAACGTGAATCTCGGCACCGCGGGATCCGAACCCGAGCAGATGATCGTCGGCCTGGATCCGGCTGCGTATTTCGAAATCTTGGACGTGCGACCCCTGATGGGCCGCTTGTTTACCGAGGATGAAAATCACTACGGCAAACACTATGTTGCAGCCATCGACGCGAACCTGTGGAGGAACCGGTTTGGAAGCGACCCGGCGATTCTCGGCAAGAGGATTCGCATCAACGAGGAATCGTACACGATTGTCGCGGTGATGCCGGTTGCGATTCCGGATTGGATGGAAAACCGGCGGCCAATCCATCTCTGGACTCCGTTTGCGATCGCGGGAACGGACTGGTCTGAATCCTCGCGCGGCGCGCGCGATAACACCGCAATCGGCAGGTTGAAGCCGGGTGTAACGATCGCGCAAGCGCAAGCGGATCTAGAAACCATCGCCGCTAGCCTTGCCGCTGCCCATCCGGTTGATCGCGGTGTTGGAGTAAAGCTGGCGCCCTTGGCTGACAAGCGAATCGGGACGCTAAAGCCAGTGCTGTTCATGCTCATGGGAGCGGTCAGCCTGGTCCTGCTGATCGCGTGCTCGAATCTTGCGAATCTGTTGCTGGCGCGCAATGCGGTGCGACAGCGAGAACTCGCAGTGCGCGTTGCCTTGGGCGCCGGCCGATCCGGGCTCGTTCGTCAGTTGCTCGCGGAAACGTTGCTGCTTTCGTTGATCGGTGGCGTCGCGGGGCTGGCGCTGGCTCAGTTTGGACTTGTGGCGCTAACAAAAACGCATCTCGACGATTTTCCGCAACTCGCCGCCGTTGGGATTCATGCCCCCGCATTGATTTTCACGCTGCTCACTTCGCTGCTGACGAGTCTTCTGTTTGGCTTGGCGCCTGCCCTAACCGGCACGCGCGTTCAGGTGATCGATGCATTGAAAGAGGGAGGGCGCTCCGGGTCCGCGGGTGCGCGTCGATTGCCACTGCGCAATGCACTGGTGGCCGCGGAGATGGCGCTTTCCCTGATATTGGTCGTGGGCGCGAGTCTGCTGGTGCAAAGCATCGTGCGATTGCAGCGGCAAGATATCGGAGCGCGCGCCGACCACCTGTTAAAAGGTCACTTTTATCTGCCCCCTGCGCGTTATCCGAATGCCGGCGCGATCACCCACTTCTCCGATGAGCTTGGGCAACGAGTGCGTTCGCTGCCGGGCGTTACTTCCGCGAGCGTTACCACCGTCTATCCGCCCGACAGCCAATGGACACAACTCATTGGAATCGCGGGACGCCCCACGCCGCGAATCGAGGAAATCCCAACGTCTTACTTCGGTGTGGCGGACGCTGCTTTTCTGCGAACTCTGGGCATACCGCTTCTTCGCGGAAGAGATTTTGCGGACACCGACACGGCAACGGGTGCGCCGGTCGCCTTGATCAGCGAGGAGTTTCGGCGCCGCTTCTTCCCGACGGAAGATCCCATTGGCCGGCAGGTTCACATCGGTCCGCCGGCCGGTGCGCTAGGAACGGTCCCAGGCGCGAACACCTGGGATTTTTCGGACGTGACCGTCATTGGCGTCATCGGCGACATCAAGAATGCGGGTCTCGCTGCCGCCTCGAAGCCTGAAATTGTCTGCCTGTATTCGCAACATCCGGCCGTGAACTACGGATTCAAGGACATCGTGGTTCGCACCGCCGTCGCGCCGCACTCGATCGAACCAGCAGTACGCAACCAGATTCGCGACCTGGATGCCGATATGGTTTTCGCGGAAGTCGAGACCATGGATGAATTGATCTCCGACGAAACCGGCGGACAACGATTTACGACCATGTTGTTGTCGCTGTTTACTGCCGCTGGCTTGGCGCTCGCCATTGTTGGTGTGTACGGCGTCGTGTCGTATCTCGTGGCCCAGCGAAAGCAGGAATTGGCTGTGCGCGTGGCGCTGGGTGCGACGCCGCGAGACGTGTTGTGGTTGGTGCTCCAGCAAGGATTAAGAATGGCGCTCGTTGGTGCAGCGATTGGCATGTGCGGCGCGTGGGGAATGCGACCGCTGATGGGCCGATTTCTGTTCGGCATTTCGCCTGCGGATCCAGTCACATTTGTGAGCGCAGCCATCTTTCTGCTCGGTGTCGCAACGGCGGCAAGCGCCATTCCCGGAGCTCGGGTTATGCGTCTCGATCCGGCACATGCGCTTCGTCAAGACTAGGAGACGAGCTCTCGCACTCGAAGTCGCAAATGAATTTGGGAGTAGAGGCCTTGGAGTAGAAGAGCATGTTGCAATGGGCGAACCAAATCTGGGTGCGTCTGAAGGCGCTGGGGAAGCGGAGACAGCTTGAGCGCGAATTGGACGACGAAGTCGCCTTCCACCTCGCGATGCGCGAGAAGAAGAACGCCTCCGAGGGGCTGCCGCCCGACGAATCGCGTTACGCCGCCCGCCGCCAGTTCGGCAACCCTACCATCCTGAAAGAAAGGACGCGCGAGATGTGGACTTTTACTTCGCTCGAAACACTCTGGCGCGATTTTACCTACGCGCTGCGCACACTTCGCAAGAAGCCGGGTTTTACCGCGGTAGCTGTTGCGACGCTGGCGCTCGGCATCGGCGCGTCCACAGCGATCTTCAGCGTGATTGAAAACGTTCTGGTCTCGCCCTTTCCTTATCCCGGCGCCGAGCGGTTTATGACCGTAGAAATCCACGATGCGGGGCGCAGCGAAGCGCCCGGACGCGCGGAGTATTCCGCTCCGGAATATCTGGATTACGTTGAGAAGAATCACGTGTTCGATCTGGCCATTGCCAACGCCTCCGAGGAGGTGTTGTACAACGTGGGTGAAGGCGTCGAACGTCTGCACGGCGTTCTGGTGACGCCGAATACGTTCGAATTCTTCGGGCTGCCGGCGTTGCGGGGGCGGGTGATGCAGCCAGCCGATTATGAACCCGGGGCACCGCCGGTGTTTGTCTTGGGTTACAAGGCGTGGATGTCGCATTTTGCCGGCGATCCCGCGGCGCTGAACAAGACCTTCGTGCTGAATGGTATCTCGCGCACGTTGATCGGCATCATGCCTCGGCGCTTTGGATGGGGTGACGGCGACGTCTTTATACCGGTGAAGCCCACACGCACGGACACCCCTGTCGCAGCCGGAGAGTTTCCGCCGGTTTGGTATCTGATCGGGCATCTGAAGCCAGCGGTGTCCATTCAGCAAGCGCAAGCCGATTTCACGGTGGTCGCGAATCAATTGGCCAAAATTTATCCGAAAAGTTATCCGGAGCATTTCGTGGTGAAAATCGTTTCGGCGACGGACATGGTGGTCGGGAATTTTCGCATGACGCTGTATCTGACGTTGGGAGCGGTCGCGCTGCTGTTGCTGATCAGCTGCGCGAACCTGGCGAACCTGCTGCTGGCGCGCGCGACCACCCGCGAGAAAGAATTTGCCGTTCGGGCGGCGCTCGGAGCGAGCCGCTGGAGATTGACCCGCCAGCTGATGGTCGAGAGCTTGATCCTGTCGATCTGCGGCGGTGCATTGGGAGTCGCGCTGGCGGCGGTTGGACTCAACTCGATGGTATCTCTCATCCCGCCGGTAACAATCCCGGCGGAAACGGAAATTTGCCTCAACTGGCCGGTGCTGTTTTTTGCGTTGGGGATTGCGATGCTGACACCGATGATTTTCGGGCTGGTGCCCGCTCTTGCGCGCCGCGCGAAAAGATCTGGAGAAGCCGCTGCGGGACTCCGGCAAAGGGACGAGTGGCACTGCTGGCCAGGGGCATATGCGTGATGCGGTGATCGTGTGTGAGGTCGCGCTGTCGTTCACGCTGCTGGTGGGAGCCGGATTACTGATGAGGAGTTTTGTGGCGCTCCGCGAAGTCGGGCTGGGCTTGCGCGCCGATCACGTGCTGGTCACGCGATTGCCCCTGCCGTCAGAGCGTTACAAGACCGCCGCGCAAGTGACTTCGTTTTACCGGCCGTTGGTCGCGCGCCTCAAGCTGTTGCCGGGCGTCATCGACGCTGCCGAGAGCAGCGCCATTCCGCCGTACGGAGGGCTCCCCAGCGAAATCGAAATACCGAGAGCGGTACACCGCGAAAAATGGTCGGCGTTATTTCAGTTGTGCAGCGAGGGATATTTCCCGGTGTTGCGCATCGAGCTGAAAGCGGGGCGTACCTTCAGCGAGGTCGAAGTCAACGACGCGCGAAAAGTAGCCGTTGTGAACCAAACATTTGTTCGCACGTACTTGAGTAGCGGGAATCCCCTTGGGCAACGCGTTCGTCTTTCCGAACTCGAGAATTTTCCCGACCGGGTGCAGGATCCGTGGTTCGAAATCGTAGGGGTGGTTGGAGACACGCGGAATCAAGGGCTGCAGGAGCCGGTGCGGCCGGAGGTTTGGGTGCCGTACACCGTTACGGGTTCCGGTGAGCGCGGCATTTTGGTGCGCACCAGCAACGATCCGATGATGATCACGGATGCCGTGCAGCGCGAGGTGTGGGCTACGGATCGCAGCGTTCCCATGACGCTGACCGGCGCGCTGGACAACTACATCAGCTTGCAATCGTACGCCGGTCCGCGTTTTGGTTTCGTGCTGATGAGCGTCTTCGCGGCGGTTGGCTTGGTGCTGGTTACGATCGGCGTCTATAGCGTGGTCGCTTACGCTACCGCCCGCCGCACCCATGAGATCGGCATTCGTATGGCGCTCGGTGCTACCCGCGGCGATGCGCTCAAACTCGTTTTCGGAATGGGCATGCGCGTCATCGGGACTGGGTGTTGGCATCGGCTTGGTGGCCAGCCTTGTGCTATCACGAGCGTTAGCCAGCCAATTGTGGCGAGTCTCGGCGCACGATCCCATCACCATCACGTGCGTTGCGGCTCTCCTGCTCGCGACCGGCGCGCTTGCATGTTGGTTCCCGGCGCGGCGCGCCACCGGAATAGAGCCCACCTTGGCCCTTCGCCATGAATGAGCGCGCGCTAACTACCGCAACCGTCACCGAAGGCCGCAGAGCCTAGTGGCTTACAGGAACCTGTACACGAGGACGGCTTGCAGCGCCTCCCCGGCAAGTGTAGGGTTAAAAATGACTCCTCTCGCCACGCGGGAGGCACGTCAGATGTCCATTTTCATGACGCGAGCAGGCTCCGACGAGTTCGGAGCGGGCTGAGAAATAGCCCTGATCGGCCCGGCTCCTGAAGAGCCGTGGATGGAGAGACTCGCGCGGGGATTCCGTGTCGTACTGGTTCCGTGACGACAATCGATTGCCGCAAGCGCGGCTGGCCGTGGTCTCCTACGTCATTGTGGGCATGATCGGGCTTGTTGCTGATCGGCTTCTGGAAGCTGCAGGTCATCGACTCCGATAAGTATTCTCAGTGGGCCGATCGCAACCGCATTCGCTCCATTCCGGTAATCGCGCCGCGCGGCCGCATGCTCGATCGCGACGGGCGTGTGCTTGTCGACAACTACCCTTCCTTCAGCGTCTTGCTCCTTCGCGACGATCCCACGCTGGTGATGAAGAATCTCCCGGTCATTGCGGAAGGATTGGGCGTTCCGCTGAACGATCTGGCCGACCAGCTGGACAATGCCAGGGAGCTTCCCAAATTTCAGCCCATCGTGATCAAGCCCGAAGCGACGCCCGGCGACGTCGCTTTCATCGAGTCGCACCGCTCCGATATTCCCCTGCTCGAAATGCTGATGGTGCACCGCCGCCGTTATCTGCCGAACGGATTCATGGCTCACGCTAGCGGGTACGTCGGTGAAGTCAGCGAAAAGCAGATTGAAGACAGCAACGGCAAGTTCCGGCCAGGCGACTTCGTCGGCAAAACGGGCCTGGAGCGCGAATACAACGACTCCTTGCAAGGCACCGACGGAATGCGCCGCGTCATCGTCAACAGCGTAGGCAAGGAAGTCGACCGCCTGCCAACGCAGGAGGCTATTCCCGGCAAGCAGATCCAGCTCACCATCGACTACGATCTTCAGCAGGTCGCCGAACAATCGCTCGGCACGCGACCCGGCGCTGTTGTGGCCCTCGATCCGCGAACCGGCGAAGTGCTGGCCATGGTCAGCCGCCCTAGCCCCGACCCCAACGATTTCGCGGTGCGCATCACTGGAAAGCAGTGGAAGGATCTCAACGACGATCCTCTCAAACCCTTGTTAAATCGAGCGATTCAAGCACAGCTGGCTCCGGGCTCAGTCTTCAAGATCGTCACCGCCACAGCGATGTTGGAAGACAAAGTCCCGCCCGAGAGTTTCACCGCCTTACTGCCCGGGATACGCCACATTTTACGGACGCCAGTTCAAGTGCTGGGTCTTCGGGAAAAGTTCGCACGGTACCGTGGACCTGAAAAAGGCCATCATGGAATCGTGCGATATCTTCTTCTATAACGTTGGTATGCGCCTGGGTATCGATCGCCTCTCCTACTACGGCAGCGGCCTCGGCATCGGACACAAGACCGGAATCGATCTGCCCTCCGAGGAACCCGGACTCATGCCGTCCGAAGAGTGGGTCGAGAAAACTTTTCACCGCAAGTGGTACGCCGGCGAAACCATTTCGGTCTCCACCGGTCAAGGCGCCGTCACTACCACTCCTCTGCAGTTGGCACGATTGATCGGCGGAATCGCAAGCGGCGGCGTATTCAAGCAACCTCACTTGCTCAAGGATGCCCAGAACGTGGGTGAGGAGCGGTTCGCTATCTCGGAACCCACCGTGGAAAAGATCACCGACGCGATGTATGCCGTGGTGAACGAGGGCGGCACGGGCGGGTCACTCAAACTTGCCGGAATTGAACTCAGTGGAAAATCGGGAACCGCGCAGGTCATTGGCTACGCGACCCGCGAAAGACTAGGTAAACAAAAGAAATTCGAGGATAACGCCTGGTTTGTCGGCTATGCCCCGCGTCGCAATCCGGAAATCGTAGTCTCCGTCTTGGTCCAGGAAAGCGGCCAACACGGTGGAACAGCGTCCGGCCCTGTCGCCCGCGACATCATCAAAGCGTATTACGATAAGAAGAACAAGAAGCTGGACGGGCAGATCACGGCCGACGGCACACAATTTGATCCGGCCAGGAACGCGCCGGCAGCAGCGGCCATTCAGCCCCAGCCGATCCTGAAGCAGCAAGGTCAGCCACAAACCGTGCCAGCGCGCGTCAAGGCTGACAGGGACTAGGCTCGCTAATGCAAGTAGACGCAAAGACTCGATTTCGCTCGGCAAAGAGGCCATGAAAGACACACCCGGCGCTACCCGCGATTACGATTGGTGGCTGATCGCCATCCTGCTGGCCATCTGCACGCTCGGCGTGATCGAAATTTATTCCGCCACGCAAGGCAGCAACCTGGCCGGCATGCACACCAAGCAGATCCGCTGGCTGGCCGTGGGCTTCGTCCTGATGTTCGTGCTATCCCGGCTCGACTACCACCTCATCCTGGATCAAGCATGGATTCTTTACCTGATCGGAGTTGTTGCCTTAGTAGCAGTACTGCTAGTAGGCCACACCCGCTTCGGAGCCAAACGTTGGATTCCCATCCTCGGCGAGGCTTTCCAGGTGTCAGAACTGGTAAAGTTGATTATAATAGTCTGGCTGGCGCGCTTCTTCGCTGAAGTGCGCACCGATGAGCTTTCCCTGCGCGATTTGATCAAAGCAGGACTCTTGGTGGCTATTCCACTAGGGCTTATTTTAAAGCAGCCCGATTTGGGCACCGCGTTAGTGCTCATGCCCCTGTTGGTTGTTGGCGCTTTTCTCGGGGGCCTGCAGTGGCAGCACGCAGCAATTTTTTCGTTGGCTGGAGCTTTACTGGTAGGAAGCGTTTTCTATCCCCCGGTGAGCAAGCATATACTCAAGCCGTACCAGAGAGAGAGAATCACTTCCTTCCTGCATCCAGAAGAAGACGCAAAAGGCTCGGGTTATCAACTGTTGCAATCGAAGATAGCCGTGGGCTCCGGCGGCTTCTGGGGCAAAGGTTTTCGCAACGGCACGCAAAATCAACTGGGCTACATCCCCGTCCGTTATTCCGACTTCATCATGTCGGCGTGGGCTGAAGAGCAGGGCTTTAAAGGCGTGCTGATTGCCTTGGGTTTGTATATGGCGTTGTTGCTGCGACTCGTGCAGAATGCCCAACGCGCGAAAGATCGCGCCGGAATGTTTCTGGTCATGGGCGTGGCCGCCGCGCTAGGTTTCCATGTTTTAGTAAATGTGGCTATGGTGATTGGCGCTATGCCCGTCACCGGCATCCCGTTACCCTTAATGAGTTACGGGGGCTCGGCTACATTGTTTGTTTTTCTGGCGATTGGTCTGGTGATGAATGTCCGGATTCGCCGGTTCGTCAACTGAGCGATCAGCCAGTCCCGAGCGCAGTGCCTGATTCTTAAGGGCCGCGCCGGTTTTGAAATTAGCAGAAATCAGGAATATTCGAGTGAGGACAGCATCGTCCGCCGTTTGCCCCTCCCGGCAACGGACCGGCCTCGTAAGCAAGAGGAAGTGCATCGTCAGTACTGATCCCGGCGTGTCCGTGATCCACCCCTCCGGCTTCGTACGCACAGGCATCATCTCCCCAAAGGTGTCGCCCACGTATCCCCGCTTCACGCGGGGCAGGCTATTCGTCCGGACCCCCGCGGAGCGCACGCTCGCGGCGATGTCGTCCGGTGGCTCCGATCCAATCGGCGCCACGCAATGCGATGTCCCCGGCATGTCCGGGAACACGCAGAAAGGCGGCTCCGGCCTATCCGGCGCCGCACATAACGAGGAGTTTTCATGTCGAAAGAATTGGTTATTTCCGCGGCCTCCCACGAACGGCGGGTCGCGATTTTGGAAGAAGGTCAGTTAGTCGAAATTTACATCGAGCGCGAAAAAGAGTTCGCGCTGGTCGGCAGTATCTACAAAGGCCGTGTCACGCGGGTGCTTCCGGGCATGCAGTCCGCTTTCGTGGACATCGGTCTTGACGGCGACGCCTTCCTGTACGTCAGCGACGTTTTCGAAAATCTCGAAGATTACGATCACGGCCACGGGCACGCGGAGCCGCACGCCGCGGCGTCGCCACAAATTTCCGTCTCCGTGCACACCGAAGTATTGCCAGGCGAAACGATCGGTCACACCGCTGAGCCCGCCGATCTGCGCGGAATCGAGCACGGAATCGAACACGCCGACGAGGCGCCTCATCACGATCTCGCGGAGGCCGAAACCCTTCACGATTCGCACCGTGAAAACGAGCATCGAGAACACGAGCACGAGCACGGCGATCACGCAGAACATGTTCACGATCACGAAGAACATGCCGCCATCGAAGAACATCACGACGCCGATGCTTCCACGCATTCCGACCTGCACGCGGAGCCCGAAGAGCGCCAGCCCGAATCCAACGCGTCCGCACCCCAGAATTTCGGCCATCAATACAATCCCACGCAGAAGTATCCTCCGCGCAACGATCGCGGAGGTCCGCCTCGCAGCGGCGGACAGAACTTCGGCCGTGGCGATCAGGGCGGAGACCGTGGTGGTGATCGCGGCGGAGACCGTGGCCGTGGCCGCTTCGGACGTCGCGGTGGACGCCGTCGCGGCAGCGGCGGACGACCTTCAGGCCCCGGAGGCCCAACCGGAGGCCGCAATTTGCCGCCCTCAAAATACGCCTCACCGCAAGGCGACCAGCAACGCCCGGCCGATTCACGAGGCGGCTACGACCAGCGCGGACAGCAGCCTCGCGGATTCGAACCCCGCGGACCGCAACCTCGCGGCTTTGACAATCGCCGCCCCGAAACCGGCTCCCGTCCCGTAGGACCCGCCGAATCCAGCGCTGAAGACGAAATCATTCTTCCCGGCGAATCGCTCGCAAAATATCGCAACAAGCCTGTAGCCTCGGCCGCGCCCATCGCGCCGGTCGCGGAACCCGAATTGCCCGAGCCGCAGCTGGAAATCGAAGATCCGATGCCACGCGCAGCCACATCACAACCCAGCGGGTTGCCGGCCACACCCAATGCTCCACGCCGTTCCTCTGGCGGACTCCCGCGCTGGCTCCTCGCCGAAACGGGCACCGAAGCGGAGCCCGCTCCGGAGTCGGCGGAAACCTCCAGTCTCGTTCCCGAAACTCTTTCCCCGGTCGACGAAGCCGCCGCGGCCCGCGAGGCCGAGCGCGTTCGCGTCGAGAATTCCCTGAGCGAAGAAGACGTCACCGCTCTTTCTCTGAGTCTCGTCGAGGCTAAACAGGAAGAAACCCAAGCCAAGGTGGCCGCCGACGCCATCGCTGGCGGCGCGGTATTCGAAGAAGAAGAACTGGAAGCCGGCGAAGGCGAGGACGAGGAAGGGGAAGAGGCACCGGAAGATTCGCACGACGAAATATCCGAAGAAGCCGAAGAAATCCACCTTTCCGAGGCGGAAGAGTCCGAAGCTTCCAGCGAATCCGCGGTCGAAGAAGCCCGCGACGAGGCCCTGAGAATGACGCCGCAGGAGCGCGCCGACGCGGAAGCCGATGCCGCTCATGACGACGCCGTACACCAAGCCGGCCACAGTGAGCACGTCGAAACCGGCACTCACGAGCACGCCGACGTTCACGAACACGGCGATGGCGTGCACGATCGCGAAAACGAACTCATCGAAGCTTCCTCCGGCGCTCAGTCCGCGCCGTCCGCTCCCATCGAAGACGATGTCATCCTTCTACCCGGCGAGACTCGCTCGCCGCGCAGCGCCAGCGCCCCGCGCGACGATTTCGCTCCGCGCGAGTCCGCTCGCATCGGCAGCGGCAATCCGCGCTCGCGTTTTCAACGCCCTTTCCGTGGCGGCGGACGTGACCGTGGCCGCGACAATCGCGGCGGTGATCGCGGTGGACGCCCCAGCGGCCCTTCTCGCGGTGGACGTCCCAGCGGCCGCTTCGAACGCCGTCCAAGTGGTCCCGGCGGACCCCGGCACGATCGCGGTTTTCAAGGTGGACGCTCCGGCCCGCCGCGACGTCCACAACTCATTTCCGAAATGCTCAAGGCGGGTCAGGACGTAGTCATCCAGATCGCCAAGGAACCCCTCGGCAAAAAAGGCGCCCGCATCACCAGTCACGTCGCCCTGCCGGGCCGTTTCCTCGTGTACATGCCGACCGTTCATCACACCGGCGTTTCGCGCAAGATTATCTCCGCCGAAAATCGCTCACGCTTGCGCCGATTAGTAAGTGAAGCTGGCAACGCCTATCCCGGCGGCTTCATCGTTCGAACCGCGGCAGGCGACGCCACCGACGACGAAATCCGCGCCGACATCGACTTCCTCGGCAAGACCTGGAACGAAATCAAGGAGCGCAGCGAGCAACGCAAAGCACCCGCGTTACTCCACCGCGATCTCGACCTCGTCGAGCGCATGCTCCGCGATTACGTCTCCGACGATTTCAGCGCCATCTGGATCGATAACGAAGAGGAATACGGCAAGGTCGTGGAATTCGTAAGCCGCTTCCAACCGAAGCTCGTCAACCGCGTAAAGCTCTACACCAAGGAAACGCCGATCTTCGAAGAATTCGGCATCCAGCACGAGCTCGACAAAGCGCTCCGCGCGAAAGTCTGGCTCAAGTCCGGCGGCTACATCGTCATCAACCACACCGAAGCCTTGGTCGCCATCGACGTCAACACCGGCAAATTTGTAGGCAAAGGCTCCACGCGCCTCGAAGACACCATCGTTAAGACCAACCTCGAAGCGGTGAAAGAAATCGTCCGCCAGATCCGCCTGCGCGATCTCGGCGGCATCATCGTCGTCGATTTCATCGACATGGAAGAGCGCCGCAATCGCGAAAAGGTTTTGTCGGCCCTGCAGCAAGCGTTAGAGCAGGACAAAGCCCCTTCAAAAGCCCTCTCGTTCAACGAGTTCGGCCTGGTCTGCATCACCAGAAAACGCACCAAGCAAGCCCTGGAGCGCGTCCTTTGCCAGCCGTGCCCCTATTGCACCGGCTCCGGCATGGTCAAATCCAGCCCCACGCTCTGCTACGAAATCCAAGCCGAAGCCCGCAAAATGGCCGCCGCCGACCACGAGAGCCCCAACCTAACGTTGCGCGTCCACCCAGAAATCGCCAAAGCCCTAAAAACCCGCGAGTCCATGCTCATCGACGAACTCGAGCAAACCACGCACAAACACGTAATCATCCAATCCGACGCCACCCTCCACTGGGAGCAATACGACATCTACTAGCAGGTAGCACAGGCACTCCTGCCTGTGCCCACTGACGAAACGCCCGGGCGCACCGCTAACGTCCCGGGCGTTCTTGTTTTGCATCGCCCCGCGCATTCTTGTCTTGCATCGCCCCAGCGCGTTCTTGTTTTGCATCGGCCCGGTAGGAGCGGCGGCTTGCCCCGCCCTCTTGCGTTTCTCCTTCTTTGTAAAGTCCGCCTTCCGAGGCGGTCCGCTCTTCGGTTCTCTCGCCGTTGTAGCGGCCGCCTTCCGAGGCGGGCGGCCGGCCATACGCGCCTCATCCCGGCTCTCGGTGTAGGCCCCGTTCCAGCTGCGCATCACCCTCAAAACGCCCCGCTGCCCCATTTTCCGCCGTCGAACACTGTGGTAGTCTGCCGCTAATTCTTCCCAGGAGGTGAATTCCGATGGCCACCGCGTTCTCGTACCCCTATCCCCATATCAATTGGTCCCCAACAGAGAAAAAGATCGCCCGCAAGGCGTTCGACAAGGCCTATGAGGAACAATGCGCCGCCATTCGCGCACACGCATTGGATTTGCTTTCGAAAGCATCCGCTCCCAGTGATCTCTGGCAGGTCGAGGATTATCTGTACACGCAGCGAAAGGAAACGGATCAAGTGTTCGACTACCGGTATTCTGTTCTTCTGGATGTATTTTCTGTTTTGCTCGCGAAAGGTTGGCTAATAGAGACCGACTTGGCCGGCCTTCGTGACGACAAAATCGAAACAATCAAGAAGTGGGCAAGGCTCGATATCTGAATGGCCGGACGCCGGGTGCCGCACCCTTTGGTTTTTCAGAGGGTGCGGGTTTAGAGTCAACTCTACAGAGACCATCACGGAAAGTCGGCCAATATCACCCGTACTTGCTCGCTCGTCAGAACCGGAGCACCCGGACCTAGAGTCAGAACGGGAAGTCCGGTGATGGGATCGGTGATAATTCTGGCTTTACGCCGTCGGCCGCGCTTCGGCGTCAGCACAATGCTGCCGCCCTCCAGCTTTGCATCAAGCGCATCCCCAGGTCGCAACCCCAACTTCTGGCGAAACGCACTCGGCAAAACCACCTGCCATTTAGTCGAAACTTTCGTCTGCATGGTAAGACAATCCTACAATAGTTGCTTCCGCCACCATTGAGACCAATCAGAGCAATCGAACAGCCGCGGATGCAAATCACGGAAGCTTCGCCTCGGGTAACCGAACCGGCCAGCTCCCTGTAGCCGCCCTCTTTTACCCTGAGCTTCGAAGGGCCGAGAGGGCGGGGTTTAGATGACACACACTCTCGCTGGCCCTGCCGAAGGAACAGTCGCCAAGCTGAACGCTTGACAACCACGAATCGAATAGCGCGTGGGGATGCAAACTGCGAAAGCTTCGGCCCAGGCAACCGTACGAACCAGGGCATCATCAAGGAAATAGATCAAAATGAATAGCATGAGAGCCTTGGGGGGCTCGTTGGGCCATGCAGAAGGGCCACCTTGAGGCGCTTTTTATTGATACTGCAATTGATGTCGGGCTGTCGATTTACAACAATCTGCCAGTCTTTTCGAAACTCGTGGTCTGAGGGCCACCAATCTGCGCGCCTTCTGCTGTCAACATGCGCTCGCGCCGCGGCGATTGCCTTCTCAATCGCCGCATCGTTGGCCTCTCCCGCGCCCGCGCAAAACCTGACTTTCAAGATTCCTCCCGTAAAAATTCCATTCGCGGTCAAAGACCAGCAAGCCTCGATCACCGCCTCGGCATTGATCTCCATGACGTCCAAAGACGGAGATCTCGACATATTCAATCTCCAACTCACCGCGGACCTCACGGGTCTGCAGCAGAACATGACCGCGCTTTTGAGTTCGCAGCTAGACAAAGACGATCACTGCGGCGACCGCATCGCCATCCAGCAAGCCACCCTCACCCCTGCCGATCCCGCAAGTATCGCCACGGTCCAGCTCCACTATGAACGGTGGGCGTGCGTGAAAGCATTCGGAAAACAACAAGCCAAGAGAGTCGTGGGAGGCAACGCCGTGATTCCGGTGACGCTCACGCCGGGCGTGGACGAAAACAAGACCGAGCTCCGGCTCGTTCCGGAGGTAGGCACGATCGAAGCCGACGGATCGTTAGGCGAACTGCTGCGATCGGGCACAGTCGGCGAGATGATTCGCGAGAAAATTCGCTCCTCCATTCTTTCCGCGATGCAAAAAGGAACAAACCTTAACGCGACGCTCCCACCCGCGGCCCAGGGCTATGCAACCATCGAGAACGCCGAATTCAAAGATGGAGGTTCAGGCCACCTGCTCGTTGTCCTCGACGGACAAGTTCGCATCACAAAAGAGCAAGCGCAGACTCTGTCGAAGCAGGTCAAGGAACGCATCGCCGCGCGCTAAAATCGCGCGTGTATCGCGTGAGCGTATGCGTGAAGTGGCGATTTCCGCGTAGATTTTCCCTACAGCCGCATACCTATTGTCCCAAGTAATATCCGTCCCGCGCCTGCACAATCAGATCCTTCTGCTTGGTCGTGACCTGGAGCCGGTGATAGCCCGCTCCGGCGGCCTTGTCCACCGGGTAGCCCAGGCTATATTGATTGCGCAGCTCTTCCTCAATTTCCGAATAAATCTTCTCGACGGTCTCTTTTTTCGAGACCTCGAACAAGCGCCCACCGGTTTCTTTGGAAATCTGCTCCAAAATTTTCTTTCCATCGGGACGCTCTTGCTGCGGGCCTCGTCCCCCTCGGCGTCCTCCCCCCATGGGACCCCCGCCTCCCGACCATCCGCCCCGGCTTCCGTAACCTTCGTCGTCTTTGAACAAAATCGAGTACACCACGGTGTCCGCGCGCTGCGCCACTTCAATGGCCGTCGCGAGCGTCTCCTTGCTGCCATGATCCACGCCATCCGAAAGGATAATCAGCGCCTTGCGCCCCTGCTGCTTGCTCATTAACTCGTTCGAGGCCAGGTAAACGGCGTCGTACAGCAGCGTGCCCGCGCCTCGTTGATGTTGACCTCGACTGCCACCTCCGCCGTAGCCACCTCCGCCACCGCTACCACCACCACTCCCGCCACTGCCGCCTCCATAGCCCCGATCCGATTGCGGCGTTTGCAGCAATTGCAGCGCCGCCTGCAATTTCGGTCGCGAAGGCGTGAACTCCTGCAGCAACTCCACTTCCCTGTCGAAATGAATGACAAACGCCAAATCCTTGTCCACTCTCAGCAAATGATCCAGAAAGCTATAGCTGGCGGTCCGCTCCTCCTCCAGCACCCGCCGCTGGCTCAAACTCGTGTCCACCAGCAACCCTAACCGCAGAGGCAAATCGGTTTCCCGCGTAAAATAAGTAATCGTTTGCGGCTTGCCATCTTCACTCAACGCAAAATCATCTTTCGTGAGATTCGCTATGGTCTTTCCATGTTTGTCGCGCACCGTGGCAAGCACGTTAACGACTTTCACTTCGACCGCAATCTTTTCCTGAGGCGCAGGCGTACTCGCTTGCGGAGCCGGTTGGGCTTGGGACTGTTGCGCTTGCGACTCCGGTGATGCCGTGCCGGTCAAAGCGTGGCCCAATATCGCGAACGATACGAAAGCCAGCGCGCAAAGTAGCACAGGCACTCTTGCCCGCCCTGAGCCTCGAAGGGCCTGTGTCCCAGCGCGCTTCACAGCCATGTCTCCGCAAAGCGCAAAACAAATCCGACCGCCACTCCAGAAATGCCGCAAAAGCATCCTTCCAGGCCGGCGCTTAGCAATACCAGCACGACGCGACGCGTTCCAGAAACCCCACCGCATTCTTCAGGTCCCCACATGACCGCGCTCACACACCCCCACTTAGCATTCCCTCGCAGGCACGAATTCGTTCCAAGCGAGCCTCTTTCCTAGGTGCAGCCTTCTAACTTCCATCATTTTCCGCTAACTTCTTGTAACCAAAGCCTCGAACACCCAGTAATAAGGAACAGAGAGTGCCGGATGGACCTCCTGGAACGCTTTGCGGCCGGAGACCTGGAAGCCTTCGAGGTGCTGTTTCGCCAGCACCAGAGCCAGGTTTACGCCTGGATCGTTCGCGTCGTGCGCGACTCCGGCATCGCAGAGGACCTGACCGTGGAAACATTTTGGCGCATCTACCGCTCCCGTGCGCGCTTCGATCCCGCCGGCAATTTCGGCGCCTGGGCCTATCGCATCGCCACCAACGCCGCCCTCGACCACCTGCGCAAGTCTCGGCGCGAAACCGAACTCCCGGCAGATCTCGCTGCGGATCCCGAGCCCGACTCCGCTGTACAGCACGAAACCCGCACCGCATCCGTAAAGCCTTCGCACAGCTGCCGCCCAAGTATCGCCTCGTTGCGACTCTCGCTCTGATCGAAGACGAGCCCTACGATAAAATTGCCGCGGCCGCAGGAATCTCCGCTTCCCTCGTCAAAATCCAGGTTTTTCGCGCCGTGCGCATGTTGCGCAAACAACTCGCCTCTCTAGGCATAAAGGACGCCAAATCATGAATCCTCATGACGACAAGATTCTGAGCGATCTTCTCAAACAATCCATCGCGCCCGTGCGGGACGCCGAGCTCCGCCGCGACCTCTGGCCACGGATGTTGCAGCGCCTCGACGAAGCGCAACCCGTCCGTGTCCCGTGGTTCGATTGGGTCCTGGCTGCCCTGGCCAGCGCCGCTCTCATCTTTTTCCCGAGCGTAATCCCGGCAGTGCTCTATCACTTGTAAGGAGGCTCTATGAACAAGCACACGTACTTGCGCGCCTATATGGCTGGAATCGTGACACCCACAATTTTTTTCCTCGTCGTCGCTACGGTGTTTTATATGTGGCGCTATGTATACGACGTGCCGGTCCCCATCGAGCGCGTCCTCATCTTTCCCATGGCCGTGGTACCGAATCTCTGGGGATTGTGGAACGTCTTATTCATTGCGTCTCACGAGCGCACGCACTTATCGATTGGTGTGCATGGCGCTTTGCTGCCTTTTGTGCTCGGCCCGCTCGGCATTTTGTTGACGCACGCCTTGGATTTTCCGGCGGTACCCCACGCCGGGCATATCTTTCCCATCGCCGCGCCCATCGCACTGATCGCTTATTACCTGGTCTGGAAATATTTGGTCAGCTTCCTGAATGGAGTTCTCGCCATCGCGTGATTTCGTCCTGCGCGGTTGCACGCACGCTTTCTACACGCACTTTCTGCACGGACGCTTTCTAAATGACGCGGCAATTCCGTATGATGAGTCGGCAACTTGCCCGGTAAATCGTCCAAGGAAAAAGTGATGCTCAAATTTCACCGCTTCGGAAGCAAACCCGCTGCGATTGTAGCGATAGGCACTCTGGCCGCGTTGGGCTGCGCCGCGGCGAAAGCGCAATCCGCGCCGCCAACCGCACGCGAAGTCGCAAAGGTCATTCAGGACCACGTCGGCATTCCGTGGATGACGCAAACGGTGGACACCTTCAAAGCCGGCGACCCCGATACTCCGGTGACGGGAATCGCAGTAACCATGATGGCTACGCTCGACGTCCTGCAACGCGCTGCCGCCAATCATCAGAACCTGATCATCACGCATGAGCCCACGTTCTTCAGCCACCAGGACACTCCCGAAGGTATGGACCAAAGCGATGCCGTCTGGACCGAGAAGCGCGCCTTCATCGAACAACACCATCTGGTCGTCTGGCGGTTTCATGATCACTGGCACCGAATGAAGCCTGACGGCATCCTCGCCGGAACAGTGCACGCGCTGGGATGGGAAAAATATCAGCACGGCGACGATCCGAAAGTATTCACAATTCCGGAAACCACCCTGGCCAAACTGGCCTCGAACACAGCCAAACGTCTTGACGCTCCCACGATGCGTGTCGTCGGAAATCCCGACATGAAAGTCACCAAAATCGCGATGACCCCAGGTTTCGCAGGTTTCGTGCGAGAGACTCACGCCCTGGAGCAAGACAATGTCGAAGTCCTGCTCACAGGCGAAACCCGCGAATGGGAAACGGTCGAATACGCCGCCGACGCGGTCACCGAAGGTAAACGCAAAGCCCTCATCGTTATCGGCCACATCCCTAGCGAACAAGCCGGCATGGAAGAATGCACCCGCTGGTTAAAAACGTTCATCACCAACGTTCCCATCGAATTCGTTCCAGCCAAACAGCCCTTCTGGCTGTCGCAATAGGAGCGCTGGGTACTTGCTTACTTGCTGGGCACTAGAATTTCTGATTGCCCGAAGCAAACGGCAGAGGTCAAAACCCGCACCCTTAAAAACCAAGGGTGCGGCACCCTTACACACCAGACGCTCACGTGTTGCTTATGTGCCCGAATAGCGCTGCTCTTTCCAGGGATCGCCGTATTCGTGGTAGCCGTTGCGCTCCCAGAAGCCGAGTTGATCGTGATCGAGCAGCGTGAAGCCGCGCACCCACTTCACGCTCTTCCACGCATACAACTGCGGCACGATCAATCGTAGCGGCCCGCCATGCTCGGCCGTGAGCGGCTCCCCATCGTGATCGAAGGCGAACAGGACATTTGGCCGCAGCAGATCTTCCATGGGAACATTTGCGGTATAGCCTTCCTCCGCGAGTACCAGCGCGAATTTCGCTTCTGGTTTAGGCGTAACCAGCTTCATCACATCCGTGAACAGCACGCCCTTCCAATGATTGTCGAGGCGGCTCCATCGCGTAACGCAATGAAAATCCGAAGTTACCTCGGTCTGCGGTAACCGTCGAAACTCCTCCCAAGTCAACCGCTTCGGCTCCTGCACCAATCCCGTAATCTTGAAATCCCATTTCGTCGCATCGAAATGCGGCACACCGCCCGCATGCAATACCGGCCACTTCAGCGTCAAGGACTGCCCTGGCGGCAGCCGCCCGTCTGCCTTCGCTTTCTTCTCCAATTCCCGCCGCTCATCTCCGAACATATGTCTCGGTGTCCTCGGTGGCTCTCTCGCCTTCTATGTTAAAGCTTTTCTATTGCCCTCAGCCGAAACGGACACGGCCGAGGACTGGGAATTGTTGTATGTGTCTGGTTAACCATAACACCCTCCCCCCGGTGTTTTTCGTAAGTATTCATTCTAAACGTAGTTAAAGTTGCTTGTTTTGATAGACTTTCGCAAGTATTGATTCTACATGGGTTAGTTTTGGGGCTCTCGAAACTAGTAATTGCTGTGCGGATCAGTGTTCGTGCGGGCGAGGAGTAGGATCTGCGGGGTTTAGATCGATTGTACATAGACGAGATTAGCATGGTATATCGATTTCGTCAAGTCCCGTTTTGGTACAGAACGTGGGAAGAGGTGGGGTTGTGTCGATCTTCGATTTCCGCGCCGCCGGGCCGAGCCTCGCGGCCGGGCTTCGCCGCTGTGCTACCATCGGGTTTTCTGGTCTTCTTACGAGAGGCCATCTCATAAAATGGCCGAGACAGAAAGAGAAGAATTTCCTCAGGGGCTGAAGCCCGATTTTGCATGTCCTTCATGTCGGAGCTAAAGCTCCGACCCCTGAGATGCATTTATGAGATGACTTGGCTCTGTTGACATCCTCATGAAAGGGCGGCGATGTTTCAACCGATACAGATTGAAACTCAATCCGAGCAGCAGCGCTTGACGCATCTGCATGGGCAGCGAGCGACCCGGGGCGCGAGCCGAGAGTTTTCGTTTGACCGAAGAGAACAGGCTTTCGACCAGGGCGCGGCGACGGTAAAGTCGTCGTGGGAAGGCCCGCCGCATCTCGGCGCGCACTCCGCGCACGCGCCAGGTTTTCTTCCCGCGCTTGGTGGGAATCACGCTCTGCGCTCCGAGGCGTTTGCGGATGTAGGTATGATTGCGCTCGCTGTCGAACTCGGCATCGGCCAGCACCAGCCCGATGGGTGTTTGTTCGGAAGCGGCTGCGACAACCGCCGGCAAATTCGCGCAATCGTTCCACGGACCGCGCCGCGCGAGTTGCGACAACACGAACTGGTGATCCAAATCCACGGCGACCACCCACTTCAGCCAGTGGCGCCACGGCAGCGGTTTCTGCCCGTGATGATGCATGCGCCGCACAAAGAAGGTGCTTACGGCGCCTTGCGCCAAACCCGTGGCGTCCACGGCGACGCGAGCGCGCTTCCGCTTTTGACGCAGCGAACCGCGCAACCGACGCACGGTTTCGTCAACCGCACGGTCGATGGTCTGGTCGTCGAGACGCTGCAAAAAGCGATACAGCGTCGTGAAGTCCGGCACACTGCCAAGCCCCAACACCTGGCGCAATTCGCGATGCTCGCCCAAACGCACCTCGGCTTCACGAAAGGTCCAGTCTTCGTAACGCATCAGGCAGAGAATGGCCAGCAACTGCGGCTGGGTAAATTGCCGTTTGCTGAAACGGCTTCGGTAGCGCGGGAGCACCGCCCGGGAGACTTGCAGAGCGATGCGGGCAAAAGGCAGGAGTCCGACTTCGGTCATCGCACCTCCTGCCCCCATAGGAAACCATGCAAGCGGCCAATGGCTCTCTCGAATTTCAATGAAGTTGCTAGGATGTCAACAGAGCTAGATGACTTCTAGAAAGAAAGCGAGATTTTGTGACGGCACGTATCCTGGATGGCACGAAGATTCGCGATTCGGTGTTTGCTGATCTTGCGGGCGAAATCCAGCGGCTCGGCGCCCAGGCAATACGGCCGGGTCTTGCGGCCGTATTGGTGGGCGAAAATCCGGCTTCGCAGCTTTATGTGAAATCGAAAATCGCCGCTTGCGAGCAGTTGGGGCTTGCGAGTTGGATGCATACACCTGCGGCGTCCGTTACCACCGACGAACTGCTGAGGCTGGTCCACGAACTCAACACGGATGATGCCGTCGATGGCATCCTGATCCAGCTTCCCTTGCCTTCGCAAGTGGACACCAAGCGCGTCCTCGAAGCCGTCGATCCCGCCAAGGATGTGGACGGCTTTCATCCTGTGAGTCTCGGCCGGCTGGTCAGCGGACGTCCGGGGTTGGTGGCGTGCACGCCCGCGGGCTGCATGGAGATTCTTCGGCGTGGCGAAATCAAAGTGGAAGGCGCGAACGCCGTAGTCCTTGGCCGCAGCGACATCGTTGGTAAGCCCATGGCTCTGCTGCTGATGCACGCCAACGCCACGGTCACGATCTGTCACTCGAAAACGCGGGACCTCCCGGAAGTCGTTCGCCACGCGGACATCGTGGTTGCCGCCATGGGCAAGGCCGGCTACGTCGCAGCGGATTGGATTCGCCCCGGGGCGGCGGTCATCGACGTGGGCACAAACAAAGTGACCGATCAAAGAGAAGCCGAACGCCTCCTGAAGAATTTTCCCGCGCGCCTTGAGAAATTCCGCGCAAAGGGTTCGGTGCTCGTCGGCGATGTTCATCCCGACGCTATCGAGATCGCAGGCGCGCTCACTCCGGTCCCCGGCGGCGTGGGCCCTATGACCATCACCATGCTGATGAGCAACACCGTCAAAGCCGCTCGACTGCGCCGTGGAACCATCGACGCGCACACCATGCCATCCGCTGCTGGCGCGCGCTAAAACCGGCCATGCGCAAACTCGGCCTGACGGGCGGCATCGCCAGCGGCAAGAGCAGCGTAGCGGGGATGCTCCGGGGTCTAGGGTTTGAGGTGATTGACGCGGATTCACTTGCGCGAGAGCTTATGGACCCGGGCCAAACCGTTCACGAAGAAGTGATCCACGAATTTGGACACGGCATTATCGATCCGCAAAGCAGCACCGGCCAGATCGATCGCAAGAAGCTAGCCGCAGTGGTTTTCGCCGATCGCGCAAAACTCGATCGGCTCAATGCCATCGTTCACCCGCGCGTCCAGGAAATCATCCTGCGGCAATTCGAGGAATGGGCGTGCGAAGGAGATGTAAGCGTGGCGTTTGTCGAAGCGGCGCTGCTGGTGGAAGCCGGCTATCAAAAATATCTGGACGGGCTGGTGGTTACGTGGTGCAAGCCGGAGCAGCAACTCGAACGGTTGCGGGCGCGGGGGTTGAGCGAAGCAGAAGCTCGCAATCGCATCGCCGCGCAACTTCCGGTGGCTGAGAAATTGAAGCTGGCAACCGAAACGATTGATTGTTCCGGATCGTTGGAAGACACGCGGGCTCAGGTGAGGGCGCTTGGCAAAAAGCTACGGAGCGGGACGTGAGTAGGGATTGCAGACACAACCAGGCTAGGGCTTGTGTGCGGTCGCAGCCAGGAATGGCTGTGCCACGGAAGTTCGCACGGGACTTCGGCGACTTCGCACCGGACTTCGCGCCGGACTGGCGCCTTCGTTTTGCGGCTGGCATGAACACTGCATGGATTTTGCCTATACTTAAGGGCAATGCATCGGCGCGGATTGCTCGCCGGGCTAAAGAGTCTGTGTGAGGGCTGAGAGAACAAGCCCTCAGCGGCTAAAGCCTTGTTGATTCGGCTTCAGTTACGGCACGGCTGAAGCCGTGCCCTGACGAGAACCGGAGCTCTCACACAGATTCCTGAAGCTTGGCGCCTACAGGTAACATCTACAGGTAAGTTCAGGAAGGACCTCTGAAATGAATGAACGAAGACCAACCAGCCTGACTCGGCTGATACTTGCTTGCGCGGTGCTGCTGCTTGGCGCGTATTGGGCTGGAGCGCGCTGGGGCCAGCGCCAGCCTGTGAATGTGGGGGCCGGGCCTCGCGGCGGCAGCGCGATTCCGGCGCCGTCCGGAAATGGGGGCGGCAACGTTGCGAACGGAGCTGGGGCGAACAGCACTGGGGGCACGAGCGTGGCCGCGCGTGATGCCGCGCTCACTGAGGATGAAGCGAACAACGTCCGCGTTTACCGGCAAGCTTCACCGGCGGTCGCCAACGTTTTGACGAAGGCGACCGAATACGATTTCTTCATGGATCCGGTTCCGGTCGAGGGGGCGGGTTCGGGTTTCGTGATCGACGAAAGAGGCTACATCCTGACGAATTTTCACGTGGTGCAGGAGGCGCAGTCGATTGAAGTGGTGCTCGGCGACCAAACGCGGTTTCCGGGAAAGTTTGTCGGGGCGGATCAGCGCAATGACGTGGCGCTGGTGAAGATCGATCCGAAGGGCAAGCATCTGGTGGCGCTGCCGCTGGGGGATTCCTCCGCGCTGCAAGTCGGACAAAAAGTTTTGGCGATCGGCAATCCGTTCGGGTTTCAGAGCACGCTGACGACGGGCGTTGTGAGCGCGCTGGGCCGCTCGGTACAAACCAGTCAAACGACGCTGATTGATGAAGCGATCCAGACTGACGCCGCCATCAACCGCGGCAATTCCGGCGGGCCGCTGATCAATACGCACGGTGAGGTGATCGGCATCAACTCCGCTATTTACACGCCAAGCGGCACGACCGCGGGCATCGGCTTCGCGATCCCCATCAACACGGCGAAAAGAATCGCGCAGGATTTGATTACCGAAGGGCGCGTGCATCTGGCATACATCGGCGTGCAGACGATTCCCGTGGGGGGATATCTGGCGCAAGCGTTGGATCTGCCTGTGCAGGAAGGGCTGCTTGTGGAAACCGCCGCGAAAGGCGGACCTGCGGCGGCGGCCGGGGTGCGCGGTGGCGACCGCGTGGCTCAGGCGGGGATGCAGCGAATCGCCATTGGAGGCGACGTGATCGTGGCAGTTGACGGTGCGAAGGTCGCGAGCTCGATGGACCTGAACATTATTTTGAATCGCAAGCGGCCTGGCGATACGGTGACGTTGACGGTGTATCGCGGGGGGAAGAAGTTGGAGATTCCAGTGAAGCTCGTGGATCGGCCGGCGACGGAGAAGTAGCGCCGATTGGGAGCGCCAGCATCTTTACTGGCGTTTTTGAAGTTTGTGGAATCGCAAAGAGCCGGCTGGAAGCCGGCGCTACCAAGCGCGGGCGACGCGGTGGTCTACTTCATGGCTGCGAGGTAGGAATAAGTCATAAAAGGCCATCTGGCTCTGTTGACATCCTAGCAACTTCATTGAAATTCGAGAGAGCCATTGGCCGCTTGCATGGTTTCCTATGGGGGCAGGAGGTGCGATGACCGAAGTCGGACTCCTGCCTTTTGCCCGCATCGCTCTGCAAGTCTCCCGGGCGGTGCTCCCGCGCTACCGAAGCCGTTTCAGCAAACGGCAATTTACCCAGCCGCAGTTGCTGGCCATTCTCTGCCTGATGCGTTACGAAGACTGGACCTTTCGTGAAGCCGAGGTGCGTTTGGGCGAGCATCGCGAATTGCGCCAGGTGTTGGGGCTTGGCAGTGTGCCGGACTTCACGACGCTGTATCGCTTTTTGCAGCGTCTCGACGACCAGACCATCGACAGTGCGGTTGACGAAACCGTGCGTCGGTTGCGCGGTTCGCTGCGTCAAAAGCGGAAGCGCGCTCGCGTCGCCGTGGACGCCACGGGTTTCGCGCAAGGGGCGCGTAAGCACCTTCTTTGTGCGGCGCATGCATCATCACGGGCAGAAACCGCTGCCGTGGCGCCACTGGCTGAAGTGGGTGGTCGCCGTGGATTTGGATCACCAGTTCGTGTTGTCGCAGATCGCGCGGCGCGGTCCGTGGAACGATGCGCGAATTTGCCGGCGGTTGTCGCAGCCGCTTCCCGAACAAACACCCATCGGGCTGGTGCTGGCCGATGCCGAATTCGACAGCGAGAGGAATCACACCTACATCCGCCAGCAGCCGGGTACGCGGCGTACGACCGCCGCCGCAGCGCGGGAAGAAAACCTGGCGCGTGCGCGGGGTGCGCCGCCGAGATGCGGCGGGCCTTCCCACGACGACTTTACCGTCGCCTGCGCCCTGGTCGAAAGCCTGTTCTTCTTCGGTCAAACGAAAACTCTCGGCTCGCGCCCCGGGTCGCTCGCTGCCCATGCAGATGCGTCAAGCGCTGCTGCTCGGATTGAGTTTCAATCTGTATCGGTTGAAACATCGCCGCCCTTTCATGAGGATGTCAACAGAGCCGCCATCGCATAAATGGCCGAGACGGAGAGAGACGAATCTCCTCAGGGGCTGAAGCCCGATTTTGCGTGCCTTTAATGTCGGAGCTGAAGCTCCGACCCCCTTGAGATGCATCTATGAGCTGACTTGTAGTGGCCTTGTGCTGAACCGAACTCACTCGGCGTTGGCTGATGGATTTCT
>CAVSNL010000045.1:0-138130 GCA_963729285.1 uncultured Acidobacteriota bacterium
GAAATTCCATCCCCCGAGGCGCATCCTCCGGCGAAGAAGTCGTCAACGAATAAATCACCACCGGCGCCTCCTGCCCCTGAAATTTGTCCACGGTCCCCACACACGCGCCCGGTGGAAGCGTTCACAAGCAAGATCCGACACCTGAGCATTATAGGGCGCCACAATCAGCACATCCTCCATCCCCATCTGCTTGCTATTCGTCCCGATCCGAAACCATTTCACTCCGGCGCCATCAAGACTCCGAACGATCTGTCGATCACCTCCACTTCCTCGGCCGACGAATTGCGATTCCCGAATGTCGCACCGGGACAAACCACAAACCCGCTCCGTTCAGCCACGGGTGACCCGCAAGCACCCGGTGCTGCAATTGTCCCGCGAATGCAACCGCCCCTCATAAAACATCTCCGAAGTGAATTCGCAAACCCTCGGATGCATCCGCCATGTTTCCGGCAGCAGCAAACCCATTACGCGCGGAATCGTCTTGTGCTCCCCAATCAGATGCTCCAGCGCCGATTTCTCCGCCCCGTCCGGGTGGCTCCCTTTCAACGGTCGCTCGAGCTGCTGCGGATCGCCAATCAGAACAAGATTCCGGGCCGCCTGTCCCACGGCGACAACATCGGCCAGCGCCATTTGCCCAGCCTCATCGATGAACAACGCGTCTACCGTTTCGAAATATTCCGGCCGCGTCCACAGCCACGAAGTGGCGCCCACCACATTCGCATCTCCGGATGCCAGGGCGCGCAGCAGGAACCTCGTTGTCGGTAGCGATGGCAATCTGTTCCAACGGACCAGGTCCTCTTCGATCATTCAGCTTTTGCATGCACTTCACACCGCGGATGCCGTCTTCACCCGCCGCCGTTACTACTTCTTCCAGCAGTTTGCGAATAACTTTGTGACTCAGCGCCGTCACGCCGACCTCTCTTTCCTTCAGCCACCAACTGACAAATCATCCGCGCCCCGGTATAGGTCTTTCCCGCTCCCGGAGGCCCCTGGATGGCAAACACGGAATGATCCAGCGCGCTCGCAATCCGGCACGCTGTCACTTTCGGCTCCTCCCCGAGCAGTGGCCCTATCGTCTCTCCGCGCAAAAGCCGTGGCGCTCGGCGTAGCAGCAAATCACGCGCCGCGCGAAATTCTCCATGCGCGTCGATATTGCCCGCATTGACCCAATCGCCCAGGCGCAGCAGCGAATCCGCGTGTCCGTCCAGGTTCATGGGCCGGTCCCAAACGTACACGGCCGCCGGTTGTAGCTCCGCCGTCTTCTTGGTCTTCTTGACATCGACCGTCATCTTCGCGAAATCCACTCCTATAACGCACCCAAACCTCTCACCGCGCCAGTAAAGATCCTTGTCGCAGCGAACCTCGGTCTCCTGCTTCTGAAAGCTATAGCGATCACTGGGGATATTTCGGTCTACGCCGAGTCGCTTCACAAAAACAAAGCCCCGCTAGCCCCGCGCGATCCTCCAGCAACTCGCCATCGTCCAACTCTGCCAGCCGAAATCCTTCCCACCAGGTGGCCTTGTTCTCTCGCCGGTGCCAGTCCAGAAGCTGCGCCAGCATCCACACTCGCCGCTTGCTCAGACGTTCGCGCTTCAGCATCGAAGGAATACCGGCAGTCAGTTGAGCGATGAGCGCCGCAACCCGCTGCTGCGCGCACCCAACTCTTCCGTCGCCGCCCCATCTCCGATCGTCGGCCGTGCAATCGCCGTCCCGCCGTCCACTAATTTCCGTCGCTCGACCTCCAGCCAATCCCGCAATGCGGCAGTAGAAAAGCAATCCTCCCCGTTATATCCCTCCATGGCCTCCCGAAACTTTTCCGGCAGCTCCTGACGCTCCCAGCCCAACTCCAGCCGATGCTCGATAAAGCGCATGGCTGCCCGCGACTCCTCCTGCGGAATCTTCCTCTTGAATCCATAAAACACTTCCAGCTTCTTCAGCGAATATTCCTCGACGCTGGCCCGCAGCGCCTGCTTGAAAACGGTATGCAGATCGACGAACAATCCTGCGCGCAGCATGCTGTCGATCTCTTCCTCCCGCGTCGCGTACTTTCCCATCAGGCACTTGAACGCACCCGGCTCGTAAGCCCCGAAGTGATACACATGCATCGCAGGAAATTTCTTCCACCGAGCCATGGCCGCATCCACGAACCACTCGAATCCACTTTTCTCTTCGTCCGCGTTGAAAGCCCAGCGTTTCTCGTAGTTCAGCGTCCCGTCATCCCCCGCCGCCACAAACCCAAACAAATATTGCTGCCCGCCTCCCGCGTCGAGATCCCCCGCAAAAGGATCGCCCTCCAAATCCACAAACACATCTCCCGGAGAGGGCTCCGGCAATTTGCAAAATCCGGTTGCCCTCCACGATGGGCAGCAGTGTTTCGTGCACAGGCCTGCCAAGCGTCCGCCCGTCCACCTGCACCCGCGCCTGCTCGCGAACCCGCTCAATCCCTTCTCGCGAGCCATGCAGCGGCTTCTGCTTCAGCGGAATCGGCAACACCGCCAGCTTCGCCACCGTCTCCGCGTCCCAAGCCACCAACTGGTCCCGCTGCTGCCGCCGAATCCCTGCCACCAGCGAAAGGTGATCGTCGCTGCGCCGCCGTGCATCGCACTCGCGAAACCACCGGCAAACATCACAATGCGTGCAAGGCTCCGGATACGTCTCCACCTCCGCCCCGTTTGCGCAAGCCTTCTCCAGCTGCCCCTTCACATAACGGTAGTAGGCCGCATACTCCGCCACCCGATAGCGCTCCGCGTCGAAAGCCTTCGCCGGAGGCACCACCCACATAAATTCCGGCAGCGAGTCCGGTGTCCCACCCTGCATCTCCCCCAGCAACTCCGAATAAAACGCCAGCTGCAAAATCGTAGTAGCCTTCGTCTCCCGCGCCAGCTTGCAGTCGTAAGCCTCATACGACCAATCCCCGAACCGGCTAGCCTTCGCCACGCGCCGCAGCAAATCCGGCCGCCCAAACCAACGCCCGCAGCGCAGCGCCCCCTGCGCAATCAGCTCGACCCCAGCCTCCATCGCCCGCCGGGTCTCCTCCACAATCCGCGCCTCGTCCATCCCCGCTAGGTTCAGCAACTCCAAGCCGTTCTTCTCCAGAAACGCGAAATATCTCGCCTCATGCCGCAGCCCCAGCTCGCGGATCACCGCTAGATCCGGCGCCTCCCACTGCGGCCGCTCGCGCTCCCCGCGCGCCGCACTCAACTCCAAATAGGTAAGGTGATGGCAAGCCAGATGATTACTGACGTCGGTAGCTGCAAGCCGCACTTGGCCGGAAACAATTCGCATCACCTAAGCCTACTCCGGCGCACTCGAGCCCGGCAACGAAGTCCCCGCGCATGTTGCTGTGCGCCTGTCATAACGAACTGGCTCGACTTCCTGTACTATGGGCGTTTCCATGAGCCTTCACTCGTCACTCGAGACCGCAAACCCCTTCCGCGTCATCAAGAAGCTTTGCGTCTTCTGCGGCTCCAGCATGGGCAACCGCCCCGTCTATCGAGAGGCTGCCGCTCGACTCGGAAATCACCTCGCGACTTCAGGAATCGCCCTCGTCTACGGCGGCGGCCGCGTCGGTTTGATGGGCGTGCTGGCGGATTCTGTCTTAGCGGCGGGCGGCGAAGCCATCGGCGTGATGCCAAAAGCCCTCGTCGAAAAGGAAATCGCGCACGCCACGCTAACCCGCCTCCACATCGTCGAGTCCATGCACGAGCGCAAAGCCCTCATGGCGGATCTGGCCGGACGCTTTCGTACTTCTGCCGGGCGGATTTGGAAGCTGGGAAGAGTTCTGCGAGGTGCTGACCTGGCTGCAACTGGGAATCCACAGAAAGCCATGCGGAATCTTGAATATCGAAGGCTACTACGATGCGCTCATAGCCCTGACGGCGCACGGCGTCGCGGAAGGATTTATTGCACCGGCCCACAAAGAGATGTTGGTCGTGCAAGATACCGTCCAGCAACTTATCTCCGAGCTGATCATCGCGCCGCTCCCCGTGGAATCCAAATGGGTGTCCAATCGAGAGCGATGAGCACCGCAACCGCATCTGTAAACCCCAACTCCCAGCCCAGAGTGGGAGCAGGTGTCCTTCTCGTCGACGAATCCGGCTGCGTTCTCCTGACGCTGCGAAAATTTCCTCCGGAAGCCGGATGCTGGAGCATCATTGGGGGCAAGGTCGATTTCCTCGAAACCCTCGAGTCGTGCGCCGTCCGCGAAGCCCTCGAAGAGGTCGGCCTGAAAATCACCATCGACGCCTTGCTTTGCGTCACCGATCATTTACTCCCAGAAGAGGGCCAGCACTGGGTCTCCCCCGCCTACCTGGGACGCATCTTGGAAGGCACAGCCCGAAACTGTGAGCCGCACAAAACGAGCGAGGTGCGCTGGTTCGCCACCCACGAACTTCCCCACAATCTCACGATGACCGCGCGCAATGCGATCGAAGCCTACAGGCGCGGCCCGGGCGTTCGGTCCCGCGCGTAACCTCAACAGATCGCAACTCTTACGGAACTTCCGAGCCTAAGCGGCCGCTATCGATTTCGACTTGGGCGTGTTCGCGTTGCCGTCGCTAGGGAAATATCGTTCACCTCGAAGCAACGCGGAAACCGCAATCACCAGATCCTCCGTAGCGCGAGCCTTTACCAGGAGTCCCTGCGCGCCACACGCCATAACGGCAAGGGCGAAATGCGGAGACCCGTCCATCGTCAACAACAGGATCAGCATCCGAGGGAACAGTAGGATGATCTCCCGAGCCGCTTCCAGACCATTCCGAACAGGCATATGGATGTCCAGAATGACCAAATTCGGCTTGAGCAGCACGCATTGATCGATACCTGCCCGCCCGTCGGCAGCCTCTCCGCAAACCTGCCAGCCTTTCTCGGCTTCCAGCAAGGCGCGAATCATGCCCCGGATGTGCTCGTGGTCATCAACAATCAGAATGCGAATCATGGGAGGGCCTCAAAAGGGGAGACCCTCACTTCTAGGGTAGGACCTCAGTGGAACAGGCTAGTGACACTCCCAGCAATGCATGTTTCTCTGTATCTTCCGCCTGAAAGCCCTTAGGCTTTGGCCGCCTGTGCTTTTGCGGACAGCATTAAGCTAACGTGTATGGACGCGCCTTTGTCACTGGAGCGCACGTCGAAGCTCCCGCCCATATCCCGGATCCGTTCTCGCATTCCAGCCATGCCCACACCCACCAGGTGTGTGCCGGAGAGAAATCCGGTGAGCACCTCGGGAGGGAATCCGTGCCCTTCATCGCGAATTTCCACGTTTACGGCGTGGTCATCGAAGCCCATTCGGATGATGGCTACGGGACTCCCGGAATGCCGGTGAATGTTGGCCAGACTCTGCTGCACCACTCGAAACAATGCCGTTTCGGTCTCGCTCGGCAAGCGCCCAAGATTCTCCGGAATTTGCAGCTCCACGCGTATCCCGCTGCGCTCCGCAAATCCCTCCACGTACCACGAAATTGCCGGCCGCAGACCGGTTTCATCCAGGAGCGGCGGGTGCAGCAGATACGAGATCGTTCGAATTTCCGAGGTGCAAAGTTTCGCCATGTCCATCGAATCGGAAATCCGAGCTCGCGCCGTATCCTGCAAACCTGAGTCTGGCCGCAGCAAAGCGCTCAGATTCATCTGAATCCCCGCCAGATATTGCCCGGCGCTATCATGCAGCTCGCGCGCCAGGCGTCGGCGTTCCTCGTCCTGCAAATTAATGAGCTTCGCGGAGAGTTGCTCAAGCTGGGCGGCGCGCGCGACGTTATCGACTTCCATGCTCGCCTGCGTTTCCCGGAGCGCCGTTTCCGTACGTTTGTGCGCGGCGATCTTCTTGTCGCCTTCCAGGCGAGCCGTTTGCCGCATCTCCGACACCCGCGTCATGCGCAAAGCACAGCTGGTGAACTCCGCCAGCCCGGTCATGATCCGGACATCCTCCGAATCAAACTTCACCTCATCGTCGTGGGACGCCACCCAGATCGTTCCAAGTATTGCGCCGCCCAGATCCACCGGGATCACCAGCGCCTCGACGATCGGGTAGTCCAAGCCATTGAAATATTGAAAGCGCCGCTCAGGGTGCGCAAACAGTTGCGGCGCATTTCGATCAAGCGTGACCCCGCAAGGACTGAAATTCCGCGGTGTAGTTCCCCCAATGCGCTTGCACAACGCTCCAGCCAGGTTCGTCCAACGAAAGATTGCATCGCCCTGCGCGGGCGTCTCCAATAGACTCAGGCCTGCGGTACCCGCGCTACACAGCTCCAGCGCGGCGCGAAGCAAGGTGTCGATCAATTCGTTTGGGGCGGTCGCCATCACCCGCGCAAGACCATGCAGTGCCGCGTTCTCGGCGTGAGCGTTTGGCTTTCGGCGGCGGCGCGACTTCAGCTTCCCGGTGATTAGAATGTCTTCTAGGCGGGCGGGCTCGCGGGCCGCTGCCGCCATTTGCCGGTCGGACACGCGAGACATGCGCGCAATCCGGCGTCGGGAGCTTCGGTGGAGGGGTCCGGAGGTGTCCATAGGATGTTCCTATTCTGAAGAGCAATGTCCGCTGAAACAGCCTGCGCCGTGTGCTACGAATACAGCTCTGACTTGCTCAAGGGCCTTATCGGAGGCGGGGGTGCCACACACACTGTACGCTAACGTACAGCACAAAGATACGACTAAACTCGCCGTCTGTTCGGCGCGAAAATCACCCAATCCACAGGCCGTGGCTCGAGATGTGGGGCCCGCCCTTCGGCCGCCTCGGATGGTAAAGTGGAGGAAGCGCCCGCGAACACTGCAGCCCGTCGCGCCGTGCGCAGCCCATCTCCAATGACAAAACCCTATCTCGCAGCCGCCATCGAAATCGCCCAGGAAGCCGGGAAGATCCTTCGTGAGGAGTTCGATCGCCCGCCAAACATTGCCTACAAAGGCGAAGCCGACCTGGTCACCCAAGCCGACAAGCGCTCCGAGCGGGCCATCGTCGAGCGGCTCACCAAATATTTCCCCGACCACGCCATCGCCGCCGAAGAAGGCACCGGCCACGAAGGCAACTCCGAATTTCGCTGGCACGTCGATCCGCTCGACGGCACCACCAATTTTGCCCACGGCTATCCTTGCTTCTGCGTTTCCATCGCGCTCGCACACCGCGAAACCATCCTCGCCGGCGTCGTCTTCAATCCCATCTCCAACGAGCTTTTCACCGCTTCCCGCGGCGAAGGCGCCATGTTGAATAGCAAGCCCATCCACGTTTCCAAAATCGAAACCCTGGCCGCTAGTCTGCTTTGCACCGGCTTTCCCGCGCACAAGCGCATGGCCAGTCCCAATATTCATTACTATTGGGAGTTTACCCTCCGCTCCCACGGAGTCCGCCGCGACGGCTCCGCCGCACTCGATCTCGCCAGCGTAGCCGCGGGCCGCTTCGAGGCCTTCTGGGAATTCGGTCTCAACCGGTGGGACGTCGCCGCCGGCATGCTCCTGGTCGAAGAGGCCGGCGGCAAAGTCACCGACTTCTCCGGCGAGCGCTATCGCCTGGGCGGCCCGATGATTCTCGCCACAAATGGCTTGATCCACGAGGAAACCCGCGCGATCGCCGAGGAAATTTCACAACGCGATCCCGACGTGCCCCTGCGAAAAGAAGCTTGAGTGCGCGAGATGCCTGGGTTGGTTTGTCCGCCGACGGTACGACGACCGACAGGGGCGCGCAGGTTCTCTGTAGGGGCGCATCTCTGCTACGCCCCAGCTTGGCAACCAACGCGAGCTCGAGCACCTACCGTACCACGCGCGCCGGACAGCAGTTGTCGCATAGGTTATCGCAGTACCTTCAGCCTATGGCCGCCACACGATTCGCTGGGTAAGCATAGTGCCGGGGAATATGCATCTCCTGGCGATGTAGGCGACGCCCGTCCCCGAAGACGCCACGCGCGCCGTTCTCGGACGGCGTTCCCAAAAGGATGATGCGGTGGAGGCCGACTTGTCGTCGAAATTGACGTTCCGAAAATTGACACTTGTGTCAACGCTTGGATGGTTCCTGGCCTCGTCAGTTCCGGTGTGCGCGCAAGATGCGCCGCAGCCCTCTGTCGCCGACGCGGCCCGCGCGGCCCGCAAGGACAAGGACAAAGACAAGGCGAAAGACAAAGACGCGGCAGCGCCAGAAAACCGTCATCACCGACGAAAATCTTTCTGCCGGCGTTGGTACTGCTCCCGCGTCCGCTTCCTCGAAATTGGCCGATGCTATTCCCAGCGCAGGCGGTCCCTCCGGCCCGTCGAGTTCCCTCGATCCCGCCTGGGCCCGCCTACAAGCCACCGAAGCCTCCCTGGATCGGCTGGAACCTTTGGGACCGACGGAACTCGCGCGGACCGTCTTGAACGGAAACACCGCCGCCTTCCCGAACCGCGGCGATTGGGAAGAAAAGCTTTATTCCGCGAAGGGAATCTACATCCAGCGTTCGCGACAACTGATCGCAGCGATGAAACAGGTCCTCGCCGACATGGAAGCCTTGCAGTCCAGCGGCCAAGGCAAAATTGCGGACAACGATCCGCGAGTGCAGGCGTTAACGCGCAAGTCGCAACAAATTATGCAACTCGCGGCGCGCACCGAATCCGCATTCCAGTCGGTCATCACCGAAGGCCAAAACCTGGCGCTGCAGGCCCCGCCCCGCTAACTCGTTTCGGAATTCGGCGCACGACCGCCCGCGCATCGCGCATGGATGCACAACCCGGCGTCTTCCGCTGAAGTGACCATCCTTTAATACCAGCCTTACAACTGGCTTACGTCTTTCTTAACGCCGACCGACATCTACTGTCTGTCTGGCAACGAACGTGCCACTGCGTCTGGGGGTAGGACGCGGCCGAGCGCCGACTACGCGCCGGTGCCGGCCATGCGTTGCTGGACAGGAGAGATATATGTTCGGGTTGGGACGGAACGTACGGTGGGTGTGTGTACTGTTGCTGGCTTCGCTTTCCGCGGGAGCCGTACCTGCGCATTTGCTGGCGGATGAAAAGAGCAAGAGCGACGGCGAACAGCCTGTAAATTCCGCTCCGGCAAATCCTTCCGGGGCAAATGTCACTTCTACAAATTCAGCCGCGGCAAATTCAGGTTCCAAGAATTCAGCGGCCGCAAATTCCAATACCGCGAAAGGCGCTGAGGCAAGCTCCTCTTCGGAGACACCGGCGAGTTCCAACGCCACGAATTCCAATTCCGCGAAGCCGGCTGTAGTGAAAATGGATGCGCCCGCGGGACTCACGGAACGCGAACGGATGTTGCTGGATCGCGTCGAGGAATTGGAAAAGCGCGTCGCTGATCTGGAAGCGAGCAGAGAGCCCGCTGCTGCTGCAACGAATGCGGAAGTAGCTGCTGCGGCGGCAGCGAGCTTGCAGCCGGGTTCCGGGAACAAGAGCGCTGCGCCCGCGTCGGCGAGCGCGGCCGGCGCCACTGCGGCGCCAGTAATGCCCGGGGGCACGAGCCCCTCACCCAGTGGAGTTTCTTCGTCGTCATCGACGGCTGCGGGAAACGCGATTTCCAATGATCAGATAATGGCCTCGATCGCGCCGCCGCAAGCGACCGAGAAAGCGAAGTCTGGAGCGGCGAAAACTCCTCCGGAGGAGCCATTTGCCTTCGCGGATTTCACCTGGCTCAATGGGAATCCGCGCACGAAAGACGTGCCGATGGATACCAAGTTCTTCACCCCGGAAATTCGCGCGGACGTCGACTACATTTACGATTACAACCATCCGAAAGACGATACCATCGGCGGATCGAGCGAAGTGTTCCGCTCAGACGAGGTGCAGGTCACGCAACTCGGCGTCGGCGGCGATTTTCATTTTGACAACGTACGCGCGCGAGTGATGACGCAATTTGGCTTGTATTCGCAGACGACACCCCGAAATGATGCCAGCCCGGCGCGCGGGCAGTGGGACCTCGACAATGCGTACCGCTATCTCTCCGAGGCCTACGGCGGGTATCACATCGATGCGCTGCACGGGATCAACATCGATGCGGGTATTTTCGTGTCGTACATCGGATTGTTCAGCTACTACAATTTCGACAACTGGGCGTACCAGCCGTCGTACGTTTCGTCGAATACGCCGTGGTTTTTCAATGGCGTGCGCGTGCAGATTTTTCCGACGACGCACTTGAAAATCGAGCCGTGGTTCGTGAATGGATGGCAATCGTACGGACGATTCAACGGGAGGCCGGGAGTTGGGATGCAGATATTGTGGCGGCCGAACGGCTGGCTTTCGGTTCTTGGAAATCAATATGCACTGGGTGAGGAAGCGCTCGGCGTTTCGGGCCGCGTGCGCTACCACACTGACGACAGCATCGAGCTCAAGTATTACGACAACCCGGAGAATTTTGTTAGCAAGATGGCGTTCTCACTGACCGGCGACTTGGGCTGCGAGCACGGCGGCGGCGTGAGCTGCTACGGTAATTCGGCGAAAGGCCCGAAGCAGGATTTCCTGGGATTCATGTTTTACAACCGATTCTGGTTCGACCGCGACAAATTTGGCCTCACGCTCGGCGGCGGAAAGATCAACAATCCCGGGCGCTACCTGGTTCTCCTTCCACCGATCAATGGAGCGACCGCGGCTTCAGGCACGCCCTATTTCACCGAAAATCCCGGCGACCCTTTCAAAGCGTGGGATTCTTCCGGAACGTTCGACTACATGCCGAGCCAATACATTACCTTCCGCGCGGAATTCGATCATCGCGCCGCGAATGTGCCCTACTTTTCGGGTCCCGGTGGAATTACTCCAACGTCATGCCCCACTGCGCCCATCGTGGAAAATATTTGCGGATCGCCGGGCGCGCTGGTGCCCGGGTTTACGCCGGACCTGAAGAAAATCGAGAACCGCATCGATCTGGCGATCTTAGTTAAGTTCTAAGTTGTACCTGGCCCAAGCGCGATGTTAGCGGCGAAACGCGGAGTCGCCTTTATTCGCGGCGTATTGCGTTTGCGTGTCGATGAGTTTGACGGCGAGGACGAGAATATTCGTAGTGTCCTGGTAGACGCGGCACTTAATTCTTACGCGGTGACCCTCACGCCCGGCCAGCATGCCCGGATTGGTGATGGACCAGCTGTGGCTATTTTTCGCGACCAGCGTTTTCCCATCATCGCTGACCATGCCGAAGATCGTCATCGTTTTCGACGCCAAGGATTGGTCCGGGGCGTTGCTTTGGGCTGCGGCGGTGCCGGATAGAAGCAGCGTGGCCACCACAAGGTACGGGATGAGCCTTTTCATTGCGAACCTCCTTTGAAACGAGGGTATGGACGAGGATGTTTATTCGGAGGACGCGGCGGGGTCAAGTTCAAAATTTCAATATTAAGGATGCGGAAAACGCAATTTTACTCCCGGCTAAAAGGGGTGCCGCCAGTTTAGGACCATCCAGATCAAAAGGCTGAGAACCGCAAGAATCTCTGCAACTCGGTCTCTCAGCAGTACGGTAAAGATGATCATAGTGAGGAACAGGCCCCATTTACCGGATTCTTGTCGAAATGATGCCTTCCAGTCTGGTACCCCTGCAACACTAGCCGCATGCGACCTCGGTGACTGGCCTTCGTTCAGGCTTGCAGCAAGTGAAGCCACCGTACGTCGCGATTTTTCTTCGCGCGCGATCAATCGCAAGGCAACAACCGTCTCGCCTGCCACCAAAGCGACGAATCCCGCCATTGGCGCAAGAAATCCCAAACCTATCGAGAAGAAAAGACTTCCTACCTCCAGCGGGTAGCGAAAATAGCGGTACGGTCCATCGCGGCGGATGGTGGCGAGGCTGGATGCGGGCCGCTCCGCATACGCACCAGCCCAGGTACGAAGCGCTGTAGAAACGCCGATGAGCAGCGTTGCCAGCGCGAAAAGCAAACGCTCGAGAAGCCTGGGGTGAGTTTGTCCTTGCACTAACGCCCAAACGATGTCGTCGCGATCGATCCAATAAGTCAGAAACGCCACGCCGACGATGAGCAGACGAATCGGCGTCTGGTGACGAACTTCGAAGTCACTTGCGGTCATCGCTTGCAACCTTCGCGAAGCTGCCCGGCTGGCATCTCGGGGCGGAACTGTCCCGCGAGCCTCAATGACCTTACGTAGCTCGGCTGTCATTTGTAACCGCCGGATGTGACGGCTTGTGAGTACCGCGGACGCGCGCGACTACGGTTTCGGATAGCGCGGCAAGCTGGGAGGAATCCCGAGGTAACGTGTGCCCCACGCGCAAAGTGCGCTCATAGGCTCGATGAGTTCTTCGCCCGCGCGCGTCAGGGAATACGTCACTTGCGGCGGCGAAGCCCTCTTGACCTTGCGACGCACGATCCCGTCGGTTTCCAGTTCGCGAAGCTGCGCAGTCAGGACCTTCTCGCTTACGCCAGCCAGCAAATCGCGAAGTTGTGCGAAGCGTTTAGGCCCGAAGCCGAGATGCCAGATGGCCAGCACCTTCCACTTGCCGCTGACGCAATTAATGGTTCCCGATACAGGGCAGCCGTGATGGTTTTTCATCGGACGAACCTCCGAGCCTGAACCAGCTTACAAAATTGTGCGTACTTCCGACGGCCCTCCCATGGTTATACCATCCATGTGAAGTGAAAAAAATCAGTGCGAACAGAGAATCGCGGACGTATCTGGGCTTCTACGTCCAGCCCGTTCCGATCTGCTCTTCGCCGGAGAAAGACAAATGATTTTAATTACAGGGGCAAGTGGAAGCGTAGGGAAAACAGTGCTGGCGGAAGTGGCGCGAAGTGGACAGAAGCACCGCGCGTTGTACCGCTCGAAAGAGGAGGCCATGCGGGCTCCCGCCGGAACGGACACAGTCATCGCGGATTTTGCGGACAAGGCCAGCCTTGCGGCAGCGTTACGCGGCGTCGAGAGTGTTTACCTGGTGTGCTCGCCGATCCCGGACCTCGTGCAGCTCGAGAGCAATGCGATCGAGGTTTGCGAGGCGGCCGGCGTGCGGCGCATCGTGCTGAACTCAGCGCTGGGTGCTCAGGATTATCCGAAGTCATTTCCAAGTTGGCATCGAAAAGTGGAAGACAAGCTGAAGGCCACGAAGATGGCCTATTGCATTCTGCGGCCGAATAGCTTCATGCAGAACGTGCTGGCGTACTTTGCGCCGAGCATCCGCGCGCAAGGCGCATTTTACAGTTCCATGGGGAATGCGCGGACCAGCTACCTCGATGTACGCGACATTGCGGTGGTGGCGGCAAAGGCGCTGCACGGCGGCGAACACGACGGGCAGACCTACGAGCTAAACGGACCCGAAGCGCTGACCTACGCGGAAGTCGCGGAAAAGATCTCGAAGCACGCCAAAATAGCAGCAAAATATGTGGACATCCCGATGGAAGCGCAGCGCAAGGCAATGCTGGATCAGGGAATGCCCGAATGGCAGGTTACTGCGCTCCTCGAACTGCAGGAATACTACACAAACGGGAACGGTGGAGTTGTAGATGGTTTACTGGAACGCTTGTTGGGGCGGCCACCGGTCCGGATGGATGCATTCCTGGAAGAGTACGCGGGAGAGTTCCGCGGCCAATCGGCGAGAGCCTGAGGCGGCGAGCCATGGATGCGATCAATCCGAAAACGGGAATGACCCATGCTGAGGCGCGAGAATTTATCCGCAACCACTTCGAGGAGTTCGTCAACAAAAAGAACGTGCAGATCGGAAACGTGAACTTTGCCGCGGACTTTGTGGACCGTGGCGCTGATGTGCCGCCGGGAATGCCGCCAGGGCCCGCGGGAGCGATTCAGTACGTCGGCGGTGCGTTGAAACGGTTTCCCGACTTGCATGTACGGATTGAAGACATGATCGCGGAAGACGACAAAGTGGTGGTCCGAAACCACTGGACCGCGACCGATTCGCAGAACGGAAAAAAACTGGAGTTTCGCGGGATTGTGATCTGGCGGATTGCAAACAGAAAGATCGTCGAGAGATGGGCCTACCTCGAAGCGCCTCATCCCGTGTGATCTGGCGCCGCGTTCAGGGTAGAACCCCGACGCAAGCCGGCGTCCTTTAATCAAAATACCGCATTCAAGCCACTCAAAAAACTCCGAAAATCCTTACGGGCAGTTTCGGAAATCCTTACGAGTTTCTTAGGCGCCCGAGCCTTAGCCTCTCCCCACCACGAGGTTCCCCGTCCGAACCAGCGTGCATAACGCGCTCCGTCCTCGACACAGAAGCGCAATCAGCATTGACCGAAGGGGGAAAACTCTACATGTGTATCTCTCGAATGATTTTGGCGTTTGTTTTTGCGTTGGGACTTCCGGGATGGGCCGCCGCGCAGTCAACGTTTGGCGGAATTGTCGGCACCGTGAAAGACCCCGGCCAAGGCGCGGTAGCCAACGCGCAACTCATGCTCATCAATTTGGACGACCGCACGCAGCGAGACACCACGAACCGATACCAATGGCGCGTTCGAGTTTATTAACCTGAAGCCGGGACACTACGAACTTGCCATCCACGCCGACGGTTTCGCGGATTACAAGATGACCGCGTTGCAATTGGATGCGCGGCAGACCCTGCGCGCGGACGCGCAACTCAAGTTGGCTTCGTCGTCGCAGACAGTGGAGGTGGCGGGAGATAGCGGCCCGGTCATCAACACGGAAAATGCCACCATCGGCGACAGCAAGGATTTTCAGCAGATTACCAGCTTGCCGGTGAACTACCGCGGAGCAACGACCAGTCCGCTGGCGATGCTTGCCACCGTTCCTGGAGCGCAGCAGGACGCGAACGGGAACGTGTCGATTGGGGGCGGACTGCCATCACAAGTGCAATATTCGGTCGATGGGTCGTCCACGGTGAATATCCGGCAGAATGGCGCGCTCGGGAACATGAACCCTTCGACGGAATTGATCGGAGAGTTCAAGGTCACGCAATTCAACAACAACGCGGAATTCGCGCAACTCGGCGACGTGACCATCAGCACCAAGAGCGGCACCGAGCATTTTCATGGCAGCGTGTTTGAATACGCCCAGAACGACGCATTCGACGCCGAAGTCTGGAACTCGGGCGATAAGCCGCACAAGGTGTTCAATACCTTTGGGGGCAGTCTTGGCGGGCCGGTGGAAATTCCAAAGTTGATCCACGCGAAATCGCAGACGTTTTTCTTTGCGGATTTTGAAGCGAACCGGCGCCGGTTCTCGACACCGTTGTTTCTATTTGTGCCGACCATGGCGATGCGCTCAGGAGATTTCTCGGCGCTATCCACTCCTCTGATGGATCCCTTCACGGGCAAGCCCTATCCCGGGAACAAGATTCCGAGCGGCAGCGCGTGCACCAGCACAGCCGATTGCATCAATCCGGTCGCGACGAGCCTGCTCAACAATTATCTTCCCGCGCCGAATATTCCGAACGCCCAGTTTGGAGTGCAAGCCAACTACTTGCAACAAACGCCGACGCCCAGCAACACGAACGGTTTCGATATCCGCGTCGATCGCACTCTCACCGCGAAGCAATCGCTGTTCGTCCGGTGGAGCTGGAAACACGTTGACTCAACATCTTTGACGGACACGGCGCTGGCCACGCAGAACAGTTTTCTGCCGCCGGACAACGATCTCGAGCACAACAACAACGTGATTGTTTCGCACAATTATGCGATCACGGACCATCTTCGTGAATGAGGCGCGGTTTGGCCTTTCGTTCTATCAACTCCAGGTAACGTTTCCGATTCAGGGCGCCACCGCGATCTCGACTCTGGGCTTGCAGGGTTTGGACATCAGCGATCACCCGACCACCGGCGCTTTTCCCATTTTCAATTTCAGCGATGATGTGGGCAACTATTCGCCGATCGGCCGGGACAAAGACGGAACCACAAAATCGCAGACGATCCAGTTCACCGACAACCTGACGTGGATCAAGGGCAAACACACCATGAAAGTCGGCGCCGATGTGCGGCGCGTCGCTTACGTCGATCTCGAAAGCTTTGGCGGCGCCGATGATTTCGGCGACTTCACCTTCGACCAGGGCGTTTTCACCGGCAATGCGTTCGCGAATTTGCTGCTGGGCTTGCCGACGAAGACCTACGTAGCGCAGTCCGGCCCCGACGTGCATGCGCATACCATCCAGACCGGCGTATACGGTCAGGACGAGTGGCGCGTCAGTGACAAGCTCACGCTGACATTCGGGCTGCGCTGGCAGGCGCTGCCTCCGTTCGTTAGCGATCAGGGAAATCTGACGGCGTTCGACGTGCGCAACGGCGGGATCATCATCCCGGATGGCAACATGCCTCGCGCCGGCTTCCTGGCATCGATCAACACGTGCGTGCCGGGAAATGTGGATGCGCCTTGCGGCGGGCCGACCGATCCTGCGCTGGGCTGCGCGCCCGTGAATCCAGCGCTTCCGTGCGCGCCGGTGGAAACCGCCAGCAGCGCCGGCCTTGGGCCCGGACTTCGTCAGTTCTACAAGAAAAATTTCCAGCCACGCGTGGGCTTTGCGTTTCGCCCGTTCGGCAACAACAAGACGGTGGTGCGCGGCGGCCTGGGAATCTTCACGATGACCAATCTCGGACAGCTTTCCTTCAATACGACAAACATCGATGTCTCGGTTGTGCGCACCACATTTAACGCCGATCCCACGACAGGCCTGCCAACGTATCAATTCCCGAACGTTCGGACTCCTGACGTTCCGCTGTCGATCGCGGGGACCGGCGATTTCTATCAAAATACCTTGACGAATTTCCGCGATCCGCAATCGGCCCAGTGGAATCTGACGGTGGAGCGCGAGTTGGTGCGCGATCTTACTTTGCGTGAAAGCTACGTCGGCATGAATTCCTATCGCATGAGCCAGACGGTGGACCTGAATCAGGTCGAGCCCAGCGCGACTTCTCCAAACCCCAATCCCAAGCCGTATCCGAATTGGGGCAGGATTCTTTCCACCACCAATCAAGGCAACGTGAACTATGAAGCCTTGCAGTCGGAGTTGAATCAGCGCTTGCGAGGGGGGCTGACCCTGCAAGCGAGTCACATTTGGGCCAAGAGCCTTGGCAATGTGGGCGGCGACGCACCGACGACGTTCAATCCGGAAGTCATCTATGGGACGCCGGTAGCCAACCGCTTCGATCTGGCGGCAAACCGCGGCAACGTCGCGGACACGCGGCGTAACCGGCTGCTGATTTCCGCGCTCTACGATTTGCCGGTCGGCAGCAATCGCCGATTTTTTGGTCACATGCCGGCCATCCCCGAGGCGGTGCTGGGGGGCTGGTCCATCAGCACCGTGAGCTTGTGGGAGACCGGGCCGTATCTGACGCCGACGACGAGCCCGAGCTACGATCCGGGGAATTTGAATCTTTCCTATCGCGGTTCGTTCCAGCGGCCGGATTGCGTCGGGAACGGAAATATCGCCAATCCTGCTGCCGGCAGCATGTTCAACATCGGTGCGTTCAATCCGATCCCGTCGGGGCCCGTGGGTAATTGCGCCGTGGGAAGTTTAGAGGGGCCCGGGACGACGACCATCGCGGCGGGGCTATCGAAGACGTTCCATTTCAAGGAGCGGCTGCGGTTGCGCTTCGAGGGTACGTTCACCAACCTGCTGAATCATCCGAACTTCGCTCCTCCACCAACCAACGTGACGTCGTCGTCGTTTGGCATCGTGCAGAGCGTGCAGACGGCGGAGAATAGCGGGAATCGGACTGGGCAGCTGTCGCTGCGGTTGGACTTCTAGCTTAATTTTTAGCGCTTAGTGAGAGGGGCACAGCCAGAAATGGCTGTGCCACAATCACGAGCTTCTCTGACATTAGGCTTCTCTGACATGAGATTGTCTTGCGTAGACTTCTCTGGCTGCCCCCACCCCCCTAGGTTATTTGCGCAGTGATTTGAAAACAAAGGAGATACGCGATGGTTTGGCGCAGTGATCAGATTCTAAAGGGTTTATGCGCTCAATCTCGCCTCCTTTGAATGCTCGCGCTTAGCCCGGCAAAGCTTTGGACCGTGATTCCCCGGCGCCCTGTTAATCATTAATAACTATACCTTATTCGGTTACTTCTGTCAAATGGAAATCGCAGAGAGTTCGGTGCGTCTTGGCGCTGGTTGCTTCAGGGGAATGGCTCGAATCGACCCGGGACCATGCCTATTTGTGTTGCCATTCCTCGTAGAGCTTGGTGATGGTGGGGCCGATGGTGAAGTCCCAGGAGTAGATCGGGAAGTTCTTGAATTTGTCGGGGACGATGTAGCGGTCGATTGCTTCCTGCACCGGGACGCCGGCCTGATGCATTTTTTCGGCTTGGGCGGCGATATCGTCAAAAACTTCGCGAATGGAGGCAATGCCTTCCTGGCCGCAGATTTGGCCGTGGCCGGGGACGAAAATGGTGTCTTTGTCGTAGGCGGCGAATTTCTTGAGGGTGTCGCGCCAACCGGAAATGGTGGCCTTCTGGTCGATGGCGACCGGATACCAGCCGCTGAACAGCAGGTCTCCGGTGTAGACGACGTTTTGTTGCGGGACGCGCACGATGATGTCGGTGCCGGAGTGGCCGGGGTGAAATTCGAGGATGGCGGAAAGGCCCCCGAGGTCGATGGTCATGGGAAGTTTTGCAGGGTCGATGGAATGATTGGGCAGTGCCAGGACGCAGGCTTCGACGGCCTTGAACATGCCGGTGTGGGCGGCCAAATCGCCCTGTGCGTGCTGACGCTGGACGTCTGATTTTGCGTCGGCGACGCGTTTCTCGTAGGGCCCGAGGGCAGCCGCTTGGCCATTCGCCTGCATCGGCGAATAATTTTCTGCGATACGGCCCGCGACGGAGGCGTGCGCCCAAAGCGGGATTCCCTGGGCGCCGTAAAATGCGTTTCCGCAGGAATGGTCGTAGTGATAGTGGGTGTCGAGGGCAGCCTTGACGGGCGCTTGGCTCACCATGCGCAGCGCATCCATTTGAAACGAAGCGCCGGGCGCCGAGGCGAATCCCTCAATCAGCAGCGCGGCATCCTTCCCGATCAGGAAGCCACCGTTACTTATGGTGGTGAAACCCTTCGATGGATCGGAAATCGTGGCGTAGAGTCCATCTCCGACTTTCCGCACCGACGCAAAGCCTTTGTCGACGATGGGCGTCTGCGAGACGCGCGAGTCGATGGCGACCGCTTCGGCCAAATCGGGCAGGCGGATGAGTTTCGCCGCGCCATAGAAGGCCCCAAAGCACGAGCCATAGGTGATGAATCTACGTCGCGAAAAGGCATGAATCGGGTCGACCATCATTGTTTTCCCTCCATTGTGGAGCAACGGCATTTGGTTTGTTCGGGCGCTTCCGTGAAAGCGATTTGCGCCCGGCAATTCTAGCAGACGAGACTTTGGATCGTTGCGCTCCGGCGTCCATGCCTTCTCTTATAACCTCTCAGATTACGTGGTCATAAGTAGTAACTGATACCATTCGACCGCTGAGGGGTCGCTGTTCCAAAACTGGCCTACGGGTCAGGTGACGCAAACCTTACGGGTATCTAGTATCTCCCTCCAACCAGCAGCCAGCCCGACGCTCGGATTATCAAGGAGAAGCGTCGTCTTTGCCTAGTTAGTCGGAATCCCAGCGTATTTGTCCTTTGTAGGTCGGATGCCCGAAGTGTGTCTACCGCCAGCCCGGAGCGTTGCTCTGGGGACCACCGAGCTCCTTTTTTAGAGGGGAGTAAAACCGATGTCATTGCAATCAGGAAATCGCTTCGCAAGGCACTGGCACATTGTCGGCAAGTATAAAGTAACTCTATCGATTGGAGCCCTGCTGGCGTTGTCGTCAGCAGGCGTCATAATCGGCCAATCGCCGGCCACCGATCCTGGTGTTCGCACCGGGTCGATCGACTCGGGCCAACCACTCGATTCTGTGGCCGCCACGCCGGGCGCAACGGACTTCTTCACCAATGGACAGGGCCGGTTCGAGGAAGTGGAATCGGTTCAGGGAGGAGCCAACAATGGGCTCGGCCCACGCTATAACAGCAACCAGTGCTCGAGCTGTCACTCGCAACCCGCGATCGGCGGAAGCAGCCCGAGTGCAAGTATCTTTCCGATGGTCGGGGCAAATCCGGAAACCCTGGTCGCCAATCTCGACGGTCAGACGGGCCAAAACTCGATCCCTTCGTTCATTACACCTGACGGGCCGACGCGTGAAGCGCGATTCAAGTTCTTTTTGAATCGCGACGGATCGCTCAGCAACAATCCGGACGGCGGGGTGCACGACCTGTTCGTGATCAGCGGCCGGGCCGACGCGGGCAGCTGCGCGATCAAGCAGCCCGATTTCAATCATAACCTCGCACTGAACAACGTCATCTTCCGCATCCCCACCCCGGTGTTCGGGGCCGGCATGATCGAAAACATCGCCGAGGAAACGATACTATCCAACATGAACTCCAACGAGTGGGCCAAGGATGCGCTTGGGATTTCGGGTCACGTCAACCGCGACGGAAACGACGGCATGATTACGCGCTTCGGCTGGAAGGCTCAGAACAAGTCGCTGGAAATGTTTGCCGGCGAGGCTTACAACGTGGAAATGGGAGTAACCAACGAGATCTTCCAAAATGAGCGTGCGAGTCCGGACGAAGCGCAACAGGGAGGGCTACCGGCAAATTGCAGATTAAACCCGACGCCTGAGGACACCAGCAACTTTACCGTGTCGCCAGACTCCGCGGTTCCCAGCGACGTCGTGCAGTTTGCGATGTTCATGCGCTTCTTGAAACCACCGATCGCCTCGACGACGAATCCGGGAGGGGCGGCTTCCATCAGCAATGGCAGCCAGATGTTTAACGCCATCGGATGTGCGCTGTGCCACACACCAACGCTTGCGACCGCGCAGTCTTCCATGACGTTGGATTTGAACAACGCCAACGCCAACCTGTTTTCTGACCTGTTGGTCCACCACATGGGAAGCAATCTCGCCGACGGCGTCTCGCAAGGCACCGCGGGGCCGGATGAGTTTCGTTCCGCGCCGCTGTGGGGGCTCGGGCAGCGCATTTTCTTGCTGCACGACGGCCGCACGACGGACCTGGTGGATGCCATCAAGGAACACGCCAGCCAAGGCTCAGAAGCGAACGGCGTGATTCGCAACTTTAATCACTTGACTCCGAAACAGCAGCAAGATCTGTTGAATTTCCTGCGGTCGTTGTAGCGCCGGTCGCCCGCTTCGGAAAGCGGCCGCTACAACGGAGCCCGCCTCGGAAGGCGGCCGCTACAACTGCGGAGGGCATTATCTCCGGCGGATGGCGTCTGGCCTACACGTAGTCGGCCAGGCGCCTGTCGCTTTTCACGAATTAGAGCCCACCTTTGCAAAAACCGCAAGGATGGGCCACCCGCGGGCTATCGGAACGGAAAAAGGCAAAGACCGCACCCTTTGCCAACCCCGCAAAGAGTGCGGCACCCAAGAGCCAGGCACGAGTAGAGAAAGCGCTCGTGCTGCTGCCTGCTATCTAGATCGTCACGAACGATAAAGAATCTGCGAACCCTCGCCTGTTCCCATACGAAACTCGTATACTCGCCGATAGTTGGTCCGGTGACTCCCATGCCATGATGCTGACAGGAGGCATCTGATGTACAAGCTTGCGGCGCTGCTCCTCGTTGGGCTAGCGCTCAATTTCGGATGGCAAGAGCAGGACGAGCCACCGCCCAACCCCGAAATGCAGCGCCAGGAAATCATCAACCTTGAGCACGAGGCGGCGCGCGCGATCCAAACCAACACCGGAACCTTCTTCCGGCGCGTTTACAGCGATGACTTCAGCGGTACGATGTCCCACGGGCAACCGGTCGATAAGACGACGTTTTATCAACGCGGTGCAGACGTACGAAGTCAAATATGATGGTTTCAATGCTTCGGACATCAATGTGCGCCTGTACAAAGACACGGCCGTTGCCACTTGTCTGTGGACGGCGCGGGGTACCTTCAAGGAGCAGAAATTTAACAGCCAGATGCGTGTGCTGCACGTCTACATCAATACGCCGCGAGGCTGGCGCGTCGTCGCCGGCCAAATAACGCCGCTCCCTCCGGGCGGGCAGCTGCCGCTCTAATCAGCGCCGATCGCCGGCCGTAGAGGCCGTCCAGTAAGTCCGCCCCTAGCCTCCTGCCGCAAGAAATGCTACGCTCCCGCCTCACCTTTACATACGCATGCGCGCCGTTGACCTGATCCGAAAGAAACGCGACTCCGGTGAACACTCCCGCGAAGAGATCGAATTCCTGGTCTCTGGCTACACGCGCGGGGACATTCCCGACTATCAGATGGCGGCGTGGCTGATGGCCACCTGGCTGCGTGGATTGTCTCTCGCGGAAACAGCTGCGCTCACCGAGGCCATGCTGCATTCGGGCGAGGTCCTCGATCTCTCCGCGCTCCCTGGCAAGAAGGTGGACAAGCATTCCACGGGCGGCGTGGGCGACAAGACCTCGCTGATCCTCGCTCCCATCGTGGCAGCGGGTGGCCTCACGGTGCCGATGATCAGCGGGCGGGGTCTTGGCCACACCGGCGGCACGCTGGACAAGCTCGAATCCATCCCCGGCTTTAACGTGAATCTTTCGCTCGATCAATTCCGCATGGTGCTCCGCGAATGCGGCATGGGCTTGATTGGGCAGACCGCGGAGATCGCTCCCGCCGACAAGAAAATCTACGCCCTGCGCGACGCCACCGGCACGGTCGAGAGTATTGGCCTGATCTGCGCCTCCATCATGAGCAAGAAACTTGCCGAAGGAATCGACGCGCTGGTTCTCGATGTCAAAACCGGCTCCGGCGCGTTCATGAAGCGCGAAGAGGACGCCGTGCGCCTGGCGGAAATCATGGTCGATACCGGTAGACGCATGGGCAAAAAAGTCGTCGCGCTGATCACCGATATGAATCAGCCGCTCGGCCGCGCCGCCGGCCATTCGTCGGAAATCATCGAGTGCATCGAGGCCCTCAACGGCCGCGGCCCCGCCGATCTTCGCGAACTGAGCATCGAGCTTTCGGCGTGGATGTTCTATCTCGGTGAACGGACCGAGTCTCTGGTTGAAGGCCGCCGGCTCGCGGAGGCAATGATCGCTAACGGCCGAGCCCTCGAAAGATTCAAACAGGGAATTAAGCTGCAAGGCGGCGACGAACGCGTGATCGATGAACCCCAGCGTCTACCCCAGGCGCGTTCGCACGTGGATGTCCTGAGCGAAAGCGAGGGCTACGTCAGCGGAACAAATTGCGAAGCACTTCGGCACCGCGCTGGCCATGCTGGGTGGCGGCCGCGAGAAAAAGGAAGACGCCATCGACCCCGGCGTCGCCCTGCTATTTCACAAGCGCATCGGCGACGCAGTAAAAAAAGGCGAGTCGCTGGCCACCATCCATTACAATGCCGACGCCAAGCTAAGGGAAGCAAAGGATATGATCGCCGGCAGCTATCTCATCGCGCCTGAACCACCGCGCGAGAAGCCCAGGCTGATCCGCCGCGTCATCGGCGAACAGAACCAAGGCGAACAGAAGTAAAAGTTAGAAAGAGGCAAATCGGATGGGACGTTTAACAGGCGTGCTCGGCATTGCCGCGATTCTTGGGGCCGCCTATTTGTTCTCGACCGATCGCCGCTCGATTAAGTTAAAAACCGTGGCTTGGGGCCTGGGCCTGCAACTCGCCCTGGGCCTTTTTGTTCTCCGCGTGCGTTGGGGCCAGGCCTTGTTCAGCGTGCTGGGTTACTATGCCAAACACCTGCTCGATTTTTCGTACGTGGGCTCGACATTTGTCTTTGGAGAACTCGGCAAGGCCGACTCTTCGCTGGGGTTGATCTTTGCGCTCCAGGTTCTACCCACGATCATTTTCATCGCCGCTTTCTTCGCGGTTCTCTATCACATTGGGGTCATGCAAATTGTCATTCGCGCGGCCGCGTGGGTCATGACCGTGATCATGGGCGCGAGCGGCGCCGAATCTCTCAACGTGGCGGCGAGCATTTTCATGGGCCAGACGGAAGCGCCGCTGACCATCCGTCCGTTCTTGCCAAAGCTAACGAAGTCCGAATTGATGACCGTCATGACCAGCGGCATGGCCCACATTTCTGGGGGGATGATGGCCGCCTACATTCGAGTCGGCGGTGCGGATGCCAAGAGCCTGCTCACTGCGGTAATAATGACGGCTCCTGGGACGCTGCTGATGGCGAAGATGCTGGTCCCGGAAACCGAACAACCGCTCACGGCAGGGCGGGTGCAAATGCCCGCTACGGAAAAAGAGTCCAACGTTCTTGGCGCCATCGCTCGCGGGACCGTTGATGGCCTGCATCTGGCCCTCAACGTCGGCGCGATGCTGATCGTCTTTCTGGCGTTGCTGGCACTGGTCAATGCCGTGATGGGCTGGGTGCACATCCATGTGGGCTGGTTCCCCTACAATTTGCAGGAAGTTCTCGGCTGGCTTTTTTCGCCGGTCGCATGGCTTATCGGCATCCCGTGGCACGATGCCGCGGCCATCGGGAATTTGCTGGGGACGCGCATGGTGCTGAACGAATTCGTGGCCTTTGCGCAGCTCGGAGCAATGAAGGGCTCGCTCGACCCGCGCAGCTTTACGATCGCTACTTTTGCGCTCTGTGGCTTTGCGAACTTCAGCTCCATCGGAATCCAAATCGGAGGTATTGGCGCATTGGCGCCCGAACAACGCGCCCAGCTGGCAAAATTCGGCATCCGCGCAATGCTGGCGGGCACCATGGCCAACCTGATCTCCGCGTCCATCGTCGGCATCTTCAGTTGAGCGTGGGTCTTGCGGTAAATTACTCACCGACCATGCCTCCCAAAATCGTCAATTCGGAATTCTCCCAGGCCACCCGCGCTGCTAGATTCATCCTGTCCAAAACGAAGCTGCGCCCGCGCATCGCCCTGGTTCTTGGCTCCGGGTTGGGTGCCTTCGCTGACGAATTCGCGAATGCCGTAAGAATTCCTTACAAAAAAATTCCGCACTACCCGCAATCCACGGCCATCGGTCACGCGGGCCAACTGGTCATCGGCAAAGTTGGAAATGTCGGGGTAGCGGGGATGCAGGGCCGCGTGCATCTCTACGAAGGGTACTCCGCCAAACAGGTCACCTTTCCTATCCGCGTGTTCAGTAGGATGGGCATCCGGGCGGTAATCGTCACGAACGCGGCTGGTGGCATTAATCTGAATTATTCCGAAGGCGCGCTGGTGGCGCTGCGCGACCACATCAATCTGCAAGCTGCAAACCCGCTCATTGGTCCCAACGACGACCGCTTCGGCCCTCGGTTCCCGGACATGACCCGCGCGTACGATCCGGAATTCCGCGGCTTCGTCGCGGAAGAGGGAAGAAAGCTGAAGCTTAATCTGCACGAAGGCGTTTATCTCGCGCTGGCCGGGCCGAACTACGAAACGCCGGCGGAAATCCACGCTTTTCGCACACTGGGCGCCGACCTCGTCGGCATGTCCACAGTTCCCGAGGTCATCGCAGCGCGTCACAGCAACATCCGCGTGATGGGGATCTCCTGCGTGACCAACATGGCGGCGGGTATCACCGGCGCTCCGCTGACAGCCGAAGAAGTCTTCGAAACGGGAGCGCGCGTGAAGAGCGATTTCATCGGCTTGCTGAAGGCGGTAATCCCTCGGATTGCGGAATCTTGTGGTGGATGATTCTGGGGTTTGTGACAGTGCCGGGCTAAAGCGCGGCGCCTACAATTGGTTTTTTGGCGTAAGATTACGGAGGATTCGTGGAGGATTGTTTTTGTCTGAGTACGACCATCTTATTGTCATCGCCAGACAAAGTCGCGAAAATGCGCATGCCCCTTATTCGAACTTCCGCGTGGGGGCTGCGCTTCGCGCTGTCTCCGGCCGGGTGTTCGGGGGCTGCAACGTCGAGAACGCAACCTACGGTTTGACCGTCTGTGCCGAACGCACCGCGCTGTTTAAGGCCATCAGTGAAGGGGAGCGCAGGTTTGACGCCATCTCTGTCGTTACCGACACCGACACGCTAACGCCACCCTGCGGCGCCTGCCGTCAGCTCATCTGGGAGTTCTGCGGCGACGTTCCGGTAATTCTCGCCAACCTCAAAGGCAAGACCGAAATCGTGCAGATGCGCGATTTGTTTCCAAGGCCTTTCGACAACTCGAGCTTGTAGGGATTCGCTTGTTGGGGCATGTCTCTACCACGGGATCGCATTTGCTTCCGGTTAGAGCAAGAGTTTTTGCAGCAGGGCTTTCCCCTCGACGTCGGTGAGGACCCGCTTCTGGATCAGCATGAGAATCAGCTCGTTCAGCACATTGCGTTGCTGGTTTGTTGCGCTGCCGGAATCCCGAATCTCCTGCTCCATCTCGGCTACTCGACGATCGGGTGCCAATTCGCCGCTTAGCTCTCCGATCCATCTGTCCAGAAGGCGCTGCTGAGTCGGCTCGATATTCGTGAAGGCGAGACCCATTCCGATGCCTCCCGTCGAGTACAAGACTTTCGCTTTGGCGGTAAATTCGTGATCATCCTTGAATATGCGCAACGTCACGATATTGCCCACCGCGAACGGGCTCATTACTTCGAAGTAGCAGCCACCTTCTCCAATATCGCTGAGGCGGCCGCTGATCCGCGCATGCGACTCCGATTCGACGGCCTCGGCGATGGCGGTGAATGCGTAGCGTGGCAGGACCCGTCGCTCAGTGGCGGGGGCCCTTGCGGGCGAACCCGCCTTGTCAACTGAATAGGACATTCGTGCAAGCACTCTCAAGGCGTTCAAGAGGGAAAGGTTGACGGAGGGGGGAACTTACTTGCTGCCAGTACAACCTAAGTTAAGGCTAACTTTCTTTGTCGAAAGTGACAAGACTTCGCTGGAATGAAATGCTGTACTTGCAACGCTTATCGGCCACGGAGAGTGTCCTGTCGAGGCCCGCATTATCGTTTTCTGATGCTGCCTTGACCGGACGGCGTCGCGTCGAGAAGCGAAACGGATTTCGATTCGAATTGCAGACTCGAGACGACCTTCTCCAGGTGCGCAAGAATTTTCTTCTCGTCCGGCGGCCGCGTTCCGTCTGCATCGTCAGTCGTGGCGACGCCAATCCGCAGGAAAAACTCGTAGCACGTTCCATTCGCGAACCCCGCATAGTCCCGCTCGAAAAACTCCGTGCTGCCGTCACCTTCGTCGTTGTCAGCCCACGCGAACTCCACGCCTTGTACTGTCACCGCACCGGTATGCCCGTTGGAATCGCCCAGTCGCGAAAGCAACTCGCGCCGGCAGTTTCCGGCCGTCAGATAGCGATTCACCGCCAACTGCAACCAGCCCCCCGCGAACGTCGTGTTCGGATAGGCGTCATCCGGCACGACTACGGTAGCCAGCAACAGCGCGCCAGGTTCTTCTTGGGCAAGTTGTTCCGGTGTGCGTGCCCCCGAGCTACTCTCAGGCGCGTTTTCGATCAAATCGCCGGCCTCTCCCAAAGCGTAGTTCCGGGGATAGCGAAAAGAAACTCCATATTCCGGATTCGAGTACATCGAAAATGCTGATTCGCGCGCCGCCGGTTTCGCGGCACGTTCCGGCTGCTTGCTTGGCGGGCCTGGCCTCGCCCCCGCCGGCTCCGGCGCTCTTCTTGCGGGCAAAGCTGCTTTGCTCGAGCAACCAGCCAAGCCCACGCCACTCGCCATCAAGCTTAAAAACACGATCGCATGCCACCGCTTCATTGATGCCTCCCGGCGCCATCGGCCTCGGGATGGTATGAGGCAGTCTCATGTCCAGACATAAGCTATTGAATATAAGACACTTACTTTTGGTCGACGAGATGGGCTGTGGGCCCTGTCACACATAGTGTGGTCCTGCGGCTGAACCAGGATGTTCCGCGAGCGCGCGCCAAAGGTATACTCTCGGCTGCCCATCGAATGCGTAGTGTCACCAAAATCGCTCTCACTTCCGACCGCTGCGCGGAAATGCTGCGCGTTGCCATAGAGGAGGCGCGGGCGGGACTCGCCGAGGGCGGCATTCCCATTGGTGCGGCCCTGTTCGATCGTAGCGGCAAGCTGCTGGGGCGCGGGCACAACCGGCGGGTGCAGGAGAACGATCCGTCGGTACACGGCGAGACCGACGCATTCCGCAAGGCGGGAAGGCAGCGCACCTATCGCAACAAAATCATGGTGACTACGCTGGCGCCTTGCTGGTATTGCAGCGGACTGGTGCGGCAATTCGGCATTGGCATGCTGGTCGTCGGCGAATCGGTGAATTTCGCGGGCGGCGTTGACTGGCTGCGAGAAAATGGAGTCGAAGTGATCGATCTGCATTCGCAGGAATGCGTCGAACTGCTCGCCAACTATATTGCCGCGAATCCTGCCGTGTGGCACGAAGACATCGGCGAAGAGTAGACTGGATTCGCGCGGTCCGTGAAATCCTTCCAAAAGTTTCGAGGCTCGCGCGGCGACTCTATCCACGGGTAGTGCGTTCGGAAGAGGTAGCGTGTCCGATCCTCGGATGGAATACACCAAGCGGCTGGAAAAATACCAACAAATTGTCGCCGCTAAGAACCATCTCCATATTCAGGTCGGCAATGCCAAGTTGGCGGTTGTTGTCGCCGGCCTGGTGCTGGCCTGGTTCTGTCTGCATAAGGACGCGCTGCCTTCCTATTGGGTTGCGGTGCCGATTGCCTTGTATCTGGCTCTCGCGTTTTCGCACGAGCGTATTCTTCGCGCGCGATCGCGGGCGGAATCCGCGGCGGCGTTTTATCGCCGGGGCATTGCACGCGTCGAAGACCGTTGGGCTGGCACGGGGCAAACAGGAGAGCGTTTTCGCGATCCCCAGCATGTTTACGCCGACGATCTCGATCTGTTTGGTCGCGGCTGTCTGTTCGAGCTCCTTTCGACGGCGCGTTTGCCCATGGGCGAAAACCAGTTGGCGAAATGGCTGTGCGCGCCGTCATCGAAAGCCGCGATTCTCGAACGGCAAGGTTTGTTAGCGGAGCTGCGCGAGAAACTGGATCTGCATCGCGACCTTGCGGTGATTGGCGATGAACTGCGCGCGCGATTGAACCCGGAATCGCTGTCGGGCTGGGCGGAAACCGCGCGCGTGATGCCGGGCATTGCTACCCGCGTTGCGGCGATCGTGCTGGCGCTTGCCGCGGTCGCCGCGATCGTATTTTACTTGGCGACGCTCACGTATTGGCTGATCTTGATCGTCCTCATGATCGAAGTATTTTTCCGGCGCTCTTTGCGACGCCAGGCCCACGCGGTGATCGAAGGAATCTCTTGCAACGCGGAAGGCTTGCTGCTTTTTGCGGATATTTTGCAGCGTCTTGAGCGGGAGCCGTTCGCTTCGCCGCGTCTGCAAGGGTTCACCGCGGAGCTCAGTCGCGACGGCCAACCGGCTTCGCACTTCATTCGGAAGCTCGCACGAATCGTGTATTGGATCGACGCGCATCACAGTCTGGTGGGTCATCTCGTCGAGCTGCCGCTGCTGTACACCGCACAGGTCGCATTCGCGGCGGAATCCTGGCGGCAACGCTATGGCGCTCGCATGCGCGCGAGCGTCGAGATCGTGGGAGAGATCGAAGCGCTGATTTCATTGGCGACGTATTCCTACGAGCATCCTGGCGATCCCTTTCCGGATATTGTGGAGGCGCCTGATTCGCCGGCGCTTTTCGATGGACAAGAACTGGGGCATCCGCTGATCGCGGAGGTAAAGTGCGTGCGGAATTCAGTGCGGCTGGACCAGGAGACGCGCGTGCTGCTGGTGAGCGGGTCGAACATGTCCGGGAAGAGCACGCTGTTGCGCGTGGTGGGCATCAACACGGTCCTTGCGATGGCGGGCGCGCCGGTTCGAGCAAGGGCGCTGCGCTTAACACCGCTCAATGTGGGCACGCGCATTCACAGCACGGATTCGCTGCAGGAAGGGCGCTCGACGTTTTACACCGAGATCCTGCACATCCGGCGCGTCTTTGATCTTACGGTTCCAATCGTGGCGAAGGCCGACGTGGCCAATGGCGATTTGGCGAAGGCCGAAGCAAACCTCGCGAAAGGCAACCCTACCAACGAAAACAGGGCGTTGCTGTTCCTGTTCGACGAACTGCTGGAAGGCACCAACTCCAAGGACCGCCGCATTGGAGCCGAGAGCTTGATTCGCGGGCTGCTGCAGCGCCGCGCGATTGGCATCGTGACGACGCACGATCTGGCGCTGACGGAGATTACCGCCGCGCTTGGAGATTCCATCCGCAACGTGCATTTCGAGGATCAAGTCGAGGACGGCAAGATGCGCTTCGATTACAAATTGCGAGATGGCGTGGTGACCAAGAGCAACGCTATTGCGCTGATGCGCCTCATTGGCCTGGAGATGTGAATCGATTTTGAAGTGTGACATCCGCGCCGCCGTGCGCAGTCCTTGGCGTCCTAGCAGCGGGATAGCAAAACGAAGAGAAGGCTTCCTTCAGGGGCTGAAGCCCGCTGAGAGCATGCAGTTTACGTCGGCGCTAAAGCACCGACCTCCTGAAAAGAAAGACTTCTCCCGCAGCCTGTGATGCCGTGCGTTCGCGTTGCCACACAGGCTCTGCATGCTCCATTTGAGGCAGCTCTCTACAGACTTCGCTGATGCGGATAGCGGATGACGTAGCGGGATTGTGGTGCCGGGAACTGCGGGCGCCGCTGGATGCGTTTCGGTGGGCGCTTGGGATTCAGTTCGTCGCGCAGCCAGTGAAAGAACACGTAGATCAGGAAGGCACAGCCAAGCAAAGCAAGCGTCGATAAAATCAGTGTGGGCATACGAAACTGGGGACGCGAACTCTTGCAGCCGCGACCAGTGGTGAACACTGCAAACGGCCTGGAGGCTGGCCGCATCCCCTCGAACGAAAGATTAAGGGGCCAAGGCTTAGAAAGTCCTGAAGATCGCGTAAGAAAACTGTAAAAGGTGGCGCGTCCGGAAAACGTGGGACACGTCACCGGTTGTCGCGGGGTGCCAGCAAAGGGGCGAAATGCGATTCCCGAATTCATTCCGAAATTCTCAGACACGATGCAGTACGCTCGGCAGGCTCTTTCTGGCGATCTGCACTATGGTCTTTTTCTCCACGACAGCGCTGGGGAATACGGGGCAAGCCAAGAAGCAAGCGCCGCGCAAGGCCGCGCCTTCGACCTGGAGTAAATACGACTGCGGCGATGGCGTCGAACTTCGCGTGAGCGCGGCGTCGGCCAACCAAGGGGGCCTGCTGCTGGTGGAAGTGCGCAGCGCGAAACCGCTGTCGGAAGTTGCGGGCAAGTGGACGGACAAGGACATTCCGTTCTGGCAATCTGATGCCGCGGCGCCGAAGGGAACCACGGAGTGGCAAGCGCTGCTCGGAGTGGATCTGGAGCAAGCGGCTGGGGAATATAAGCTCGGCGTTTCCGGAAAGTCTGCGGCTAGCGAAGCGGTGAGCTGCAAGGCAGGCATCACCGTAAGGGCGGGGAAGTTCGCGACCGAAAAGCTGGCGGTAGCGCCGAATTTCGTGGAGCCGAATCCGGAGCAAGAAGCGCAGGCCGCAGAGGACAGCAAGAAGCTGAAGGCAATTTTCGCGACGGTGACCCCCGAGAAATTCTGGACGGGGCGGTTTCGAGTGCCGCTGGATGGCGTCAAGACTGGTGGAAATTTCGGCAAGCGCCGTGTTTTTAACGGACAAGCCAGACCGCCGCACACGGGTGTGGATTTTCCGTCGCCGACGGGGACGCCGGTCCACGCCGCCCAACGTGGACGCGTGGTGCTGGCCGAGCCTCTCTATTACTCCGGGAATACAGTGGTGGTGGACCATGGCTGGGGTGTGTACACGCTGTATTGCCACTTTTCGGAGATCGATGCGAAGGTCGGCGACGTGGTGGAGAAGGGCGCGGTCGTCGGCAAGGTTGGGGCGACGGGGCGGGTCACCGGGCCGCACCTGCATTGGGGGTTGACGGTCGATCGGGCGCGGGTGAATGCTTTGGCGATTGTGGGGAAGGAATAGGAAGTGAGTAGCGAGTAGTGGGTAGTGAGTAGTTGGGATGTTGAAGCCGTCGGCCTGAATGCTTGTGCCCCTGTCGGGAACCCGGTGTGGGGGGTGCTGTAGCGGTATAGGCAAATAAATAGCGAATTCTCGGGGGCAATTTTGGGGCGATTTTGGGGTAACAACGACCGGTCTTGCTGACGCGTTTTCTCGGGCTGGCATTACCGCAGGCTAGGTACAACGGTACTGTTTTCGTGCACGGCAATGTGGTACCGACATGCCATTGCGCCGTTCTGAGGCGGCGGGCAGAATCACAGGTGTGCGGACTTGCTTCGCATAGCACCTGTCGAGTGCGTCCTCTGGTTGGGCATCTGAATTTATGTGAGAGGCTCTTGTCCCATGGCCATTCTTCATTTTCGATGTAAAGAGCGGCGCCGCACCATGAGGGTTATGCTGAGCGTTCCGCTTAGAGTGCATGGAATTACGTCTGAGGGCGAAACCTACGCGGTAGAAACGAAGTCGCACACGGTGAGTCTGCACGGTGCCTCGATCGAACTTGAGCACAGCGTGGCCCTCGGGGACATATTGCTGCTCGAAAACAAGCTTACGGAACAGCAAGCCGAGGGGAAAGTGGTTGGCATCAAGCGCTCTCGTGACGGCAAAGTTCACGTAGGGATCGAATTTACGGATTTCAGCCTCAATTTTTGGCATATGGCTTTCCCGGTTCCGGGAGCAAAGCCGCTGCGCCGGCGGTACGCAGAGAAAGTCGCGGCGCTGAGTTAGGCCTTCTTTCGATTTCCTGATTCTTCCTGTACTGCAATTCACCCATAATCCTTGGTGTGGAAAATCATCCGAAGCGCATTGGCCTGATATCGGATACGCATGGACTGCTGCGCGAAGAGGCGTTGCGGGCACTGCGCGGTTCGGAATTGATTGTTCACGCCGGGGATGTCGGGAAGCCGGAGATCCTGGATGCGTTGAGAAAACTGGCGCCGGTCGTTGCGGTGCGCGGCAATGTGGACACGGAGGAATGGGCGCGGGTGCTGCCTGTTGCCGCGGTTGCCGATGCTGGATCGGTGCAGATTTACGTGCTGCACGATGTGAAGTCCCTCGATTTGAATCCCGCGGCGGCTGGTTTTCATGTTGTGGTAAGCGGACATTCGCACAAGTTCGGGCGAAGCGAGCGGTCGGGCGTGTTGTACATAAATCCGGGGAGCGCGGGACCCAGACGATTTCAGTTGCCAGTTACAGTGGCGCGGCTGGACCTGGGGAAGATGCCATGGGACTTGGAGTTCGTCGATTTGGAGAAACTGGGATGAGACAGGCAAGGGCGACGAAGCAAAGTGGAGGGGCGAGGCATTCGCGTGTCCGTTGTGCTTCCGGCCGAAGGTTGAGAACGAGTCGTGAAGGAAATTGCGTGAGTGTTTGCGCGCACCCGCGCTAGTGCTAGACTGCGCTTATGGCTAAGAAAAAAGCAGCTCCGAAGAAACTGAAGAAATCCGCGAAGACGGCAAACGCGAAGAAAGTCGCGCAAAAGACGAAACTCGTGGCTAGCGCGAAGAAGAAGCCGGTCGCGCATGCAAAGATCGCAACGAAAGCGAGCTCGGCGGCGAAGAAGAAGGCCGCTCCGAAGATAACGCAGGCCGTTTCGCAAGTCAGCGTTGTCCAGGGAAATCAGGATGTCGAGACGGTGCGTCCCAAGCCTAAGTCGCGCGTGGCTCGGGCTGGAAGCGGAGCGGGCGACCGCCAGGGTATTTCCATCGTGGAGGACGTCGACTCAGAGAGCGCGGACGAATTGTTGGAAGAAGGCCAGGCTTTCGAGGCAGGCATCGTCAGCGGGGTGGAAAAAGCGGGGAACGCCGAGGAGTCGGAAGTTGTGACGCATGAAGTGCTGGAAGATGATGTTCCTAAGGAATACGACGACGAAGACCGGCCGTAGTTTTTCACCCAAACAATCTTTCTGGCAGCAATTGAACGGGAAGCCCCGATGTCCAGCTAGCGCTTCTTGCGTTGGCTTGTTTTCCTCTGCGAACGTTTCTGCTTGGATGGTTTCCGCGTTGGTGCCGCGTCCTGCGCCAGAAGTTCTCGGGTTTTCCTTGGGAGTTTCGCGACGACCAAATCGTACGATTCGCGGAGCAGGGCGCTTAGCTCCTGCTGTGGAAGCGCGTCTCTGGTTTCCAGCGCGACCCATTGAGCACGCGCGAGATAAGGCGCCGGGATAACTCCAGCGCGTTCGGTCAATTCCGCGAAATTTTCCGGCGAGCATTTGAAAGAAAGCCAGACTGGGGCGACTTCCAGCACGGTGTGGGCGAACATTTTGTTCGCGACCTTGAAGGTCAAGTCGCCTTCCCAGACGGTCTGTTCTGTCGCGCCGGGGAAGGAGAGGCAAAGTTCGCGAAGCTGATCGATATGCATGACAATGTGCTCTGTTTTGCGTGCTTGTTAGTTGGAAGCCCAGGCCATGCCGTCCACACCGGGAGTCAGATCGATCGACGGCTGCAATTGCCACGAGTGCAGATCCAGAACCTCGATCTTTCCCGCCGTGAGGAAAGAGATGTACGCGACGCCACCGTCGGGTCGCACCAGAACTTTGCCGAGGGCTGTCGGAGCGTCGAAGGTCTTGGCCACCTTGCCTGCTTTCAGGTCGATCGCGAAAATGTGACCCTTCAAGCCGGCCGCGACCAGCCACCGGCCATCGGGTGTGGGCTCGGAACTATAGACGGACTCTGGAAGATCGATCCACCCTGATATTTTGTTGGTGTTCGTATCGATCACCGCGATTCGCGGCGCGTCCTGGTCATGCGTATAAACGTAGCGGCCGTCGGGCTGAATCGAGATTCGTTGCACAATCTTGGAAACGGGAATGGTGGTGATCAGCGTGTGGTGCACGAGGTCGAGAACGCTGACGGTGCCAGCATGCACGTTGGCGGTATACGCGCGACTTCCATCCGGGGTTATGACGAACATATGCGATTCCGGCTGGCCGGTGGGATTCTCCGCGATCACTTTGCGAGCGGCGGGGTCGATGGCGTCGAGCGATTGGGAAAGCTCGGCGGTCACGTAAAGCTGCCCGTTCGGAGCAATGCCTGGCTCGTGCGGGCGCAGGGGTTTGCCGAGGTCGATGGAGTAGGCGAGTTTGCGCTCGCGAATATCAACCACATCAATGCTGGCGCCGTCGGTTCCAGGCTTGCCGACACCGGAGTTTCCGTAGATAGGAACGTAAGCATAGCGGCCATCCTTGCTCACGGCGACCTCGTGGCCGTTGACGCCGACGACGATTTTGGCGACCTCGCGACGGGTCTCCGGATCAACGAGCAAAGCGGTGTGCTCGAACTGATTCGCGACGATCAGGAGTCCGCGAGAGGCCGGACGGGAGCGCCCAATCGTGCTCGCAAAAAGCAGGATCAAAGAAAAGGAAGCAATGACGGTTGGAATACGGGCGTGCATCAGGCACCTCGGTTGCCTTGCCAACTGAACAAACTTGGGAAACAAGCGGATTATAGCCGCGGAAATCGTTGCTTACCAACTCTATGTCTCGTCAGCAGGTGGTAGGGCGGACGTGGTTTGACAGGAATAAGCGCGGGTGTAGGCTAAGGCTCTCAGCCAGCGACGGAGATGAATATGCCTGACGACAACTTTAAGAGCGAGAAGGATGGCGGCATATCGAGGCGCGAGTTTGTGGGAATGGCAGTCGGGGCGAGCGTCGCGGTGAGTGCGGAGAAGCTTGCCTGGGCCGTGGATGCAAAAACAGGGATGACGTATCGGACGCTGGGACGCACGGGCGAGAAAGTCTCCATGATGGGGCTGGGTGGGTTTCACATCGGGAGTCAGAAGGATGAGCAGGAGAGCATCAAAATCATTCGCACGGCGATCGACAATGGCGTCACTTTTCTGGACAACTGCTGGGATTACAACGGCGGCGAAAGCGAAGTGCGCATGGGCAAAGCGCTGCGCGATGGCTACCGGCAGCGCGTTTTCCTGATGACCAAGATCGATGGACGCACGCGCAAGGCCGCTACCGAACAATTGGAAGAATCGTTGCGGCGATTGCAAACCGATCACATCGACCTGCTGCAATTCCACGAAATTATACGCATGGGAGATCCCGAGAAGGTTTTTGCGCCAGGCGCCGGAATGGAAGCGATCGTCGAGGCGCAAAAGGCGGGCAAGGTTCGCTACATTGGATTCACCGGCCACAAGAGTCCTGATATCCACTTGAAGATGCTGGAGACGGCGGATCAGCATCATTTCCATTTCGACGCGGTGCAGATGCCGTTGAACGTGATGGACGCGCATTACAACAGCTTTGGAAGGAAGGTGCTGCCGGTGCTGGTGAAGAAAGAAATTGGCGTCCTGGGAATGAAGCCGATGGGTGCCGGGTGGATTCTGCGAAGCAACGTCGTGAAATCCGAAGAATGCCTGCACTACGCGATGAATCTGCCGACCAGCGTGGTGATCACCGGGTGCGATTCGCTGGAAATTCTGGAGTCGTCGCTGCAGGCGGCCCGGAGCTTTCGTCCCATGAGCGAGACGCAAGTCGCGGAACTCCTTGGAAAGACTGCAGACAGCGCCCGCGACGGCAAGTTCGAAGGTTATAAGACGACGGACAATTTCGATGGCACAGGCCATAACCCGCAGTGGCTAGGTTGAGAGCGGAGGATTCGGGCTTTCAGACTAGTTGGTGCCTGTAGCGTAGCGGCGGAAGAAGGAGTCGGGCTTCCATTGCGGGCGGGCCTCGGCGTTGGCTATGGAGACTAGCAGTTGGCGGATGATTTCTTCGTAGGTTGCTGCCGTGGCGCGGTCTACGGGTTGCGCGAGGTCGTCGGAGGGCGCGTGGTAGCGGACGGTGAGCCATTCTTTGAAGATTGCCTCGTCCGGTGATCCGGGATCGAAGCCGACGTCGAGTTTTACCGCGGGAACGCCGTGGCGGATGAAATTGTACTGATCGCTGCGGATGAATGCGTTGCGCAGGGGTTGCGGGTCGGGCTGCACGCGCACGCCGAATGCCTGGGCCGCGTCGCGCGCGCGTTCGCCAAGATCGGATTCAGCGATACCCTGCACTTTCAGAACTTTCAGTGGCACGATCGGCAGAAACATGTCGATGTTCACATCGGCGATCATCGATTTCGGCGGCACCGTGGGATGAGCCGCAAAATACTTCGACCCCAGGAGTCCCTTTTCCTCCGCGGTAACGAATACGAAAAGGAGCGAGCGCCGGGGATGCGCTTCCTTGGCTTTCCAGGACGCCGCGATGTCGAGCAAAACGGCGACGCCTGATGCGTTGTCCATCGCTCCGTTGTAAATGCGGTCGCCGTTGATGGGCGCTCCTATGCCGATGTGGTCCACGTGCGCCGAAAGTACGACGTATTCATTCTTCAGCGCGGGATCGCTTCCGGGCAGCTTGGCGATCACGTTGGCGGACTCCACGGAAGTTGATTTGACGACCGCGCGGCATTTAAGCGAGACACCGAGAGGAAAGCGGGGCAGTGGCTTGCGATCCTTGCCAAGCTCCGCGATTTCGGCGAACGTGTGACCCGATCCCACGAAGAGCTTTTCGGCTTGCGCGGGATTGAACGTCAAGGCGGTCTTGAGCCCAGAGGTCTCGTTGAACTCTTCGCCAACGAGATCCATCGAGGGGTGCGTGCGGTTCACCGACATGCGCGACCACGGGATATCCATCGAAGCGGGATTCGGTATTCCGATCGTGCCGATAACGCCGGCCTGCTTCAGAGCTTTCCAGCGTTCTCCAATGGTCTGGTAGTGAGCCGAGAGCGCCGTAGGAGTTTCCGCGGTGGACCCGGCAAGATACACGACGATCTTGCCCTTCAGGTCGAGGCCAGCGAGATCGTCGTAGTTCATCTCTGGAATTTTCAAGCCGTAGCCGATGAACACTAGCGGCGCGGAAATTTCTTCGGGTGCGAGATCGGCGCGCGTGTTGAAGTACGTATCTTCGCCGAGGACCAGCGGCTCTACTTTGTCGTTAGCAACCAGCGCCACTGAGGAATCCTTTTCCACGATTTCTCGAGAGACAAATTTCACGGGCTGATAAAAGCCATTGACACCTGCGGGTTGCAGACCCGCCCTGGTAAGTTGATCGACGACGTAAGCTTCCGCGGTGCGCAGACCTTCGCTGCCAGTCTCGCGTCCTTCGAGTTTGTCGTCGGCCAGAAACTGGACGTGTTGCCACCAGGAGTTGCCGTCAAAGTGCTTCGGTGGCTGTTGGGCGATTGCCGCGATACCGACTGCAAGGAGTCCGCCCAGAAAGAATAGATTTCTTCGCACGAGAAAACCTCCCAGATCTCTACAGGGGCGGAAGGATAGCAGGCGAAGCGCGGATCGGCCAAACCGAACATTCGTCGTGTGGACTGCGTATTGACCGGTAGGACCGCTCGACGTACGATGCCGCTGCCCGTGAACTCCAAGCAGGCAAATCCGGAGGTATCGCCGTGTACTGTTCGAAGTGTGGAAGCGTCATCGCGGATGGCTCTACCTTCTGCAATCAATGCGGACAATCCACCGGGGTAGTGCCAGTGACGGCGACAGGCACGGTGCCCGCGTCAATAGTGGCGCCAGGTGCTGCCCCGGCGACCGCGGCTATGCGCATGCCGGTGCCCCCTGCGGTTTCCGTGGCCTATGCCGGATTTTGGCTGCGTGTGCTGGCCTATTTGATCGATGTGATCATTTTGGGGGTTTTCGCGATTCCGATCGTGATCGGTGCGGCGATGGCCATGGGCATCGGTGGAGTCCTGGCAAGAATCCCCCGCGACGGAGATCCATTCATGAACGGGCTGCCTCCCATGTTTCTGCTGTTCATTTGGTTCTGCGTGCTGGTCGGAGTGGGTGGCACGTGGCTGTACCACGCGCTGCTGGAAAGCTCGGAGTGGGAAGGCACCGCCGGCAAGAAAGCGCTCGGATTGATCGTGACCGACATTGATGGCCGCAGGGTTACGTTCGCGCGTGCGTCTGGCCGCCATTTTGGGAAAATCGTAACGAGCTTTATTCCCCTAGGCATCGGGTACGCCATGGCTGGATTTACGCAGAAGCGGCAGGCCCTTCACGACATCCTGGCAAGTTGTTTGGTATTACGCAAAGGCTAGCCCACCCGACAACGGCGGCGAATTCGGCCTCTGCGGTTCGCTACACACTCTCCCCTACACGACTCTACAGGCAAGACCGGATTGTGATCCTTGCAGCGCCCTCCTAGTGTGTCTACACACTCGTGGATAGGATGGAGGAAGGTCATGAAGGATCTGAACAGCCCCCTGATGAAAGTGGCCTACGTGGCCGGAGTCACGACATTCTGCACATTTTTGGGATGCTGGGCGGTACTGGCGCACCAGGAAAATGCGCAGAAGCCGGCACACACCGCAGTGAGCGACACGCAATTTGCGAAAAAGGCCGCACAAGGCGGCATGGCCGAAGTGAAACTCGGGCAGCTCGCGCAAGAAAAGGGAACCAGCGACTCGGTGAAGAAATTCGGACAGCGGATGGTGGAGGATCACACCAAAGCTGGCGACGAGCTGAAGCGCGCGGCGGCTCAGGAAAATATCACGCTGCCGGATGACCTCAGCGCCAAGGATAAGGCCACCTATGATGAGCTGTCGAAACTGTCGGGGGCGGCATTCGACCGAGCTTATGCGCGCGACATGGTAAAGGATCACGAGGAAGATATCGCCGACTTCAATAGGGAAGCCAACGGCGGAAAGAACGCGGCCATCAAGGATTTCGCAACACAGACGCTGCCAACTCTGCAGGATCACCTGAAAGAAGCGAAGGAGATGCGCCAGAACGTTTCCGCATCGAATCCAACACCGACGAAGGGAAATTCCGCGGGACCCTCAGGTCGCCGGTAAGTCGTCAAAGTCTTACGAAACACAAGCCGCTTCTTCATCCGATAAGGCGGCTTTTTTTTCGAAATACGAGCGGCGCGCTTTTCGCGAATTGATCAGACGATTCACCGATGTCCCTTTTCGACGGGATAGCCTTTATCGACCCAATCCGACGCGAAGCTGTTTGGCATAACCAGAACGCGCACGTGCGTAAAGCCCATTCCGTGCAGGGCCACGAAGGCGGGTCGAATGTTGGGGCAAAACCCGAACGGGCAGCAGCCGCAATAGATGACGAGACTCGTCGAGCGAGGTTGTGCCGATGCCCACTTTTTCAAATCGGCCAGGCCTTGCGGGGTGGACGCCGTGCCGTGAAATACGGCGCCCGTGATGTGGCCGCCCTCGAAGAGCGGACTAAAGCCGACGTAAAGAATTGTGGCGTGTTCGTCCCCGGTTGCGTGCGCGAGTTCCTCCACCAAGCGGCCAGGTTCAATCGCGTCCGCAGGTGCCCAGGGAGTGGCGTCAGTGCGCTGCGCTTGCGGATGCGCGTCGCCCCAAGCGATTGCCGTCAACGAAAGCACGGCGCAAAGCGTGAAACGCGCTCGCCATTGATAACGTGGATTCATTTTCCGCCTTGATTGTAGTCTGGCAAGTAACGAACCGCCACAGGGATGACCGTCATCCTGGAAGTAGAGCTATCCCTTTTTGAATTCGGAACGCTGCCGCTGAAGCTTGATGGCGGTGGTCCGCAAGGTCTCCGGAACATTTTTGTTGGTGCACAGTCGCTTGAGGTCGATGGCGTTGATCATCGGCAGCATGTGCAGGCTGACGTCCAGCGGCGTTTTTGGATTGTTCAGGAGGTTGCGCACGACCGTATAGTTCTTCCGGAAATTGCGGTTATTGGCGATGAGCCGCAAAATCTCGTCGGTCAGCGAGGTCATCGCCGCGAAACCCTCGACCTCCTGATCGGTCAGCCGCGGCGATTGCAAGACGGCGCGCTGCACCACCTTGTTCGAGTCGCGAATCAAGGTGCGCCGAGCCTCGGAACCTCCCTTGATCGCGAACTGAACTCTTTGAGAAACGGTCATTTTCGCCAGGCGCTGCAACAGAGTTTGCCGTTTGACGGCATCCGGCTCCGCTTCCGCCGCGGCTTCGGCAAGCGCCGCTTCGTCGATATGAGCCTCGCTCAGAAGCTCATGCAGCAGGTGTTTTTGCTCGGCGGTAACGGAAGTTGTATTCGCGAGTGCGACCGCCAGCGCGGGGGACTCGCTTACGCGCTCTAGGTCATCCATAAGCGCTTGCACGTTGGAGGTCGAGAAATGCCGCGCCGCTGGAGCCAGGTGATCGCCATTGCAGGCCTTGTTGTCAATCAAAGCGTTGCAGACGACGGGCTTGACGGCCAGGTTTCTCGCAGCGTAGTCGAACAGCGGCTCGAGAGCTTGCTGACGTTGCAGCGCTTCCACGAAATATTCGATGGGCAGCGCGAGGATCGCTTCCTTGGCGCGCTCCGCAATTACTTCGTCCGAATCAAGGGCCAGGATCGCCAAGATTTCCGCACGGTCCGCGGCCGGTAAGTGCGCGCCGGTGGAGCACACAGCGATCTTGCGTTCGCGCGTGGCGCGGCCGCGGCGCAAATCTTCAACAATTTCAGGGCTGAGGGTTTCCACTGGGTGCCTGCCTCAAATTCTTTTGGCTAAGCACTAGTGTACCGGAGGTGCCGCCCGCCCCGAGTTGCGGCATTGCTTGCCCGTTCAATTCCAGCAACACCGCGGAGGGGTTAGCCGCGGACACCACGAATTGGTTTCGCGCGGAAAAGTGACGCGTCTCCAAGGCGGGCACCCGAGCATCCAGCACAATCTTGCCATCGGCCACAATGCGAATTCGCGTGACGTCCGAAGTGGATACCGAAAGATCCAGGCGGGTTGACGAGGACGAAGAGGGCGGCGAAGCGGACGCACCCGGCGATGTCGGCGCGATCGACGGCAGAGTTGGAGGCGCTGCCGTTACCGCCGCAACTGCGGCGCGCTTCGCGGCACGGCGCGCTTGATAGCGGCGCCACCCGTACACGCCACCGGCTAGTACACATCCGACCACAATCAGGACGCCCAACGCCGCCACGGCGACAATCCATTTCGGCGGCGACGGGATGGGGTTCTCAACCAGAGCGGTGGCCGTCGCCTGCTGCTCGCCGTACGCCAGGTCATATTCGGACAGCAGGTTCTCTTCGTTCAGTCCAAGATAACGCGCAATTGCACGCACAAAGCCCCGGTTGAAGACTCCGCCAGGCAGTTTTTCCCAATCTTCCTGTTCAAAAGCCTCCAGAAAACGCGGAGGGATGCGCGTCGCGACGGTGACCTCATTCAGCGTCACCTCACGTATCTCGCGCTCGCTCTTTAGTATTTCGCCGAAACTCCGCTTGGCCATGAAGCTGTGTCCATATCCGTAAAGCAAGTTAGATGCCACGGTTGGGCGGGAAACGTCAGGAAAGATCGGCGACCATCAGAAAATCCGCCGGCGGAGCCCCGCGCCCAGCCGCTTCCAGACCTGACGTCTGGGTCGCATGACTCAAGTCTAACGGCACTATAAGAGGGGGCGGAAGGCGTGTCAAACAATGGCGCGCTTTGGCGCCGGAGCCCGAATCGAGATATCTCCCCTAGTGGTGGCAACATAGCAACGCCTGTACCACGAGTGTGTTGCGCCGCTTTTTGACTCGCGCCTATACTGGCGAGGATTCGTTAAACCGCCGAATCGGGTCCTCAAGGAGACGCCGAATCGATAGCGGCGGCAATCCCCGTTGCAACTATGCCTTTAAAGGATCAGGTCCAACCGAACGTGGAGGAAGTCAAACAATTTCCCGCCGTAGAACGCCGTCGCAACGCGGCCGTTCCCTACGAGCACCGCGAAGCGGGCGAAGTCGCCGTATTTCAGGAACTTGGCAAGGCGCTCACGTCTTCGCTGCAGCTCGATCAGGTGCTCCGCACTATCATGGAAAAAATCGACGAGTTTCTGCGGCCGGACAACTGGTCGCTGCTGCTGCTGGATGAGACCACGCAAGAACTTTACTTCGAGTTGGCCGTTGGCAAAGCTTCGCAAGCGCTGAAGGATGTGCGCGTCAAAGTAGGGCAGGGCATCGCCGGATGGGTAGCGCAAAATGGCGAAGCCGTGGTCGTCACCGACACTTCCAAAGACACACGCTTCTTCGGCAAGGTCGACGAAAAAACGAAGATGGAAACGCAGTCGATCGTCGCCGTGCCGGTCAAGTTTCGCGATACCTGCCTCGGGGTGATCGAGCTGATCAATTGCATCGGCCCAGATGGTTTCGATCCGCGCGATTTGAAGCTGCTCGAAGCGCTTTCCGACTTCGCGGCGATTGCGCTCGAAAACGCCCGCCACGTGAAGCGCATCCACGAGCTCACTATCACCGATGACTGCACCAGCCTGTACAACGCGCGCCACATGGGCTTCATTCTGGAGACCGAGATCTATCGCTCGCAGCGGTACAATTACGAATTCTCGCTGGTCTTTATCGATCTCGACCACTTCAAGCAGGTGAACGACACCCACGGCCACCTGGTTGGTTCGCGGCTGCTGGCCGAGATTGGTAACGCGCTCAAGGCGCACTGCCGTTTGATCGATTTCGCATTCCGCTACGGCGGCGATGAGTTCGTGATTCTGCTGCCGCAGACCTCGAAGGAAAACGCTCTGAACGTTGCCCGCAGGCTCCACAAACTAATTCGCGGCACGACCTGGCTGGACGATGCGGGTCTGCGCGTCCGTGTTACGCCGAGCGTAGGCGTGGCCTCGTACCCGGTGGACTCGCGCACAAAAGAAGGTTTGCTGCATCTCGCCGACGAAGCCATGTACCTGGTCAAGAACACCAATCGCGACAGCGTAGCTGCCGCCAACGTCGGCATCTTGCCGGACACGCTATCCGCCGCCGCCGAATCACCTGGCTAGTTCACCATTCACCGTAAGCCATGTAGCGACCGCCTTCCGAAGCGGGCGCTTTGCTGTTGGCTCGCCTGAGTCGGACTCGACGAAAGCTGCGCCTATACACCCTGAGCCAGGTTTGCTTACACTGAGGTCATGCGAAGAAGTGAATCTGCGCGCTATGCGCGCTGGTCGGCGGCGGTGGCCCTACTCTTGGCGGGGATAACCACGGTCGTATATCTGAAGCGCGACTGGGTTCGGCACATCGAGCGCGCCAAGGCTCCGCCGCCCACTCCTGTCGATGTCACCCGTCAATCCTCGGGTATCACCTTTAAGAAATTCAACGAGCAGAACCGCGCGATCTTCGAAGTCACGGCGTCGAAATCCACTGAATTCAAGGGCCAGGACGCCAGCTTGCTTGAAGAGGTGCAGATCACGATCTTCGGCAAAGCCGGCGATCGCAACGACGTCATTCACACCCATAGTTGCCAATACGATCAGAAGGATGGCGGCGTCATCTGTGGTGGCGACGTGCGATTCGACCTTATGAGCGCCGCCGACGCCAAACTCGTAGCGCAAAATCCGGCGCTGGCGGAAACTCGTGCCACGCGCGTGGAGACCCGCGGCGTAACTTTCAACCGCAGCACCGGCGTAGCGCAAACCGACCAGCGCGTGACATTCGCTTTCCCCAATGGAAGTGGCGATGCCATCGGTCTGGAGTACCAGTCCGAGGAAGGAACGCTTCACTTGCTGCACGAGGTGCGCTTGCGACTTACGCAGTCTGCCGCGAGTTCGACTAAGAAACCAGCGCTGGTGCCGGCGAGCAAGCCGAGCCAGGACGTGCGCGTTAGAGGGACCAGCCTGGACTTTGCACGCGAAAGCAGGTTGATGCATCTCCACGGCCCAGCCGAAGCTGAGACGGCTACGGAGCGCCTGACCGCGGGCGAAATTTCGCTGCAACTTAATGAGCAATTTCGCGCGGAAACACTGGTGGCCACCACTACCGGTCCGGAGAGCCGCCCCCAGGTAAAATCCACAGGCGCCGTGGACCAAATGAATCTGGACGCGGACACACTCACGGCCCACTTTGCGCCCGAAGGATGGATTGCCAAGTTGGATGCCTCAGGCGCTGTGCATGGTTTCCGAAGCGCTGCTGTGGAAACGGACGAAATGAAAGCCGATGCGGGCACGCTAGATCTGTGGCCGCGGGTGAACGAGCCAAAAGAATTGAATTTGTCCGGCAGTGTCACGCTGAAGACCAAGCTTGAGAAGACCGGAGATTCGCGCGCCCTCCAGACTACTGCGTTCCGGATGGAATTCAGTGGTGGCGGGGAGCATCAGCCTAGCAAGCCGCAGAAGGCTGAGACCTTAGCCGCGGGTGTCATGGAATGGACGGACTCTTCGGCGCAGTCGGGAGGAACTGCATCTCCGGCGAAAACTAAGCTTCAGGCCGATCGGCTGGTGATGGACTTCGCGAACACCGGCAAAGCCAGGCAGCTTCAGGCGAACGGTAATGTGCAAACGGAACGACTGGGTGACCGGGCACGCCGTGCAAACCGCGACTGCCAGGAACGGGCTCGCGCAAATGTCGGCGGATGGCGGCTGGTCGCAAATGGACCTGCAAGGTGACGTCAGGCTGAAAGAAGGTGATCGCAGCGGGCAGGCCGATCGTGCCTCCTTCCAGCGATCCACCCAGACGGCCACGTTAACTGGGCAAGCCGTCGCTCGCGATTCGACCACCGAGACGCACGCGCCGCGCATCACGTTCGTCCAGAACACCGGAGAGATTCTCGGGGAAGGCGGCGTGCGTTCCACGGATTTCTCGGGAAAAAGCAGCGCGGTGCAGCTGGCTCCAGTGCCCGCCAACATCACCTCGGATTCGCTGGAAGGGAACTCGAAGACGGGACGCGCCCTGTACACAGGCCACGCGCGGCTGTGGCAAGGCGACTCTGTTCTTGAAGCCAATTCCATCGAGTTGCTGCGCGACACCCGCGTGCTAAATGCTTCCGGGAATGTGCGGGCGGTCTTCCCGCAAGCGCCGAGTCCGCCCGTCGACCAGCCCGCGCAATCCGCGAAGGATCATCCCCTCAATGCCGCGCCGACGACGGTCAACACGTCGCAGGTCGTACCCAAGAAACCGCAGTTGTGGCACGCGACCTGTGCGACGCTAATGTATGACGACAAAGAAGGCCGTGCGAACCTGCAGCAAAACGTGGTCGTACAGTCGGCCGACCAGAAGATGCGCGGTCCAGTTTTGGACCTTTATTTCACTCGCAGCCAGCCGGCCAGTCCATCGGGAAGCGGCGCAGCTGCCCAGGGGGGCGCTCAGCAAATCAGTCGCGCCGTGGGTACGGGCGGCGTGATCGTTGAAGAGGGGGACCGCAAAGCCACCGCCGAGCGCGGGGAATACACCGCCGCGAACGGAAAATTCGTCATGACCGGTGGAAGTCCCACACTTTACGACGGTTCCGCGGGCACCACGGTCGGCCGTCAATTGACCTTCTTTTTAGCGGATGATACGATCATCGTCGATTCTGAAAATGGATCGCGGACGTTGACGAAACATCGAGTGCAGAACTGAATGGGAAGCGCTCACCGTTTTGCGCTGACCGGTGACAAATAGTCGTTGACCGCCCCGCGGTCGCAAGTGAATTGACCGCCCCGCGGTCACGAATGAAGAGGTATGCTGAAGCTCCAGGCCGTCGAGTTGAGCAAGTCGTATCGAGGACGCAAGGTCGTCGACGACGTCGAGCTGGAGATTGGTCAAGGTGAAGTTGTTGGGTTATTGGGCCCCAATGGCGCTGGAAAAACGACAACGTTCTACATTATCGTGGGTCTTGCCCGCCCCGATTCCGGCCGTGTCCTGCTGAACGGCGACGAAATTACGGACCTCCCCATGTATCTCCGGGCCCGCAGCGGAATCAGCTACCTCCCCCAGGAACCTTCGGTGTTTCGGCAATTGACCAGCGAACAGAACCTCCTTGCTGTCTTGGAGACTCTGCCGTTGACGCCGGAGCAGCAACGCGACCGGCTGGAGGAATTGTTGGTGCAAATGGGCCTAGAGACGGTTCGCCAAAGCAAAGCCTATACCCTCTCCGGAGGCGAACGGCGGCGTCTGGAAATTGCGCGGTCATTAACCCTTCAGCCCTCCTTTATCTTGCTGGACGAGCCCTTCTCGGGCATTGACCCTCTTACCGTCAAGGATCTTCAGGAGATCATTCGAGATTTAAGCCGCTCGGGTATTGGCGTTTTGATTACGGATCATAACGTGCGGGAAACACTCAACGTCACCGACCGCGCATATATCCTCAGAAATGGCAAAATCTTCAGGAAGGGCCGCCCGGACGAGTTGAGCAACGATCCGGAAGTCCGGCGGGTTTATCTGGGCGACCACTTCCGGCTGAACTAAAGGACGTCGAAAAGGGAATAACAGATACCTATGGCTTGGCAGGGATTAAAACTGAATCTGAAGGTGTCGCAGCGGCAGATTCTGACGCCAGGTCTGGTGCAGATGGTCAGCGTGCTCGCGCTCAATCGTCTGGAACTGCGCGAGATGATCAACCAGGAGATGATCGCCAATCCCGTCCTGGAAGAGCAGAGCGAAGAGCCCACGCAAACCGACAACTATAGCGACGAAACCTTTCTGAAAGCGGAAACCGAAAAGGTGCCGGAAAAGCCCGAGCCCAATCCCTTTGACGAGTTCGACGTCGGCAGCTTCTTCAATCAATATCTGGATTCCGGCGGCGACGGCGGGCAATCGCAGGAGCGCGAAGTTTCCGAGCGGCCCTCCTTCGAGAAATTTTTGTCGTCGGCTACCGGCCTCACCGACCATCTTACCTGGCAGCTGAGCGTCACCATTTGTTCCGACACCGTGAAGGAGATCGCCGAGAGCATTATCGGCAACCTCGACGAGAACGGCTACTTAACTGCCTCCACCGAAGAGCTCGCGCAGCAAGGCAAGTATTCGCAGGATGATTTGGACGATGCGCTCGCCGTCGTGCAGGACTTCGATCCCATCGGAGTCGGCGCTCGCGACCTGCGCGAATGCCTGCTGCTGCAACTCAAAGCCTTCGATCCGCAGAACACGCTGGCCCAGCAGATCGTTTCCGACTATCTCAAGCAAGTGCAATCCAACCAGCTTAAGGATGTCGCCCGCGCACTGAATCGCCCGCTCGACGTCGTCAAGCGCGCTCTCGACGTCATCAAGAAGCTCGATCCCCGCCCGGGCCTGCGCTACAACAAGACCGAGCCGCGACTCGTCGAGCCCGACGTTTACTTCCGCAAAGTGGACGACCAGTGGCAAGCCTTCCTCAACGAAGACGACATGCCGCAACTCCGTCTAAGTCCCACATATCGCCGCCTGCTGGTGAAAGATGCCTCCGACCGCGATGTGCGCAACTACGTGAAAGAACGATTCACCGCCGCGATCCAGCTGATGAAGAACATCGAGCAGCGCAAGCACACCATCTTGCGGGTCTGCCAGTCGATCATCGCGCGCCAGGGCGATTTCTTCATTCACGGACCCGACGCGCTCAAGCCCATGATGATCAAGGAAGTCGCCGAGGAAGTCGGCGTGCATCCCTCGACCGTGAGCCGCGCTGTCGCCAGCAAGTACGCGCACACGCCGCAGGGCGTACTGGAGTTGCGCTCGTTCTTCAGCGAATCGGTGAACGGACCCGAGGGCGGTGGCATGTCGCTGCTCACGCTCAAGCGCCTCGTCAAGAAAATGATCGAGGAAGAGGACTCCACCAAGCCGCTCACCGACGATCAAATCGCCAAGAAGCTCGACGACAACGGCATCCACGTGACGCGCCGCACCGTCGCGAAATACCGCGAAGACATGCGCATCCCCAGCACGCACCAGCGCAGGGTAAAAAGCTGAGCGACCCGTCCGGCTCCGTGAAGCAACGGTCCAGAACCGGCTCACGTCAACTCGTCATTCTCACCGGCCTTTCCGGCTCCGGAAAAAGCACCGTTCTTCGCGCCTTTGAAGATATGGGCTTCTACTGTGTCGACAATCTTCCCGTCGAGCTCATTCCCATTTTTGCGGAGCTGCACGCCGCCGGTGAAGCAGATTTCTCTCGCGCGGCCTTGCTCGTGGACGCTCGCGAAGGCGCGCAACTCGCGAAACTCCCGGCCCTGCTGAAACATTTGCGCCGGCAGCATCCCATCGCGCTCGTGTTCATCGACGCCGGCGAAGACGCCCTGCTGCGCCGCTACAGCGAAACGCGGCGTCCCCATCCCTTCGGCAAACATCTTTCCGTGCGCGAGAGCCTTGTCCACGAGCGCACGCTCATGGAGCCCATCCGTAAACTCGCCGACGTAGTCATTGATACCTCCAAGTTCAACGTTCACGAACTCCGCCATTTCATCACTGAACGCTTCAAGAATCCCGATAAGCGTCCGATGCTTGTCTCCCTGGTTAGTTTCGGCTATCGCTACGGCGTGCCCATCGATGCCGATCTTGTTTTCGACGTGCGCTTTCTGCCGAATCCTCATTTCGTTCCGCGCCTGCGGAAATACACGGGCCAGGATCCCAAGGTCCGCCGCTATATCCGTTCGTTTCCGCAAACCGGCGAATTTCTACGCCGCATCGAGGGCCTGCTCGTCTATTTAATGCCCCACTACATCGGTGAAGGAAAAAGCTATCTGACCATCGCGTTCGGCTGCACCGGGGGTAGGCACCGTTCGGTGATGCTAGCCGAGTCCGTCAGTGACGCGTTGGCCAAGCGCGGCTACTCCACTAAAGTCGTTCATCGCGACATTGAGAAATAGGAATCGCCAGGTCATGCTCGATCGTCATCACCACGCCCGCCGAAACTTGACACACCGCCATGCGGCGAATAGCGTACCAAGTGCGCTACGCACGGGAGCCTGACGGGTGGCCTCGCTGTTCTCACCACAATTGAAGCGTCTGTTAGGTTACGTCCGGCCCTATGCATTCCGGCTGGTGATCGGCGTAATCTTGGTTGCCGTGGTCGCGCTCGCCGAAGGCCTGACCGCGCTGATGATCAAGCCCGCGGTCGACTACGTGCTCGATCCCTCGGTTGTCGGCTCGAGCCTCCCTTTGGGCAAAATTCCTTTTACCGAACACGTCGTTTATCTGAACACCTTCCTTCCCTCCGGCTTTCACAACGTCAAGACGATTTTCGCGCTCACCTTCCTGATGATTTTCGGTGTCAAAGCGATTGCCGAATATCTGGGCACCACGCAGATCCAATACGTTGGGCACGCCGCAGTGACGAATTTACGCAACGCCGTGTACGCCAAGCTCATCCGCCAACCGATCGGGTTTTTTCAGCACCATCCGACGGGGCGCCTTCTTTCGGTAGCGATCAACGATGTCGAACGCACTCGCATCGCGCTTTCCGAATATCTGGCTGATCTTTTTCGAGAAGGATTCACCCTCATAGTTTTCGTCACCGTCGTGTTCTGCCTCAATTGGAGAATGGCGCTGGGCTCGATCGTGCTCTTGCCCTTGGTCGTTTTGCCGGTCAATAAATTCGGCCGCAAGATCCGCCACTCCGCGGAGAACAGCCAGTCCCGGCTCGGCGATCTTGGCCAGATTCTTCAGGAAACAGTCACCGGAAATCGCGTGGTGAAAGCCTTCGGCATGGAAGACTTTGAAATTGCCAAGTTTCGCGAAACCTCTCGCCGGCTGCTTCGCGAAAACATGCGCTGGGTGCGTGCCGCCGTCATCACTTCTCCGTTGATGGATCTGCTTGGCGCCATCGTGATCCCCGTGCTGATTCTCTTCGCGCGCGATCAAATTCACCATGGCGTGATGACTCTCGGCGTTTTCTTCGCCTTCATCTTCGCGCTCCTCAAAGCCTACACTCCGCTCAAACGCATGGGCACAGGTCTATCAGCAATTCCAATCCGCTCAGGGCGCCAGCACCCAGGTCTTCGCTTATCTGGATCTGGACGAAGAGCACACCGAAGAGCCCGGCGCAAAATCTCTGCCGCCCTTTTCCCAGGAGATCACTTTCGACGAGGTCTGTTTCTCTTACGCTGGCTCCGCCGCTGTCCTCCAGAATATTCGCCTGAAAGCGCGGCGCGGAGAAGTCATCGCCCTCGTCGGCTCCAGCGGCGCGGGCAAAACCACCCTGGTCAATCTGATTCCACGATTCTACGAGCTGACCTCCGGACAAATTCGCATCGACGGTGTCGACATCCGCTCCGTCACCATCCGCTCCCTGCGCGAACAAATCGCCATGGTCGCGCAAGAGAATATCCTGTTTCACGACACCGTCTGGAACAATATCTGTTACGGCCTAAACAACGTCCCGAAAGAAAGAGTGGAAGCCGCCGCCAAGGCGGCACTCGCCGCTGATTTCATCATGGAGCTTCCACACGCCTACAACACGGTGATCGGCGAACGCGGCACGCGTCTGAGCGGCGGCCAGCGCCAGCGCATCGCCATCGCCCGCGCCATCCTCAAGGATTCTCCGATTTTGATTCTCGATGAGGCCACTTCCGAACTCGACGCCGAATCCGAGATGTACGTCCAAAAAGCGCTTGCGAACCTGATGGTCGGCCGCACGACTTTTGTCATCGCGCATCGCCTCGCCACCATCCGCCGCGCCGATAAAATCCTCGTTCTCGAAGACGGCCAGATCCGCGAGAGCGGCACCCACGCGGAACTCATGGTTCGCGGTGGCACCTACGCGCGTCTGCACAGCCTGCAGTTTGCGGACGACGATATGCTGGCTCCCGCGCAAGCGGCGCCAAATCTAGCTACTCCGGGTACTACCCTATGACCCAGAACTCTTCCGCTCAAACCAAACAGATCCCAGCAAAAAAAGCCGAAGTCGTTTCCATGACCGGCTACGCGCAAGCCCGAGCCGAAGCCAACGGCTGGTCCATTCGCATCAGCGTCAAGAGCGTCAACCACCGATTTCTCGATATCAAATTCCGCTTGCCCGAGGGTTTCGATGTCTACGAGCTTCGCTTGCGCCAGATCGTGCGCGAAAAAATCCATCGCGGCCATTTGGACGTGAACCTCAACGTTCAGCCAGGCACCGCCGCGCCTGTGCAGGTAAATCGTGACCTGCTGCAAACCTATCTTCATGCCGCCGAAGAACTCCGCCGCCAGATGAACGCTTCCAGCGAATTGGACGTGGTCTCCCTGCTTCGCCTTCCCGGCGTCATTGGCGGTCTGGCGCCGCCCCTTCCGGAAACCGACGAAGAGCAGGATCAGCTCGGCCACGCGCTCGATACGTGCCTGCACGAAGCGCTCACCAAGCTCGACGAAATGCGCCATGCCGAAGGCCGCCACCTCGCCGAAGAATTGCGCATGCGTTTGGCGCGCATCGCCGAACAAACCGAAAAAGTGCGCGAGCTGGCGATTGCGCTAACGCCCGCTTTCGCGCGTCGTCTGGAAACGCGGCTAAAGGAATTGCTCGGCGGCACGGGCATCGAGCCCGCGCGCCTCGCGCAGGAAGCCGCGCTTCTGGCCGAGCGTAGCGATATCAGCGAAGAATTGGACCGCCTGCGCAGCCACCTCCAGCAATTTGGAAAATTGCTCGACGGCGCGGGAGAACTCGGAAAGAAACTCGATTTCCTGCTCCAGGAAATGCACCGCGAAGCCAACACCATGCTCTCGAAGACGCCGGGCGTCGAGAACGAGGCGCTCACCATCACCGCGCTGTCGCTGGAAATTCGAGCGGAGATTGAAAAGCTGCGCGAACAGGTGCAGAACATCGAATGAGCACTGCGCCAGATATCGCACCGCTGGTGCTGATCGTCTCGGGTCCGTCAGGTTCGGGGAAATCGACGCTGGTGCAGCGCATTCTGGAGCTGCCCGGCACCATGCCCTCGGTCTCGTGTACTACCAGGCCGCGTCGCGCGACCGAGGCCAGTGGGAAGTGTTATGCTTACGTTACGGAAGAGGAATTTGATGCCATGGTCGCGCGCGGGGAATTTCTGGAATACGCGCGGGTCTTCGGCAAGCATTCGTACGGCTCGCCGAAAAAGTGGCTCGAGGAAGCACGCGCTAAGAATCTCGATCTGGTCCTCGAGATCGACGTGCAAGGTGCCGCCCAGGTAAAACAGAAACTCCCGGAATCGGTGGCCATTTTTATTTTGCCGCCGTCCCGCGAGGAACTGGAGCGCCGTTTGCGCAGCCGCGGCCAGGATTCGGACGAGGAAATTGCGCGCCGCTTGGCGAAGGCGCGGGACGAGATTTTGGCGTTCAGCAAGTATTACGACTATTGTGTAGTGAACGAGGATGTGGAACGTGCCGGCAAGGAAGCGCAGGCCATCGTAGTCGCGCTGCGTTGCCAGAGCGCGCGGCGCCGTAAGCGGGTCGAACAACTTCTGGCATCGTTTGGAGGGAAAGACTGAAATGAATGTGCTGACGAAAGCTCCGGAGAGCCAGTTTGCGTATGTGGTGCTGGCGGCGAGGCGCGCGCGGCAGATCATGGCCGGAGCCCCGCCAATGGTCGAAAACCCAGAACCCTGAAGGCCACACGCATCGCGTGCGAAGAGCTGGATCACGGCTACATCGAATACGACTTCACCGAACCCGACTCGATCGATACAGACAAAGACGGCAACAAGCGCCGCAAGTAGCACCCGGCGCGGCCCAGGCATCCAAGTATCTGCAGCGGTAGTCGACAGATGTAGCGAGCGCGACCGTCGGCGGGCCGCGACTTCGGTCTCGCAGCCAAGGCGTAGAACGTGAACGCAGTGGGAAAATGGCGATGGCGGCAGGGAAAACTGAAGGCGCGCTTTAGCGCGACCGAGTTTTGGGAGGGCACGACTTTAGTCGTGCCGTTAGACCCGGCTAAAAAATCGGCTTTAGCCGCTGAGGGCCGAACAACCCCGCGGTGCACAAGACAACAATGACCCAATGCGAATCACACTAGGCGTAACCGGCGGAGTGGCGGCCTACAAAGCCGCGGAACTCGTCCGCCGCCTCCAGCAAGACACCTTCACCATCCAGGTGGTCATGACCCGCGGCGCCCGCGAATTCATCACCCCGCTGACGTTCGCCGCTCTCAGCGGCCAGAAAGTAATCACCGATCTCTTCGCTGAATCCGGCGGCGAGGCCAATCTCGAAAGCGCCATCGAACACATCGCCGTAGCGCAGCGCACGGATCTGCTGCTGGTCGCGCCCGCCACCGCCGACATCCTCGCCAAATTCGCCCGCGGCATCGCCGACGATTTCCTGACCACGCTCTATCTCGCAACGCACCGCGCCGGTGGTCGTCGCCCCGGCAATGAACGTAAACATGTGGAACCACGCCGCGACGCAGGAAAATATCGAAATGCTACGCGCGCGCGGCGTGAAGATTGTCGATCCCGACGAAGGCTATCTCGCCTGCGGAATGACCGGCGCAGGCCGCCTCGCCAGCCAGGAAGCAGATCGTCGCCGCCGTGCGCGAAGACGCTGCATTTCGAGCGCGACCTGGAAGGCCGAACGAGTTCTGATCACCGCCGGCCCCACCTGTGAAGACTCGATCCCGTGCGCTATCTAACGAATCGCTCGTCCGGAAAGATGGGCTACGCGGTTGCCGAAGCCGCCGCCCGCCGCGGCGCGCGCGTGATTCTGGTCAGCGGCCCGACGTCTCTGGATGTTCCGGCGGGAGTCGATCGCATCGACGTGCGCACCGCGGAAGAAATGCATCGCGCGGTAGCCGAGAAGTTTCCCGAGTGTTCGATCGCCATTTTCGCCGCCGCGGTTGCGGACTATCGTCCCGCCACGAAATTCGAACAGAAAATCAAGCGCGACAAAGAGCCCTGTCACTCTATCGCTGGAACCGACGACCGGATATTCTGGCCAGCGTGGCGCAAGAACAAGGGCGAGCGTCTCATCGTGGGTTTCGCCGCCGAAACCGAACCGTCGCCGAAAACGCGCGCAAGAAACTTGCCGCAAAGAACGCCGACATGATCGTCGCCAACGACGTAACTGCCGAAGGCGCGGGTTTCGACCACGATACCAACATCGTCACCCTGTTCGCCCGCGACGGCCGCGACCTTGCCGCTTCCGCGCATGAGCAAAACCGAAGTGGCCCAACGCATTCTCGACGAAGTCGTGCGCCTCCGCGCCGTGCTACACTCCCCGCAGCGCTCCGCGAACTGATCATGCCAGACGCCTCTCCACTGCGCTCCAGGACAAACTCTCGAAACGCCTCAGCTACTACCGAGACATCGGCATCGACCTGTTTTACCGCGATCGTTTTTTCGCTCGTGCCGCACCGGTTTTCGAACAAGCTCCCTGTCCATTCCGAGCCCGCAAGAGGAATCTTTGCCCAAGACTTCGCCGAAGCCTATCTTGCCGCCGGCTGCATCCATCACCGTTCCAATGACTCCGAAAGTCAGCGTTTTACCTGGCGCCTAAGGTTTCCCTGTTCGACGCCCTGAACAAAGTTGCCGACGACTCGCTACTCAAGATTCGCGACGACCTCGGCGAGTGCACGCGCTGCAAGCTCCACACCACCCGAAACAAAATCGTCTTCGGCGACGGCAGCCCAAAGCCGACCTGGTTTTCGTAGGCGAAGGGCCGGGCCGCGACGAAGATGCCCAGGGCCTTCCCTTTGTCGGCCGCGCCGGAAAATTGCTGACGCAAATGATCGAAGCGATGGGCTTGCAGCGCAAAGACGTATACATCTGCAACGTCGTCAAGTGCCGCCCTCCGGAAAATCGCCTGCCCGAACCCGACGAAATCAAAACCTGCTCGCCATATTTGCTGCGCCAGCTCGACGCCATCGCTCCCAAAGTAATCGTCTGCCTCGGAGCCTGCTCGGCGCAGACGTCTGCTGGAAACCAATCGCGGCATTTCCCATTTCCGCGGCCAATGGCTCGATTTTCGCGGCCGAAAACTGATGGCCACCTATCATCCCGCATATCTGCTGCGAAATCCCGCCGCAAAAGCCGACGTCTGGAAAGATCTGCAAAAAGTTATGGCCGTTCTCGGCCTCGCAAGTAAAGAAGGGCAAGTCCGCCGGAACGCAAAACCCCTCATAATCCCTCATGGGAATTTTACTAGGCCTGCTCACCGCTCTCTCCTGGGGCAGTTCCGATTTCCTCGCGCGCTTCGCCTCGCGCCGCATCGGTTCCCTCCGCACCACTCTATACATGCAACTGATCGGCCTCGTTCTGCTGACAATTTTTCTCCCGTGGATCGGCGGTTGGGGCCATTTGTTCGACGGTTCCGGCTGGCAGCCGTGGGCTTGGGGAGCGCTGGCAGGCGCGCTCAACGCCATCTCGACGCTCTCGCTGTATCGTTCCTTTGAAGTCGGAAAATTGGCGGTGGTCGCGCCGCTATCCGCCAGCTATCCCGCGCTCACCGTAGCTATCTCGGCTTTTACCGGCGAGCACCTGACGGCCGCGCGCGCCGCCGGAATCATGTCTGATCCTGGTCGGCGTCATCGTCGTGGTACGCGGCGAAGCGCGAGTCGGAGAAGTCCGCCCCTCGGCTCCAACGATCGCCCAACCGCACATCCAACAGAAGAAACGGCAAGCGGAATCGGCTGCCGCGATGATCTCAGCAGTCGGATTCGGCGTGCTCTTCTGGCTGCTCGGCAATCGCGTCGTGCCGCGTGTCGGGTTCGCCTCCACGGTCTGGATGATTCGCCTGACGTCGTCACGCGCTCACCGGCGCTTGTCGCTCCTGGCCATGAAGCAGCCGATTTCGTTGCCGCGCAAAACTCCGTCTCCATCTGGCTGTTGGGCATGGGCGTGCTCGACACCGGCGCGTTCGTGCTGAACAATCTGCGGCATGCAACTCGAGCAAGTCGTCGGTCGTGAGCGTACTTGCGTCCCTCTACGGCGCCGTAACCGTCCTCCTCTCGACAGTCGTCCTGCGCGAGAAAATGTCGCGCTGGCAATGGCTCGGCATCGTCGCAATCTTCGCCGGCATCGCACTCATCAGCCGCTAGCCCATCGCGTCCACGTCTCGGCAACTGTAGCCGCGGTCTCCGAGACCGCGGGATTTAGACTACTGTCGGCTATAAGTCGCACCGGTCGTGCACGGATGCCTCCTCAAATTGTTCGCTCGAGCGCGATATCGCGCGACGTATCGACGCAATGCCGCGCCTCCTAAGGCCAGTCGGAACGTCTGGTACACTACACGCCGGGATGAGCCTTCCTTTTTGCAATGTTGCGTTGCCGGTGCCGCTGCGCACGACGTTCACCTACGCCGTTCCGGAATCCCTGCGCGAAATCGTGCAGCCGGGCACGCGCGTGATCGTCCCGTTTCGCAAGAAAGCGATGGTCGGCGTGGTCGTAGAGCTCACGGACCACGCGCCGGCAGACACGAAGATCCGCGAAATCACGAAGGCGCTCGATCGCGTGCCAGCACTTACACCGAAACTGATCGAACTCGGCCATTGGATAGCGAACTACTACCTCGCGCCCGTCGGTGAAGTGTTTCGCGCAATGCTGCCGCCGGTGATCGAAATGCGCACGCAGCGGTTGATCGTGCTTACCGAAGCGGGACGCGCCGCGGTCGCGAGTTTGAGCGGCGGCGAGCTGACGCATGGACTCAGCCGCAACGAAGTCGAATTCCTCGCAAAACTCGCGGCGAAAAAGGAGCCTCTGCCGTTTGGATCGGCGGCAAAGCTTGGCTTGGACGCAGACGCGCTCGATCGCCTGCGCCGGCACAGGCTTGATCGAGATTCGCGAGACGATGCTCGGACGAAAAGCAAAGACGCAGCGCGTCATCGCAGTGAAGAGCGGCGCACAGACATCAGGCAGCGACCTGGATGAAAAATCGTTGCGGGTGCGATCGACGCTCGCGGAGCGCGGGCCGTTGCCAATGCCGCTGTTGTTGAACTTGGCCGGTGTATCGCGAGCACTGGTCGAGCGTATGTTGCGCGATGGCCTGCTGGAGAGCTGGGAAGAGCGCGTCGATCCCGCGGAGGATCCATTCGACGTAGGTTACGAGGCTCCGGCCCACGAACTGAATGCCGAGCAGGAGAGCGCATTCGGTGCGATTCGCGCGCGATTCGAACTGGGCGAATTCGGCGTGCTGCTGCTGCACGGCGTGACCGGCAGCGGGAAGACCGAAGTGTACATGCGCAGCGTGCAGGAGACCCTGGCGCGCGGCAAGACCGCGATCGTGCTGGTGCCGGAAATTGCGCTGACGCTGTGGGTCGGCCGGCAATGCCGCGCATGGTTTGGCGCGCGATTCGAAGGCGTCGCGGTGCTGCACTCCGCACTCAGCGACGTCGAGCGCGCCCGCGAATGGTGGCGCGTGCGGCACGGCGAGGCGCGCGTCGTCGTCGGCACGCGCTCGGCGGTCTTCGCGCCACTCGAAAATCTCGGCCTCATCATCGTCGACGAAGAGCAGGAAAGCAGCTTCAAGCAGGAGGAGACGCCGCGCTATCACGGCCGCGACGTGGCCATCGTTCGCGCGAAAATGGAAAACGCGGTGGCCCTGCTGGGATCGGCGACGCCTTCCCTCGAGACCTATCATCATGCGCGCAACGGAAAATACGAGTTGCTGACACTGGCTTCGCGAGTGGCGAACCGCTCGCTGGCCAGCGTCGAGATCGTCGATCTGCGCGAAGACTTTCAACGCACGCAACAGACCAGCCCGATCAGTTCAGCGCTGCACGCCGGAATTCAAGAGTGCCTGACGCAACGGAACCCAGGCGCTGGTGCTCATCAACCGGCGCGGCTATTCGTGGTCGGTGCTGTGCCGCAGTTGCGGCGCTTCCGTTCAATGCGTGAATTGCAGCATCTCCATGACCTATCACAAGCACCGCAACCGTTTGGAATGCCACTACTGCGGATCGATCCAGGCGGTTCCCAAGGAATGCCCGAAGTGCCAATCGAAGTATGTTTATTTCTTCGGTGAAGGCTCCGAGCATCTGGAAGAACGTCTGCGCAAGGAATTTCCAGGCGCGCGCATCGCGCGGCTTGATCGCGACACGGCGCGAACAAAGCGGCAATATCAGGAAACATTGGGTGCATTCGCTGCGGGCGCACTCGACATTCTGGTCGGGACCCAGATGCTGGCGAAGGGCCACGATTTCCAGCGTGTGACACTGGTCGGCGTGATCAGCGCCGACTCCTCGCTGCACTTGCCGGATTTTCGCGCCGCCGAACGCACGTTTCAATTGCTCACACAGGTGGCCGGGCGTGCAGGTCGCGGCGAGTTGCCGGGCCGCGTGCTGATCCAAACTTATTATCCGGAGCACTATGCAATCCAGGACGCGGTGCGCCAGGACTACTCGGCGTTTTTCGAGCGCGAGATGCACTTCCGGCGAATGATGCAGTACCCGCCGTTTACGTCCCTCGCAAACGTGATCGTGCGCGACACAAGTTTGGAAAAAGCGATCGTGTGGTCCCGCCAGCTATCGGAATATTTCGCACCGCACGACGGAAAAGGCGCGCGAATCCTGGGACCGGCTACAGCACCCCTGGCGCGTTTGAAGAAGGAGCATCGCTTCCAATTTCTGCTGAAATCGCCGAGGCGATCCCTGCTCACCAGGATATTGAGCGGAGCGATGGCGTACTGCGACGCCAGGAGTATCCCGCAGACCGCGGTGTTGGTGGACATGGATCCGTTGAGTCTGTTGTAGATTCTATGTCGGTCGCTTGCGTGTTTGGGGCTCAGGACCCTCACTCCTCCGTAAACTAAGGCCCTTCGATTCGTTGGATCGAAGGGCCTTCTCACGGTAACAGTTGACGTTGGTGAACAAGAATGCTGCGCTACTTGAGGCTAGTGGTGGTGGTGCTCTTCTTCCCGTTCGCGGCCGGCGTGGGCGGCTTCTCGCTCGCGAGCGCTGCGCTGGATCAGCTCGTGGTGCTCAACGCGGGCAGGCCCTCCGGCAGTGTAGCGATGAACGCCGGGATAGGGATGAACATAGACGCGTCGATTCACCCACGTGCGGCCCCACGGCCGATTATTCACAATGAACACGTGCTCGCCCCAGCCGAACCGAGTGGCGCCCCATCCCCAAGGAGCGAAGAAACCCCCGATGCGGATGCCGAAACCAAAACCGATCGCACCGCCAACAAAGAAGCCCGGGCGCGGCGCGGCGTACACGATGAGAGGATCATAGGTCGGGACGACGATAAAGCCCGGACTTACCGGTTCAATTTCGATGTAAGGTCCACCGGACACGATGATTTGCTGATTGGTGCGCAGGTAGCCGTAGTCACGCGCCTTTCGGCGCATGCGCTGCACGGCGTCCATGACATCCTGGCGCTGCGCCAGAACGGCGTTGCCCAGGTCATTGGTCCAATTCATGTCGGAGTCCATTTCGCCAAGTACGTTCGGAAAGGGAAGCAGCGCCTGAACGCTGGGATCCCAGGGAAGCTGGTCGTCGGTGATGGCCTTCGCGAGTTCCTCGCCTGTGAGGTAGTGATGCTCATCGGCCCAGCGAGCGGCATCCGGAATCTGGTCAGGAAATGTCGAAGCGGTCAGAACCTGGGCCAGCAACGGATCAGGGTACAGAGCGATCCGCGAGACCATCCGATCCAGCTGCTCGGGCGAAAATGAAGGCGGCGGCGCTTGATCCGGTGGTGCCTGTTGCGCGATAGCTGCTGGAACGAATAGCGCAATCGCGAGCAGAAATGCGATGGAAGCGGAATAGAGTCTTTTTGCGTGCACGAGGTTTCGCATTTAAGCAACTCTCCTTGGCTCCTGAGACGTCCGAAGTCTCAGAGTAGTATCAATTTCAATTCTCTCTATTCCATAGAAACCCGAGAGCGGTGATTTTGTCGCGTTGCCGCCAGACGGTAACTCACCTCGGTTTACGCACACGCTGGAGTAGCGCTTCCGTGAGGGTGACTGCGTCCAAATCAAAGTGCCGCCATTCACCATCGATACTATTCGGATTCTCCCGGCCCGGAGCGGCAACCTTGTGCGTTTCCAGATTGCGCTCTCAGCGAGGGTGCGGCGCGAAACTCGATCTCCAAACGAGCATTGTCGGAACGCATGCCAACCGGGCCCTGGAGGTTCCCAGCCTCCGGACCCACCGAGCCTTCCCACACCAGCACGTTGTCGGCGAACACTTTCATTTCCGCTCCATTCATTTCGGCGCGAAGTGAGTGCGCACTGCCCGGGTGTAGAACCGGAACCGGCTTGCTGCGCGCCGGTTTGACGTTGCGATAGCCGCGATTGCCACATTCTGCGCTGGTGTGCTGGCCGGGATTGCTCTTCACCGAAACAACCAGTTTCGACTCCGGCTCGATGCGCCACATCGCATACACCAGGTTGCACGCGTCTTGCGCCCGCAGCTTGAGGCCGAACTGCCGCCGGAGTTCGCCAGAGCCAAGCCGCGCTTCATTCCCAGTCGACCCGAGATAAGTGAAATCGGCCTCCACCGACTGCGATGTCAGCGCATTCAAATACGCCCGCATCTTCGGAACGCTCACAGCCAACCGCCCCCCAGGCCGTTCCTCGATGGCCCCTTCCGTGACGCAGAGATTCGCCCGCGATACCGGCGACAATTTATTCCCGGAAGGAGGCGCTGCACCAATCCCAAACGCAACAAGACAAATCAGAGCCCACTGGAACGGAGAGTTAAGGACGCGCACCATGCGACTCCTCCTACTCATGTCGCGGGATTCTACACCCGAACCGTACCTATGACTTATTTGGTAGTGGTCAATTTCCGGTTAGCGTTGCCAGTAGTTGCGCCAACGACTGAAACGAGGCATTCTTCAGCCATTGCCAAGAAACTCCTTCTTCACATTCGTGAAATCGTTCATCAACTTAGCCTCCTGAACTTTTGCCTTGTCCTTCTTTAGACGGTGTAAGCAGCAGAGAAGTCCAGTTTCGACGATATCAGCGAGGTATCCGCTTATTACGCTGTCGGGCACGCCGCGCCACTTTCGAGAAGGAAAACCAAGGTCCACCGTGATGTATCTGCCCTTGCGATTTCGTCGGATGCGTTCGCAGCCCTCGAAGTCGAACTCCTGCATCTTTCCGCCGACTCTGAGCACGAGCGCAAATTCGGCGATTTCATCGCTGTATGGTCCCTTGCAGTAGGCAGCCAATAACTTACGCAGTTCGACGACGTGCTCGCCGGTACGGTCGTCGTCCCCGCTAGTCTGCATGCCGAGAGTGATCGCGTGAATGGATTTCACGAGGTCTCTTCGAACACGAGTTGCTTGTCCATGTCTAGCATTTGCTTTTGATATCCATAAACGCCGGCGAACGCGATCGCAAACAGAGCGATGAAAGAAACAGCGCGCAGCGGCTCGTCCAACGACCAATGTTCCATCTCCGGCAGGTAGTCGGTAAACACAAAGAAGCCAAACAGGTAGGCCACCAGAATGACTCCAGAATTGCTCTCGAATGTTGGATATGAGCAGGTAAACGGGATTTTCCGGAATTTGACCAGCAGAATTTCAGTGAGCACCGCGGTCGACAACACCAGAATTGCAGTGTGCAGAAGGGCGCTGGTCCACCCGAAAAAAATTAAAGTCGGCACAAAGCACGCAGGGATTAACCACGGCAGACTCAAACTTAGAAGTACCCGGCGCGCGATTGGCCGCGCCTGCTGACCGTCTGGCCGCAACCACAGTTTGAAGATCCAGTTGGCCCGCAGATCGGATGGGATTTCGAACGCGAACCGGATACCGACGATGATGCAGTAGCCGAGGATGAACGGGATCGCAAGAAAATCCGCGGAAGGGGAGTGGCGCGCCAGGAAAAATTGGTCGGACCGTACGGACGTTAGAGCTTCCGCAGCGGCGACCAGCCCCAATGCGCAAAGGCGGACACCACCTGCAATTGCGCGTCGCTTCGCAGCAGCGTTCTGACGATGAAGTGATAGCAGGCGCTGTGAGAACTTTCGCGCAAGGTCGCCTTATGGACCAGCGCCAGCGGAGAAAATGACGCTCGCATGCGGGGAAGAGGCCCGGCGTCCGCGGTTTCCGGAATGCGAAGAAACGATCGACGAAAGCTGAGCGCGTAGGTGATGACGACGACCACGACTGCCAGCACAAACGCGAAGGCAGCCGCCTTGGTCATCGCGGCGACGAAGGCATCACCCCGAATGCCCCACACGGTTCGCGACAAACCCAGAAATGAAACCGGGGGCAGCATGGCCATCTTATGAGCTCTCGCAACCGATGTTCCAAGAAGCGACTCAGGCACCGCGAATACGCTCGCGAGCAGCGCCAGAAGAATCACGGCGATTGCGAAGCGCGCGAATAGCGAGACTCGCCGGAACGCGTAGGCGGGCACAACGACCATGAGGCTCCCGGCCACCGCATATACCGCGAAAAAGCTGAACGCGCTCGCAGTCAGGACGGCGACGGCATGGCCGGCGGAGAAGTGCCAGAACCTCGCGAAGGAACCATGACTGCCGACGACCGCGACCGGGAACAACACCATCGACGCCGCGTTCACCACCACCGTGAACAGCGTCGCGAGGACGAGTATCGCCGAAAAATTCGCGAAAAAGACTGTGCGGAGAGAGACCGGCAGCGGAATGAGATTGGGGTAATCGCGGCGGTCCGAGAAACAGAGAGTCCCACCGCCAGAGCGCTGCGGCTCCACGTGACCGTCATGGAGAGCACGATGAAGAAATATTCGTCGGGTATGGTCGCGGTAAAGGGATCGAAAACACCGTCGCCCCGCAGGAAGCGGATGAGCGATCCGTACTTCTCAAACATCAGTAACGAGACGAGCAGGCCGGGCATGGCCAGCAGCGTGAGGATAGCGCCGACGCCGAGCCCCAATTCTTCCGCGCCACTCTCGTCGCCGCCGTGGAACATCCGGCCGGTGAAGAGGCGCAGTAGACATCCGAACGGAGTGCGGGAAAATGCATTCCAGCGATTTTGCAGCGGTTCTTTCCAGGAGCGCATCACGCAACCACTACATCCACGATGTCATTCGCAATTTGCGCGACGTCCGGCCCTCCGTTAGTTGCAGGAAAGTGCCTTCCAGTGTGGACTGCCCGATGCTTTGCAATACTTCACTCGTGCGCCCGTAAGCGATCACCTGCCCTTTTCGGAGAATGATCAGCTGTGAACAAATTTTTTCCACGACCTCCAGGACATGCGAACAGAAAAAAATGGCCTTGCCTCGCCCGCTCAATTCTTGAATAAGATTTTTCAGGACCAGCGAGGAGGTGACATCAAGGCCGGACATCGGTTCGTCAAGTATGAGGACGTCGGGATTGTCCATGAGCGCGCTGATCAACAGGATGCGTTGGCGCATACCTTTGGAGTACGAACCGAGAGACACCTGACGATGCGGCGCCAGCGCGAAAAGCTGCAAGAGTGCGTCGATGCGCGATTTTCTGCGAGCTTCGGGCATCGACCGCAGCGTGCCAACCATTTCCAGGTATTCCTCGCCGGTCAAGTAGGGGTAAAGGTTAGCTTCCTCCGGAACGTATCCCAACCGCTTTCGATACCCAGCCAGATTCTTGTGGATGTCTTCGCCGTCTTGCGTGACCTCACCGCGGCTGGGTTGCAGCAGTCCGGTGAGCATTTTGACCGTGGTGCTCTTGCCGGATCCGTTTGGGCCCAGATAGCCGAGCACCTCGCCGGGCTCGAGGCGAAACGTGACGTTCTGAACCGCTGGCACCGAACCGTAATACTTGGAGAGTACCCTCGCTTCCAGCATTGGCCATCCTTTCAGCGTCCAGACAAACCCCTGCGAAACGCCACTGTCCTTTGGACACCACACTACGTTGGAAAGTTTCTAAGCACCGCGGCAACACCGCCGCAACATTGCCGCGAACCTAGACTCAAGGTGCTGCCGCTTTAGTGGTCGGAGCTTTAGCTCCGACATTAGAGCCAAGAGTTTACCCAGAGGTACGAAGGGCCGCGCCACTCGTCAACTTCCGAATCCCTTGTAGGGGCGGGGCTTGCCCGCCCGGCGTCAACCCAGGCACGCTCTAAACCGAGCAGGTCCGCTCCCGGCATTTTTCCGCAGCCTGTTCAGCCGTGCCGTAACTGAAGCCGAATCAACAAGGCTTTAGCCGCTGAGGGCTTCTTCTCTCAGTTCTCACACAGACTCTTCAGTCCCTGAGGACATCCCTAGCTTCCATTTCGAAATTTATGAGTCAGGGCGTAGGTCACTATCCCCCCGGGTTCCTAGCCCAGCACTTCGATCCGCTTCGAATGATGTATATAAAGATATCAATTGAAAAGAGATAACTTTCATAGTATCATCGACTATGTATTCTGAAGCCCAGCCTTCCAAAGTATGCCCCCTTTCGCGGCCCTGAAAGACGCCCGCAGCGAACGCCCAATGCTTTCATCCACCTGCAAACTGCGCCTCCCGCATCTCCTTCGATTAACCGAGCCCAAGAGGCTAAGTCCATTAGAATCCGCACTTCCGCAAAACGCACCCATAACTCGTTTAGAATCCGCACTTCCAAATTCATTAATTTAAAGTCCTTTAGAATCCGCACTTACAAAAAATGGCGGGGGGAGGGTACCACCTGTTAACCAAGGCAGCCCAAGTCTTAGGCAGCCCGGCGGCGCCAGAAATAATAGGCGGGCAGGCCGAGAAGGAACAGCACGATGGCGACGGCGAGATTGCGAAACTGGACCGGGTCGCGGAAGGCCAGATAGATGGCGTTTCCGACGATGGCGGCGGCCGCCAGGACGAAAATGAACGGTGTGAACGGGTAGCCGGGGACGCGATAGGGAATCGGCTGGCCTTGCGAGGCGCGGCGTAGCGGGAAGATCGCCGCGGCGCCCAGGCCGTAGAAAATCCAGCCGATGAAAATGACGCCACCGATAAGTTCGGCAAATTTCCCGGCGCAGGCCAGCACCGCGGACCAGATGCCGAGCGCGATGATTGCCGCAGCCGGAGTGCGGAAGCGCGGGTGGACTTCGGCGAGACTCTTGAAGAAGAGATTGTCGTTGGCCATGGCGTAGAAGACGCGCGGCGCGGTGAGGATGACCGAGTTTGTGGAGCTAAAGGTCGAGATCAGGATGGCGAGCGCAATGATTTTGCCGGCCCACGGTCCGAGGACCGCGGTGGCCGCCGTGGCGGCGATGGCGTCGCTGGCGGTGGAGGCAACCGGTCCGAGCGCGACGAGATAGGCGACGTTCGCGATCAGATAGAGTCCGACGAGGATGAGCGAGCCGAGAAGAAAAGCGCGTGGGAACGACTTTTGCGGGTCGAGGACTTCGCCGGCACTGTAGGTGCCGAATTGCCAGCCTTCATAGGCCCACAGCACCGCGATCATCGCGAGGCCAAAACTCGAAAGCAGCGCGGAGCCTCCTTGCGTGGTGCCCATGGCTGACGCGAGTTCACCGCCATGATGACCGAGAGAGAGCAGGAAACCGCTGAGCACAACGATCAGTAGGGTTTTGATGAGCGTAGTCCAGTTCTGGAGGTCGGAGCTTTTGCGCGTACCCCAAACGTTGACGGCGGTGACCACGGCGATCATCAAGACGGAAACGATGGTCGCGCCCGTGGCGGAGAGCGGAATGATTTCGGCTAGATAGCGGGTAAAGGCGCGCGCGAGAGCGGCAATGGTGCCGCTGGCGATCACGAGGAACAGCGACCAGCCGTAGAGAAACGCGGCCATCCGGCCGAAACCGTCGCGAATGAAGCAGTATAGGCCGCCAGCCTCCGGGTTCGTGGCGGACAGTTCCGCGTACGTTAGCGCGCCAAGGAGCGAAAGAACTCCTCCTACGACCCACACCAGAAGCGAGAAGCCGACCGAACCATTGAGTTGGCGGAGGATCAGGCCTGGAGTGAGAAAAATGCCGGAGCCAATGACCGAGCCGATGAATAACAGGAGCAGATCGCTCTGGCGCAGCGTGCGGACGAGGGCAGTCATTTATCGCGGTCGATTGTAGCGGGTGTTTGTGGCGGGGCAAGCGGAGACTTTATCGAGCCCTGTAATTAAGCCGGGTAATCGAGTCGGGTAATTGAGCCGGGTGATCGGGCCAGGCAATCACTCGATGAACGGGGCAGGCATGAAGCAGAGTATAAAAATGAGCAGCGTAAATGCGGCGGCGAAGCGGCGGCCGCCGTCGAGTGGAACGGGATTGTAAATAGGGAGGAAGCGGAAGAAGCGAATGATCAGGAGCAGCGCACCCCAAACATACCAGCCGGCCCAGAAATGGAGCAGCGCGAGGCCCACGAGGAGCAAGGGAAGCATGATCGAGGAATAGCGATGAGCGCGGGCGCTCAGCGAGCGCAGGATGTGGCCGCCGTCGAGTTGCGCGGCGGGGAGAAGATTGAGTGAAGTGGCGAACAGCCCGACCCACGCGGCGCGCCCAACGGGATGGAGCAGCAGGCTGCTCGCGGGCACCCCAGGATGAAGCAGCGCCGCGAGAAGGCGCAGAATGAGCGGCGTGCCCAGCACGACACTCGCATGAGCAGGATCGCCGAGGCCGGGAACAAACTTGGCGTGCAGTATGCCAAAAATCAGCGCAGGCACAGCCACGATGAAGCCAACTAAAGGCCCCGACGCGCCGACGTCGAACAGAGCGCGAGTGGTGCGAATGGGCGAGCGGATCAGAATGAAAGCGCCCAGCGTGCCGATCAAAGTGGGAAAGGGAATGAAGTAGGGATAGCTGGAATGAATGTGGTGGTGGCGGCACGCGAAATAGTGACCGAGCTCATGCGTGAGCAGTATGGCGAGCAGCGTAAGGGCGAAAGGCAGGCCACTCACCAGCGCGACCGGATGACGATAGAGCAGCGTAAGCGCGCGGATGAATTCGTCCCAGGAGACCGCTTGATTTTGTGCGTAGGCCGCGGCGAAGTGCGTGCCCGCGACGAGACAGGTACATAGCGTGAGGAAAAACAGCGCGCACGCGACAATGAGCGTTTTCACCGGCGGATGCCGCGGTACGAGAGAGTAGTAGGATGGCGGAATGTGGGCGGCGCGCCAATCGACGGGATCTGGTGGGAGAACGGCGCTGCTATCTGGAAGTGAGTTGGTCACAAGGTCCGGAGAATCGAGACAATGCGAGAAAATTGTCTCGATTAAGTACAGCACAACCCCATGGTTTGTGCAAAAGCGAAGTCGCGTAACCCTTCAAGCTTCGTTGCGCAGGAAGCTAAGCAGAGGCGCTGAGCGAGCAGAATGACGGCAGCCACGCAAGGTGATAGATAGCGTGTTCGATGAAAGGTTTAGGTCGGCTCCGAGACGGTCGGCTGTTACTTCAACGCAAGCGGAAAAGCTATTCCGCGGATTTTGGAGGGGCTTCCAAGCCTTGGAGTTCCTTGCCGGGCTTGAAGCGCACGGCTTTCCCTGGCGGGATGTTCACTTCTTCACCGGTTCGCGGGTTGCGCCCGATACCGGTCTTGCGAGGCTTGACGCTGAACACGCCGAAACGCCGCAATTCAATGCGCTGCCCGCGGCCAAGGGCACTCTTCAACGATTCAAAGACGGTCTCGACGGCCTGCTCCGCCTTGGTGCGGCTGATGTTCGGCGACGTGGCGTTCACGACCGCATTCACGATATCTAACTTAATCACACATTCCTCCAGCTTTATACGTGGGCAGATGCTAGAGGGTAGGCCGCAGGTTGTCAAGACGTGGCGGGTAATCTACACTGGCTTGCTTTTTAGTGGGAGAAGACGCGCGAGAGGCAACGAAGTAAGGAAGCAACGAAGTAAGAAGCAACGATGCAAGCTGAGCAGCCGGCAGGATGCCGGCGCTACCCGTAGTGGTGATGAGGAACGCAAAAGACTGAGGAGGCGTGGATGTCCGTTAAGCCCGACAAGTGGATCCGGCGTATGTCGCTGGAACATAAGATGATCGAACCGTTCACGGACCGCCAGGTCCGCGAAGGGGTGATCAGCTACGGAGTCTCGTCGTATGGCTACGACATCCGAGTGGCGGACGAGTTTCAGATCTTCACGAACGTGAATTCGACAATCGTGGACCCCAAGCATTTCGATCCGCGCTCGCTGGTGTCGTACAAAGGCGATGCGTGCCTGATCCCGCCGAACTCCTTTGCGCTGGCGCGGTCGGTGGAATATTTCCGGATTCCGCGCAACGTGCTGACGATCTGCCTGGGGAAGTCCACCTACGCGCGGTGCGGGATCATCGTGAACGTGACACCGTTCGAGCCGGAGTGGGAAGGCTTTGTTACGCTGGAAATCAGCAACACCACGCCGCTGCCCGCGAAGATTTACGCGAACGAGGGGCTGTGCCAAGTACTGTTCTTCGAGTCCGACGAGGAATGCGAAGTCAGCTACAAAGACAAAAAGGGAAAGTATCAAGCTCAAGGCGGCATCGTTTTGCCGAGGCTATAGGCCTCTTAACGGTTGCGAGTCTACAGAGTTTATGTGAGAACCGAGAGAAGAAGCCCTCAGCGACTAAAGCCTTCTTGATTCGGCTTCAGTTACGGCACGGCTGAAGCCGTGCCCTGACGAAAACCGAAGGGCTATGAAACGATGGATGCGGTGGTGGCGCTGATTTGGGTGAGGGTGGCATTGTGAACCGGATACCCGAGTTCGCGCCACGCATCCAGCCCACCCTGCAGGGGCCGAATTTTACGCACGCCCCGATTTCGTAACAGGAGCGCCGCACGGGCGCTCGTAGCTTCGTTTGGTCAAGTGCAATAGAGGATGACTTCGCGGTCGTGCGGCAACCGATCGTTCTCCTCCAGTTCCTTGGCGTCCATTCGAAAAGCACCCGGGATGGTTTCAGGGTCCGCTTCGAAATCCAGTTCGTGTCGCAGATCCACGATAACCAGGTCCTCGCGAGCGTCGATCTTTGTTTTCAGTTCTTCCGGCGTGATCCGGCCGATTCGCAATTGGTGCATGAAGCGTTGCCGGGCAATAAATTTATAGGAGATATAGGAAACGAGCGCGGCGATCAAGAGAACGAGCAGCCCTCCCCCCAAGTTCAACGCGTGTTCGGCGATGCGTTCAATCTCGCCACTGAAAACGTAGCCGAGTCCGAGAAAAGTGCCGGCCCAGATCGTGGAACCCCCGCCGTCGAAAAGCAGAAAGCGTCGAGGTCGCATGTGGAAAATTCCCGCGAGGGGCGGCGCAACGGTACTCAGACCGGGAAGAAATTTTGCCACCAGCAGCGAGCGCGCCCCTTGCTTCGAGAAAACACCTTCAGTACGGCGAACGCAGGAATCCGGCTCCAGCGAAATCTTGCACAAGAGCTGAAGAACTTTAATTCCTTTGATACGCCCTAACGAATACCAGATGGAGTCCGCGGCCACCGCAGCAAGAACGCATAGGAAGAGCGAGAAAAAGAAGTTCATGCGGTGCGTGCCCGCCAGCGCCCCGGCCGCCAGCAGCAACGGCAGGGAAGGGACCGGCAAACCGATCTGCTCCGCAAATACCCAGCCCAGAAGAACTACGTATCCGTGGCGTAGAAGAAAATCCAGGGTGCTGTGCATGGCGTCGGGCTGGGATTCCTCGTAACGGGTTACTTCGAAACGAAAGAAGCAGTATGCCCCCAGGCGCCCGTCATGACAAATTCGGAGAGCGGTTTCCGTGTGCGGGGAGCCAACTCCCGCTCGCGTAGCTTGTCAGGCAGCGCAGCAGGGTCGCCGGGATAACCGATGGCCATCGCGGCGACCGCGTCCCAGTCGTCCGGGATGAGAAAGACTTGCCGCGCCTTGTTCGGGTCGAGGCCGGCCATCTGATGCACGTAAAGACCCCGGGCGACGGCTTCCGTGGTGAGCTGAGCTGAGGCGCTGCCTACATCGTGAAACGCCCACCGATTGGGCGCGCCGTCTTTGGGATTTTTGACCTGCGCAATGGACAGAGCCAGAACCGGCGCATGCTTAGCCCAGCCCTGGTTGAATTCCACCAGGGTGCTCAGGACTTTGTCGAAGTTCTCCTTGTCATCCTTGGTGCCCACAATGTAGGCCCAGGGCTGGAGATTTGAGCTGGATGGGGCCCATCGCGCAGCTTCGAACAAGCTGTGCAACACCTCCGATGCAACCGGCTTGTCGCTGAACGCACGCGGACTCCATCGTTCTCGAACAATTTCGTGGACCGGTACTTCCGTGGGAGCAGGACGTTTCATGGCTTTTGGGCCTTTCACTTTGGATTCTGGGCTTTGACCGAGTTTAACGACGATTTTGGGACAGCGGAATCAGTTGCCGGACTTCGCGGCGTTTTTCTGAATCATTTCCGCATCTATGTTGATCGAAACGTCGTCCCCGACAACCACGCCGCCGTTATCCATGGTGGCGTTCCACTTCACTCCAAAATCCTGGCGGTTGATTTTCGTGGTGGCATTGATCGCGACACGCTGGTTGCCCCAGGGATCTTTTACCGGCGCCGTGGGGCCATCGACATCAAGAACGACTTCCTTGGTCACGCCGTGGATGGTCAGATCACCGGTAACCTTGAGCTTGCCGGTGCTGACCTGCTCCACTTTCTTCGACTTAAATGTCATCGACGGATAGTGTTCCACGTCAAAAAAGTGATCGCTCTTCAAGTCTTTATCGCGATTCGGTTCGCGGGTGTCAACGGTGGTGGTATCGATCGTCACATCGACGCTCGACTTGCTGACGTCCTTGTCGTCAAAAATGACCGTCCCGGTTACTTTGCTGAAAGCTCCGCGCACGGTGGAAATGGCCAGGTGCTTCACGGAGAATTGCGCGGCGGTGTGTTGCGGATCGATCTGCCAGGTGGAAGTTGCCGCCGAAGCCGGCAGTGACAGGACGGCGGCGAGGCCTGCGGTGAGTGCAATGCGAACTAGAGAATGGCCCATGGTGTTGATCTCCTTTTGATTTGGTCTCAAATTTGACTCTGAGTTTGACGGCTGATTCGATAAAACGCTTATTTCTCTCCAGCAACGAGAACTTGATCCAATAAATCGGAAAGAGCTTTCAGACGCGCCGCCGGCATATGCCGGAATTGACGCTTGTGAAGGTCGCGAACCGGTTGGTCCAGGCTTTTGAGCAGCTCGAGCCCCTCAGGAGTGATTCGCGTTTTCACCACGCGCCGGTCGTCCTTTTGCCTCTGCCGCGTGATCAGCGCGCGCTTTTGCATGCGGTCGAGCAGCCGCGTCATGTCCGGATCGTGAGAGATCATGCGGTCAGCGATGGTGCTGCAAGGCAGACCCTCGGGCTCTGCTCCGCGCAGGATCCGCAGCACGTTGTATTGGGCGCCCGTCAGCCGGTTGGATTTCAGCAACTGCTCGGTCTCCTGGCCCAGGGCGTCGGCGATTTTTTGCAGGGTGACGAAGATGTGGGCCTCCAGTGGGGCGGGCGATCGCGTCGGTGTGGGGCGTGAACTCATGCCGCCACAATAGTCGTTATAACGATAATTGTCAAGAGGGAAAAACGCCGTGGCACAGCCAGTTCTGCCTATGTTCCCGGCCAGCCGACTATTCTCACTTTAGAGATGGCTTTCCTTATGCCTTTCGCAACGGCCGCAAGTGAATCTCGCTCAAGAAGCTCTGCGGACCCTGCGTAACGACCATGGCCACCGCGTGCGCCACGTCGTCCGCCGTAAGCACCTTGGACGGATCCTTCGGGCCCCGCCCGGAAAATTCCGTGGCCACGCTGCCCGGGCAAATCACGCTGACGCGGATCCCGTGTTCGCGCAAATCCTCCGCCATGCAAGCGGACAGCCCCTGCACGCCCCACTTCGACGCGCAGTACAGTCCTCCGCCCGCAAACGCATTACGCCCGGCCAGCGAGCTGATATTGATGATGTCTCCGCGCCCGGCGCGAATCATCGAGGGCGCGACCGCACGCGAGACCAGGAAGACGCTCTTCAAATTCGTGTTCAAAACGCGATCCCAATCCTCCTCGGATTTTTCGTGTGCCGGTCCGAACCCGCCAATGCCCGCATTGTTCACCAGAATGGAGATCGGCCCGAGTGCAGCTTCCGTCTTCACGACCAGCGACGCCACGTCGGCCGAGCGTGTGACGTCGGCAACTTGAGAAAATACGCGCGCCGTGCGTTCCGACAATTCGGCTTCAACGGACTGGAGCGCCTTAAGGTCGCGCCCGCAGATAGCCACGGACGCTCCCATCGCCGCGAGCCGCAGCGCGATGGCCCGGCCGATCCCCCGGCTGCCGCCGGTGACTAGCGCTACCGCGCTGGAAAGGGAAGTAACGTTGAGCGCATGGAGATTCGTTTCGGTTAACGGTGGCATCGGAATTCTTCCTCGTGAAAGTCGCTAATTTTATGCGACACTCATCCTAACAACATTCGGAGCGAGAGACATTTTCGCCTTGATGATGCTTCGGGTGTGGTTGCGTGGGCGCACTAAGCTGACAGGTGCATGGACAAATACCCGTAGATACATAGTTCCCTGTAGGGTACTGCCTTGCAGATGTCACCCTGCTTTCCCTATAATCCCGAAGTTTTATAACATGACGGCAATTCCCGGCTGAGGCATTCCGGGTGCAGTAGGAATCCATGACAAGGGCTTGGAGTTTGAGCGAGGGAGAATCGGAATGAACGGATCACGGAGACTGGCGAGCCTCGCGATGGTTGCGGCGCTTTGCCTGATGGTCGGGAGCGTAGCCAGCGTGAAGGCCCAGGCACCTGCGGGACAGGACGCCGGCGCGAAGCCCCAGTACACCATGGCGGAGTACAACGCTTACACCGCCGCGCAAGCCACAAAAGATCCAACGCAGCAGATCAAGCAACTCGACGATTTTGTCGCCAAGTATCCGAACTCCGCGCTGCTGATTTACGTTTATCCGCTCTATTACAACGCCTATAGCCAGCTGAAGAATTTCCCGAAAGTGATCGAGTACGCCGACAAGCTCCTGGCGCTCGGCGACAAGATCGAGCCGCCGGTCAAGTATCAGGCTTATTACGCGCGGGCTTTTGCCTACAGCAACATTACTCCCCCGCCTTCCGATCCGGACATGGCAAAGAAGGCGCGGCAGGCGGCGACTGACGGTTTGGCCACGCTGAATGGTCTGAAGAAGCCCGACAGCCATGAGCCAGGATGACTTCGACAAGCAAAAGAAAGCGCCGGCGATTTTGTTTAACTACACCGCGGCCAACGGGTCGATGACCCTGAAGGATTATCCCGCGGCGATCGAGTCTTATAAGGCGGTTCTTGCACTCACGCCTGATGATCCGATCACGGCCTACCGCATCGGCCAGGCCTACATGGCAATGACCCCGCCGCAGCAGATGGATGCCTTCTGGTATTTCGCCAAGGCCACGAAGAACCCGAACGCGGCGCAAGCCAACCAGGTGAAAACGTACCTGCGGAAGTTGATCGTGAACTACCAGCAGGCGGCTTGCGACAACTTGACCGACGCCGAACTCAATGAGCTGTTGCAGCTGGCGGGGAGCTCCGCGGATCGTCCCTCGACCTACACGCTACCGAGTTCCGCGGACCTCGACGCGGCTCGCAAGGACATGACCATCGCTTCGGTGATCACCGACTTGAAAGCCGGGGGTGACAAGGCCAAGGTAACCTGGCTGGCTTCCTGCGGCCTGGAATTTCCGGACGTGCCGGGCAAGCTGATCGAAATCACTCCGGGGGGCGATGGGGCAGAGTTGAAGGTGGCGTTCGTGACCAGCGACGCGGAGTTTGATGCCAAGACGACGCCGGACATGGATGTGAAGGTCGTGGGTCAGCCGGATGCCGCGAAGTTGGAGAAGGACAATCCCGTTCGCTTCACCGCGACGCTGACCACTTACGATCCCGACCCTGCCTTCATGCTGCACTGGGACAAGGCCAAGGTAAACCCCGACGATATTCCGAAGGAAAAGGAAAAGGGCAAGAAGAAGCGGCCGGCTACGAAGAAGCAGCAGTAGCGTCGGCTGAATCGGACGGAATCAGGAACGGCGCCGCGACTTTGTCGGGGCGCCGTTTTCGTTTCTTAGAGGACTACCGGAAGCAGAGCGATTGCGCTCAGCGAGACGCCTGGCGCCGATGGTCAAGTTTATATTCGACGAGTTTGCGGCTGAGCGTGTTGCGATGGATCCCGAGTACGTCCGCGGCGCGCGAGCGGTTGCCGTCAACGCGGTCCAGAACGCGCTTGATGAAACGCTTCTCAAACTCTCCAACCGCCTCGTCAAAGAGGATGCCATGTTCCACCATTTGACTCACGAGCCCTTCCAGTTGATCCTTCAATTTGGCACGCTCCAGAAATTTAAAGGCTACGGTTTCCCGGGCCTACTTTCCAATTCGATTTGTCTAATCTAATTCGCGTCCTACCAGGATGCGGTAGGCTTCCCGATATTTAGCGCGGGTCGCGGCGACGACATCGGGAGGGAGGTCTGGGCCCGGCGGAGTCTTCGGCCACTGAATGCGTTCAAGATAATCGCGTACAAACTGTTTGTCGAACGAAGGCTGTGGCCCGCCTGGCTTGTATTGCGCGGCGGGCCAGAAGCGCGAAGAGTCCGGCGTGAGCGCTTCGTCGATCCAGATGAATTCGTCACACCGGCGGAATTTTTCAGCAGGCCGAACTCGAATTTTGTGTCGGCCAGCAAAATGCCGCGCGGCTCGGCGTATCTTGCAGCGCGCTGATAAATGTCGATGCTAACGCTGCGTACACGTTCGGCGAGTTCGCGCCCGATCAGCGCCGCGGCTTGCTCGAAGGAGATATTTTCGTCGTGACCGCTCGTGGCTTTCGTCGCGGGGGTGAAAATCGGCTCGTGCAGGCGGTCCGACTCTCGCAGGCCCGGCGGCAGCGCGATGCCGCAAATTTTTCCAGTGGCGCGATAGTCTTTCCATCCGGAGCCCGAGACGTAGCCGCGCACGACGCATTCGATCGGCAGCGGCCGCGTCTTGCGGACAACCATGGAGCGGCCCGCGAGTTCCTCGCGATAGTCGGTCAAACTCGGCGGGAAACTCGGTGGCGCTGAGGACGTGATTCGGAATCAGGTCCTTCAACAGGTCGAACCAGAAAAGAGAGAGCTGCGTGAGCACGCGTCCCTTGTCGGGAATGCCGGTGGGCAGCACGACATCGAAAGCCGACAAGCGGTCCGACGCGACGATCAGCAACTTATCGCCGAGATCGTAGATGTCGCGCACCTTGCCCCGGGCGGCAGGTGGAATGCCGGCAAAATTTGTTTCCCGCACAACGCGCATGACTGCACCAGAAGGCAAAGCAAGCTTCCCCTGAAGAGAGTGAAATGATTCTAGCGCAGCGCGACGCGATGTCAAACGTACTCGCGGTGGATTTCTCTGCAAAACCGACGCAAGGTAGAAGATTTTTCTTGCACTGAGTTTATTTTACAAGTATCTGGGCACAACGATTTAAGAATCTGTTCCCAGCGGGCTCCATCGTTTGTGTGGCGGTAGGACTCTAGGCGGCAGATGCCGCCGCGGCGCGCTGTCTCTTCTGAGGGGCTTCGTCGCCCTCCCAGCGGACGCTGACGAGTTTGGATACGCCGGGTTCCTGCATGGTGACGCCGTAGAGGACGCTGCCGGTTTCCATGGTCTTGCGGTTGTGGGTGACGATGATGAATTGGGTTTGGCTGCTCATTTCGCCGACCAGTCGTGTGAAGCGGCCAACGTTGGCTTCGTCGAGCGGGGCATCGACTTCGTCCAGGATGCAGAACGGGCTTGGCTGATACTTGAAGATGGCGATGAGCAGAGCTAGCGCAGTCATGGCCTTCTCGCCGCCCGATAGCAGCAAAATATTTTGCAGGCGCTTGCCCGGCGGCGATGCGACCACGTCGATGCCGGCGTCGCCGGAGCTGTCCACCTCGGTCAGGCGCATCTCCGCGGTGCCGCCACCGAAAATGGTGTGGAAGGCCTCGGAGAAGTTGTGGTTGATGGCGTTGAAGGCCAACTCGAATTTTTCGCGAGAAACCAGGTCAAGCTCGGTGATAGCTTGCTGCGTGTCCGCGATCGATTGCAGCAGGTCGTCGCGCTCTCGCGTCAGGAACGCGAAGCGCTGCTCACACTCGTTGAACTCTTCGAGCGCCATCATGTTCACTGCGCCCATCGCTTCCACACGGGATTTCATCTCGCGATAGTTGGTTTCGGCGACGGCCAACTCTTCGCCGGTGATAAAAGCCGTTTCCGTCGCGATCAGGTCTTCCGGCTGAGCGTTAACTTCGGAGACACACGTTTCGCGCAGGTGCTGGCGGTCGGAATCGTTGCGGGCGCGATCGACTTCGGCGTGGCTGCGCTGATCGCGAAGTTCCTGCAATGACTGGCGCCCGAGGCGCAACTGATCTTCCATCTGCGTGACGCGCGTGCGTCCTGTTTCCCACTCCGCCTCAAGCTCACGTTGGCTTGCTTCGAGGCGTGTTTTTTCCGTGCGCAATCCTTCGAGTTGCTGCGCCAGCTGTTCACTCTGCGCGGCAAGCGCGGCGGTCTCTTCGCTGATCGAAGTTTCCTGCTGGCGCAGCAGGGTTTCGCGGCGTTCCATCTCCGCGCGCTCCTGTAGTAAACGCGACGCCACCGCTTCTGCCGCGGACAATCGCTCGTTCAAGGCAGCAAGTTCCGCTCGCGCCACCGCAAGTTCGTTTTGCTCCAACTGGATTGAGCCGCGAAGCTGAACCAGTTCCTCGGCCAGCCGTGCGCTCTCGGCTCTCTGCTTCCGCCCGCGTGGTGGTGGCTGCGGCAAGTTGATGCTTGGCGCGCTCGGAGCGAGACCTGGCGTTGTCCACATCTTGCCGGATATGGTTCAACTCGCTCTGGCAAACGGTTAGCTCCAAGCCCAGCCGCGCGAGGTCGGCCTGCGTCTGTTGATGACGATGCTTTGCGGAGAGGACGTCACGCTCGGCGGCGTGCTGCTGCGCCGAAACTTCTTCGAGTGATTGCTCGGCCGCGCGAAGTTCGCCGCCGATGGTTTCGAGTATGACTCGCGTGGTCTCGGCTCTTACTTCCAACGCCGCCACGTCGGCATCGAGAGCGCGCAACTCGCGCTTCATAACCAGAGGACCCGCTTCGTCGGCGCGGCCGCCGGTGACCATGCGCCCCTGGTAGCACGTGCCGTCGGGCGTGAGGAAAGCAAACTGAGGATTGTCACGCGCGAGCTTCTCGGCGGCGCTCGCGCTGTCGGTCAAATAAGCGGAGCGCAGCCGGGGCAAAAACTGCTTGGCCGCGGCGCCCAGGGGATCGCGAAACTCCACCAGCTTGTCGAGTCGCGACACTACGCCTTCATCCGGGCGGAAGTGCATGATCGGTTCGTACGCGTCGAGGCGCAGATTTCGCAGTGAATCGACGAAAAAGGTGGCCCGGCCGCCCACTTCATCGCGCAGCAACGACACGCCCGCGCGCGCGTGATCGAAAGTCTCCACGACAACGTACTCTAGCTCGTCGCGCAGATACTGCTCGATCGCCGCTTCGTGGTGTTCTTCGACTTCGGCGTAATCGGCCAGCACGCCGACGGCGTGGAAATCGTGCCCGCCGCCACGCTCGTTGGCCGCGAAGAGTTTTTGCACCGCGTCGGCGGTGTACGAGCGGTCGTTCAGAACTTGCGTCAGCGTGGAGTGTCGCGCTCGCGTAGCCGAGAGAGAATCGCGCAGCGCTTCCGCTTCCTTGGCGGCCGCTTCGCGCTGTTCACGCAGACCCGCGATGCGAGTTTGCAGCGAGGCCGCCTGCTGTTGCAGCGCGCTATGCTGCGCGTTGGCCGCTTCCCAGTCAAAGGCCGCACGTTCAGCGTTGTCGCGAATCTGAATCGACGACTCCAGCAGCGTGGCTTCGCTGGTCTCGAGCTTTTGCAGCGCCGCCGCCTGGTGCACCAGCGCTTCTTCCGCTTGCTTCTGCTCGCCGTGCAATCGCAGCAAGCTCTGCCCCGCCTCGGACGCGCATTGGCGTAGCGCGTCGATACGTACTTCGGATTCGTGAATTTGCGTGGCCCGGGTTTCGGCCCGCACTGCCAAGCCGTTCACTTGCCCGGTGAGGGTGGTCGATTCGGCGCGCAAGCGAAACCACGGTCTCTCGTTGCGCCGAGGTTCGCGATTCCCATTCCGCTGCCTGCGCGGCGGCTTGCGTGATTTCCGCGGCGATCTGTCCGCCACGCCCGGCGAGTTCTTCGGCGCGCTGGCGGTTGAAGGCGATGCGATTCTCGCTGCGATCCACTTCCAGAGCCGTCAAGTTCAGGTGATTCTGGTTCTGCCGGATGCCCGCGTCGAGTTCATAGATACGCTGGTTGAGGAGATCCTGCTCGCTCTCCTGGGTTTGGATATTTTGAGCGTGATGCGCTTCCGCCGCAGTCAGCTCTTCCAGCCGCTTGGCAACGCGCTCGGCCTCGGCGTCCAGTTCGCGGGCCTTCCCGGCAAGCATCTGGCGCACAATGCCGCGCATTTGATCGCGAATTTCGGAGTAGCGGCGCGCCTTGGCTGCCTGACGCTTCAGCGAGCCAAGTTGTTTTTCGACTTCCACGACGATGTCGTTGACGCGCGACAAATTCACTTTGGAAGATTCGAGTTTGGCCTCCGCCAGGCGCTTCTTGGTTTTGAACTTGGTCACGCCGGCCGCTTCTTCAATGATCGCGCGGCGCTCCAGCGGCTTGGTGGAAAGGATCAGGCCGATACGGCCCTGTTCGATGATGGCGTAAGAGTCCGGGCCAAGCCCGACGCCCATGAACATTTCCTGGATGTCGCGCAGTCGGGCCACGCGGCCGTTGATCAGATATTCGCTCTGGCCGGACCGATAGAGCCGCCGGCTCACGACGACTTCGCCGGGTTTGGAGGCCAGCGTCAGCTTGTCGGCGGACTTCTTCCGCCGTTTGCCCTTCAGGAAGTCAGACTCCGGCACCATTTCCGCCGGAACCTCGGGGATGTCTTCGCTGCTCGTAGTCTCCGACGCGTTCGCAACCGGTGCGGCATCGAGCGGCAGGATTTCGGTTGTGGTCTGATTTTCAGGGGTGAGCTCAGGGTTTGATCCGTCAGTCGACTCAGTCAGAGAAGGAGCGGCGCCATCGGTCGAGGAGGCCGCTCCCGGTGCGCCTTCCAAAACGAATCGTGCCGCCTCGGCCAATTCTGGATCTTCCATCGTAATCGTCACTTCGGCGAGGCCCATCGGCGGGCGCTTGATCGTGCCATTGAAGATGCAGTCGGCCATCCGCTCAGCGCGCAGCGACTTGTGACTCTGCTCGCCCAGCACCCAGGAGATGGCGTCCACCACGTTGGACTTGCCGCATCCGTTCGGGCCGACGATGCACGTCGTGCCAGTGCCGCTAAAGGTCACCACGGTGCGTTCGCAGAAGGACTTGAAACCTATAATTTCGACTTTTCGAAGCTTCAGCAAGTTATCCCCTTTTGATAGTCCTAGTTGCGGCGTTACCCCCGGCGTTTCCGGGTTCTGGCACGAGCAAGCCTGCACCAGAACTATCGGCACGGGCCTGCAGCACAACACGCGAAACTAGACCACGACGAGTTTTTCGAAGGGAAGGGACTTGAGCCAACCGCAGGGCGGTCGCGTTTCGTGTCGGCCGCTGCGTGGTCGCGCTTGTCGAAGACCGTTGTCTGGTCGCCGTTAGCGAATACAAATCGACCGGTTCACGGTCGCCCGTCAAAACGTATGGCAGGTTCTCGATCAGAGGCCCAGCCGCCTGGCGCGCAGAATGGCGGTACGGGAAATTACGGTAACACGATGGGCGAAAGCTGTAAAGACTTACGCTAAGGGTTGTGGCCGTTTTTACACAGCCACAAGCGCTGCTCTTGGGAAGGTGTCGCAGCATCAACAACGAGTTTAGTTCGCGGCATTCGAGGCGGCCGGCGACGTGGCAGGCGCCGCGCCGTGCAAGTGACTGTCGTACCAAGCGAGGATGCGATTAAGTCGGTCCAGCAAATGCTTTTCTTCGTGGAAGCCGTGAGGCTCGCGTGGATAGACGACCAGCTCGGCCTCGACGCCGTACCGCTTTAGCCCGCGGTACAGCTCCTGGCTCTGCCCTAGCGGATCGATGGTGTCTGCGTCGCCTTGGAGGACCAATGTCGGCGTTTTGACATTCTTCAGGTGGAGGAAGGGCGAGCTATTGAGAAAGCCTTCGGGCTTTTCCCAGGGTACACCGTAAAACCACTCGTCCCCCGCGGGGTGATCTTCCATGCCGAACTCCGAAATCAGGTTGGCCATGCCTGCGCCCGACACGGCAACCTTGAAGTCATTCGTTTGCGTGATGGCCCATTCCGCCATGTAGCCGCCGTAGGACCAGCCGCCAATGCCCAGGCGATTCGGATCGGCGATGCCGCGAGCGACTAAATCCTTCACGCCGGCCATCACGTCTTTGAAATCGCCGCCGCCCCAGTCGCCGCGGTTGGACTCGACAAATTTCTGTCCATAACCGACCGATCCGCGGATGTTGGGATAGAAGACGGCGTACCCATGGGTCGCCAGCAATTGTCCCCACGTCTCGATCGAATCCGACCAGCGTCCCGTCGGTCCGCCATGAATCAGCGCAATCAGCGGTAGTTTGATCTTAGGATCTGCCCCTTGCGGCCGCAGCAGAGCCGCTTCGATCTCTACACCATCAAACGATTTATATTTGTAGTATTCAGGAGCGCTCAGCGTGAACTGTTTCCACGCATCATTAAGGTGCGAAATCTGTTGCGGCGCGGTCTTTTGGTCCCATAGCCAGAGTTCCTGCGGGCGCGTTGCGTTCTGGGAGACATAAGCGATGTCCCCGCTGGGTGCGAGCGCCACACCGCCGGTAGGCGTCGGGGATGCTGGCAGGTCTTGCTTTACGCCATCGCCCGCATATTTAAGGAAAAGATTGCCGAAACCATTCGCAGCTACCAACACGATGGAGGTGTCCTTTTGCCAGTGATAGTCCTCCACCGGACGATCGAGGCTCGCCCCGGTCAAGTTTCGCGCCGCGTGGCCGTTCAGCGGCGCCAACAGAAGATCGTGAGGTTCCGGCCCATCCTCGCGCGAACCGACGTAACTTACCGTAGTGCCGCTGGGCGAGATGCGCAGTTCGCCGAACGGTCCGCGCGGCGCAAACAACTGCTTGGTGCTTCCATCCGAGGTCTGCACGCTGAAAATGCGATCGGTGTTTTCATCTGATTGCGGGCGATCCGTGGCCTTCACGACGAGTTGGTCGCCAGCCGGCAGCCATACGACCTCCTTGACGTCCCACGTCGTCTTGGTCAGCGCTCGCGTCTCGCCCGAAGTCACATCGACGAGCCACAACCGGGCGCGCTTGTCTTCCTTGTCCGCGACGTGCGCGTCATCTTTGTCTTTTTCCTTCTTTTCCTCAGCGTCCGTTTTTGCGTCCGGCGCAAGGAAGGCGATTTGTTTCCCGTCCGGCGACCACTCGAAAGCTTTGATACTGCGCTTGCCTTTGGTCAGGGCGATTCCTTCACCTGCGTCCACGCGCATTAGATAAACTTGCTGCTGCTCGCCGCGATCCGACAGAAACGCCAGCTGCTTCCCATCCGGCGACCATCGCGGCGAAGTCTCCGATTTCGCCGAGAACGTAAATTGACGCACGCCGCCGATTGTTTGTTTGTCATACATCCAGATGTGGCGGTTTCGCCCCGTGCCCTTCGGAGGTTCCATCACAACGAAAGCGAGCCGAGCGCCGTCGGGCGAATATTGCAGATCCGAAATCGCACGCAGGCTTAGCGACGCCTCGGGTGTCAGCAACTTGCTTTTGTCCACCGCCGCGTCGTTTTGCCCGCGCGCTGCCTGCGCCGCTAAGGCCAACGCGAGCAATGTTTGCGCGCCGATCCTGGACCATTGCAAATCCCATCGCTGATTTCCTGTGGAATCCATAAAGAAGGCTGTCCCCAATCTGATCGCACCGATTCGGCGCGACTCGCCACTTTATGTGTCGTAAAAGCATTCGTCAACAGGCCGGTAACATTGGCCGGTAAGCATTGTCGGGTAACGTTGCATTGATCTTACGAAGGGGTAGCTTCGAAGAATTTTCACGCGGCCGCGCATCATGTAGACTGTCCCGCGCCAGTGTCGCAAGCCTGCGGTCCGCTAGCTTCCAGGGCTACCAGGGCTCATGCACATTGGATCGCAGCGCGAGGGGATCACGATGCCGTATCGCCGCTTGCTCCTCAGTCTCGTTCTCTCACTTTGCGTCAGTCTGACGCCGCTGCGCGCCCAGCAATCGCCTAAGCCGACGCTGCTCGTCGACATAGATCATCGCACCGGCATTAGCCTGGACGGTGACTGGCACATCATCGTCGACCCCTACGCCACCGGCCTCTACACTTTTCACAATCAACCCCGCAGCGACGGCTATTTCATGAACGCTCACCCGCAGGCTCATGCGCTGGTCGAATACGATTTCGCCAAATCGCCCACGCTGAAAGTCCCCGGCGATTGGAATACGCAGCGCGATTCGCTTTTCTATTACGAAGGCCTGCTCTGGTATCAGCGCGATTTTCAGTATGCGCCGAAGCCCCACACACGCGTCTTCCTGCATATCGGCGCCGCCAATTACCGCTCCGATCGTTTGGGTCAACACGCAGAAAGTTTGCGAGCACGAAGGCGGCTTCACTCCGTTTGATTGCGAGGTCACCTCCGCGCTGCATGACGGCTCCAACTTCGCCGTCATCGCCGTGGACAACACGCGGCTCGATGACGGCATTCCTACGCGCAAGACCGATTGGTGGAATTACGGCGGCCTCACCCGCGACGTCTCTCTCGTCGAAGTCCCCGACCAATTCGTCGACGACTACGACCTGCATCTGAATCGGGCCGATCGTTCGGAAATCGACGGCTGGGTTCACGTCGAAGGCGCCGCTCCTGGTGCGTCGGTCCAGCTCTCCATCCCTGACGCTAAAATTTCCGCCACGGAAACGCTCGATTCGCAGGGAAGAGCTAACTTCAAATTACACGCAGCGAACTTGCAGCTCTGGTCGCCCGATAATCCCAAACTCTACAGAGTCGAACTCCAGTCCGGCTCCGACACTCTCACGGATGACATTGGTTTCCGCACCATCGAAACGCGCGGCACGCAAATTTTGCTGAATGGCCAGCCCATCTTCCTCCGTGGAATCAGCATCCATGCCGAAGCCCCATTCCGTACCGGCCGCGCCTACAGCCAGAACGACGTGGACGTGCTCTTCGGCTGGGCGCGTGATCTGGGCGTAAATTTTGTGCGCCTCGCGCACTATCCGCACGATCAGCGGATGACGCGCACCGCCGACCGCCTTGGCATTCTCGTCTGGTCCGAAATTCCCGTGTACTGGGCGGTCGAGTTCGACAAACCGGAAGTCCTCGCTAAAGCCCAGCGGCAGTTGAATGAAATGATTCGCCGCGACCGCAATAAAGCATCTGTCATCCTCTGGTCAGTCGCCAACGAAACGCCGAACACTCCCGCGCGCACGCAATTCCTGAAAACGCTCGCCGCCAACGCCCGCGAACTCGATCCCTCGCGCCTCATCACCGCCGCCCTGCTGGTCCGCGGTGAAGCCAACACCAAAATCGTTGACGATCCGCTCGGCGCAGCCCTCGACGTCCTTGGCGTCAACGAATATATTGGCTGGTACGAAAAGAAGCCCGAAGACGCTGCCATCACTACCTGGAAAATCGCCTACCCGAAGCCACTGATCATGAGCGAGTTCGGCGGCGACGCCAAAGCCGGTCTGCACGGCCAACCCTCCGATCGCTGGACCGAGGAGTATCAGGCCAGCATCTACCAGAACCAGCTCATTATGCTGAGCCACATCCCCCAGCTTCGCGGCATGACCCCATGGGTCCTCATGGATTTCCGCTCGCCGTCCCGGCTCCTACCCGGCATCCAGGACAATTTCAATCGCAAGGGCCTGGTCTCCGACCAGGGCGAAAAAAAGAAAGCCTTCTCCATCCTGAAAGACGCCTACACGAACCGCACCGTGGGCAAACCCGACTAAGCCTCCTAGTTTCTTGCCTGCCCAGCCGCTGTAGCGGCGAGTTCATCTCCGCACCTTTTTCGCCCCGTCGCGCGTTGTACGGGCACAGCAGTGCTGTGCCCCAGCTTGTCCGGACCTACAAGCGAAGCCACTCTATTTCCCCGCAATTCCCTGGGTACGAATTCGAAATCCGATCGGCCGGCCCGCGTCGCATTCCCACACCCGCGTTATCCAACTGTTGCTAGCACATGAGATGTCCTCCCAATTAGCACATGAAATGTCCGCATGCAGGGGCCAGCTGGAGTAGCTAGCCAAGCCGGGGGTAACTGGCGATGGCGAGCTATCCGCAGCAGGCCCGGGAGCGGGCCATGAAAGTGGAGGAAGTTATCTTGCGAGCAGTCAGCGGGCAGATCACCTTTTGGCAGGCCGCGCGGATCTTGCGCATGAGCCCGCGGCATCTTCGCCGGGTGTTGCAGCGCTACCGCCGCAGCGGTTTCGATGGCTTGCTGGATCGCCGCAAGGGACGGCCCAGCACCAAGCGCGTGCCCTGGGCGGTCGCCGAGCAGGTGCTGTGCTTGTATCGCGAAAAATATTTCGATTTCAGCGTGCGCCACTTCCACGAAAAGCTCCGAGAGGAGCACGCCATCGCCTACAGCTACACCTGCATTAAGCTATTGCTACAAGGCGCCGGGTTGGTGAGGAAAGCGCGAAAACGTGGCCCCCACCGTCGCCGGCGGGAACGTCGGCCCATGGCTGGCATGCTGTTGCACATCGACGCCAGCCGCCATCAGTGGCTGGGCGCTGGGCAATGGCACGATCTGCTGGTGGTTCTCGACGACGCCACCAGCGAGATCTACTACGCGCAACTGGTGGAGGAAGAGTCCACCGCCACGGTGCTGGCGGCACTGCGGGAAGTGGTGGAAAACCAAGGCATTTTTTGCGCTTTATACAGCGATCGCGCCAGCCATTTCTGGCTCACCCCGGAAGTCGGAGAGCCGGTGGATCGTCAGCGGCTTACCCAAGTGGGTCGCGCCCTGCGCGACCTGCACATCGAGATGATTCCAGCCTATTCGCCGCAAGCGCGCGGGCGCAGCGAACGCAACTTCGGCACCTGGCAAGGACGGCTGCCGCAGGAGTTGCGGCTGCGCGGCATCACGACCGCCGAGCAAGCCAACCGCTTTCTGCGCGCCAGCTACATCGCCGAGTTCAACCGGAAATTCCGTGTCGCCGCTGCGCAACCCGAGAGCGCCTTTGTTCCCTCCAGCGGAAAAGATCTCGAGCGCATCTTCACGGTGCAGCAGGAGCGCGTGGTGAACCAGGACAACACCGTGCGCATCGCCAATCGCACTCTGCAGATCGAGAAAAGCAAATGGCGCGGCACGTTGGCCAAGTGCCGCGTGCTGGTTTGCGAGCATCTGGACGCCACCGGGAGCGTGTATTACGGTCCCCATCTGGTGGGCCGCTACGCCCCGGACGGCTCGCCCGCAGGCTACGCGAACAGCACGTTTTCCGAGAGAGGAAATCCCGCACCCCCCGCGGGCTTTCCTCTCCCCGCCGCCTCACCAGCGGACGAGAAAGCAGGTACTACTACGGGACAGATCATGTGCTAATACACCCGGACATCTCGATGTGCTAACAATAACCCGCGTTATCCAACTTGACAACACGCTAAAAATATGATAAACTATATGCCGGGAGCGCTGCTCGACCCACTCAGGAACCCCGCTGTGCACTCACGTTCCTGCCGGACGAGATCGCGCGCCTTCGACCACTCTCAAAGCGAGGCCATCGCATGACCAAGACCAACGCAACGCCCGAAAAGCTCTATCTCTTACAGTTATCCGCTACGACCGTCCCCATCGGCCCGAATCGCACCTTGGAAATGTCCCTGGGCTGCTATCTGGTCCAGACCAGCGACGCCAAAAATATACTTATCGACACCGGCATCGCGCCCGACGCGCCTCTTCCACCAGGCGCGCCAAAGCGCCACCACGAAACGAACGTGATCGACCAGCTCGCGGCCTTAAATTTGCGTCCCGCAGACATCCACACCGTCATTTGCACGCATTTCGACGTAGATCATGCCGGCTACAACGATGCCTTCCCCCAAGCCGAGCACATCGTCCAGCGAGAACACTACGAATTAGCCCGTAGCGGCTGCAAGCGACTAACCGCCGCCCGCAGCCACTGGGACCACCCTGCCATCCGTTACCGTCAGGTCGACGGCGACACCGAGCTCCTCCCGGGTCTAACCCTGCTCAAGACCAGCGGCCACGTAGCCGGCCACCAGTCCGTCCTCGTGCGCCTCCCCAGAACCGGACCAATCCTCTTGGCCATCGACGCCGTGATGATGCAGCACACCTTCACTCCCGACCGCAAAGCCTGGCCCAACGACGATCATGAGGAGCAACTCCGCGCCAGCACCGTGAAGCTTCTCGACCTGGTCAAACGCGAAAGCGTGGCTCTGACCGTCTTCGGCCACGATGGAGCTCAGTGGCGAACACTGAAAAAATCTCCCGACCACTACGCGTGAGTATTTTGGTTTGATCTTTGCAGAACCTTGCAGCCGTCGTCTGGTGTCCGTGGAATCCCCACACTCGCTTTTTTGAGGGTGGGGATTCCACGTTACTGACTCTCGTCGACGACGCGTCCGTTGAGCGGCTGAAGAGGCCGGACATCGTGAGGATACAGCTGCGCAAACGCGTTGATCTGCTCTTCCGATATCGTCCACGGCAGTCTTCAGCACAACCCACGCGACGCCTTCGGTGCACGGCGGAGCCGTGATCGACCCCATGTACGAGTAATAGGCAAGATCGCGGGGCAGCAGGTTGGCGGGATTCACCTCGACTCCGGCGATCTCTTGCTCTTTGCCCTCCGTCTTTGGCATATGGTCCCAAAGCTGCTGAACCGTCGCGTTTGCACTTCCCGCCTTCAGAAGCACCACGACTCCGGCAACCTGCCCATCGCTCGCTTGGTGCATCAGGTGGATCTCCATTTCGTATGGCTTACCGTGAATGAACTCTTCGCTGGGCCGATGAAAATGGAATTGCGTTAATTGGTAGCGCTTGTCCCCGATAGTCAGAAAATTTCCAGTTCCCGGTGCGTCGTGATAGTTCACTCGGATCGTGTAGCCGTTGTTGATTAAATATTTGAGCGGGCCACTTTTGTATTCGAATCGTATGACGGGGAGCTGGACTTTCCTCGTACTTTGAATGTCGATGGGAGACTGCGCCTTGCCGGTCTTGCAGGTAGCATACTCCGGATCAAGTTCGCCCCAATGTTCGGCTCCGGTCGCCCCTTCATAGCTCCATCGCGTCTTCCACTGAGCTCGTGGACCTGCGGGCACCAACACCACCGCGAGAGCCAGCAATGCAAACGTCATCCAACCTTTTCGCAAATTGCGCCTCACTTGAGCTGGAGTACTTGCGCCACCAGAAAACCCGTTCCGCCGCCCGCCCAAGTCGTGATTACATCCGAAGACTCAGTTTGGAGAAGTCATTTCATAGATGCATCTCAGGCGGTCGGAGCTTTAGCTCCGACATTTAGAGACGCGCAAAATCCGGCTTTAGCCGCTGAGGAAATTCTTCTCTTCCTGTCTCGGCCATTTATGAGATGCCCTCCAGTGTTCATCTTTCACTCAGCCGGCCACGATTCCAAGGCGCCCCGGCAGTTCCTTCGCCCCCACATGCGTAATCCGCACGACCCTCGTCTCCCGCCGCCGCGCGATCCATCCCACCTGCAACATCCGCGAAAACATCGCCGCCCCCAGCGCGCCCGCCAGGTGCGGCCTTCGCTCAGTCCAATCCAGGCACCGCCGCGCAAACGCCCTCCGCGTTTGCCGCAAGCCATCCACATCCACTCCCAATTCCGCAAACCAGCGCCGTCCATCTCCGCCCAATTCGTATTCTCGTTCGCCAATAGCGCGAATCACCTCTCGCTCCTCCAGCGCCCGAGTCATCTCCACCGCGACGCGCCCCGCGAGATGGTCGTAGCAAGATCGCGCGACATAAATCTCCGCATTCATGCGCCGCGAAATCGTGCTCGACGCGTCCGAGCGAGATGCCCGGGAGACAGGTCGCGTTGCAATCGACCCAAGCGTCTCGATCGCGTGCGCCACGTCCGCACCCGCCACGCTGTAATACCGATGCCGCCCCGAACTCTGTACCGTCAGCAACCCGCCATCGACCAGCTTCGAAAGATGTCCGCTCGCCGACTGCGCCGAAATATTCGCGATCATCGCGAGTTCCCCAGCCGTCCGCGCCCGCCCATCCAGCAACGCAATCAAAATCGCCGCCCGCGCCGCCTCTCCAATCAACTCCGCGACAACCGCCAGCGGATAGGTAGCGCCCTGGGAAAAAGTGTCCGGATAGGTGTCGCGCGCAATCGACGCAGGGAAGTGCGAGCAGCCTGGATCTGTGGAAACGGAGTTCCCGTCGTTGCTAAAGGTCGTCTTCATGTCCCGATTCTAGCGCGATCCCAGCGGCGACATTTCATCCGAAGGTGAAACATGAACACATCGCTCGGCCCTAACCTCACAGACCTGGAAACGATCCATTCGCTTGCGTGGCGGGTCACGGCTACGGCTTCTGTGGCGTTCGGGAGGGCACGGTCCACAGCCGTGTGGCGTCGCGAGGACACGGTACACCCCCCGTGTCGACGCTGGGAAGGGCACGGCTTACGCCGTGGAACGCCCCGAATGGCGTAGCCTCCAGCCGCATAGAAACAAAGCACCGGGACCGCGCGCCGCAATCAGACGCGCGGCGTTGCCGCTTGGCACGGCGCGAGTCTCCGTCTCGTGGCCGGGTGGGCACAAACGCCCTGCCGAGTAGCGTCACGGTTACGCGACGCAATATAAAAGGCGCCCCTCGCGGAGTAGGTTTTGAATGCTTCGTCTGGTCCTTACTTCTTTGTTTTCCGACTTCTTCTCCGCACCCTCTGCGTCTCTGTGTGCTCTGCGTTAGCTCTTTCTTTTCCGATCACGACGGCGAACGCTCAGGTTGTCAGGTCTCCGAGTGCTGACCACGAACTATTCGGCTTGACGGGGATGGCCCCCAGTGCTACAAGCTACGCATAGAAACCGTACGTTCTGCCTATAAAACGCTACGGATGCTGCGTCTGCGCGGGTCCCTCCATTTTCCGATCCTACGCAGCAAACCCTCGGTAGTACTACGAAATTCAAGGAGATAAACGAAGCTATGAAAAAGCGAGTGTTCTTTTGTGCGTTATTGATGTTGATGTCGTGTTTCACGGTGGCGGCGCAGCAGCAGCCGCAGCAGCCGTTGACGTTCTGGTACGAATATCACGTAACCCCTGGGAAAGAAGACGAATTCCTCAATCTGGTGAAGACGGTGGGCCAACCGGTGCGCGACAAGTTGATGGCGGAAGGCGTCGTCCTGGCGTGGGGCGTCGAAGCACCGCTGCTGCGCGTGCCGGACAATGCTACACACATGATCTGGTACACGGTCGCGGACTATGCGGGCGTGGAAAAAGTGGACGCGGCGATGAGCGAACAGATCGCCAAGATGACCGACGCATCCGCGAAAGCGTCCGCGGGAAAGAAAGGCGCGGCAGGCCGGTGGAGGTCCGGGGGAGCGCATGCGGGAAATTACGGACTTTGCCAAGACGCACGACTACCTGACGCGAGACCTGGTGTCGGGTTTCGCTCCGGCGATGCCGCCGGCGGGAACTTTGCCGTATACGCGGTACAACTTCGTGAAAGTGAAACCCGGAAAGGGCGCCGAGTACCGCAAAGCGTGGGAGAAGTACAGTAAGCCCGTGTACGACAAGCTGGCGGCCGACGGCACAATCCTGGCGTTTGGCCTTGCGGTGGAAGATGTCCGGACGGACGGAGACTTTACTCACTACATCTGGATCGCCACCAAGGACCTGGCATCGCAGGATAAAGTACGGGCGGCGTTTCTGGCAGACCGCGATAAGCGCTCTCAGGAAGAGCAGGAAGCGATCACGCACCTGTTCACGAGCCTGACTGATCCGGACGCTGCACGAACGGAAGTCACCCGCTCTTTGATCTTCCATCTGCCAAGCCCGAAGTAACGGAGACCAAATCACTCGTCGCGGCCTCCCACTCCCGTCGGAGGCCGCTCTTTTCTTCGCGCCCATTGCGCCACCCACGAATATTTTCGGTTCGTGCCCTCCCCGAACCTCCCTGAAGTCGCGATCCGCTTGCTTGCTGAATTTGGAAAGCGTACCCACCCCCCTATGGTTTTTGCGCAGTGATTTGATTCTATGGGACTTAGCATTTCGTTTGGCGCAACGATTTGTTTCTAAAGGAGTTAGACGAACTTGTGCGGGTAGTCAGGGAAATAGGGGCGGAGGAGAGAGCGATTCGAACGCGGAAGTGACTTAACACAGGGGATAGTACCATACAGTTACGGTAGTTGTCAAGTTAATTTCGTGGGTTACCCTTTGAAAGCTCCCGCGAACAGACTTCGAGCCATTTCGCGTGCGCCGTCACCTGGGACAAACCTATAGAGGGCGGCAGGCAGCAGAAGATAAAGGGTGGCGGGAAGATTGCCAAAAAAAAGCTTGACATATACCCATATGGGAATATATTAGGGCATGGCAAGGGCGGCGACAACCTCGGACGCGTTCAATGCTGTGGCGGAACCTCGGCGGCGGGACATTCTGAACTATCTAGCGATGCAGGAGAGGTCGGTCACCGAGATCGTGGATGCAATGGAGATGGAGCAGCCGTCCATTTCGAAGCACCTGAAGGTCTTGAAGGATGTTGGCCTGGTGGAGGCCCGGAGGGAGGGCCGGCAGATGCTTTACAAGGTGAATCCTATAGCGATCCGGCCGTTACACGAATGGACGAGCACGTTTGAGCGGCTGTGGAAACACCAGTTGCTGCGAATCAAGGAACGGGCCGAGGCAGCGAATGAAGAGAAAGAATAGGTTCGTAAGAAACACAACAACGAGGAGGGAATCGTGAGTTCACCCGCACTATCACTGGAAGCGACAACCATCGACATCGCGCAGGAGATCAAAGTGCGCGCGTCGATCGAGGTGACGTTTGCCGCGCTGCTGGATCAGCTTGGGCCGTACAACGAGACCCAAGCAGACAAGCCAATGCCGATGAAGCTGGAAGCATGGCCAGGTGGCAGATGGTATCGCGACCTGGGAAACAACAACGGCCATTACTGGGGAGCGGTGCAGGCGATCAAGAGGCCGACGCTGCTGGAAATTAGCGGGCCGCTGTTTATGTCCAATCCGGTGATATCGAATCTTCAATATCGGCTGAAGGAATCGGGCGGCGTGACGATCATTACTTTTCGCCACCAGTCGTTTGGACTGGTTCTTGAGGAATATCGAAACGCGAAGAATGGCTGGGCACACTTGCACGAACTTGTGCGGCAGCGCGCGGAGGCGCCGCGGCCCCACTGAGGATTCAGTTCCGTTCAGTAAGCGAAGGCAGTCGTTACAAACGGGGAGAATTGTTGGACAAACGAAAGGAGAATCGCAATGTCGATGGCACAGAGTATTTTGAGGGAATTCGAAGAACAAGCTCCGATCACACGGAGATTTCTGGAGCGCTTGCCGGAAGACCGGCTGACCTGGAAACCCCACGAAAGATCGCTGTCGGCTGGACAACTTGCGTTTCATCTGGCCTTCGTGCCCGGGGGCGTAGCGCGTCTCGCGCAAAATACTCCGAAGCAGGTGACAGAATTCGTGTTTCCACAACCCGCAAGTGGAAATGAGATTTTGAAGACCTTCGAAGAGAGTGTTGCGACCGTCAGAAGTGTGCTGCCTGAGTACGACGACCAAAAGATGCAAGAAATCTGGCGGCTGGTCCAGGGGGACAAGGAATTATTGGCTATGCCGCGCGGGCAGTTTCTTCGCAACATCATGCTGAATCACTGGTATCAACACCGCGGACAGTTCAGCGTTTATTTGAGGATGTTGAATGTGCCAGTGCCGGCGAGCTGGGGACCAAGCGCCGATGAGCCACCGACTTTCGTGCAAAGGGCTAAATCGGCCTAGTATACTGTGTCACAAAATAGCACAAGGCTTGATATTTATAGGGCTGGATTCTTTACGGCTGATAGTTGAGCGCATGAGCGCCTCTTTTGGCGCAGGCGCGCAACAACAACGCTTTGCGGCTTATCTCGACAGCCTGGCGCAGGCGCAGGGCACCTGGATCGCGCGTGCGCTGAAATCGTACTGCACGGGTCTACTGCTGCCGGTGAACGCAAAAGCATCGAGCCATGGCGGCGCGGTTGGCCCGGATGATGTGCAGCGCATGCACCAGTCGCTCCATCATTTCGTAGCGAATGCACCGTGGAGTGATGAAGCCTTACTCGAGAGAGTGCGCCAGTTTGTGTTGCCAGTGATGAAAAGAAAGGGATCTGTAGTGGCCTGGATTGTGGATGATACCGGCTTCGTAAAGAAAGGAACTCATTCGGTAGGGGTGGTGCGTCAATACTGCGGACAGGTGGGCAGCAAGAAAACTCGAGTAGCGGTGAGTTTATCGGTGGCGACTGAACAAGCCGGTCTTCCGATCGCCTGGCGTCTGTACTTGCCAGAGACTTGGGCTAAGGATAGGTAAACGGCGCAAGGAGGCGGGCCTTCCAAAAGAGATCTCGTTTGCCACCAAGCCGACGATCGCACTCCAGCAAATTCGTCAAGCGATAGAAGAGGAAGTTACATCGGCGCCGGTGTTGGCCGATGCCGCCTACGGCAATGATAGCCAGTTTCGAGAAAGACTCACGGAATTGCATTTGGCGTATGTCGTCGGTGTTCAGGGAACCACCACCGTTTGGAGATGTGGAGAAGCTCCCTTGTCCGCGAAGCGTTGGAAGGGGCTGGGACGCCCACCGAAACTGCTGCGCCGGGATAAACAACATCAGCCCATTTCCGTGAAGCAACTGGCGGAGTCCTTGGCGGCAAGCTCTGGGAAAATGTTTCCTGGCGCGAAGGAACCAAGCAGAGACTGCGCTCACGTTTTGCCGCACAGCGCGTGCGAATTGCTCATCGAGATTATTGGCGAAGCGAACTGCCTGCAGAAGAATGGCTGTTGATCGAATGGCCCAGCGGGAGAGAACGAACCAACGAAGTACTGGCTTTCTACCCTTCCGGCCGATCACAAACTCGTGGACTTGGTGAGACTAGCCAAGCATCGTTGGATCATTGAGCGTGACTATGAAGAGCTGAAGCAAGAACTGGGATTAGGCCACTACGAAGGTCGCGGCTGGCGCGGATTCATCATCACGGCACGCTGTGCATCGCCGCATACGGCTTCCTGGTAGCGGAGAGAGGCCGTTTTCCCCCTCTGCGCGAGCCGGTCAACTGGACCTACGCACCCAGAAAATTCCGCCCGACTTCCGGCCCCGCAGCTCGTCGCATTCGCGCCGAGCGGCATAATCCGCACTCGATCGCTACACTCCGAATCGGACCGCCAGATTCTGCTCAAACAGCTTCGTTGCTGTCCATTTTGTTGCATTCGTCGTTTATGACACAGTAGTACTAGCAGGCTGCGGAAAAAGTCAGATTTGTCATCCCGAACCCGCGTTGTTTGCGGTTGAGGGATCTGCTGTTCGCAAGAAAACCAAGGAAAAAGCAGATTCCTCACCCCGTTCAAAAACCGAACGGGGTTCGGAATGACATATTTTTGAGTTTTTCCGCGGGTTGCTAGTTGTTTCGGCGGGTTGTTAGTTGGTTGTTCAGGGAGATGCTTATGTGCCCGGTATGCATCGCAAGCGCGGCAGTGATGGCCGCTGGAGCGGGATCTACCGGAGGATTTCTGGCGGTGTACATCGGCAAATTCAAAAAGTTTTTCAGCGCGAATGGTCTCAGGTCTGTTTCACAAAATCAAAGAGAAATAGAAGGAGAAATAAAATGGCAACCAGCAAGCAAAGTGGTATGGAGCAACCGAAAGAGCATCGGCGCAATGAAGACACCACCGATCGTGTCGCCGCAGGAATGGGAGGCTGCGCGTCAGCAACTCCTCGTGAAAGAGAAGGCACTGACGCGCTCTCGTGACGCGCTGGCCGCCGAGCGGCGGCGGATGCCGTGGCTGGCCGTGGAGAAGAAGTACGAGTTCGACGGACCAAAGGGCAAAGTAAGCCTGCTCGACTTGTTCGAGGGCCGCCGTCAGTTGATCGTTTATCGCGCCTTCTTCGAGCCCGGCGTGTTCGGCTGGCCCGATCATGCCTGCCGCGGCTGCTCTCTCGGTGCCGACCAGGTCGCCCACCTGGCCCATCTGAACGCCCGCGACACCACGCTCGCGTACGCCTCGCGCGCACCGCAGGCGGACATCCAGCGCCTGAAGGCACGAATGGAATGGGACGATGCCGTGGTACACCATCACGGACAGCTTCGACACCGACTTCGGCGTGACGAGTGGCACGGCACCAACGCGTTCTTCCGCGACGGCGACAAGGTGTTTCGCACCTACTTCATCAACAACCGCGGCGACGAGGCGATGGGGAGCACCTGGAGCTACCTTGACATGACTGCGCTCGGGCGCCAGGAGGCCTGGGAGGACTCGCCGGAAGGCTACCCCCAGACTCCGCCGTACAAGTGGTGGAACTGGCACGACGAATACGCCGCCGACGCCTCGGTCGACCCCAGGTGGGTCAAAGTGCTGGACAACGCAAAGGCGACGTTGAACCTCAACGACTAGCGCGGTGGCATACGCGATCCCTCGCGTCGGAGCCGTGCTGGTGGAGCAGGAGCCCTGCTGCCTTTGGTGACCGGAGTCCACGCCGCGAAGAGCAGGTGGGCGCCGGTCGCCGTGAATTCGGACGACTGGTCGGCCGCGACCACCCCGCTTTACTCGTGCCTGAGCGCCTCCACCGGATCAATTCGGCTAGCTCTCCGCGCCGGAATCCAGCAGGCCAGCGTCGCGATGCTCAACAGAATCGCGGGTACACCAAGGAAAACCGGGAGGTTGACCGGGGCATTCGTCATTACGTGAAAGGAAATCGCGAGCGCGAGTAGCCATCCAATCGCGGTGCCCCGGGTGATGGCAGCCAAGTTCTCGCGAATAATTTGCAGCACGACGCGGCCGCTGGTTGCCCCGAACGCCAGGCGCACGCCAATCTCTCTGGTTCGCCTGGCCACGGCGTAGGAAACCACGGCGTAGATTCCGATGGCCGCGAGGCCTAGCAGGAGTGGCCCGAGCACGACGAACATCCGCGCGGGAATGCGGCGAAGATAGAGGTTTCGTTCGATGTGCTGCGAGAATGTCCGCACGTCGTAAAGAGCGAGCATGGGATCGAGATCGCGCAGAACGCCACGCTCTTCCGAGGTGAGTGCGGATTCGTTGCCGCTGCGCGTCCGCAGGTGAATCTCGCCTTGGTCCGCTGGACGATCCCGGTACGAGAAATAGATCGCCGGCTGCGGGGGCTCGCCGAGAGCGTCGTAGGCCGAATTGCGCGCCACGCCGATGATCGCGAAGCTTCGCGTGCGCGTCTGTAGGCGGCGGCCGATGGCATCCGCGCCATTGAGGTAACGGCGGACAAACTCCTCATTGACGATGGTTTGCGCGGGCGCCGCCTTATCTCTCAGGTCGGCAAAGTCGTTTCCCTCGAGAAGTGGGATGCCCATCACGTTGAAGTAGCCCGGCGTCACCGTGTTGGAAATGGCTCGATCCTGCCCCGGCTCCGTGCGCACGCGGCCTTCCACCGTGAACGGCCGTCGCGGAATTCCATGCAAGTCCACCGGAACATTCGTGGCGATGGCGGCGGCCTCGACGTCCGGCAAGGAGCGCAGGCGTTCCAGAAGGCGCGCGGCAAATTCGCGCTCCGACGCGTCGTCGGGATTCCGTCCGCTTAAGTCGTAGGCAGCCAACAAAACGCCCTCGGGCCGGAATCGCGGATCCGTTTGGCGTGCCGAGCGAAAACTTTGCAAGAAGAGCGCCGCGGCGATCAGAACGACCATGGCGAGTCCGACTTCCACGCCCATCAGAACTTTGCGCCCACGGCTGCGCTGCGGCGTATTGGAGCCGGAGCGCAGCGCATCCTGTGGATCCAGCTGTGCCAGATGGACGGCTGGCGGCGCACTGAAAATCAAACCGCACGCAACACCGAGCATCATCGCGAAGGCGAGGGTGAATTGATCCACTTTGGTCGGAAACAGGATCGGAAATGCGCCAATCATGGGAGCGATGCGCAATGCCGTGGTGCCCCAAACGGCGAAGGCTGCTCCGAGGCCTGCTCCCAGCAGAGCGAGCAGCATATTTTCCGAGAGCACCAGGCTGACAATGCGCCAGCGTCCCGCGCCCAGGGCTACGCGCACGGCCATCTCGCGCTGGCGGGTGCTTCCACGAGCCAGCATGAGGTTTGCGGTGTTCCCGCAGACCGCCGAGAAGCAGGAGCAGCATAACGCCTTGCAAGATGGCTAGCCCGCTGATCAGCAAGCGCTGCGGACCGCGCGGCGCCTCCCAGAAGGAAAGAATCTCGCCACCAAATCCGGCGCTGGCTTCAGGATAGTCGCGCGCCAGCTGAGCCATCGTGGTGCTGAGCTCGGACTGGGCTTCCTGGCGTGTCGCGGTAGCCCGCAACATTCCGATCAACGAAAAACCGCGGGAGCTGCGATCTTCGAGGTCGCGTGTTCCGCCGAGCAAGGCAGGCGTCATGGTGGCCGGCACCCACAGTTCGAACTTCAAGGGAGGCATGGTGCCCTGGAAATCCTTAGGCGCCACCCCGACGACGATCAGCTCGCGATCGTTAACGCGCAGTTTTTGTCCGATGGCCTCTGGAGCGCCGCGAAATCGCGTTTGCCAGTAATCATACGAAATGACAATGACAGGCTCAGTTCCGGGCCGCTCCGCCTCTTCCGGCCGAATAAATCGTCCGACCGCAGGCTTCAGTCCCAGCGCTGAAAAGAAATTGCCGGAAACGAGTTGCCCGTGCGTCCGCTCGGTCTGGCCCGGCTGGCCCACGTTGAAAGGCACCATCTGAGATGCCACGATATCCCGCAATGCCGGCACGTGCGTTTGCAGGTCGCGGTATTCCAGCCAGGAAGCGCCTGGATATCCGGCGGTGTCCGAGCGAGGCTCGACCAGCAGAAAGTTCGATGCACCGGTCACGGCGGGCATCGGTTGGAACAGGATCATCTGAATCCAGGAAAAGATCGTTGTATTGACGCCAATGCCGATGGCCAGCGAAACGATGATCACCGCCGCAAGCCCTGGCATGCGGGAAATCGATCGCCCGGCGTTTCGCAAATCTCCCAGGAGATTCTCGATGAAGAGCAGGCCGCGCTCCGCTCGATAGTCTTGTTTCATCGCTTCCACGCCGCCAAACTTGAGCATGGCTTGGCGGCGAGCTTCCACAGGTGATAAGCCGGCGCGAAGATTTTCGTCGGTCTGCAGAGCGATGTGTTCTTCGATTTCTTGTCTCAATCGTTCGTCGTCTCGCCGCCTGGTCATGAAGTGGCCCAAACGCGACAGAAACCGCCTCAGAGCTTTCATGACAGATCCCCCGCTTTGGCATCGAAGAACCGGCCGATGATCGCAGCCGTCTGCTCCCAATCCTTGGTTTCGACCTGCAATTGCTTGCGTCCATCGCGTGTCAGTCGATAGAAGCGCGCCCTGCGATTATTCTCCGAGGCTCCCCATTCGGATGCGATCGCGCCTTCCTGCTCCAGCTTCAACAGCACCGGATACAGCGTCCCTTGATTCACTGCAAGAAGGTCTCCGCTGATCTGCTCGATGCGTCGCGCGATTCCGTAGCCGTGGAGCGGTCCCAGAACATCGAGAGTCTTGAGGACCATCAACGCCAGCGTGCCCTGCAGGACGTCTGTTTTCTGCTTCATAGCACCGCCATTTGGGTTTCCAACAGGAAAGATGGCACACTTCCTTTGGGAAAGCAACAGGTGAGTCGCGTGGGACGCACGATACTGCGTTTGGAGCTTATGTCAACCTATTCAGCGTAGTCTCGTCTGACATCATGCGAAGTCTCATTGCCAGCGTACCCGTCAGGCGTGAACGGTCGGAGGTATGTCCCTTTGCAGCGGCGGACGCGGCCACGGTGCGGCTGTGCCTTTTTGGCTGAGAAAATCGACGACAATCCACGCCGCTCCGGTTATCGCCAAATTCTGCGCGTTGCCGGCCCAATTGATGATTTTATGTGGATCAGTGAATGGTGCGGGCAGCCATACCAGCAACCCGAAGCCGATGAGCATCGCAGTAAGCAAGCGAGACGCTAGAAGCGCCAAACGTCCGGAAAGTAGAGCGAGGGCCGCAAGTGCAAACGCAATCGTCGTCGTTATCGCCCAGAACATTTGCCCCGGAGGAATCCATTTTGGAACGAAGGCTGCCGTTCCAGAAAGATAAAGAAGTTGTTCGATCGTGAATGAAACAACACAGACTCCGAAAAATATGTATCCGATGCGAGCCGTCGTTGCCGGTCGCTCCGAATCGCCCGGGCTCAACGACCCGTAAACGATCAGTGCGCCCGAGACCAGAGAAAATTGCTCGAAGAAGTTGCCCCAGCGGTCAAAGACGCCCGGTTCCGCCGCAATACGCGGCACCCAGAGCAACGCAAAGATAAGATAGATGCAGCCTAGTACGAATGCGCCGGCTCGCGCCGTTCTACGCCATTGAATCGCCACGCCCCCGACGATCTCGATTGCACCCGCAATGTATGCAAGAATCTCGCGGTGAGGAACGTTACCAAGCGCCTGGATCTGTTGCCAGTTGTTAAAGTCATGCCAGACGAAAGTGGTGATGCCAAAGGCGACGGCGGCCAATCCATACACGTGACGTCCGAGATTGATTCTCGCCATCTCCATCCTATGCATCGATCAGATGTACCGATCAGATCATCTTCGGTCACATCGGGAGGCAACACAATAACCACTCTCGAGTCTTTTCACATAGCCACTCTCGGGAGACTTCCGTTCAAGGTCAACCAGCTTCCTCCCATCGGTGGCCATGCGAGGCTGTCACTCACGTTCTCGTGGAATATGCGCTTTGTGCTTCGTCTCGCGACCAGATCTTCTTACCCTCCGATAGCGCGCTGAGTTCGGAGGCTCTGGCTACGTCCTCTTTCAACAGGTAAAACGATGCGGCGAAAAGAACCAGATCCTTCATGAGAAAGGCAACGTGCTCCGTCATTGCAGGGAACCCGCCGGCAGATGCCGCCCAACCGTCCGGCATGAACGGAATGATAGTGGACGTCGCGATGAAACTGCCGCATGCCCCCAGAGCCCCAAGGACTCCTAGCTTTTTGTTCCAGAATCCCGCGAACAAGAGCGCTCCAAACAGCCACTCCGAAACGCCCAGGAAATAGGTGGCACCGCGAACCCCGAAAACTGGGTACATCCAAAAAATCAGGGGGCCGTGGCTGATATAGGGAATCAACCCCTGCGCTTCATATTGAAACCACTTCTGATATCCAAAAAAGAGGAAGATGACTACCATCGAGGCACGAAGCAAATGATAGTCAAAGTCATTCTTGAGAACACCCAATTTACCTAGAAATTTAATCAACAAATTCATAGCTTGCTCCTCTGCGAATGGGATAAGTCACTTGCTTTCGCCTGCCAAGGCGGGGTCTAGCGGCGTTGGGGAAATGTGGTCGAGGTAGTTGCTGATCGTCTTCAGCGCGATACCCAGCAGAAGCTCCATCACCTGTTCCTTTTTGTAACCTGCAGCGAGGAACTTCTGAATGGTCTTCTCTTTCGCGTAGCCGCGTTCGCGCACAAGTTCCTTCACCAAGTTCACGAGGGCGTTGAGCTTGGCATCTGGAACCGGCGTATCGTTCCGAACTGCTGCGATGACTTCAGCGGGGGTACGGAGAAGGGCCTTCGCTATTTGTGAATGTGTAGCTGCGCAGTAGTTACAATTGTTCTCTACACTCGCAGCCAGCAGAATGATTTGCTTCTCTCTTGGTGTGAAGGAGCCCTTCTCGAACACGGCGCCCAACGCGAGATACCCTTCCAGGACTTTCGGGTTATTCGCAAAGATGGCCATCAGGTTGGGGATGAAGCCGAGTGATTTCTGAACTTTTTCCAGCATCGGCCTAGTACTACTGTGTCACAAAATAGCACAAGGCTTGATATTTATAGGGCTGGATTCCATTTACGGCTGATAGTCTGAGCGCATGAGCGCCTCTTCTTCGGCGCCAGGCGCGCAACAACAACGCTTTGCGGCTTATCTCGACAGCCTGGCGCAGGCCGCAGGGCACCTGGATCGCGCCGTGCCGCTGAAATCGTACTGCACGGGTCTACTGCTTCCCGGTGAACGCAAAAGCATCGAGCCCATGGCGGCGCGGTTGGCCCCGGATGATGTGCAGCGCATGCACCAGTCGCTCCATCATTTCGTAGCGAATGCACCGTGGAGTGATGAAGCCTTACTCGAGAGAGTGCGCCAGTTTGTGTTGCCAGTGATGAAAAGAAAGGGATCTGTAGTGGCCTGGATTGTGGATGATACCGGCTTCGTAAAGAAAGGAACTCATTCGGTAGGGGTGGTGCGTCAATACTGCGGACAGGTGGGCAAGCAAGAAAATTGCCGAGTAGCGGTGAGTTTATCGGTGGCGACTGAACAAGCCAGTCTTCCGATCGCCTGGCGTCTGTACTTGCCAGAGACTTGGGCTAAGGATGGTAAACGGCGCAAGGAGGCGGGCCTTCCAAAAGAGATCTCGTTTGCCACCAAGCCGACGATCGCACTCCAGCAAATTCGTCAAGCGATAGAAGAGGAAGTTACATCGGCGCCGGTGTTGGCCGATGCCGCCTACGGCAATGATAGCCAGTTTCGAGAAGGACTCACGGAATTGCATTTGGCGTATGTCGTCGGTGTTCAGGGAACCACCACCGTTTGGAGATGTGGAGAAGCTCCCTTGTCCGCGAAGCGTTGGAAGGGGCTGGGACGCCCACCGAAACTGCTGCGCCGGGATAAACAACATCAGCCCATTTCCGTGAAGCAACTGGCGGAGTCCTTGGCGGCAAGCTCTTGGGAAAATGTTTCCTGGCGCGAAGGAACCAAGCAGAGACTGCGCTCACGTTTTGCCGCACAGCGCGTGCGAATTGCTCATCGAGATTATTGGCGAAGCGAACTGCCTGCAGAAGAATGGCTGTTGATCGAATGGCCCACGGGAGAGAACGAACCAACGAAGTACTGGCTTTCTACCCTTCCGGCCGATCACAAACTCGTGGACTTGGTGAGACTAGCCAAGCATCGTTGGATCATTGAGCGTGACTATGAAGAGCTGAAGCAAGAACTGGGATTAGGCCACTACGAAGGTCGCGGCTGGCGCGGATTTCATCATCACGGCACGCTGTGCATCGCCGCATACGGCTTCCTGGTAGCGGAGAGAGGCCGTTTTTCCCCCTCTGCGCGAGCCGGTCAACTGGACCTACGCACCCAGAAAATTCCGCCCGACTTCCGGCCCCGCGGCTCGTCGCATTCGCGCCGAGCGGCATAATCCGCACTCGATCGCTACACTCCGAATCAGACTCGCCAGATTTCTGCTCAAACAGCTTCGTTTGCTGTCCATTTTGTTGCATTCGTCGTTTATGACACAGTAGTACTAGCAGGCTGCGGAAAAATCGTTCTGAGCCAGCAATTTCTTGGTCGGTTTGAGTCATGCGGGAGTTTTCGAGCATCTGAGGCGTGATTTGTCGTGCTACCGAGCGCCCCAAAGAAGCGTTGCAGCTCCGTTCAGAGACACTACGGCCCGGTCGAACTACGTCGGAACTACGCTGTGCATCAGGTTCCGCATGCGCACCAGATTGTAAGCCGCGCACGCGAACGTAAAGATCCAATCGACCTTCAGCGTCCCGCGATGCCGCACTTTGCGCAACAGCGCAATCGTCTTCAGCCAGCCAAAACATTCTTCGATGCGCTTCCTCTTCTTCTGACTGATCGCATAGCCCGCGTGCCGCGCCGTACGACTATCGATGGCGCTGCCACCTCTGCGCCCAAGGTTTTGCGCCACGTGCGGCGTCACCCATAGGTTCCGACACTCGCGCACGAAATCCGCCGTGTCGAAGCCCTTGTCTCCAGCCACCGTCACCCGCTTGCTTCCCGGAAGTTCCTGCAGCATTTCCAGCGCCGCATAGCGCTCCGCCGTGCCCGTGGCTTCCCACACCCGGCTGTCCACAATCAACCCGTTGCGATTCTCCACCAGCAGATTCCCGCTGTAGCTCAACTTGGCCTCCTTGCCTGGACCTTTGCGCGCCATCTGCGCTTCGGGATCGCTTTTCGACTCATGCGTTTCGTTCGAGCGCTTCTCGCCGCGATAATCCACCGTGGGATTTCCGGGATCATCCGGCGGAGACGAACTCTTCTTGTTCTTAGGCTGAAAACTCTTCACGCCGGCCCAGGCTTCCAGCAAACTTCCATCTACCGTGAAGTGCTCGTCCGAGGCCCAGCCCTGCCCTCGGGCTTGCTCCACCACCAGCGACAGAAACTCCTTGGCCACTTCGGCCTCTAGCAAACGGTCGCGGTTCTTGGTAAACACCGTGGCATCCCACACCTCATCGTCCAAGTTCAGCCCCACGAACCAGCGAAACAATATGTTGTAGTCGATCTCCTCCACCAGCAGCCGCTCGCTGCGCACCGAGTACAGCATCTGCAGCAACAGAGCCCGCAGCAACTGCTCCGGCGGAATCGACGGACGGCCCACTTTGGAATACATCTTGTCGAACTCTGGCGAGAGTTCCTTGAGGACCTTATCTACCATCGTGCGGATCGGCCGCAGCGGATGATCTTTGCGTACCCGCTGCTCCGGTGAAAGGTAGCTAAACACATGCCCCTGCTGCTGATCGTTTCCTCGCATGCCTAATCAGACGCACCGCGCGCCGCCTCGTTACAAAATTCCTGGCTTTTTCAGCATCCTGCTAGAAGCTTCCGGCGCGGTTGCAACGGTCAATGGTGCGAAGAGTGTATCCGTGGTCGTGCTTATATTACCCATGTTGCTTTCCTTTCTGGGTCAGCGAGTCGTGCTAGCTGAACAAAACGATTAGATGTTTTTCGCGAGCTGAGAGGAGAAGATTAATCAGCGTCAAATCCCCGAAACCATTGAATCCCCTCGCTCTCATCGCTCGCATGGATTGTTCTTTCATTTCCTGTCGTTCTTCCGCTGAACGAAAAGTTCTCATTCCGCGAGATCTCTGTAGCTAGCCCGTCATTCATCCCATTGCCGCACTGGCATAACCAGGTATAGCTCGGTGCGATGGGGCAAATGCGCCACGTAGGGCATTCCGTTCGATGGATCACGATTGAACCCCTGAAACTCGTCCTGATTTGGACTCACAATCATCAGGTGAGGGCCAACGTGGAACTCATGGCCCGAGGAACCATCTTTCGATTGCCAGGCGCCGAAATACATGTACGAGATGCCGATGCGATCAATGTGCGGCGTTCGGCCGGCAAGGCTGTCCTGCATCCAGTGCAGGAATATCGGGTCGAAGCACCCTGGCTCATCGTGCGGATAACCAGGAATAGCCGGAAGACAGGTCCATTCGTTCGATCCTTTGCGAAGTAGCCGGTATTCGCCTCCAGGCGCCGAGGGCCAATCGAGCACAGTCGCGTTCTTGGTGATGAATGTGGGACCGCCTCGCTGTGCGTCCGCGATCTTTTCCGCGTCAGTCACCGGCAATCGATCTGACGACTGAGCGAAGGCGGTGACTGCCGTCAAAAGAACACTTGTGAGTAGCTTCATCCAAACGTTAGTACGGATCATGTGTTTCTCCTTTTTCGTCCTTCCTACGTTTTTCTTAGATAGTCGGGCGTGCTATCTGGATGATGCATTGTTAGAATGTCTCTCATGCGCGATGTGCATTTACGTAACCTGGATCTGAACCTCATGCATCCCCTCCATGCGCTTTTGGAGGAGTGCCACGTCACCCGTGCGGCAAAACGAAGTTTCTTGAGTCAGTCGGCGATGAGCAGGGCGCTGGAGCGGTTACGCGATATGTTCGGAGACCCTCTCCTCGTTCGTAACGGCCGCGGCTATGAGCGCACCGTGCGGGGAGAACGTGTGCTGCGAGAGTTGGAGTCGCTCATGCCCCGGCTTGAGGATATGGTGCGAGGAGAAAAATTCGATCCAGCCCGAAGCCAGGAAGTATTTCGCGTGGCCATGAGCGACCATGCCTCGATGATTGTGCTGCCATCGCTCTTGGCGAGCCTGAGGAGGGCAGCGACTCACGTAAAGCTGGAAGTGTCCGCGTCTGGAGCTGAGACGTATGAGGATGTCGCGGCGGGAAGAATCGATACGTTTCTTTGCGCGGAAGAAGCGCCTCCTTCCCTGGAGTCCGAAGTGCTCTTTACCGTAGATTTTGTTTGTCTCGTTGGCTCGGCACTGCGGGTTCGTGCTCGTCGTCTTACGCTGAAACAATATCTGGAATTTGAGCACGTCCTGGTCGAGATACGGGAGGGGCAACAGGCTTTAGTGGATCGCGCTCTGTCGCAGCTTGGCGCAAAGCGGCGTGTCGCGCTTACTCTGCCATTCTTTGTGCCCGCGATCTTTGCCATCGCGCAGACTGACTTGATTCTCACCGTGCCGCGCAGATTGGCAAAGATCACTGCGGCCATGGCAGGTGTACGCGTTGTGGAAGCGCCTCGTGAGATCAAGGCCTTTCCGTATTTCATGGCATGGCATCCGCGACTCACCAATGAACCTGCTCATCAATGGTTTCATGAACAACTGCGGTTGGCTGTTCGGACCGTCTGAGCGATTCGAAACTGACATCGTTCGAGTTGGGCTGAAAGGATTTTGTGTCAATGGCGCTTACCGGAAACTGGAAATCTGAGCGTTGTCTTATGAGTGAGCCCAGCCTTCAATTTCCCGGATTTTGGATGGGCTGAACGGCCTCAATCGCTGCGTTCTTCAGGGCATGATCCACGGCATCTTTCGCGGCAACCCCATTCCGGGCATGGTCCGTTATGTCGTCGTATAGCAGTTGCGTGCCGTTTGAGTTTATCTCCTTGGTGTATTGATTGGTGATTTGCTGCGGAGCGCGTAGAGCTCTTCGTACATTGGAGTCTCGGTATGATCGGCACGTTTGCTTGATGGGAGCCGGATGCGCCGAGAGGTTCACGTCCGGTTCTGCGAGAGGCTCGAGGTGAAATCCCTCGGGCCTACTCTACCGTTTGGTCGATGCTATTCGCCGAAGACAGGGCGCTCGTACATGGGTACGGTGCCCTCAAAGAAGCGGGTGATCCGCATCTGCGAGGCGATTAGCGAAATGACCGGACGGGATCAAACTCTACTGGACCAGGAGATGGTGGTAGCGAAGCTCAACCGCACGATGATTGGGTGGGCCAACTATTTCTGTCTAGGACCAGTCAGCCAAGCCCACCGAGCCGTGGAAAGCCATGCTCGCAAGAGGCTGCTTCAGTGGTTATGCGCCAAGCACAAATTGGTATGGCCGGCGGCCAACCGGTTTCCGGAGGCATCCCTGCACGAAGTGCTGGGTCTCGTCTGCCTTACCAAGCGGCCGCGCCATCTCCCGTGGGCGACATCGTGAACCTTTCTCCGAGAGCCGGATGCGTGAAATCCGCCCGTCCGGTTCGATGAGCGGGGTGTGAAGACGGAAGCATGGTTTCGACTATTGAGGCACCGACAGACGAAAGAGTCGGTAACGGATAGGTTGAACCTAAACCACCGCGTCACACCTCGACTCCACACATCTCTAACAATGTCGGCCCTGTCAAACATTTTTTGAGCGCACTGCTCCGTTCACTTCGAAGAGGCCTTCTGTGTCTGCAGGATTGAGGATTAAGGGTTTTCGTAGAACGTCTACGTCTCCACTCGCTCTCTCGGAGAACTCAACCACGAGTGGCGGCACTCGACCGCGCCCGCGAAAAACTTCCCACGAAATAGCATGCTCGGCTAGACTCAGGGGCACGAGTTTCAAATCCGCGCTCTCTGGGCAGGCAAATCGGAAGTCGTACTTGGAGTGGAGCGGGGAGAGGTGTTAGCGATGAAACGAAACTGGAACTGGGCAGTGTGGGCCGGCGCGTCGCTGGTTTTCCTGGGAGTGATTAGCTATCCGCTGTTTTTCGTTCGCTTCCCGGCGCTTCGCGATTTTCCGTGGGCGAACCTGCCCATGATCGCGCTCGGGTTGGTGTTGATCGCCTTGGGCCTTGTGCGCGCGTTCCGGCACTCGGACCTGTTTCGCGGGAAAATTTTCGGCAGTGTCCTCGCGGTGCTGGCGTTGGCACTCAGCGGATTTTTCCTCTACGGCATTTTTATCGGCGCGCGGCATGTGCTGCCCGCTTCGCACGGCGCGCCGCAGGTGGGCCAGATGGCGCCAGATTTCACGCTGCCGGATTCGCAGAACCACCCAGTGAGTTTAACGGGTGCGTTGAATTCTCCGTTCACTCCAGAGAGTACAACCCGCACCGCGACGAGCGCGGCCAAGGCAGCCGGCGTGGTTTTGATTTTCTATCGTGGATATTGGTGACCGTTCTGCAACTCCGAGTTACGGAGTTTCGAGCAGGCGCTGCCGGAGTTCGATGCAAGGAAAATTCGAGTGATGGCCATCAGTGTGGATTCTCCCGAGGATTCCGAAAACCTGCGTCGGTCGCAGGGCTACACGTTTCCGATTCTTTCGGATGCACAGGAGGACGTGATTCGCAGGTGGGATCTGGTGCACCCGCACGGCCGGCGCGACGGTGCAGACATCTCGCGACCTGCGGAATTCCTTATCGACCCGTCGGGGAAGGTGCGCTGGGTGAATCTTACGGAAGATTTCGTTGTCCGCGCGCGGCCAGAAGAGGCGCTCGCAGCATTTGACGCGATGAATAAATCATCGCGGTCCGGACAATAGTGAGTCTAGGCTTCTATTCTCAAATTCCAGAGTCCGATGTGCGTGCCCGGTCAACTCCCGATTTCATTTTGTGATAGCTTCTCGTGATTCACCGGCGGGACTCGCTCTTCGGGCGACGTAAAACAACAATCACCAGGCCATCGTGGGAGGTTCGCATGCGATCTGACATCGTTTCCGGGGCTATCTTCCCCGACTATGAGCTTTCCGACCACACCGCGAAACGCCGGAAGCTCTCTGAACTCCAAGGACAACATCCCATGGTTCTCGTCCTCAGTCGTGGAGGTTTCTGTCCCAAGGACCGCCGGCAAGCTGAATTGCTTGTTGAACTCCATCGTGAGATCGAGGTTGGCTATTGCCGCCTCGTCACCATCAGTACCGACAATATTACCGAGACAAATGAATATCGCACCGGCGTCGGCGCCCACTGGTCTTTCCTCTCCGACGCGGGACGCATGGTGCAAAAAGATCTGGACATCGCCGAATACACCGATCCTGCCCACAATCCTATGATCCCCCACGTGATTGTCCTCGAGCCGGGTCTTGTCATTTACAAGGTCTATAACGGCTACTGGTTTTTCGGCCGCCCCACGATGGAGGATCTCCGCCAGGACTTACGCGTCGTAACGAAGAAATGCCGGCCGGACTGGGACATAACCACGCCCGAGCTCAAAGCAGCGTGGCAGCAAGGCCGCAAGGAACTCTTCTATCCGTACGGCAAAACCTACGCCCAAACCATTGGTGAACAGGACTAGCGGAGTCTGCGTGACAACTTCGCTTTTCGTCGCGGCACGGGTTCCCAGGCTGCGGAAAGAGTCTTTTTCTTCAGGAGGTCGGTGCTTTAGCGCCGACGTAAACTGCGTGCTCTCAACGGGCTTCAGCCCCTGAAGGAAGCATTTTCCTCGTTTGTCGCATTTTTCCGCAGCCTGCTTAACCTTGCCGTAACCGAAGCCGAATCAAACAAGGCTCTAGCTGCTGAGGGCAACCCAGGCCAATCGTTCGAATACTTCCTATAAAGTATTATTTGACATCGGATAACTTTCATGGTACCCTTCCCTATGAGAGTCGGCCTCCAGCCCGTCCTCGCCCTCACTTCCGGTGCACTGATCCGCTCCTCCCCTCTGCTGCAGGTCTGCTCGATCGCCTATTTTCAACAGCATTCAACCCTCCTTCCTCGTTGCCTTCCGTTTAGATCTGTGCGAATTCCCCGGAAAGCTTGGGTACCAACGAGCAAAGCTGAGGTGCAGGCTAAGACTCTAAACCCTTTAGAATCCGCACTTCCGCAAAACGCACCCATAACTCCTTTACAATCCGCACTTCCAAAATCGTTGGACTTAAACTGCTTTAGAATCCGCACTTACGAAAAAAGGCGGGGGGAGGGGTCGGAACGGTTAACCACCCTGCGCTCCATTCCCTGGTCACTACCCACGACTCACTGCCTTCAGATAGAATCATCGTTTTGTTTTCGGCCTTTGACGACGACCGGCTGCCCCATGAACGAAATTCGACTGCACAACACTCTGAGCGGCAAGACCGAGCCGTTTGTCCCGCAGAAACCCGGCGAAGTCAGCATGTACACCTGCGGCCCGACGGTCTACGACTACGCGCACATCGGCAACTACCGCACATTTGTGTTTCAGGACATCCTGCGGCGTTTTCTGAAGCTGCGCGGGTTCAAGCTCAACCACGTCATGAATCTGACCGACGTGGACGACCGCATTATTGCCAAGGCGGCGGCCGCCGGTGTGGGGATTCGCGAGTACACGCAAAAATACGTGCAGGCATTTTTCGACGATTGCAAAACGCTGAGTATCGAGGCGCCCGAGCACTGGATTCGCGCCACCGACTACATCGACGACATGGTGAAGCTGATCCAGCGGCTTCAAGAGAAGTCGTACACCTATGCGGGCGAGGGATCGATCTACTATCGGATCGCGAAATTTCCAGACTACGGGAAATTGTCGAAGATCGACGTGAGCGGAATCCAAGCCGGGGCCCGCGTGGACAACGACCGCTACGAAAAAGAGAGCGCGCGCGATTTCGCGCTGTGGAAAGCGCCCAAGCCTGGCGAACATTTTTGGGAGACACCCATCGGTCCCGGACGCCCGGGCTGGCACATCGAATGTTCCGCGATGGCCATGAAACTTCTCGGCGAGACGATCGACATTCACACCGGCGGCATCGATTTGGCGTTTCCGCATCACGAAAACGAAATTGCCCAGAGCGAAGGCGCCACTGGCAAGCAGTTCGTGCACTACTGGATGCACGCGGAGCATTTGCTGGTGGAAGGCGAGAAGATGTCGAAGTCGCTCGGCAATTTCTTCACGCTGCGCGATCTGTTCGGCAAGGGCTACAAGCCGTCGGCGCTTCGCTTCGCGCTCGCGAGTGTGCCGTACCGCCGCCAGCTGAATTTCACCTTCGATGGATTGCAGCAAGCCGCCAGCGCCGTCGAGCGTCTGCGAAATTTTTCCGACCGCCTAAAGCAAGGAAAATTTCCAGAGGGCAAGCAGCCTGGCATGGCCGAGCGCATCGCCAAGGCCGCGCAGGATTTCGATGCGGGCTTGTCCGATGATTTGAACACCGCCATAGCGCTCGCCGCGATCTACGACCTTGTGCGCGAAGCGAACATCGCGATGGACAAAGGCGAATTTCGTCAAGGCGATGTCGCCGCGGCTCAGGAATTGTTGGCGTCGTTCGATCGCGTTTTCGCGGTGATCGCCGACAACGACGCCGAGAAGCTGCAGGCGCTTGGCTATGGGGATGCCAGCGGCGCTTTGTCCGACGCCGAGGTGGAAAAATTGGTCGCCGAGCGGCAGGACGCGCGCACCCGGCGGGACTTTGCGGCTTCCGATCGTATCCGTAAAGAGCTCGCGGACCGTGGTATAATTCTCGAAGATGGCCGGGACGGAAGCGTCCGCTGGAAACGCAAATGAAGCACTCTAAATTCAGCAATCTCAATCAGTTCACGGGCATCTCTTCCCCGGCCGAAGTACGCCCAAACCTCTACGGCGTAGACTAACGAACCTTCCCTCTCTGGCTGCTCGCTGGCGTAACGGTCCGCGCGATGCTAGCCACACGTAAGTTCCTCCGTTTCAATGAGTTAACCATCGGCCATTCTTCACCGAGGAGGAAGAAATGATTGCAACCACCGAAACGAAATTGCCGCTGTCCAAGGAAATTGCCACGAAATTCCCGAAGCTGAATATGCCGCTTCCAGGACCCAACGCGAAGCGCGTCGTGGAACTCGATACCAAATATGTGTCGCCGTCGTACACGCGCGATTATCCGCTGGTGGCCAAGCGCGGCCACGGCGCGATGGTCGAAGACGTGGACGGGAATGTGTTTTTGGATTTTGCCGCGGGCATTGCCGTTTGCGCGACCGGGCATTGCCATCCGGAAGTTGTGGCCGCGATTCAGAAGCAGGCGGCGGAGTTGATTCACTTGTCGGGGACGGATTTTTACTACGAGGGAATGCCGCAGCTCGCGGAAAAGCTCAGCTCGATTGCGCCAGGCAAGGAATCCAAGCGCGTGTACTTCGGAAATTCCGGCGCGGAGGCGATTGAAGCGGCGATCAAGCTGGTGAAGTATCACACCAAGCGCGACAAACTGATTGCGTTTAACGGGTCGTTTCATGGTCGCACGATGGGCGCGCTTTCGTTGACGGCCAGCCGCTCGGTGCAGCGCAAGGGATTTGGGGCGCTGCTTTCCGGCGTGTTTCACATGCCGTATCCGGACACCTATCGTGCAACCTACGGCGTGAATCCTGAGCATGCGTCCGCCGATTGCTTGAACTATCTGGAGATGGAATTGTTCCGGCGACGCGTCGATCCGGAAGAAGTAGCGGGGATTTTTATCGAGCCGATTCAAGGCGAGGGCGGCTACATTCTAGCGCCAGCGGAGTTTTTGCAGGGTCTGCAGAAGATTTGCCGCAAGTACGGAATCATGCTGGTAGCCGACGAAGTGCAGTCGGGAATGGGCCGCACCGGAAAGTGGTGGGCGGTGGACCATGCGCCAGGGATTGAGCCGGACATTATCTGCACGGCGAAGGGCATTGCTTCGGGAATGCCATTGAGCGCGGTGATTGCGCGTGAGAGCGTGATGGACTGGAAGCCGGGGGCGCATGCTTCGACGTTCGGCGGGAATCCGGTGTGCATCGCGGCTTCGCTGGCGACCTTGCATTTGCTGGAAAGCAAGTACATGGAGAACGCGAGACGCGTCGGGGAATTTATTATGAAGCGAACCGCGGATTGGACGGAGAAGTTCAAGAATGTGGGCGAGGTGCGGGGTCGCGGATTGATGATCGGCATCGAACTGGTCAAAGACCAGAAGACCAAAGAGAAGGCACCGGAGATGCGCAACCGGATTATTCAGGCGGCGTATCACAAGGGCCTGCTGATTCTCGGATCGGGAGATACCACCGTGCGATTCTGCCCGCCCTTGGTGATTGATGAGGAGCAGGCGGACTTTGCGGTGAAGACCTTGGAAAAATGCTTCCGGGAAGAGGAAACGAAGTAAGGACGGAATGAAGTAAAGAAGTAATGAAGTAAAGAAAGGGCGATGATTGGCCGGTTGGGAGTTGAAAGGGAGAGAAGAGCGGAGAAAGGACAACGCAGAGACGCTGAGGGCGCGGAGTTTCGCGGAGAAGACGTGCGGAATTCAGAGAAGAGAAGTCCGTGGCTGCCCGAGATGAAAGGTATCTCTGCGCCTTTCTTACTGTTGAACGTGGCGGCCACGAGATTTTTGTTTATACTCGGACATCGGGTAGCGCCCGGCGGGTCCCTACGGCTGCATGTGACGCGGGCTTCTTCGCAGCGAAGCTGGCAATTTCTGGCAGGAACGACACGTGCCAATCTTCTCGTCATTGATATTTGGAGCAGTGCGGCTGGGCTGCGAGGAAAGGCTTGCGCGGCGAGCGGGAAGATTTTTCCACGGAGCCTGAGCTGCCGAAGCCAACGAATGCCGGGAAACGCATGGCGGCGCGGAAACTGGAGGCTGGGCGAACCGGAGTGCGCGGGGAGACGTATGCGTATTGGTATTTGCGGCGGAAGGGGTATGTGTTCGTTGCGCGGAACTACATTCCGCGTGGGGCCAAGGGCGAGATTGATCTGATTGGATATGACGGGAAGACATTGGCGTTTGTGGAAGTGCGCACGCGGACGGTGAGCGACGTCATGACTGCGCTGCCGGAATTGAGCGTCACGACAGATAAGCAGCGAGTGGTGGTTCGCACGGCGCGGAGGTTTCTTGGGGAGCGGCACGTGGGCGATTGTCCTTGCCGGTTCGATGTGCTGGCGATCGACAACCGGCCGGGGATGCCTCCCGAGGTGAGGTTGCACAAAGATGCGTTTAGTCCGCAGATTTGAGTTGCGATGGGCGTGGCGCTGGAAAACATCGGGTGCGAGAAGGTCTCACATTCTCAAAACTTGGGAGAGAGCCGCGAAGAGCTCAAGCACTTTACGGGATTTTGAAGCTTACGAAGAGCCCACCCTTACAAATCAAGGGTGGGGCACCCTCAAGTACTTGTGATCGTGCTTGTTAGGAATGCGCTCGTTGGGAATGCGTTTCGTTCATGTTGTGATGGGGTTGCTTCCTGGAAGAACTCACCTTTTAAAAAGCAGGGGTGGGATACGCGGATGGGCTGTCAGACGCGGTACAATCCGAAGTAAGAGTGCTCTTACCTTTACTCTTGTCCCCGAGCACGTTCTGGGAGGATGGCTGTGCCGGAGCTACGAAAAGATCCGATAACCGGTCGATGGGTGATTATCTCGACGGAACGCGGAAGACGTCCCATGGATTTTCTGCGCGAGACGGTGGCGCCACTTGGACAGAAAAATTGCCCGTTCTGTCCCGGGAGCGAAGGGAAAACGCCGCCGGAGATTTTGGTGTACGGGCGGAATGGCGGCGGAGCCAACACGTCCGGGTGGAGCATTCGCGTGGTGCCGAATCGCTTTCCGGCGTTGGGAATTGAAGGCGAGCTGGACCGCGAAGGTGAGGGATTGTTCGACAAGATGAACGGCGTTGGGGCGCACGAGGTGATCGTGGAAACGCCGGAACATGATACGTCGCTGGCCAATCTGCCGGAGCGGGCGGTCGAAGATGTCTTGTGGGCTTACCGCGACCGCATGTTGGATCTGAAGAACGATAAGCGATTCCGCTACGTTTTGATTTTCAAGAACCACGGCGAGGGAGCGGGAGCGTCGATCGAGCATCCGCATTCGCAGTTGATCGCGCTGCCCATCGTGCCGCGGCGAGTGCGGGAGGAAGTGGATAACTGCTGGCACTACTACGACGAAAAAGAACGGTGCATTTTTTGCGACATCATCCGGCAGGAGCGGGATACCGGAGAGCGGGTGGTTGGGGAGAACGAGCATTTCATTACCGTGGCGCCTTATGCGTCGCGGTTTCCATTTGAAATGTGGCTGCTGCCCAAGGCGCACGGATCGGCGTATGAGAATAATCAGAGCTCGATTTACGCGAGTCTGGCGAGAATGTTGAAGGATGCGCTGATGCGACTGGACGCGGCGCTGGATAAACCGGCGTTCAACTTCATGATTCATACGTCGCCGATCGGGGAAGAGATCAACGATCACTATCACTGGCACATGGAGATCATTCCGAAGTTGACGAAGGTGGCGGGGTTCGAGTGGGGAACAGGATTTTACATCAACCCGACGCCACCGGAAGAAGCGGCGCGATTTTTGCGCGAGGCGAGAGTGGCTTCGCCGATCGAAAAGAAGTAAGGCGCTTCGTGGAGGCGTGTTTTTAGAAAACGCGGCTTTTGAGTCGTTTGATGAGGTTCGTTTGCGGCGATTTGGCGTCTTGCGGTTTGCAGGTTTTGCCAAGACGGGGTGGCCCGGGAGGGGACCTTCGAAGCTCAGGGTGAACAAGCCCCTCCCCTACAACGTCGGCAACCAGCCGTGGGTGATTTGCTATACTCGATTGTTTGGCGCGGTACCCAAGTGGCCCAAGGGAGAGGTCTGCAAAACCTCCATTCGTGGGTTCGAATCCCACCCGCGCCTCCAACCTTTTCAAGCAGTTACGAGCAAGCCGGGGCAGAAATCTCATTTCTGCTAACAAACCTGCTAACAAAACCCCTGCCACTAGACTCCGCTTTGCTCTTTCGCAACACCGCTCGCAGACGACGCGACACCGCTTGTGCGGCTTCGGTATCGGCCTGCTGCGAAAGATGCACGTAGTGCTTCATAGTTGTTTCGGCGCGTGAGTGCCCCAATCGTTCCTGCGCGACTTTGATGGGAACACCCTCGTCGTGCAACACCGTGGAATGCCAGTGACGCAGCAAGTGCCAAGTTACGCGCTTGATGCCTATCTTCTTCGCCGCCGGCCGGATCACATGTTCGAGCAGATTGTCGGCTCGAAATGGACCCGTCCTGTGCCTGTTCAGAAAGACCCAATCCTCATCGGTCGCCTGAGGTCTGGTTTGTTGAAACTTCCTGAGCCTTGCCAGTTCGGCTTTGGCGAGCCGGATCGGACGGCAGCTGCGGTGCGTCTTCGGCGAATCGACTTCGCCGTCATGCACCGCCTCCCTGATCCAGAGGCACTGGTGTTGCCAATCGATAGACTTCCAGCGCAGCCCTAAGAGTTCGCTGACGCGGACTCCGGTCGCACAGCACAGCCACACCATCGTTCGGTAGGGCTCCTGCAGTGCGTTCTGGAGCTTCTGGAGTTCCTCATCGGTTGGCAACGCCGGTTGGAACCGGACCGGTTCACTGGGCAATTCAACCAGCCGCACGGGGTTCGATCGAACGTAACCGTATTTCACGGCGGTCGCGTAGACGGCGCTGAAGACCGAAACGATGTTCTTGACGGTATTCCAAGCCGCTCCGCTCGCGAGCTTGCGATTGACGAATCCCTGGATGTCTTCATGGCTGATGTCAACGACCTGCCGGTCTTTGAATTGGGGCAGAATGTGATAGTTGAGAATCACTTCATACCCGTGGCGAGTCGTTCGTTTCCGCAACGGTAGAATCAACTTCCTGTAGCGGCTGTCCACGAAGGTTCCCAGCGTCGATACCGACCGAGGCTGACAGTCAGGGCTGTTGACCTCGGCGAGTTTGTCGGCAAGCTTCCGTTCGGCGAGCTTCTTCGAAGGTACCTCTTCGACTCGGCCCAGGTTTATCGCCCGCTGTTTGCGCACGATTCGCCCATCTTCCAAGCGAAGATCTTCCCAGTAGAAGCCCTCCCAGTACGGATGTTTCTTTGTGTTACGCACTCGTACGTATCCTTTTTGAAATCGCTTTCGAGCCATTCGGTGCTTCCTCCTCTCTTTGGCCCGAGCGATTCCGTCGGTCGCGGTTAGACTAGCACCGGACGCTCCTTTCTGACGAGCTTCGATGTAACGGGATACGTCGCCATGTTTGAAGCGAACGAGCCGGCCGAAACGAACGGATGGCAATGGGTCAGGTTCCTCGCGATGGGAGTGCTTGTACACCCAATCGCGCGAAACACCGAACGCCGCCGAAACCTGCTTGACGGTGAGAAGCGAGATCTGTCCGGGGTCGCTCGGGATAATTTGTTCGTGCATGGAGCGATTCGTTAAACGCTGGATGGTGTGGCGGTGCCCATCTACCGCTCGGATGTCCGAACATCCTGACTCGCAGCTGTGCTATCGACTACTGGAGATTCCCTCGACAAAGCTGTTTGTGCTTTCGTTACCGTCAAGCGTGCGTAGTACATCGGGTCGGACTTGTCTTCGCTGCGGTAATCCGCGATCCTCTGGACGACCATTTCGGGTTCGTCACCGCGGGCGAGGGCGCGCTTTGCGTAGGCCCAGTCAGCTTCCGATTGACTCTTGTGTCCGCGCGGCACAGTACGATGTGCAGACGATGCGTCCTCGACATGGCGCGGGGCATCGGGGGAGTCCTCGCGAACCGTAAAATCTCTAAGGTGATAAACGCGGTTTGACTCCTGTTGAGCGGTAACCAGAAACTCGGCCCCGCTTGTGTATTTGCGATTGGTGAATCCTGGCATCCGTAGAACACGGGTTGCATCGGTAGCCGCTCGATCACCACCGAATTCGCTCGCCAACGAATGGAGCAGCGACTCTGCTTGCTCGAGGTCTATTCCTTCAATCTTCCAGACGACCTGGTGTTTGCCGGGTGAGGTGTCGAGAACAAAGTTTGGAGGTGGGGCATCCGGCGAGTCCCGGAGGTTCGCCAACGCCGTTCTGGCATTTTCGTCGAGGTCCACGTACACATGTCGGATTTCCTTCAAGTTGTCTTTCGTCCGGTTACTCGCGCCATCCTTCAGAGGATTCATTCCGACAAAGATGTCAGACCCCGCGCGGTTCTGTTCGCCGAGCCAGCGTTGAAAGGCGGGGCTGGCGATCGCCTCGGCCGACGCGATCCGCTGCAGAGTCTGGCCGCGTGCACGATTGCGCAGCAGGACAGCCACACAGTCCATGGGTTCATGCAATGCGAGAACATACTGCGAGGCCGAGAGCGAATGAGCTTTAAAACGGGGTTGTCCGCTCATGGCGCCTCAGCCCTGGCATACATCACGCCGTAATTGAAGAGATCCGCATCGGGATCGTAGTGGTGGATTTCCAGAACCTCGGAGATGAATCGCCGGCCCGGCCTGCGTTCGATGTGCACCACGACGTTGAGGGAATCGCCGATATTGGTTTTGATCGCGCGGTATGGTAATTCCACGCCGCTTTGCAAAACGCAGCTGGTGAACCTTGCCAGTCCTTGTTTCGCGGAGCTGGCATGAACTGTCGAGAGCGTGCCTGCATGCCCGGTGTTCAAGAGTTGAAGCAGATCGAAAGCCTCTCCTCCCCGAATTTCTCCTAGAATCAATCGATCCGGCCGGTGTCTGAGGGACGCCTTCAAGAGATCGCGGATGGCGATGGCCGGAAGTCCGTTTTGCTCGCGACGGGCCTCAAAGCGAACGAGGTTGGCCTGGGGCAGTTGGAGTTCTGCCGTATCCTCAATCAACACGATGCGTTCGTCCTCGGGAATGAATCTAGCGAGAAGGCCCGCGAGAGTGGACTTTCCTGTCCCGGTGCCGCCCGAGATCAAAATATTCTTGCGTTTCAGGACGTAGTCTTCAAGACGATTGGCCAGCGGTCGGTCGAGAGTGCCCACTCGAATCAGATCTTCCAGACCGAAATGCCGCGAGTTGAACTTGCGAATGGTGAGCGTGACACCGCTCAGACTGCACGGGGGAATCACCGCAGCGACCCGGCTCCCATCTGGTAGTCGCGAGTCGAGAATGGGCTTCGTCTCCGACACGTCATCGCCCAATCGCCGGGCAATATTTTTGACCGCCACGAGCAACGACCTCTCGCTGAGCGAGACATCTTTCACTTGTTCGAGATAGCCGGATTTCTCGATGAAGATGCGGTCCGGCCCATTGACCATGACTTCGCTGATGGACTCGTCGAGAATGAGGTGCTCGATGGGTTTCAGAAAGGGAAGAATCACTTCGAATCCGTTCATCACAGGGCTCCCTCCTCGAGCTGCTCGAAGTACGATTTGTTCGGATCGTTGTAGTAAGGCTTCAAGTAGCAAAACATCGGTGGCATGGGGTTGAGGCCGTCGTAGGCGATGGTGACCGATTGCGCGTTGCGCAGTTCCGTGAACGTTTTCATATCGAAGCGGAAATCGGTCTGAGTGTTGTAGCTCTTGGACGCGGTGATGTTGGCACGGTGCGAGAGCGCCTTGCCGGTCAGAAGGCTCACGCGGGCATCATGTCCGCTTTCGGAAAGGTTGTAGCTGACCTTGAGCCGGTCTTCACGTCCGCACAGTTCGCTCGCCGTCTTTGCCGAGAAGTCATCGGAGAGCGACAAGAAAATCTTCGTGCGGAACGTCTGCAGTAGCGTGCGCCAGCTGTCGCCAGGCAACGCCGAGCGGAGCGAGCTGATGCTCTGCGTGGCAACGATGGGGATGCACTTGGGCTGGCGCGAGAGACTGAAGAATTTCTCGTCGCCTGTCGGGTCGCTTTCGCCGACCGTTGCGAAGTGCTGGTATTCGTCGCAGAGAAAGAGCACCTGCCGGAAATGGCGCTCGGGATGGGCTTCCATTTCCGGCACACGGTTCAGTACGGCGCGTTCGAAATCGAGCTTCATCATGACCCCCAGCGCTTTGGCGAGACCAGGGTTCATTCCAATCGGGAAGCTCAGCGCACAGATTTTGCCTTGCTCGATCAACCAGGAGAAGGATGGCAACGGCTTTCCATACTGATTGCCTACGTTCTTTTGCGGGTCGTAGCACTCGGCCTTCGGGCAGAAAACCTTTTTCACCTTGGGGCTATCGTCAAACAAGGAAAGAAATACCGAAATGCCCTCGACAATCGAGGTGCGCAGCTTGGGTTCGATCCGCCTCCAATCTTCTTCGAACCAACGCTTCACGGCCTGCAATTGGTCGAGCTTTTCCGGATCGGCTTGCGAAGGGTCGAGGAGTGACCGGGACTCATACGGGATGCCCCGTTTCCGAAGGGTCTGGCGAAGTTCGGGAGTGGCCGGCGCGAGGTAGCAGTCTTCTTTGGCGTCGTGTACAAAGCCGAGGCCGGCCACTTCTTCGGTGCGATCGCCATATGTCTTTGGTGTGAGCGCGATCGAGTGCCGGCCCAGGATGATCTCTTCTGCTTCGTAAATGCGCTGTTCGAGGAACGGCGGAGAGATGGCGCAGTGGTAGACATCGAAGAGGGTCACGTAGCCATAGGCAACCTTATATAGAAGGATGATGAACTTCACGAGGTTGGTGTAGGCCTGCTGCCAGAAGGGTTCTTTGCCGCGCCCAAACAGATTGTTGAGAAGGGACGCGATGCTGAAGGCTAGGGCGTACGCGTCGAGATCGTTGTGTAGCGGATTGTAGCGGTATTCCGAATCGAGGGAGATTTCGATGTAGTCTTCGCCGCGGCCATGGCGCTCCAAGATTCCTTTACCCGCTTGCAGAAGTCGCCTTTGACCTCCAGCACGAGGCCGCCGATTCGCTCATCCTTATTAAGGGCTTTGTAGGAAAGAATTTGTTCGGCAAATGGGTAGAGGCACGACGAAGTCTTGCCACTGCCCACAGCGCCGAAGACCGCGATGCCGGTAAACAGTCCGCGCTCCGGTACGGTGAGCCACCAGGGTGATTTCGACGGACCGGGCTTTCGAGGATTGTGCACCTCGCCGAGCACGACAAAAAGTCGCTCGCGCTTGCGAGGGTCTGGGTAGGCGGGCAGGCGGCCAGGAGCAATTCTTCGTCCGAGCTTCAGAGTGAAGGTATAAACGATCGAGAAAGCGCCGGCGTACGCCATGTACGGCGTCGAAAACAGGCACGTCCAATAGAGGTACTCGAAGCTCTGAAGGGCATGCGGCGCGCGCAGGGCGATGACCCTCAAGAAGACCTGGTTTTCGGGAAACGGAACTCGATAAAACAACACGAGTCCCGTGGCCATCGCCAGCAGCGCCGCGACGAAGCTTCGTGAGTCGAGGATTCGGCGAAACATCTCTCTACCCCCGTGGAGAGGACGCGCTCTTCGGTGAGTCCTGCGACTGCGCGCGGTGTTGCTCTCTCCACTTGCGATAGTCCTGGTCGCGCCAAAGATTCCTCTTGATGACGGAGTTGACCACGTGGTCCGGACTACTCTCGATGAACCGCGCGTAGTCTTCGAGAAGCTGCTTTACGGGCTCCTCGACTTTCACCTCCAGGGTCACGATGGCTGGCGCTTTCTTGATCAATGGCATGGCTGTTGTCCTTTCTGGGATGTTTCCGAACTCCTTGCTGCGCCGCGGAAAAAACACTCGGCACGGTTACTCGTGCCGCCCGATTTGGTGTTTTTTCCGCGGCGGGTTTTCTCTTGGGTTTTTCGCCGATCTTGCTTAGTTCCGGAGAAATGCTTCGGCCCCAAAGTGCAGAAGCTGGTGCAGAGGAAGGTGCAGAGTGTATTTGTTACGTTCTTCACCGTTGTTCCTCCGCTTCACCGCGAGCCAGCCCAACGCCCATCAAAAGTTGTGGCTCGAACCGAACGGTGTGACGCGTGCCGTTGCTTTGGAACTCCTCACGAACCTGAGTCTGGGATATTCGCCCCGTTTTCCACCCGCGATAGAGGTGTTCGAAGCGCGGCGCACTAAATCGTTGCTTGGACAGGTTGCGAAAGATGAGATCGGTTTCGGTAAGCGAACTGTACTGGCGGTGGTCCCAGTCCTTGCGGATAGCGAAATACCGGAGCAGGTCGTCAGCCGGGTTGGAACCTAGCGGAATGGTCACGAGGGAATCGAAGATTTCCCGGGTCTTGTCGAAGTGCGAATCGGAGCGTGCGAGGTAGAGAAAACGGAGTTCCGACAGCTCCCGGAAGAGAGGTAGGTACGCTTGGAGATGTCGAACGAAGTCGGTCGAGTTGGCTTCGGCGGGCTGGATGTAGGAGAAGGTGACCACAGGCGGGGATGCTGCATGATCGACGTACATGGGAAAGCGATCGACGAAGTAGCGGACCGTAGGTTGGGACTCCGGCTGTCCGTGGTAGGTCTTCGATGGAAAATGGTGGGATGGAATGCCGAGGGTCTGCTCAAAATAGGCGCATTTGTCCGGCTCGGTTTCGAGGTACTCCAAGTCGAGATGGCTGAGGACGAAATCGAGCATGGCGAGGCGTCGCTGGACGTACTCCACTTCGTGCTCGCGCCGGTTGCGGAGATTCTCGCGTCCGAGATGCCGGTAGAGCTTCCGGGCAAAAACGTGATAGACGACGCCGTGCTTGGGGAAGCATTCGGTCCGAGCGTGTTTGCTGGCCTGGAGTTTGGTCCAGAACAACGTCGTGCGCTTGCCCCAATGCGCACCGGTGAACGCCAGAAACTGGCGGGCCACGAAGTACCCAGAATGCGTGGCCACGAGATAGAGGAAGTGGGCCTCCTGCGGTGTGTAACCGAAGGATTGAAGGGTCTCGATATGAGCCGGGGAAACGGTCATAGAGTGAGAATCCTGGCGGTGAGTTCTTGGTCGTCGAGAATGCGGCGGAGACGTGAAGCATCTTCGCGATGGCTGTACAGAGAAAAACCGGCTTTGGCTTTCTCAGCGACGCCCCGGGGGCGGTAGTGTCGGGTGGCCAATTCGAGATCTACTCGTTTAAGTTCAAGATCCTCCGTCTGATACTCGATGCGCATATCCGGTAGCGGAATTTTTCCGTCCACCACAACGAGTCCATGTCTCTCGGCAAGGTGTTCGATCTCCTGCGGATCGTTCTTCTTTTCTCCCAACTTCGTGCGGTCGCGATTCAGATTACGTTTCAGCTCGTAGTCGAGTAGAACGCGAAGAGGCTTGCCGCCGGCGCTTTCGATGCGGGTCGCTTCCTTCTGAAAGAGGCGGTAGAGTTCGGCGTCGTGCTTGGCTTCCCGCGGCTTGACGATTCCGTGATAAAGCCGTTGGTCTTCCGAAACACGACGCGTGTTTTGCACGAGGCGCTTCCCTGTTTTCGTGAGCGTCAGCACCCGGAGGGTCTTTCGTCCGGAGATGGCGAGCGTCCGCTCGGCGACAAGGCCTTGGTCCTTGAGGCGCCGCACATCACGCTCCATTCGAGCGTTATCGGATGCATAGGCAAAGCGCGCCAGATCCGCGGCTGCCACGACGCGGAACTTGCCAAGCTCGGTCATGGTGAGGAGTTGGGATTCGCGAAGCAGGAACGTGCGGTTACGGAGCAGATAAGCGCGCGGGGAATCCTCTCGCTCGGGCATCAGAGACGGAGGCTGGCGAACCTCCGGAGAAGGTATCTCCGGTCCATCCTCAGCGCCCTGCCCTTCCCGTCGGCGCGCCTCGCTCGACGGTTCACGCTCGGGTCCCAAGGGGTCTTCGGCCGGTCGGTGCGGATCGAAGGAGAAGGTGTCGCGCGACATGTCACTCCTTCTCGTCGCTTTCCGGAGCAATGGGCAGCTCGATCTGCCCGACCTGAAACTGCTGGTCGAGGTGGGAGAGCTTTCGCCCGGTATCCTTCAAGAAGAACTTCCGCTGCAGCAGCAATACGGCACCAAACACATTGAGGAACAACACGACGCTGCAGATCAGAACGAGTGAGCCGTACACATGAATGAGGATGTCCCTGTAGGGCGCCATGAACTTCAACTGCTCCATGAGCCAGAACATATAAGCGAGCAGGAGAGCCACGGTGAGAAGGAGCGCATTGGCAATCATCTTTGGCCGACTTTCACAAAGGTCCGATTCCGTTTTTCCAATATCGTTTCTCCGAACAGAACGGGCGGGAGTCCGCAGCAACCGAGGCTCTGCTGACGCGTGCCGTTTGTTCTGAGGGCGAAAGGCGCCGGGATGGGCTGCGCGGCGAAGGGAGAAGATGACCGCGAGGGGAAGAAAAAAGTGACACGCGGAGGTTGGCCGAGGTTGCCAGGCGGCTGCCCGTGACTACTTTGGTTCGCGCTTTCGGCGAATGTTTCATTTGAAGGCCTGATCCTCGCGGAAGTAGGTGATGGTCATCCCCAGGGGATTGATGGGAATCAGTTCATTGGCGACGTGGGCCTTGAACACGAAAACGAAGTTCGCCGTGTAGAGGTCCCGCTTGAGTTCGCTGTGATCGGAAGGCGAGTAGTAGACCAAATAGAAATCGACGCGCGCGCGGTACGGTGGGTTTTGCATCTCGTCCAACGCAACTTTCTTGACGTCGACATCGATCTCGGGTGCTGCGGAATTCGTGAGGAATTTGCGAAGGATATCGTCCTTGCGGTACGCATCGAGAATGCCGTCGGCCAGCTTGCCATCCAGGAAATACAGTGCCTTCGAGAAATCGTTCTGAATGGTGTAACGGTTCCGCCGATAGTAGAGCGTCGAGAATTGCGACAAGAAATACTTCGCCTCGGCATCCTGCGGTTGATATTCGAGATTGTGGTAGTTGATGGCCTCGGCGCGGCCAACGTCATCGATGCGGATGACCAGGGGCCGGAAATTCTGAAACGTGCGAAGGGTGCGCAGGTCGACCAGCGCGAGACCCACGGCCACCAGCGACACGAGAACCAGCGCGATCTTCAGATAGGTATTAGTCACCATGGGATCGCCATACTGTTCGAGGTACAGGCGCTTGGCGTCCTGAAAGCTGCGGGCGTCCTTCATGGCACAAGGCTTCCCAGCAGTGCAGCCGAGGAGCCGCCCGCCGTACCGCTGAAGATGTGATTGGTGAGGGCGGGCACCTTCAGCAGGGCGTAGATCGAAGCGAGGAACGTGATGAACAGAACCGGGAACTCTTCGATGAGCTGTACGGTCGAGATGGCCCCGACCGGTTGCAGCCCGAGGATCCCGAGGATCAGGTTACCGATGATGAAAACGACCGCCGCGGCGATGACTTGATAGAAGGCGTATTGCACGAAGCAGCGGAGCCATCCCCAGAAAAGCCATTCGAGCTTGGGCACGATGAAAAACGGAATGAAGACCGGGCCGAGCAGCACGCACACGGCGGTGGCGATAAAGCCGTAGGCGATGACCACGATCGCCACCGCCTGGGCCGCCGCGAGCAGAATGATCACCACGACATAAAACAGGGTTCCGAGCAGATCGGTGACACCGGGCGCGTCCATGCGCGCCTCGAAGTCGTTCACGTGTTCGATGACGGTTTGGAGCTCTGCCTGATTGATCTTGGTGGCGAGAAACCGAGATTCGTTGGTGACCAGGTTGTGAAAGCTTGTGCCGATGCCGGGAATGGGAGCGCTGTAGTAATTAACCATGGCGAAGCCGAAGCTGATGGTGAGGAGAAGACTGGCGAAATTGTCGAACTGGAACGGATGCTTGCCGCCCGCGGCGGCGAGCGCAGACTTGACGCCGTACCAGACCACCAGAATGGTCGCAAAGGTGCGGAACAGGTTTTGCCCCATGGTGTCGAAGAATCCGAGGTTCTCGGTCAGCAGATTGCCGATGGCTTGGAAAATAAACTGGAGATAGTCTGTGATCATGAGAACTCAGGCTCCTTCGGCCTGGGAATTTTCCGAGGCGACTACGGCATTCGGAAGTTCTGGAGGGAATCGGTGATCGTGGCGGTGACCTGCGCGAGATTGCCGGCGAGGGTTGCGCGGCGGGCGATATCCGCGTTGATGCCATTAGCGGTGGCCTCGCGCTGCTGCTTGGCGGCTACGGTTTGCAATTCCAGCAGCGAAGCTAGGAGTTTGTTCGTGTCCTGTACCGTTCGCAGGTTGAGAACATCGGCGTTGTTGATCTTGTTCAGAACCGAGACCTCGGTGTTGAGATCGGGGTCCTCGGATAGCGAGTCGTCTGCGAGGTTGGCGATCTGTGTCTCGATATTCGCGGCGTTGTTGCGTATGGCTCCGAGCGTGGCCATGGCCGTTACATTCGCGCCATCGGAGAGCTCGACCGAGGCGTACTGCGACTCGACCCGTGCCAGTTCATCCGGGGTCATGACCGCGAGAGTCCCCGCGTCGTAGGGCAGGAGTTGCGTGGTGGCCCGCTGGTATCCGGCGTTAACAATGGGCACTTGGCCCGAGTTGATGCCGTTTACCCAACCGCCCGTGTTTCCGTACGTGTCTTGGGCGATGCCGTTCCGCCAGATGGAAAATAAAGCCTGGTACCGCGCCGGCATATTCTGGAGGTTTTTCGCCATTTGCAGTGCCAGAGCGAGGCTGTTGGTGAGCTGAAGCAGCTGTTGCTGCAGCTCAAAATAGCGAAGCAGCGCGTTCGCGTAGTTGGTGGGGTCGTACACCACCAGGCCTGGGAACTGCGCCGAGGCCGTTCCTACCCAAAGGGTCGCGAGGACGGCGGCGATGAGAAACGTGCGTTTCATAACGAGGTTCCTTTCGTGCCTTCAGAGATCGGAAGGCAGGTTGTGATTGGAATAGTCAGGAAGAGCCAAATCCCCGGACAGATAGATCTTGACGCGATGACCTTCACGAATCGTGATCGTGGGAAGCAGGTTGAGGAAGCGGTCGAGTATCTGCTGGGAGGACTGCGCGAGGCTCTGTCCGAATCCTTCGCGAAGGCGATCGGTACCGGACTGAGTAAGTATGCCTCCCGTTCCCGCCTCGCCGGCAGCGCCGATGACACCCAGGGCGAGGGATGCGCCAAAAATGCGGGCGTAGTGGTTGTTTACCTGATCGCGTAACCCTGCATCGCCGATCTGATTGAGCCCCTTGAACTGGTCGAGGCTGACGGAATATCCGTCCGGCATGACCAGGCGGTGAAAGGCCACGGCTAGTCGCGCCTGACCGAATGCTTCCACCCTGCGTGTCTCGCCCAGGACCTTGCTGCCCGTGGGAATCAACACGCGCTGGCGGTCATGAGAATAGACATCGTTGGTCACCAGGCATTCGACGGGACCCGCCATCGCTCCGTCGAGACGGTTGACGAGAACGGCTTCGAGAACGGTGCCTTCAAACAATACAAACGTCTTCGCTGAGGCAGCGGGTGCGTCGGAGTGGGCAACCTGCTTGGCGTCACGATTGGGATCCGGGGTTCCAGAGGATGTGGTGAGCGGCGTGGTTGGAACGGAAGAGAGGGGCATAGGCGAAGGAGCCGGCTGCATCTGTTTGAGAAGATCCATGATTTGAGGGGTCTCGAACGAGGGCGGAGCCGCTAGTGAGGACCTCGATTCCGGTCCCGTAGGGGTTGGCTCCGGCCCGACCGGATTCTTGCGGTAGGTCATCGCGACGTTGGAGGCGAACAGCGACAGGTATTCGCGCTTCTTGCGCTCCGCTTGAATCACATCCTCGGCGCGCTCCCCGGTTCCCGCGGATGCAGTGGAGCCACTCGTGGCAGAATTCACCGCGGGGTTGGCGACGGAGCGGGTTTGAGCGAGGGCACTTTGCGCGACGGTCTGTTCGCGCTGTAGCTGCTGGATGCGGCTTTGCAGGTCGGTGATCTTGGCCTCGTTCACTTCAACGGGAACGGCGGATTGGCCGAACGAGGCAGTGCCCTTGGAAAGGGTCGTAGACCGGTTACCACCGGTGAGCCACATGATCAGCACCATCAATACGGCGAGCCCGAGGATGAGCCAGGACTGTACGTTCTTCGGCAGTAGGCCGGCGGGCTTAGGAGACTTGTCTTGGATCGGTTCGTTCATGGCGTTTGCGCCTACCTGCCGTCCATGCGCCGCACAAACGCGAGCTTCTTGCTGCCGATGGCGAGATAGCCGCTATCGAGAATCTTGGGAACGATGTACACCCCGTTCTCCAACTGAAATGGAATCAGATTGGGCTTTCCGTCTTTGACTTCATAAAGCGCAGGTTTTTCCCGCGCCGCGCAGCGAATGAAGGTGAATGCGTCGTCGTGGTAGATGAGCGAAACCAGAAAAGGCTCGCGCGAGCCGCGGGAGTCGACCGTGTAGTCAAACTGAAGTTTTCTCGCGTATTCGGTACGGAATCGATTCTCTTCTTCGGCGACTTGCGCATGCGCCGCCCGAATCTGCTCACCGGTCTGGGCGCGAAGCGTTTCCAACTCTTTCTTGTAGGCTTCCGCGTCGGTGGCACGCACGTACCCTTGCAGAGCGGATGGGCCGCCGGAGTCTTCCTTCGGTTCGACAAAGAGTTTGAGGTCGGGTTCGACACCGGACTGATTGCTGATTTCGGTGAGCCCGAAGGAATAGACATGGCCGCTGGCCGTGATGAGATTGAGATTGCTGCGAATACCGGCCTTGGCCGGATGCACGTAACACAGGTTGTGGGCGCCATTGATGATCCAGAATTCTTTATCCCCGGTGGTGAAATCGAGGATGTCTTCGTTCTCGGGAAGGATGATGAGCGTCGAAAAGCGGAGCTTGGCCCGCACGGCAATAACGTCTTCCTTGGCATACTTGACGACGCGCGCGCCGTCACCGGCCGCGCGCGCTAAAAGGTGCGGGCTGCCGGCAATGGATAGAACGCCAACGCTAAGTACCAGAGCGCAGAGAATGGTGCATCGGGAAGTCGGCTCGATATGCCTTTGCATATGTAGCTCCTTAGGGAATGTTTCTCGAAAAAGAATCAACGAACGGACACTGCGAAGAAACTCCGCCACCGTTGGAGGGAAAGGCGCTTGCCGAGATCACCGTTGGGCTCCCGCCAACACTTCCAGACCCTTGGCGAAGCCGAAGGTCTCGAAGGCTTCCCGGCGTTTCCGGTTGTCGTAGGGATCGTTGGTGTAGAGCCAGTAGCTCTTCGGATCTACGGTGAGATTGGCGACCTTGGCCAGCTCCGGTGTCTTGATGAGGAATTGTTGCTTGGGAATGAGCCCGGCGATCAAGGCGGTTTCCGTTTCGTTCAAATGAAACTGCTTGCGGTATAACTCGCGGTCCATGTCCGGGTTGGCCAGAAAGATCTTGGTGGCGGCGGTTTCGAGAATAACGTCGAGCAGCTCGGAGCGCCTCAGCTCGTCAAGCGATTGTGTGGACAGGACCATGGCGGCGTTGTGCTTGCGCCAGGTCTTGAGTGCCTGGACGATGTAGCGCTGGATGGCCGGATTCCTGAGGAAGACCCAGGCCTCGTCGATGAAGAAGGCTTTGAACGAAGTGGAACGAACAGGGTCCTGGATCACGGCATTGGCGCGATGGAGGATATAGAAGAGCAGAGGTTCGAGAAGGTCCGGGTACTGACTCATCTTCTGGAAGTCGAAACACTGGAAACGAGAGAAGGAAACGGTGTCTTCTGCGTTGTCGAATAAAAACCCGAACTGGCCTCCACGGACCCATTTGGCGAGACGCGCGGAAAGTATCTGGGGCAGGGTGTTCGCTAGGACCCCCAGCCTTCGGAGCTCCGGATCCACGGCATACAAGTTCTCAATCTGCTCGTAGATTTCGCGATCGGCGACAGGATCGAGTTCGAACGTGCCCTTGCCTTGTAGCAGGACTTTCACGAACAAAGCCAAGAAATCGAGATTCTCCTTGGTCGGCGGGAGGGAGAACGGATTGATGGAAAAGCCCTCGGATTCGAGCCCGGCCGAGACGTACGATCCGGCGAAGAGATGCGTGAGGCTTTCAAAGCTACCGCCGAGATCGAAAATGAAGGTGTGCGGGTCATACTTCTGGAGATTCGTGATCAGGAAGTTCAGCAAAAAAGACTTCCCGGCGCCGGTGCGGCCAAGAATCATGGTGTGCGCGACGTCCTGGTAATGGAGGTTCAGAAAATAAGGCGTGTTGTGGCAGGTTTCGAGGACCGCCAAATACTCCTGCCGGAGATGAGCGTTGTGTGTTTCCCCACACGAGAGCGTGAACAGAAACGAGTAATCGGCGTAGTTGGTGTTGAGCAAGTACAGGGATCGCAGGTTCCAGGCATGGTTGCCGGGAACCGCGGCGAGGAAGGCGTTCAGCAGGTTGTAGCGCTCGTCGTACAGCTCGGCGTCATGGATGCTGAATACTTTGTAGAACTCGGCGGCGGTGCGCTGCACAACGGCGGGGTCCAGGTCGTAGATGACGATCGTGAGCGAAAACTGCCCGAAGTAGTTGCCGTGAAGTTCGATCTCCTTGATGCCTTCGCCCAGTTCACGGACGCGGGACTCTTTCCAATCGTCGAGCAAGACATCCTGCTGGGGGACATCGTTCAGGTTGACCTGACTAAAGAACGAGCGCTTGGTGTTATGAAAATGGCGACGCTTGGCTTGGATGGCGCGGCGTGTTTTTCCGGACTCTTCCTTTTTCCACTCCGTCACCACATAGAAGTTGGCTTGCACCTCGAGGAGTTGCTTGAAAATAAGGGGGAAGCTCTGCGCCGAGGGTTCTTTCAGTGTGAGAACTTTCACGAAATAATCGTCTACGCGGAGATGCGTACGGTGACATTCCACGTGGGATGCGCCGACAAAATAGTCAAGAAACGTGTCGTGCTTGAGCCGCGCACACTCAATTTTGTGGGGAGCAAAGTTGAGAAGTTGCGTAAGGACACGAAACGCGTCTTGTTTGTCCAGAACCCGGATGGGAAGAAAATCAGCGACCTGCAGCAGAAAGCCGCCCACCTTTTGCAACAACGTAGAACGCGCTTTGATCAATTCCCGATCGAGCAGCACGATGCGTGCTTCGGTTGAAAACCATGCGCGAACCTCCTCCAACATCATTTCCGGATTCGTCCGGCCCGCCAGAATGCCGTTGCCGACGGGGCGTGAGGCCTCGAAAAGGACGACATAGTAGATCGAGAGAGAAAACAGCCGACTGGATTTGCCCTGAAGGTAGGCCATGCGATTGGCAATCGCGGCGTCCACGACGGGAGTTCCGTACAACTTGTGTGGAATCTTCGGGTCGTTGCGCTTGAATAGATACTGGTAGATCCGATAGTTCTCATCGAACAGCCGGAGCGCCGACTCCAGACGCTTGGTCAATGCATCGACGAAGACTCCGTCCAGGCATTCGTAGTCCACGCCGCGAACTTCGAGGATCACTCCCATGTCTCCGGACTTGGTGAGAAAGACCTGCTCGTCGAGGAAGCCATACAGATTCACCTGGGCATTCAGGGCGCCGGCTTCCTCATAGTTCTTGACGATTCGTTTCAGGTTAAGCATTGGGCCTCCGGCGAACCGTGACCGGCGCAAACTTCGCCGGGTCGTATTGGGTACGGAGTCTCGCCGACGCCAGCAGTAGCCGCAGAATCTGCGGATCGGTCCGGGTGGCCCAGTGCGCCAGTCCGTAGAGCAGCAGAAACATGAGCAGTCCGCCGCGCAAACTGCCGAGCAGATTGAAAGTGCCGGCCCCAACGCACATGGCGAAGAAAAACAGCTTCCGCTCCGCTCCTAGAATCGTGAGCGGCCGGGACACCGAGCGAAGGACGAGATGGATTCTTCTAGGGTTGGTCACAAATCCTTCTCCAGATGGCCCGCGCTCACGGGAAAAGCCAGGCGAGGAAATTGACGGCCGCAATGGCCATGCCCACGCCGAACAGCACTCCGGCGAGAACGCGCTTCGAGCCGCCTTCGCCAAAGGCAAAAGTCAATCCCGACACCACGATGGCCACTAGCGACAGCCCGCGAGCGATGGTAGTGGTGAAGGCCTGTTGCAGAACGTTAGCCGCGTTCTCCCAGGGAGAATTCGCCTGTGCAAAGGCGGCGGACACTAGAAACAGAGTCATGAAAAACGCAAAGAGGGCTCGCACGAAGATACCTAGACGAAACCGCGAGAATTTTGCCGACACAAGTGCCTCACGAGTCGAGATTTGGAGCGAAACTCTCCGACTGGCCCCCGGATTTCGAAGCGTTCGAAGATACCTAGGCCATCCCGGTAGGAACCGCCGCTCCGGCAGCTGCCGAGTATCGATGCGAGATCGCTCCCTATTTATCTATTCAGCTTCGGAAACCGAAAATGTGTCGCCGAGGGCGAAAAATATATTTGCGTGATCGAGCGACACTTTTATGAACAACTACGGTCAGGAAGTTCCCTTGGAATTCCCCCGCGGGTTTGGACTGCCCGGTTTTGTAGCCGCCATGCGCCGTAGCTTCGCCAAGAGGCGTTTCACACGTTGCCGGAAGGCATTTGGAGTGAGACCCAGTTCTTCATAGAAGACTTCGCCGGGCTCTCCGTCGAGCTTGATCTGAACAAGCAATTGCACATCGGCCGTATCGATGATTGCTCGAGCGCTGGCACCGTCGAGCAGATGGCGAAGCAGGACAAGACGTTCGAAAGGATTTTCATCGAAGCTCGCGTGCAAGATCGACAAAGCGGGAGCATCCGTGAAGGCGAGTTCTTGTCGAGCCCACGCATGTGTCCTGCGTTTGACTCTACGTGCGAGCGCGAAAGCCAAATGTGAAATCCGCCGGCGGAACTGGGTCGAGTGCAGGAATTCCAGAAAGACCAGAATGGCTTGCTGCGCCGCATCGTCCCACGTCAGAGATAGGTAGCGGCGTGTGACTTGACGCACGGTGGCGTGCAGCATGGGAAGAAAAGCCAGGAGGAAGAGGTTTGGCACTAATCCGTCCTGAAATACATCGCACCATTTCATCAGTTCTAAAAGAATTTGATCGGAAGAGGCATCGCCGCGCCTGGCGCGAAGATGCGCAAGAAGGAGTTCTGATTGCGGGAAACCCGCAAGAGGTGGCGAAACCGAGTGCAAGACCTCGTAGTTCTCTCGGGATATAGGCGAATCGAGCTCTTTGAGAAGCTTCTCTTCGATCCGGCAAAGAAGACAGGGACAACTAGGCCTTTCGCTCATGACCGTCTCCGTCGCAAGCGCTAGAGATGACGAAGGTCACGGGAGGGGGACAACCCTACCGAGGTACGAACTGCCGTTCGGGGGACAGGGATGACGGCGGCCGCAATAGTTGGCACGAGAGCCTGCGTTCGTGTGGAGTTTCGAAAGTTGTCCACGATCGTGGACAACCGACAATTCATATGACGCGACTGGTGAGCGACAACAAGCCCGCCCACTGTCCGCAAAGAAAGGGCTCCGGGCAAAGCCGGAGCCCTTTAGCGAGACCGTTTTCAGAACTGCGGCGCGTCGGAAGCCGATGTTTCGCCGGACTGCGCGCTAGCCGTTTCCGGTTCAATCTCCGACCGATCCAGCTTGCGGATGACATCGGCGCGGATGGTCCATGAGACCACTTTTTTGGTCGTGGCTTTCTTGCCTTTGCCGTTCGACTGATCGTAGGTTGAGCTGACAAGGCTGCCTTCAACGAGGATGTGCGCACCCTTCTTGATGGTTGTGAGGACGTATTCGGCAAGGCGAGGGCGGAAGATCGAGATGCGATGCCACTCGGTCTTCGAGACCCATTCGTCTTCCGTGTTCTTCCAAGAACGCTGGGTAGCGACGGACAGAACCGTGAATTTCGAACCATTGCCCCGCGCTCGGCGTTGCTCTGGATCGGCCCCGACGAATCCGATTAGGGTTACTGAATTGATTATGTGGAATAGGGTGGGTGGTTCTCCTGCCGGCGATGGTGAGTTCGGCCCCTAGATCGGTGCGGTATTGGCCGAGCCATGGGAGGAACTAGAGCGGAACACAAAAAGTCACCAGTCGCCACCAGCGCTCCGGGTTCGACGAGGGAGCTCGATTCGAGTGCTCCGACGGTGAGCGCGGGATGGCTGTGGCGAATGCGCTCGGTCAGCGCGGTTCGAAGTGCGTGACCGCTGCCCCATGGAAGTCGCCGATGATGGCATGGAGGACCGTTTGCGACGATTACTTCCGGGTGGCCGACCATCCGCCCGCTTCCGCGCGTTGGTCGTCAAATATCAGCTATGTATTCAATCGCGTTGTGCGCTCTGCCCTCGCCACTGCCGATTCGAACGGTCCTGCAGTCACATTGCCCTGCCCACTGAGGTTCCAGCTTTCGGAACCGATATCGTCCACTTTTATTAATATAACGGGGTTTTGAGCTTAAAGACTCCGCGTTAGTTGCAGAGACTCGCAACGAAACTTAGAAAGCTGTTAGCTGTTGCTCTTTAGACGACAGTCTTTCTAGCGGGTGACGGTACCCGCCGTGTATAGCGGCGAAAACTGGGCAGACGGGGGCAAGGGGCGTGGGCGGGCGGCGGAGGGATCGAGCAGCCAGCGCGACGAAGAGGCGCAGGGCTTCGCGGAATCGGTTTCCAGGACGAACGCGCCTGACGAAGTGGTTCCGATGACGTCGAGAGTGCGGATGCAGGCGGCAGGCATGACGGGCGCGAACTGTTTGCCTAGATCCACGAGCTGCGCCGGGCCGCCCGAAGCATGGTAATCGAAAAGGAGGGTCATGGGGGTCGAGTCGCCTTCGGCAAGGACGCCGAAAATTCGCCCGCCGTCCTGCGAAAATCCGTCGAGGCGCACGGAGAGGCTGCGGCCATAGTCGCCATCCGAAGAGAGAAAATCCACTGTGGTTGGGGTTTCCCCTGCGGCGGCCGTAACCAGGAGCTGGTAGCCCGCGCTACATTGGTGCGAGTCCTTGCTGGTGTCATCCGAGGTCGAAACCTTCAGGATGGCACTCGATCCAGCCGGGCCGCGCACCGGCTGCGTCTGGGCGTCGGCGGTATTGGCGCACTCCATAGAGATTTGTTGCGTGGCTGCGAGCGCCGCGAAAAGGATGAATGGCAGCATGAGGGCCTCCGTGTGCAGAAGCGCGCCGCGGAGCCTCGGGGCGCCGAATCCCGGAAACTTGGACGCCGGGTTAGCGTGTTACCGTTGCTTCATTTTCAATTTCCGCTTTGAGCCACGATTTCCTTGGTCAGCAGCTCCGTCTCGAACCAGTGCAAGGTCGAGGTCAACGCTGCGCACCGATCCCAGATTCTCTGCGAACTGATCAATCGGAACGTTGGGTCGGCTGCCAGTCGTTCGGCGTCGTTGAGGTCTTCATAACCAGCCAAGCGGCTGTAAACCGACTGCCGCAGTAGACCGGCCAGCGCAAACTGCTTGTTCATGCCTTGTCGCGAGTCGCTCAAGTGTTCCTCGATGACCTTTTCCAGACCCAGTCGCTCATCCAACTCGCGAACCAGAATCAGGCCACCATTGGAAGTCACTCGCGATCCCTGGAAATCGACCTTCAAAGAAGCATTGAACAAGAACTGAAGTGGCTGATTTTGTTTCTCACCCATTGGGTACCGACCTCCAGAAGCGTCTTCATCGCTTTCACACCCGCATGAATATTGATGACAGCGATGATCCAAGGGTTCAGCGGAAGAGTTTCAAAATGGAAATGTGAGATCATATCCTTGCCGTCAATTTCCCTCTGCAGACAAATCCTTTGCTTCGCCGCAGAGATCGCAAATAAGCATGGATTCCCCTCCTTGAAGTGCTCAGCAACTGTTTTTCGCATTCATTTCCGCATTTGCACCTTAAATTTTCTCGGCTTGCACTGAGGCTTAGCGAATGGAAATACTTGCAATTCGTTCGGGACGGCGCCGCACTGAATTTAGTCGGTTCGCAAAGCTCTCAGGGGATCAATCGAAGCCGCACGGCGTGCAGGAACAATCGCGGCGGGAATCGTAGAGAGCAGGAGCACCAGAACAGCTACGAACAGTATGAGAGGGTCGTGACTCTTCACTCCATAAAGCAGGCGCGCAACAAGATGTCCTCCTGCTAAGGCTGCTAGTATCCCGATCAGGAGGCCAAGTCCGATCGGGATCATGGCGCTCCGCAGAACCATACTGAGGACTTGCCTGCTATTCGCGCCGATGGCCATTCGCAGGCCAATCTCGTTAGTTCGACGTGCGACGGTGTAGGCGGCGACACCGTATAGTCCGACGCAGGCCAGAACGAGGGCTAAAACTCCGTACAAAGAGGTGAGTTGGGCGATGAGGTGCTGGCTGTTGAGCCTGGAATCGAGCTGTTCTTGCAGATTGGTTATTTTGATGGGGGTCAAATTGGGATCGATTTCCGCCAGTGCGTTACGGACCTGAGTCTGAAAATTTTCAGGACGACCAGCGACGTGCAGTTGTACGCCGTCGATGTAATTCCCCCAGACTTGATACGCTTTCTGCGTAGGGTCTTCATAGCTCACGGTCTGTAACAGAGGCAGAAATACCATAGGCTCGGCAGGAATTTTAGGGTCGAGATATTTTGTATCTTCCACGATGCCCACGATTTCATAATCGCCCGCATGGCTAATGCCGTTGAACCCCAGATGTTTACCGACAGGATCCGTATGCGTAAAAAATTTCCGGGCGAAGGCATCATTGACCACCGCAACATGGTTAGAGGTTGGCGTATCGCGCTCCTCGACCGGGCGCCCGCTCAAGAGCCTCGTGCCAATAGTTTCAAAATAGTACGGGCCAACAAAGTCATATTGCACATTCTCATCTGCGGAGTTGGGCGAAGGCGGCCGGCCCGCGATCACAACATCTCCACCCCAATTCCAGCCATCCATCGGGCTGCGCAGAGCCATGCTGGCGCTTAACACGCCAGGCATGCGGCTAAAGCGATCCTGGAGCCGGCGGTAAAGGCCAGGTAGACGTTCGAAGGTATAGCCGGCGACAGCAGGATTGAGGCGGACTATCACGCGTGATCGAGAATCAAAACCGAATTGCTGTTTCTGCAGGTTGCGAAGGCTCTGCGTCATCAAACCCGCGCCAACGAGGAGCATAAGGGACAGCGTGGCCTGCAACGCAACGAGTAGCTTTTGCGGAAGGGCGGAATTGCCGCCGGTGGCACGTCCTGCGCCACGCAGTGTCTCTCCCGGATGTGCGCGTGAAGCGATCAAAGCAGGCGCGACACTGAAGATGATCCCGGTAATCAACGAGAGCACAAGGGCGAATCCGAGGACGGAGAACGAAGGGGTGGGATCAATCGGAACATACTTCGCGCCGCGAAAAGCCAACAGAAGGATTGCTCGTATTCCGATGAATGAAACGATGACCCCTGCCACGCCGCCGAGGACGGCCAGCAGAATGCCTTCCGTAAGCATCTGCCTGATCAGTCTGCCGCGCGATGCCCCAAGGGCTACACGCAGCGCGGTCTGCAATCGGCCGGCGGTCGCGCGCACAAGCAAAAGGTTGGCGATATTCGCACAAGCGATGAGTAAAACCAGTGCTGAAATGACGGTGACCAGGTAAAGGCCATCACCGTACGTAGTGCGTAAACGCGTGACTCCGCCGCCCGCCGGAGTGAGCGACAGGCGAAGGGTTCCGATCAGTTGACGAGTGCGCTCGGAGTTGCCTTTCTGATCGCTTAGCCACTGCTGGATTTCCGTTTTTACCCTAGCCTCCACTTGCGCATGATTGGAGCCGGGCTGTATTCGCCCGACGGCGTACAGCCAGAACTCACTGGATTGGTTCAGGAAGGGATCGTCGCGATCAAGATTCGGTTCCATGGCTAGTGGAATCCAGAAATCGGCTGGATCGCTACGGAGCGTATCGCCAAAAAACCCGGGCGGCATGATGCCGACGATGGTCATGGATTGGCCATTGATGGTGAAGGTGGCACCGATCACAGACGGGTCAGATCCGAGACGCTGTGACCAGGTGCGGTAACTCACCACGGCTACGGGTTGTGCATTGGGTTTATCGTCGGCGGTAGTGAGGGTTCGTCCGGCAAATGCGCCGACCTCAAAGAGTGAAAAATAATTACCAGAGACAAATTCGCCGAAATAGGGTTCTGCGACACCGGCGGCGCCGCTGCGGCGAACACTCAAGTTAGTTAACCAGGATTGGAACGCAGCGAGTTGAGAAAATTCAGGGGTGTTATCGCGCAGGTGTTGGTACAGCGGAAAGGAATAGAGCGCGAAGTTGTCGTGCAAGGGTTCGATGTCGGTGGTATCGCAGCATAGTTTGGTATTTCCCAGGCTATAGAGTTGCTCCGGTTTTGCAACCGGCAACGACTTCATCATCACAGCATGGACGAGCGTAAATATGGCGGTATTTGCGCCAATACCTAGAGCCAGTGTAAGCAGGGCGACGAGAGCAAACCCGGGGCTCCGACGGAGTTGCCGCAATCCATACTTCGCATCTCTGACCAGATTTTCCAGCATGCCCCATCCCTGCATTTTCGGCCCCCATCAACCATGAGAATGAAATTCAGGCTTTCAAATCCAAAGCGGCTGCAACCTTTCGCGCAATCTCGATGGGATCGTCTTCTGGATTCGCCGCCGATGGAGAGATGTCCGTCCCGGTAGGGAAACAACAATTGATACTGGGTTCCGTAGCGGATGACGACGTAGCGGACGCCGCCCATATCAATGTTGCCGCGGCGCGCCGCGATCTCCAGCACGATAGGATTCACAATCAACTCCTCGATCCGATCACTTTCTGGCGAATTGGTGCTGGGATGCTGCGGACTTTGCTGCACTTCTTGGATTTGGACCCTTTTGATTCAGCGCCACGTAGCGAATCCTGGGCTCGAGACGAAACAGGCGTTCGCTGAGTTTCCCTTCCGCCCCCTGTGCGGTGTTCGTCGGATTCACGGGAATAAATGTCCTCTCCACTTGCTTCCTCTTTCGTAACCTCTCATAATAGATTGAGAGGTTACACAGTAATGCGAATTCGTGTAACCTGTCAAGAATGTATTGGAGGTTACATGCCTCGGGGCTCTCGACTGGACGGCAGACCTGCCGGCACAGTGAATCTGATTGGCGAGAAGGGCTTCTGCCTCGACTTTGTCAACTCCGTCGGAGCACGACGATTCTCACCATCGCGTAAAATGTCACTGCGTGAAGAGAAATTGAATGATTATCTCGACCTCTTGGCCTGGGGACGCCATGCGGGAGCTTTGACGAACGCCGATGCTGAAGCGCGAGCACAAGAGGGCAACAGCCATCCAAGCAAGCAGTGGCAGTATTCCATCGTGCGATTCGTTTGCGCGAAGCGATATATCACGTCTGCACCGCAAAGCTCTCGCACGAACAACCTAACGAAGCGGACCTTCTCGTTCTAAACGAGGAGCTTCGCCTGGCTCGATGCGCGGAGCAGTTGGTGTTTGAAAAGGCAAAGTTTGACTGGCAATGGAGCTCGCGTGACTCTGCACTTGATAGAGTGCTTTGGCCGGTTGCACAATCCGCGGCTGACTTGCTGACGCTGGACGACTTATCCCGCCTCCGCCAGTGCGCCGGAGATGATTGTGGCTGGATTTTCTTGGATACGAGCCGAAACCGAGGACGGCACTGGTGCGATATGCGGGACTGCGGCAACGTGGCAAAGGTACGCCGATTCCGCCATCGTCTAAGCGCGGCCCATTGAGTACGCTTTATAACGGGCAACTGGTAGTAATGCAAATGTTGCAGACGGCGGCATTCGAAGGGTAACCGCTCGCACGAGATTCGCCCAATAATCCGTCCCTGGCCACTCCCTCCGCTACGACCTAGGCGCGCCGCCTCAGGCGTCGCAGGTCTTCGCTACGGGAGTGGCCAGCGTAATACAAACCATGTTCTAATGTCGGAAACGTCGGCGGGCAACCCTCAGCCCAAGCTATTCCACTTAACATGAAGGTAATACATTTTGTTTTCCTTTTTCCGCCCCATTTCCTTGGGGCACCTAAAGGCGAGGGCTACTGCTCCCAAAGCGAGCGGCTGCATTCTCGGAGGGACCCCAACGGTTCAGGGGGCGGAACCGGGAAAGCAGAAGCCGCGAAGCTGCAGGGCGCAGGAATTAGCCCGAAGCGGGTGCCCAAGAAAAGGAAGGCGGAAATAGGTGACGCACCGAAGTCAGTTCCCGGTGCGGGGGAGTCAATCGGAGCAATGCCGAAGCGTCGGCACAATTTGCGATTACAGCGTTCACTACGAGCGGAATTACGCGGGATAGGAAACGGAACGCGGCTCGTCCATCGCGCTCCCGACCGGGAGGAGCCTATGAACGGCTGCTTTTGCGCCCTTCCGGAGTGCTGGCGATATCACCTGAGTCATCGATCTCCTGAAGGCGACACTGGAGCTCCGCGGCGTAGATTTCAGCGCGTTCGTATAGCCGTGCGTTGCGGATGGCGACTGCGGCAGGGATAGCAAGCGACTTCGCGAGGCGAAAGTGCTCCGCGGTGAACTTGCGAGCATCACTCGAGCCAACCGAAAGCACACCTAAGACTTCGCCGGAAGCTATGAGCGGCACGCCTAGCCATGAGCGAATTCCGAAGAATGCTCGATGATTTCTCCA
>CAVSNL010000046.1:0-34279 GCA_963729285.1 uncultured Acidobacteriota bacterium
AGGCGTAGCTTTGCCTGCCGGAAGTTGCAACTTGATCGTCGTTTGAATCTTCTTTGCCATGTCCCTGCCTCAAATCCCTTCACAGAGCTAGAAATTCTTGTTACTATCCGAGCTTTTCAACGCTCGCGAAATCCAATTCCACCGGTGTTGATCGTCCGAAGATCGTCACCGAAACTTTCAACCGGCTGTGATCTCCGTCAATTTCTTCGACGGTCCCGTTAAAATTCGCGAACGGCCCATCCACAATCCGTACCTGCTCGTTGCGCTCGAATACGACTTTCGGTTTCGGCCGGTCCGTCGGCGTGTGCACGCGGTTGATAATGGCGTCCACTTCCGCCTCGGACAGCGGCGACGGCGACGTTGCTGATCCCACAAAGCCCGTAACCCGCGGCGTATTCCGCACGATGTGCCAGGTGTTCTCGTCGAGATCCATCTCCACCAGCACATAACCTGGATAGGACATTCGCGAGGAAATCACCTTTTTGCCGCCGCGCATCTCGATAGTGTCTTCCATCGGAATCAGTACGCGGCCAATCTTGTCTTGCAGGCTGAACGCCTCCACGCGGCTTTCCAGGCTTTCTTTTACTTTCTTCTCAAAGCCCGAATACGTATGGATGATGTACCACTGCATTCCCATCGAGTTCTAATCCCTCTCAGACGCCGAAAACTTTGAACACATACGTAACGCCGCGCTGCACCAGCCAGTCGACCACCGCCAGAAAGACCCCGAAGAAAGCCACCGTAGCCACCACGACCGTCGTCGTGGAAATCACATCTTCTCGGCTAGGCCAGGTAACCTGCTTCATCTCCAACCGGACGTCATGCAAAAACTCGCGAGCGTCCTCGAACGTCCCGGAAACTTTTCCGCCGAGCCTATTCGCCCCTGCGGTGATTCCGCCTTGGTCTTCGTTCTTCACTTTGACCGCTTGCATGGCCATGCGTTCCTCTTTGCTTCAACTTCACCGGCTCGCCGCCGGTCCCAACAAATCTCTGGCAGGGGAGGAGGGACTCGAACCCCCATACCCGGTTTTGGAGACCGGAGTCCTAGCCGTTGGACGACTCCCCTAAAACCAAAACCGTCCCTCCAACAATCCGTCCCGAAATTACTTCACTTCCTTGTGGCCGGTATGTTTGCGGCACGTATTGCAAAACTTCTGCGTCTCCACGCGTTCGGAGTGCTTCTTCTTGTTCTTCGTCGTTGTGTAGTTGCGGTTCTTGCAATCCGCGCACTGCAACGTGATGATTTCTCGCATGACCTAATTCCCTTCCCCAAGCTCCAGCAGTGTGCTGAGCTGCTTACTCGATGATTTCCGTAACCGCGCCCGCGCCAACCGTGTGCCCGCCTTCGCGAATCGCGAAGCGCAAGCCCTTTTCCAGAGCCACTGGCGTGATCAAGCTCACCTCGCAGCTCACGTTGTCGCCCGGCATCACCATCTCGACGCCGGTCGGCAGCTTCACGTCGCCGGTCACGTCGGTCGTGCGGAAATAGAACTGCGGCCGGTAGCCGGTGAAAAACGGCGTATGCCGCCCGCCTTCTTCCTTCGTCAATACGTACGCTTCGGCCTTGAACTTGGTGTGCGGCGTGATCGATCCCGGCTTGCACACCACCTGCCCGCGCTCCACGTCTTCTTTTTCTGTGCCGCGCAGCAGCAATCCCACGTTGTCGCCCGCCAAGCCTTCGTCCAGCAGCTTGCGGAACATTTCCACGCCGGTCACCACCTTCTTCTGCGTCGGCCGGAATCCCACGATCTCGATTTCCTCGCCAACCTTGACCTTGCCGCGCTCGACTCTGCCGGTCACCACCGTTCCGCGTCCTGAGATCGAGAAAATATCTTCGATCGGCATCGCGAACGGCTTATCGATGTCGCGCACCGGTTGCGGCACGTTCTTGTCTACCGCTTCCATCAAGTCGTCGATGGCCTTTTCCCATTTCGCGTCGCCATTCAACGCCTGCAGCGCTGAACCGCGCACCATGGCAATCGTGTCGCCCGGAAACTGGTAGCTCTTCAGCAACTCGCGTACTTCCAGTTCCACGAGTTCGAGGAGTTCCGCGTCTTCCACCATGTCGCACTTGTTCAGGAACACCACAATCGCCGGCACACCGACTTGGCGAGCCAGCAAAATGTGTTCCCGCGTCTGCGGCATCGGTCCATCGGTCGCCGCCACCACCAGGATCGCGCCATCCATCTGCGCCGCCCCGGTGATCATGTTCTTGATGTAGTCCGCATGACCCGGGCAGTCCATGTGCGCGTAGTGCCGGTTCGCCGTCTCATACTCCACGTGCGAAACCGCAATCGTGATTCCGCGCTCGCGCTCTTCCGGCGCGTTGTCGATGGAATCAAACGCGCGGAACTGCACCTTGGGGTTGTGCTTCGACAACACCTTGGTAATCGCCGCCGTCAACGTGGTCTTGCCATGGTCAATGTGACCAATCGTCCCGATGTTGCAGTGCGGCTTGTTGCGCTCGAATTTCTCCTTGGCCATGTTCTCCTGCCCTCAGCGTAAGATCTGTTTCGGCTCTTGCTCTTTGCTACCCGAACTCTTGTCACAACTACCCGCCGCGCTTCATCGGCAACGTTAAGTGGAGCGGGGGACGGGATTTGAACCCGCAACCATCACCTTGGAAGAGTGAGACTCTACCGTTGAGTTACCCCCGCCCGGCTCGCTCTACAAAGTCCCGGATCCTTTTGCCGAGCCGCTTCATCTAACTTGCAATTTCCAATTTCTGACTTCTGATTCTGGAGCCTGGGACCGGGATTGAACCGGTGACCTCGTCCTTACCAAGGACGCGCTCTACCAACTGAGCTACCCAGGCCCAACCCGTGTCCCCCTAGAAATTCGTTTAACCGCTAACTCCCGCGCAGTCATCAACTCCATCTTCGCGGCGCACTTTTCCTTGGCGGCGCCTTTGCCGCGATTTAGACCGCGCTCGAACATCGCTTCATGCGATTGCCCTGCGGTTGCTGCGAACTGCTCTCGACGACTCACTGCTTGTTGCCGATCCAGCCCGGTCGGCCTGCGTCTTTGTTTCTACCGGCCCGAATTTCCCAAGGCCCAACATCTACGTGCTGCGAGTACATGGTGGACGGGGGAGGATTCGAACCTCCGTAGCCCGCAAGGAGCGGCAGATTTACAGTCTGCTGGTTTTAGCCACTCACCCACCCGTCCTCTAAAATTCGTCCCTCACGCCAAGTGCAAGTCCAGCAAACATTTGTCAGAAAACGCAGCAGGCACAAGCAAAAACACAAAAAGGACTCGTGTCAAAAGACACCAGCCCGTCGATTTTGCTTCTGAGGATTCGCTCCGCCTCATTCCCCCGCAAGCTGACCGGTGGAGCTGGCGGAGGGAATTGAACCCCCGACCCTCTGATTACAAATCAGATGCTCTACCAGCTGAGCTACGCCAGCGCTCTCAAACCGACAAAGAATAGCAGATAGGGTACTCAAATTGCAAGCGGTGGCCATCAAAAATCCAGCACGCACGTGGCCAGCTCTGTGGAAAAACGAACCTCACGTAGCCTCTCCGGCAACTGCTATCTATCTGATCCGCAAAGCTTTAGTCGATTGAGCTGGAAGATTCTTGTGCATAACTTCACTCCGTCTTCAACTCTGCCAAAATTCTCCGCAAACCTGCTCGTGATTTGATGCCGCAACGCGGGCTCGAAATGCAACAATTCACGTTCCACGGGGATTGCGGAAAGATGAAAACTCGATGACGCGACGTTTCTGGGTTCTATCCACCGCCGTTGTTCTTCTCTTCAGCGGAATCGCGCTTTACGCGGTGCTGCACTTGAGTGGCGGCGAAAGTTCTGCGAGGGAAAGTGCGCTGGCAATGATGCCGTCGGATGCGCATTCGATGATCTATGTCGATGTCGCGGCCCTGCGTCAAACGCCCTTCATTGCGGGCCTTCGCGATTGGGCGCCCACCCCTCAGCAGATCGATCCAGAATACGCGCAGTTTTTACGCGACACCGGTTTCGATTACGAACGCGATCTCGATCGCATCGCTATCGCGTACATCCGGCGCGGACAAGATACTACGTATCTCGTCGTCGCGGACGGGCGTTTCGATCGCAGAAAAATTAACACGTACACATCGCAATTCGGAACGCATGAAAGCCGCGCCGGCCGGGAGATTTTCACCGTGCCTGTGAGCGGCAGCCCGCGCAAAATTTCTTTCGCATTCCCGCATCAGAACAGAATCGCGCTGACCGACAATCCCGACTTACCCGCACTCCTGTCTCAACCTATGAAGGGGGAGGATGAAAGAGAGTGGCGCGCGCGGTTCGATCGCCTGGCCGGTTCGCCGATTTTTGCCGTGATTCGCCAAGACCCCGCGAACGTCAGCTCACTGGCGCAGCACGCTCCAGGAGGTTTGCAGTCGCCGCAACTCTCCGCCTTGCTCGAACAACTCCAATGGGTCACCCTGGCGGGAAAGCCGGAAGGCGACCGCCTTCGCGTTGTAGTCGAAGGTGAGGCTCCCACCGACGCTGTAGCACGTCAACTCTCTGATTTCCTGAGCGGCGCGTTAATCCTGGCGCAAGCCGGACTTAACGGGCCGCAAGTCCGCCAACAACTCGATCCGCAAGCACGCGAGGCCTACCTCGAAATCCTCAAGGGCGCCGACGTCTCCCGCATTGATCGAGGCGATACAAAAGCCGTCCGCGTAGTCTTCGATGTGACCCAGAAATTCCTCGCAGCCGCCCGCAACGCCGTACCCGACGTGATCCAACCGCCAACTCGGAAGAAATAGATGTAGTCGCCCGTCATCAGGTGGGCCTTCAGACGCGAATGCGGCTCAAACCACAAAGGAAGGAAAACTACTCAAAGCTGGCCGAACAGAAGACAGAAATCAGACTAAGGAAGTGGCAGGAAAGAACGACGCGTGGAAAACTAATCGCCAGCTGGCGTGGCCTTCATATACCGCCAAGGATTCACCGGCGCATTATTCACGCGCACTTCATAGTGAACGTGCGGCCCGGTCGAGCGCCCGCTGATCCCGGTGTATCCGACGACCGCGCCGCGCTTGATCCGCGTCCCAGGGATCGCGGAGAACGACGAAAGGTGCGCATACCAGGTGGTAATGCCAAATCCGTGATCAACCACCACCAGCCTGCCGTAACCCGCGTGATTCTCGACGATGGTAATCACTCCGTCGGCCGTAGCGTGAACCGGCGCGCCGTAATCCGAAGCCACGTCGACACCCGTGTGGAACGCGCCTTCACCGCTGAACGGGTCAAGCCGTTCGCCAAAGCCGTCGGTGATATGACCCATCACCGGCCAGATCGAAGGCGTGTAAGTCGAGTCCGCGAAACTCATTACCGGCATCAGGCGCAGGCCGCCGCTGGAGATGGCAATCGTCGCCGCATTGCTCTTCAAAAACGTGTATTGCTCCACGGAACGGTCGAAAGCGTCCTGCGCGTCCATGGGATCGTCGCTCTGGTCGAAAGCCGCCGGGTGATACCGCAGCACACCATAAGTCATCGCCACTTCGGTGGCCAGGGATTGCAACGAGTCGAGGCGCTGGTTGGTATCGTCGACAGTGTTCTGAAGCTGCCGGTATTGTTTCTTTAAAGTTTCCTGATCGTGGCGGAGGGCGTTGTAGTTGCCGACTTTCCACAGCATGCGCGAGTACGACCCTGCCGCAGCCACAACCGTGATGCTCCCGATCAACGCGAGCACCGCAATGGCGTGCAGCACGTACGCGGGAATGATCAGCTTTTGCAGCTTACCCGGCGTCGACGCGATGAAAAAAGTGTAAGTCTTACCCTTCATTCCAGTTGGGACCCTCAGTCCCCACTACGCTTAGTCCCTACTCATGTTGGACGCGAACCTTTTGCCCTGGGTCCGCTACGCGGTACAGCACCCTGATTCTTTAGCTCGGGCGGTATAACGCTGCCCCGAGACCGTGGCACATACTAAATTCTGTAGGTGTTAGAGTCAATCCTGTATTTTCCTGGTCAGTGGGTCAGGTGTTGAAAGCCTGCCTCCTGTACGAATGGACAGGTGAAATGAGATTTCACGTTAAACTAGACGTAGACGGGCGGCGATCGTCACTACAGGAAACTACCCAAAACGCGTTCATGAATACCCGAAACACCTCAGAGAATGAGTTGGTCCGCCGAATCCGCGCCATCGGAACGGCTACATCGCGCCTGAATTCGGCAGTTCGCTTGGGAATCGGCGACGACGCGGCTCTGTTTTCTCCACGGCGTGGATACGAAACCATTCTGACTTGCGACTGGTTTCTGGAGGGGACTCATTTTCTGCGCGACAAACATCCCGCCGATTCGGTCGGATGGAAATGTCTGGCGCGCGCGGTCAGCGACATTGCGGCGATGGGTGGCGAGCCGCGATGCTTCCTTCTGAGTCTCGCTCTCCCCGAAACTCATGCCGGCCGGTGGTTAGACGAATTCCTGTCTGGCCTGCGCCGCGCCGCGACGAAAGTTCAAGTGCCCATTAGCGGGCGGCGACACTACACGCCGCGACGAAATTCTAATGAATGTCACGGTGGTCGGCGAAGTTCGATCCGGCCGCGCACTGCTGCGTTCCGGCGCTCGGCCCGGCGACATTATTTATGTGAGCGGCCGCCTGGGCGAGGCCGAGCTCGGGCTGCGAGCCTCCGAAGCCTGCGCCGAATTGCGAAAGGTGACGCTAGGCTCAGAAGGCATCTCTATCCAGAACCAAGAATCGCCCTCGGCCGATGGTTGTCCCATTATGGGATGGCCACGTCGATGATGGATCTCTCGGACGGCCTATCAACTGACTTGACGCGCCTTTGCGCAGCAAGCGGAGTCGGCGCGCGACTGGAAGCCTCGCGCATTCCCACCGCGAGCAAGCCGCAGCGGTTCGGCGTCAAAAATGTCGACGCCCTCGATCTCGCACTGAACGGCGGCGACGACTATGAACTCCTCTTCACCGTGCGCCCCAGCAAGACCAACCGAATACCGCGCACCTTCCAAGGCGTTCCGCTCAGCGCCATCGGAGAGATTACGCGGCATCGCAAACTTAAGCTCGTTCCGGCTAGTGGCCACGAAACCAACCTACTCCCAGGCGGCTGGGATCCGTTTAAGTCTGCACTTCCCTCTGCAACCAACGCGCCATCGGCATAACCATCATGAAAATTCGGTTCCACTAACTCCTTCAACTAGGGGTTCGGAGCATTGCCGGCGGCGTTTGCTGCTGCGGTCGTTTTGGCTGGGGGCGACGGTGACTGCGCGGGCGGCTTGGCTTTGCGCTCGGTGGGTTCGTCTTCGGTTGGGGCGGTGTCGGGCGTGTCCACGTGGATGGCGTGGTCGTGGGCTTCTTGCTCGAGCGGGACCACGTTTGCGAATTCGACTTCGGGTGCGCCGCTCAGCGCGGATTGCATGAACTCCAGCCAGATGGGTAGCGCGGCGCGGGCGCCGGTTTCTTTTTTGCCGAGCGAGATCTGCTTGTCGTCGAAGCCGACCCACACTCCGGATGTGAGTTGCGGCGTGAAGCCGATGAACCAGGCATCCGTGTAGTCCTGGGTCGTGCCGGTTTTGCCTGCGGCGGGGCGACCCAGCGCTCTGGCCTGCATGCCGGTGCCGAACTGGATCACTTCTTCGAGCATGGCGGTCATGGTGCGCGCGACTTCCGGCGACACTACGTCGTGTACCTCGGGATGCGCTTCTTCGAGCAGCGCGCCGTCATAGCTGGTTACCCGGCGAATCATGTGCGGGTCGATGCGAATCCCATCATTCGGGAAGACGGTGAACGCCGAGACATGCTCGATCAGCTTCATGTCGGCGGCGCCGAGAGCGAGCGGCAGATACGGCGGGAGCGATGTGGTGATCCCGAAGCGGCGCGTCACGTCCACAACCGAGGAGATACCCACCTTTTCCGCCAACTTCACGGCGGGAACGTTGCGCGAACCGGCCAAGGCGCGGCGCAGCGTGATGGTGCCCTCGAACTTTTCGTCGTAGTTGTGGGGCGAATAGGGCTGACCGCCGCTGATCACGGTGAACGGCGCGTCCAGAATAGTGTCGAAGGGAGTCGCGCCTTTTTCGAGCGCGTCCGCGTAGACATAAACCTTGAACGAGCTGCCTACTTGGCGGTACGCCTGCGTCGCCCGATTGAACTTGGAGTCCTCAAAGCTGTAACCGCCGACCATGGCTTTAATTTCCCCGGTGGGATTGTCGATGGCCAGCATCGCGCCCTGCGGAGCGGGTTGCTGCTCAAGCTGGACGCGCACCGTATTTTCTCGCAGCTCTAGAATCTGAAACTGCGCCAGGTCGCCGATTTTCAGCAGGTCCGCGGGCTTTTTGCGCCCGGTCCAGGCGAAATCGGATGGGGAGAGAATCGCGCGGTACGGTCCGATCTTGATGGTGGCGTTTTTTTCGTCGGCGGAAAGAACCAGGCCGGTGACGTAGCTGCCTTTCTCGATGGGGTGGCGCCAGTCTTCGTCTTCGTAAGTGTCCAGTTTGCCGAGATTGTCGCGCACAATGTTGGGGAGATCGCCGCGCCAGCCATGACGGCGGTCGTAGCTGTGCAGGCCGTCGCGGATCGACTGGTTCGCGGCGCGCTGCATGGCGATATTGAGCGTGGTGTATACGCGAAGACCGCGTTCGTGAACGGCTTCCGTTCCGTACGTGGATTCGAGGTACTTGCGAACCTCTTCAAAGAAGTACGGCGCCAGATCGTTGCGCGGATATTGCACGTGCAATCCCAGCGGGGTTTTCTTCGCATTCTCCAACTCGCTCGTTGTGATCTTCCCTTCTTCTTCCATGCGGTAAAGCACCAGGTTGCGGCGAGCCAGTGCGCCGGTTGGATTGGTCAGCGGCGAAAATTTCGGGCCATTCACCATGCCGGCCAGCAGCGCGGCTTCCTGCAGCTTCAAATCGGTGACTGGCTTGCCAAAATAAAATTCGGCCGCGGCTGCGAAACCGTAGTTGCCGTGGGCCAGGTACACCTGGTTCGCATACATCGCAAAGATTTGGGGCTTGGTGTAGCGGCGCTCGATCTGCAGAGCCAGCAGCATCTCCTGCATCTTGCGGCGGAAGCTGCGGTCGCTGCGATCGAGAAAAAGATTGCCAGCGAGCTGCATGCTGATGGTGCTCGCGCCTCCGGTGATGCGGTGATGCAACACGTTGCGCCAGGCGGCGCCCGCGATGCGCGGAAAATCGATGCCCCAATGCTCTTCGTAGTGCTGATCTTCGATCGCGGTAACTGCGTTGTAGAGCACCTTGGGGCACTGCTCGTAGGTCATCAGGATGCGGCGCTGCAGAGCGAAGCTGCCGACCAGCTGCCCGTCGTCGGCGTAAATTTCCGTAACCACCGTGGGCCGGTACGTTTCCAGCGCGCGAATCTCCGGCAAGTCGCTGGCATAGACAAAGAGCAACCCGCACGCCGCGCCCAGCGCAATCGCGCAAAGCAGCAGAAACGCCAGCGCCACGCGGTCGATCAACTTCCAACCGCGCAGCCGCAATGTAATGGGAGGCAGACTCAACATGAAAATCCAATTTTAGCGCATATGAACGGCCTTGCGGGCGGAACTGCTTTTTTCAAGTTTCCATCGCCGGAACTGACCCCACAGCCCAGCTTTCGAGTTGCACGCGCCTATCCAATTCAGCGTGAAGATTGCGTATTGAAATCAGGCAACTTAGAGGTGTGCGTAATACCGCTCGCCGGCGCAGGAGCGGCACAGAGTGCGTCCGCCTTGCAACACTTCGCGCTTGAAATTTATGCCTTCGCCGCATTCAGCGCAGACTACCCTGGGTCCTTTGAAGCCGGGCAGGTCTTCGGGTTGGACTTCTACCTTTACCCATTTTTTGTCGAATAGGATTTCGTCGGAGAGTTGCGCGTAGGCTTTCTGTTGGCCGGCGTCTTTGGGCATTTCTGGGAACATTTCGCGGGCGGCTTGCTTGCTGGATTCTTTGGCGGCAATGCGGATGGCTCGGCCGGTTTGCAGATCGACGAAGGTGGCGGCGACTTTGCCCCAGTCGCGGAATTTCAGGGCGCGCTTGCCTAGGCGGCAGTTGGAGACGAGCGCGATCGCGTCGGTGATGCAGCGATCGATCTCGACGTAGGTGACGATGCGTTTGCGTTCGGCGATGGGGTCGTCGATGCCCAGTTCGCGCAGGCCCAACATGGCCAGGCGGACGCCGAGGACTTGCCCGGCGCAGAGGTGGCCGTGGGCTACGGCGGCGAGCTCCAGATATTCGTCGAGCGTCTTCACCAGTTCAGTCTACAAGCGAGAGTTCGGTGGCGCTACTAGGCCCGGGTCTGCGTTTGGGCCGGCTCGGATGCGGTCCACGGATGTGGCTGGCGGGATTCGACCCAGGCGAAGTATGCCGTAGCTACGGCTAGGATCGAGAGCGCGGCGTCTTCGAGAATCTTCTTCGGGCCGATCGGCTCAGGAGTCGCGAAGCAGCCGCAGTTGATGTCCATGTGCAAGAGATAGGCGCGGGTGACGACGACCAGAAATCCCAGCATGATTACGGAGAGCAAAGAAGCCCAGATGCGCAGGCGCCAGCCGATCAGCATGAGCAGGCCGAGGGCGATTTCCGTGAACGGTAGAGTGTGCGCTACAAAAGCTACGCCCGACGGCGACAGCAATTGGAACGCGTCCACCTGGCGGGCGAAGTTTGCGATGTTCACGGAGATGGAAAATTTTAGGACGAAGAGAGGCCACAGGTTTGTATTTGGAAGGAAGACCTTCGAGTAGCCGGCATAAAGGAAGATGGGGCCGAGGACCAGGCGGCCGATCCAGATCACGACGCGGCCGAGATTGAGTGGGCTGGATTGCATCATTTCGCTTCGGCCGCACATCGCATTTTTTGTGCTCCCGCGGGCAGGGACCCGGTTGCTGAAGTCTTAAGGCGGCGTCTTCGGAAAGCGGCCGCTACAGGTTCTATTTCTGGCTTAGGAGTTGATCCAGGAATTGTTTCAGGATTTCCCAGTTCATTACGCCTGCGTAGGGGAAGGTCTGGCCATTCGCGTGGAAGATCGTTGTTGGAGTTTGATTTACGCGATAGCCCTGGCCCAGGGCTTGGTCTTTCGCGATTGCCGCGTCTAGCGTGCCGCCTTTTACCAGGGCACGGACCTTCGCCATCTCCGCAGGGGAGAGGACGCTGGCTACCGTGCCATCGACGTCGCCGGTTTGCTCCCACTTTTCCTGGTTCTGGAACAGCACTTCTTCGACGGGTTCGAGTTTGCCGATTTGAGCGGCGGCTCGGGAATATTGCGCGGCGACTTTGGAGTGGGCGTGCATGGGTAGCGGAAAGTCTCGGTGGATCAGGTAGACCTTGCCGGTGCTGACGTAGTTGTCCATTAACTGGCGATTGGTCGATGTAAACAAGGTTTTGCAAGCTGGGCACTGGAAATCGCTGAAGACTTCGACCACGACTGGCGCGGACTTGGAGCCGAGAGCTTCGTGAGGATCGACATCTGGAATCGAGGCTGCCGTCTGGGGCATCGAATGGGGCTGAGCGGCGTGGAGTGCGGTTAGCGCACTCAAGCTGGCCAGCAAGAGCAGAGTGAGCAAAGTTGCACCCAAAGATACAAGGTGTCTCGCTCTGGATATGTTGGCTCGACGATGCACGGCAACCCCCTCTATCGGTACGAATTTAGATGCCTGTTTTGACCGCTAGGCCGAGATGGCTTGGGCGAGATTATCACAGGATTTCGACTCAGCGCACTGAGCCGAAGTTGGGGTTCTTGGTCGGTTACCTTGCAGAGCGGCGAGGTCTCTCTAACAGTATCAATCTAAGGTGGTTATGGAATGGATATTTTCCCACGTTGTTACTGCAGCGATTCTGGCGACGGAGAAGAAAGAGGCTTAAAGGGAGCACTGCGGTCGGCGTGCACAGTCCGGGAGACGTTGGAGCTGACAGGGAGCATCAGTACGGAAGCGCGGGGTTGGGCGGTTGGAATTGGCTGCAATTGATTGATTTAATATATAGTTACAGTTGCTATAAGAAAACTTGACAAAAGAACACTCAACCTGTATATTGACCTTCGGTCGCACGGTTTATTCGACCGGAACGGCAAGCTCAGGCAAGCAGCGTCTGGCTACTTGGCGGCGGCCGCTGAGATTTGGAGTCAGGAGGATGGGTAGGTATGAGCAAGATTATTGGAATTGACCTGGGAACGACCAACTCGGTTGTTTCCGTATTGCAGGGCGGCGAGCCGGTGGTGATCCCCAACCAGGAGGGCGCGCGCACGACGCCATCGGTGGTGGCGATCACCAAGGGTGGCGAGCGATTGGTTGGACAAGTCGCAAAGCGCCAAGCGGTGACGAATCCCGAGAATACGGTGTATTCGATCAAGCGTTTTATGGGGCGCCGGTACGATGAAGTCGCCGACGAAATGAAGCGTGTGCCGTATCACGTGGTGAAAGGTAACCACGATGACGCGCGCATCGAGATTTCCGGCAAGGTGTACAGCCCTCCCGAAATTTCCGCGATGATTCTGGGCAAGCTGAAGTCGGCCGCGGAAGATTTTCTGGGCGAGAAGGTGACCAAGGCGGTCATCACCGTTCCGGCGTACTTCAACGACTCGCAGCGGCAAGCCACCAAGCAGGCGGGCGAAATCGCCGGCCTCGAAGTGGTGCGCATCATCAACGAGCCGACGGCTGCGGCTTTGGCGTACGGGCTGGACAAGAAGAGCGACGAAACGATCGCGGTGTACGACCTTGGCGGCGGCACGTTCGACATTTCGGTGCTGGAAGTCGGCGCCGGCGTTGTGGAAGTGAAGTCGACCAACGGCGACACGCACCTGGGCGGCGATGACATTGACCAGAGGATCGTCGATTGGTTGATCGACGAGTTCAAGAAAGAGAACAACATCGACCTGAGCAAGGACCGCATGGCGCTGCAACGCCTGAAGGAAGCGGCGGAAAAGGCCAAGATCGAGCTTTCGCAGATGATGGAGACGGACATCAACCTGCCGTTCATCACCGCGGGCGCGAGCGGGCCAATCCACATGCAGGTGAAGCTGACGCGCATGCGGCTCGAGCAACTGATGAGCGATCTGCTGGACCGCTCGATGAAGCCGGTGCAGCAAGCGCTGGAAGACGCGAAGATGTCGCCGAACGACATCCAGGAAGTGGTGCTGGTTGGCGGCTCGACGCGTATCCCGAAGGTGCAGCAACTGGTGCGCAACTTCTTCGGCGGGAAAGAGCCTCACAAGGGCGTCAACCCGGACGAAGTGGTGGCGGTCGGCGCGGCCATTCAGGGCGCGGTGCTGGGCGGAGAAGTGAAGGACATCCTGCTGCTGGACGTGACGCCGCTTTCGCTGGGCGTTGAGACGCTCGGCGGCGTGATGACCGTACAGATCCCGCGCAACACGACAATCCCAACCCGCAAGGTTGAGACGTATTCGACGGCTTCGGACAACCAGTCCGGCGTGGAAATTCACGTGATGCAGGGCGAGCGCAAGTTCGCAAAGGACAATCGCTCGCTGGGCACGTTCAAGCTGGACGGAATTCCACCTGCTCCGCGTGGCACGCCGCAGATCGAGGTGACGTTCGATATCGACGCAAACGGCATTTTAAATGTCAGTGCCAAGGACAAGGCGACGAACAAGGAGCAGAAGATCACCATTCAGTCTTCGACCGGCTTGACGAAGGAAGAGGCCGAGAAGATGCGAGTGGAGGCGGAATCGCACTCCGAGGAAGATCGCCGGCGGATGGAAGAGGTCGAATCGCGCAACCGGCTGGACGGCTTGGTTTATCAGGCGGAGAAGTTGGTGCGCGAAAACCGCGACAAGATCGCCGAGGCGGACGTCAAGGCGGCTGAAGAGTCGGTCGATGACGCGAAGAAGGCGATGAATGAAGGCGGGACGGCGCGGTTGCGGTCGGCTACCGAGAATATGGAGCGCACACTGCATAAGATCGCGGAGACGCTTTACAAGACGGGGCAGCAGGCTGGGGCGGCTGGCGCCGGAGCGGCGGTCGCGAGGTGCCGGCGGGGCCGGGTCGGAGGGCCAGGCGGGCGGCAGTCCGCGGCGCAGACAAGAAGCAGGGTGACGTGATCGACGCCGAGTATGTCGACGTTGATGAAAATAAGCGGCCGAACTAAGTGCGGCGAGATACAGGGAGGCGCTATGGGGCGAGTCGACAGTCAACAGTTGAAAGTCGACAGCGACATGGCGCCTCTTTGACGCTTTTGGAGGTTCGAACACGGAAGGGAGTTTTGGAGTCGTGCTTCGGCCTCGTGAACTTGGCATTGTGTTTGATCTAAACATCGCGCCCGTCTCGAAGAGGGGCGGCTACAGAGATGGCTACTACTACTAAACAGGATTTTTACGAATTGCTGGGGGTTTCGCGGAAGGCGAATGCCAAGGAGATTCGTTCGGCTTTTCGCAAGCTTGCGAGGAAATATCATCCCGATCTGAATCCCGGCGACAAATCCTCGGAAGAAAAGTTTAAGCAATTGCAGGAAGCGTACGACGTGCTGTCGGACACGAAGAAGCGGCAGATGTACGACCAGCACGGCTTCTATAGCGATAACTATCAGCCCGGGGCTCCGCCTCCAGGGAACGATCCCGAGGATGCGCGGGTCAATTTCGATTTTGGCGGATTTGATTTCAACTCTGGCGCGGGTGCTCCGGGTACTGGAGGCACCGGCGGTTCCAGCTTTCGCGATTTGTTCAGCCAGTTCTTTCGTGGCGGGCGCGGCGCGGAAATGGAAGTGGAGCAGGAACCGGGCGGCGATCTGGAATATCAGATCGAAATCGATTTCTGGGATGCGGTTCGCGGCGCGGTGAAGAAACTTCAGATCACGCGCATGGAGACTTGCGAAACCTGCCACGGCACCGGCGCGGTCGGTTCGCCGCAGACGTGTACCGCGTGCGGCGGAACCGGCACGATCCAGCAGGCTGCCGGCAAGATGAAGTTTAACGTGCCGTGCACGCGCTGCGGCGGGACCGGGAAATTGCGCACCATGTGCAAGACGTGCGGCGGCGAAGGGCGTATACGGCGGACCGAAACGATTGACGTGCGCATTCCGGCGGGCGTGGCCAGTGGATCGCGCGTGCGCGTTCCGGGCAAGGGCAACGCCGGAACCATGGGGGCGCCGGCGGGCGATCTGTATTTGCGCGTGGAGGTCAAGCCACATCCATTTTTCGAACGGCGCGGGAACGATCTGTACGTAAAGGTGCCGGTCAAAGTAAGCGAAGCGACTCTGGGCGCGAAGATCGAAGTACCGACGATTGATGGACGTTCGCTGATGCGCATTCCGCCGGCAACCAACAGCGGGACCACGCTGCGGCTGCGCGAAAAGGGCGTTCCGAGCGCGCGGGACGGGGTGCGCGGCGATGAGTATGTGGAGATCCAGGTGATCGTGCCGAAACCGACGGATGAGCGCGTGCGCAATTTGATGAAGGAACTTGAGACGATTGAGCCGGAGAGATCCGCGGGCAGATTTGTTCAGCAAAGCGACGGGATAGCTCGCACGCGTGGCGGTGGCAGTGAGTGGCTGGCTTTGATCGATTAGGGATATGCCGACTAGAGGAAGAAAGCGGGCCAAGGCTGGGTACATGATCAGTGCCGTGGCGGAGCTTTACAAATTGCATCCGCAGACGCTTCGGCTTTACGAGCGCGTCGGATTACTGAAGCCTTCGCGATCGCAGGGGAACACGCGGCTGTATACCGATGAGGATTTGGAGCGGCTCGACGTGATACTGACCCTGGCGCGGGATATGGGCGTGAACCTGGCGGGCATCGAAATTATTTTGAACATGCGCGAAAAGATGGTGGAGATGGAGCGCCAGATGACGGAGTTCGCGACCGTCGTGCAGCAGGAGTTGGCGCGAGTGGCTTCGCTGCGGGGGGAGCCTGCGCCTCGGAATGCGATCGTGCGGGCGACGCCGCCGCGTTTAGGGCGGATCAACGTCCGGGAATCCTAGGCGCCGGCAAACGTTTTTCGGTTTCTTCCTCTGTAATCCACAAGACTAGAACTGAACGATCGCGTTCGGCGCTTGCTGCTGACTTCGCGGCCTCGTATGCTGTCGACGTCGGGTGTACGACGTCGGGTATACATGGATACGAAATGGCGCTAGAAAACTGCACGCTTTGCCGCGGGACGGGATGGAAGCTGGTGGCGCGGGCGGATGGCGCGCCGGGTCGCGTGGCTGTCGCTTGCGATTGCGGCATGGAGGAGCGGGCGGTTCGCGTGATGGAGCGGGCGCGGATTCCCAAGCGGTATGAGCATTGCGACTTTGAGAGTTATGTCACCGATTTGGCGGACGGGAAGACTTGGACGGCGCAGCATTCGCAGTCGTTGAAACAGGCCAAAATGCTGACGCAGGGATTTGTGCGGGACTATCCGGGGTCGGCGGAAAAAGGATTGCTCCTCATGGGGCCCTCCGGAGTGGGAAAGACTCATTTGGGCGTGGCGGCGTTGAAGGAATTGATCCGCCGGGGTCATGCAGGGCTTTTTTGCGACTATCGCGAGTTGTTGAAAGAGATTCAGGCGAGCTACAACCCGGCCAGCGAGTCGACCGAAATGGGCATTTTGGAGCCGATGCGAACGGCTGAAGATTCTCGTCATGGACGATCTCGGCGCCAGCAAGCCTTCGGCTTGGGTGCTGGACATCATTGGGCTCGTGTTGAACGCGCGGTACAACGAGAGGCGCATCACCATTCTCACTACGAATTACGTTGACAATCCTATCTCAGAGGGCGAGGCCACGCGTTTGCCGAACGGGAGGCTAGTGGCGGCCGTGCGAGAAGATTCGCTCGAACAAAGGATTGGCAGCCGGATGCGGTCGCGGTTGTTTGAGATGTGCCGGACGGTGGAAGTGTTCGCGCCGGATTTCCGGCGTGAAGTGCGCTCGGCTGGCCGGGCCAGCGCTTAGTGCCAGGGTAAGCAGCACAGCTAGGAACTCGGAAACAAAAATTGTACAAATCCGTTTATCTGCGTGCATTGACATGGGGTTGAGGCGGCGCGTATCATTTTGGCTGTTGCAGCGTTTTTGACGCCCGCAGCATCTTTGTCCTCGGTGAGCGCATAACGGTCGTTTCAGCAACGGACCACAAGACGGTTGTTTGAGCAGTGACTTGGGAAGCGGTCGTTGATTTTCGACCGCCATCCGGTCATTGCCGTGGCAACTGCGGAACGATTGACCTCCTTGCATGACCCCGGATGGGAAATTGCGAGGATTCTCGCGAGCAACACCTGTGACTCCGGCCCGGCCGGGTCAACTAGACGAATCGACTGAAGTTATCTACTGGAGGCCATCAACCATGTTTTCCGACCATGACAACCCGTCGACTGCGGCAGCCGCCGCACCCGCTCAGGATTCCGAAAAAGAAGCTCCCAAGACAGCAAACGAAGCTCAGGGTGGCGCTAGCGAGACCGAAGCCACTGTAAACGCCGCCACGGAAGAGGCTACTGCCGCTCCCGTCGCGCAAGCTGACGGCGATCCACGTCCAGAGCAGGCGAGTGCACCTGCGGCACAGGCAGCTGCCGACGCTACATCCACGCCCGGTCAAGAAGTTCACGGCGAAACGTCTCAGGGCGCGGGTCATAGCGACGCGAGTCATAGCGGCGCTGCGCCTGTTGACGCCGAAGCTGCCGCCGCCGCCGAAGAAGCGGCCGGCTCTGAGGAGATGAGCAAGCTGATCGAGCAGTACAGCGAGCCGCAGGAAGGCGCTGCGAACAACGAGATTATTGAAGTGAAGGTGGTGGCGTACACCGAACAAGGTGTCGTGGTTGACGTTGGCGGCAAGACGGAAGGGCTGATCCCCGCGGCGGAATTTTCCGAGACGGATATCCCGCGTCCCGAGCCGAACGCCATAATTGAAGTGCAGCGCACCGGCGAGCACAAAGACGGCTTCACGATTTTGTCTTACCAGAAAGTGCTGCGGCGGCGCACGTGGGAAAAGATCGAGGCGGCGTACAAGGCGAAGGAAACCGTCACCGGCAAAGTGGTGGATCGCATCAAGGGCGGGCTGGTGGTGGATATCGGGGCGCGCGCGTTTCTGCCGGGATCGCAATACGATCTGCGGCCTGCGCAGAACCTGGACAACCTGCTGAATACCGAAGTGCAGGTGCGCATCACCAAGCTGAACCGGCGGCGCGGGAATATCGTGGTGAGCCGGCGGGCGCTGATGGAAGAGGAACTGCACGCCAAGCGGGCACAGTTGATGGAGACGCTGAGCGAAGGACAGACCGTTCACGGGCACGTGAAAAATGTGACCGAGTACGGAGCGTTCGTCGATCTCGGCGGCATCGACGGCTTGCTGCATCTGACCGACCTTAGCTGGGGGCGCGTGAAGCATCCGTCGGACATCGTCAAGCCCGATCAGGAGCTTGACGTCATCATTCTGAAGTTTGACAAAGAGAAGCAGCGGGTTTCGTTGGGCTTGAAACAGTTGATGCCCGATCCTTGGGTGAACGCGGCCGAAAAATATCCTGCCGGCGGAAAAGTGAAGGGCAAGATCGTTGGCGTGGTGGATTACGGCGTGTTCGTCGAGCTGGAGCAAGGGATCGAAGGGCTCGTACACGTTTCGGAAATGAGCTGGAACAAGAAGGTCACGCATCCTTCGAAGATCGCCAAGGTGGGCGACGAAGTTGACGTGGTGGTGCTCGACATCAAGCCGAGCGACCGGCGCGTTTCGCTGGGAATCAAGCAGGCGCTTCCGGATCCCTGGCTGCAGACTGCGGAAAAGTATCCGGTGGGCACGGTAGTGACCGGGAAAGTGCGGAACATCGCCGAATTTGGCGCCTTCATTGAGATCGAGGACGGCTTCGACGGGTTGGTGCACGTCGGCGACGTGAGCTGGACCGGGCGCGTGAAGAATCCCCACGAAGTATTCAAGAAGGGCGAGCCCATCACCGCGAAGGTGCTGAAGATCGATCCGGAGAACCGGCGGGTATCGCTGGGCATCAAGCAGGTGAACGATATCTGGGGCGACTGGTTCAAGGAGCACAAAGTTGGCCAGATCGTGAAGGGCAAGGTTTCGCGCATCGCCACCTTCGGTGCGTTTGTGGAGCTGGGCGAGAACATCGAAGCGCTTTGCCACAACACCGAGATCGAAGAGCGCAAGCGCCGCGATGAGGGTCCTTCACCGATGCATCGGACCTCGACCGGGCCGCTGAAGAGCGCCGGGCCGCTTGAGCCCGGTAAGGAATACGATTTCAAGATCATCAAGATCAGCCCGGAGACACGGCGCATCGGGTTGAGCTACCGCGCGGCGGCCAAGCAGATCGAACGCCGCGAGATCGAGCAGTACCGCTCGACGACCAAGTCCTCTTCGACAGCGACGATCGGCGACGTGATGAAATCCAAGCTGTCGGCACGTTAGACGCTTCCCCGGCCTTAGGGTCAGGACCGGGGGGCAGCATTAATTTCGTTTACCTCCGGGCCAATTTAGTGATAGGAAGAAGGGCAACTGGGCGACGCTGCCCCTGTAAACCGTTTCAGATCACGCAGCTGCGACGGTTTTTCGGGTGGCTGTGCCGTAAGTCCTAGCGCAACATGTGGCAGTGCGACGAGGCAAGGGGACGATGACCAAGCAACCTACATTGACGAAAGCCGACCTCATCGAAGAGGTCTTGCGCGTGACCGAGCTCCCCAGGAAGGAGTCGGAGACCATCGTCGAGACGATTTTCGAGAGCATTATCGAAGCGCTGCAAAAAGGCGACAAGATCGAAATTCGCGGTTTCGGCAGCTTCCGCACCCGCCAGCGTCGCGGGCGCGTCGGGCGCAATCCCAAGACCGGCGCCAAAGTGGAAGTTCCGCCCAAGAAAATTCCCTTTTTCAAGCCCAGCAAGGAATTGAAAGATTTCGTGAACACTGCTGACGGCATTCCTGCGGCTTAGTTTTCGCTTTCGTTCTTCGATTTCAACCCGTACTCCACCAACTGTCATCCTGAGCGCATCCGACGAGGATGCGCGAAGGATCTCAACTTCGGACTCGACCCGACGCAAAGCGCCCACGTTCAGCCCGGTCTCCCTCGCGGATTTTCGACGGCCGCCAACGCCAACCTCAACCGTTTTACGCTATCCTTGGCAGGCACAATTGCTTTCAGGTTCCGTGCGAGAGGCGCGCTTCGCGAATGGACTACCTCTGGACTCCCTGGCGCTATCAGTACATGAAGCAAGTGGAGAACTGGCAAGCAGCCGGAGTGCATCTTCTGCGATGCGGCATCGCGCACAGATGACGCCGAAACGCTGGTGGCGTATCGCGGCGCTAAGGTCTTCGTCATCCTGAACCGCTTCCCCTACACCTCCGGCCACATCATGATCGTGCCTTACGAGCACGTCGGCGATCTGAGTAGTTGCGACCCGCAGGCGCTGGCCGAAATGATGAAGCTGGCACAGCGAGTGGAGGCCGCATTTCGCGTCAGCTACAAACCGGACGGAATGAATCTGGGGATGAACCTCGGCAGGGCCGGTGGCGCCGGCGTGGTTGGGCACTTACATCTGCACGTCTTGCCGCGATGGTTTGGCGATTCCAATTTCATGACCGTCACCGGCGAGACGCGCGTGCTTCCGGAAGATTTGCGGACCACGTACGAGCGACTACACCAAAGCCTGGCGCTTGACCCATCGGGAGAGCCGCGGTGAACCTCGACCTGACTGAAGATCAGAAGCTGCTGCAGAAGAGCGTCCGTGAGTTCGCGGAGGCCGAGGTAAAACCGCTGGCGCGCGAGAACGACGAAACTGGTCGGTTTCCGCGAGAGCTATTTCAGAAAGCAGCGGAACTTGGCTTGACCGGTGTGGCTCTGCCGGAGTCCGAGGGCGGGGCTGGATTCGATCACATCGCCTATAGCATCGTGATCGAAGAGATTTCGCGCTGCTGTGCCTCCACAGGCGTGATTCTTTCGGTGCAAAACTCGCTGTACTGCGATCCCATTCATCGTTTCGGAACTGACGAGCAAAAGAAGAAGTTTCTTTTGCCGTTCGCGCGCGGGCGAAAAGATTGGTTGCTATGCCTTGACCGAGCCGCAAGCGGGATCTAACGCTGCGGCGCTGCAAACCAGGGCGGTCGAAGTCGGGGGACAAGTATGTGATCAATGGCACGAAAGCGTGGATCACGAATGGCGGAGCGGCGGATGCGGCGATCGTCTATGTGAACACCGATCCGCCTAAGGGTGAAAAAGGAATTACAGCTCTGGTCGTTGAAAGGGGCACGCCGGGCTTCAAGGTCGGTAACGAAGAAAAGAAACTCGGCATCAATGCGACGGCTTGTAGCGAGTTGGTGTTCACCGATTGCGAAGTGCCCGTGACCAACCGCATCGGAAATGAAGGCGAAGGCTACAAGGTGGCGCTCTCGACGCTGGATGGCGGGCGCATCGGCATCGCCGCGCAAGCTGTCGGCATCGCGCAGGGTGCATTCGAAGCCGCGCTCGAATATTCCAAGCAGCGCATGGCCTTCGGCCATCCCATCTCGCAATTTCAAGCCATCCAGTTCATGCTCGCCGACATGAGCACCGAAATCGACGCTGCCCGCCTGCTCATCCGCAAAGCCGCCTGGAAGCAGGACACCGGTGCGCGCTTCAGCATGGACGCCGCCATCGCCAAACTTTTCGCCAGCGAGATGGCCACCCGCGTCACCCACAAAGCCATTCAGATTCACGGCGGCAACGGCTACAGCCGCGAATATCCCGTCGAACGCAACTACCGCGACGCGCGCATCACCGAAATCTACGAAGGCACCAGCGAAATTCAACGCCTGGTCATCGCGTCCTGGGTCTTACGCTCCTAAGTGCCGTACCAACCCGATTAGTCATACACAAACACCAAGCGTTTACAACCCGCTGTCATTCTGAGCCCATCCGACAAGGATAGGCGAAGCACCTCAACGTTCGCTCCGGCAACCAATGCAACCATCGCGCTAGGTAGTATTCTGTTTCCGTGCTGGAACTCGACTGCGGACTTGAATTCGACTCGGCTCGGCCGGAGGACTTTTTTGCGTCCCTGCCACCACGCCCGGCCGTCTGTCTGATCGAGCCGCGCGAGGACAAAGCCGACCCGTTTCTGATCCGCACCCAGGATTTGCGCCGCCGGCTGCAGCGATTGCTTGGCGTGCTCGACGTAAACAGCAAACGTCTGAACCTGCAGTCGTTTGCGCGCGGCGTGCGCTATCGCCTGACTGGCTCGGCGCTCGAGCAAACTTTCACCTACTATCAAAACGCCAAACAGTTTCTTCCCCATCGCTACTCCAAAATATTAAGGCTCCGTCCGCCCGCCGTTCTCAAAGTCAGCTTGCGCAACGCCTATCCCCGATGCTTCGTCACGCGTCGCATTCCTGTAGACGACACCGGAGCACCTACGGCCGGCGCGTACTACGGTCCCTTCCCTTCTCGCAAATCGGCAGAGGCATTTGCGGAACGTGTTCTTGATTTATTTAAGGTCCGGCGATGCCAAATCAAAATCCGCCGCGACCCCACGTTCCCCGGATGTATTTATTCCGAGATGAAAATGTGCCTGGCGCCGTGTTTTGCAGGCTGCTCGAAAGAGGAATACGACGCCGAAGTGCAGCGATTGGTGCAGTTCCTGGAAACGGACGGCAACTCCCTGCGCGCCGCGATCGAACAGGAACGCGAACGCGCCAGCGATGATCTCGACTTCGAGCGTGCCGCCGCCATCCACAAGCGCATCGAAAAGATCGACGATGTACTGCGAGGCAAGCCGGACCTGCCGCGCCGCATCCAGGACCTCAACGCCGTGATCCTGCAACGTGCCGCCGAAGATCAGACCATCGCCGCATACGCCGTCCGCGCAGGCCGGCTTGCGGAGCCTTGTTTCGTGCGTTTCGCGGAAATCGCCGGGCAGCCACGCTCTGCCGAGCAGATTTTCCGCGACTATCTGGAACAGCCTGCGGATATAACGCCGGGCAAAAATGATCTCGGCGAACATTTGTGGCTGGTGGCGCGATGGTATTACAGTAATCCGCGCGAGGGCGAAATCTTCTTCCAAGAGAAAGACTGGCCGTACCGCAAGATCCTGCGGGCGTGCTCGCGGCTGCTGGTCCCGAAACCCAGCGCCACAGACGCCGCCAACAACGTAGGAGAGACAAGCTCGGAAAAGGGAGCCTCATGAGCGTATCCGCAACGCCGAACGGAACCGCGCAATATGCGAAACGATTCGCGGGTCAAGCGGCGGACGGCCATTTTCGCGAAGCGCACGGCCTGGTGCTTTCCTCGCTGGGAATCGGCACCTACCTCGGCCAGCCTGACGACAAAACCGATCAGAGCTATGCCGCCTCCGTAGCGGCGGCGGTCCAGAGCGGCATCAATGTTATCGATGCGGCCATCAACTACCGCTTTCAGAGAAGCGAGCGCAGCATCGGCGCCGCGATCAAGCATCTGGCCAAGCAAGGAATCGCGCGCGAAGAATTCGTTCTCTGCACCAAAGGCGGGTATTTGACTCCCGATGGCGCAATGCCTTCTGATCCAACGGAATATTTCTATCGCGAATACATCCAGCCCGGAATTTTCAGCCCGAACGACCTTGTAGGCGGCAGCCACTGCATGACGCCGCGATTCCTGGAAAATCAGCTGGAGCGCAGCCTGCGCAATCTCGGCGTCGAGTGCGTCGATGTCTACTACCTGCACAATCCGGAGTCGCAGCTGAGTGAAGTGTCGCGCCCGGATTTTCTGGAGCGGGTACGCGATGCCTTCATTTTTCTGGAATCCGCCGCGGCATCGGGAAAGATTCAGTTTTATGGCATGGCCACGTGGAACGGTTTTCGCCAGGAGCCGCGGGCACGTGACGCTATGCAGCTCGCGGAACTCGCTACGCTTGCGCACGACATTGCTGGTGACCAGCATAGGTTTCGGTTCGTACAGCTTCCGTTCAACCTGGCGATGACCGAAGCCCTCACTCTGGGCAATCAATCGATCGGCGGCCACGACAAAACCGTGATGGAGGCTGCCAGCGAACTTGATATTACGCTGGTTGCAAGCGCTTCATTGCTGCAAGGGCAGGTGGCGCGAAATTTGCCGGCGTTCGTCGCTGAGGCTCTGGGGTTGGAGGGTGACGCACAGCGGTCGCTGCAATTTGTGCGGTCTTCGCCGGGCATCACTACCGCGCTGGTGGGGATGTCGCACGTTGAGCATGTGCGCGACAATGCGAAACTGGTTGGAGTGGCGCCGGCTACCGTAGATCAATTCAGCAAACTCTTCACTCGCGGGGAAGGCGCGTAGTTTCTTCATGGCCGGCTCGACTACACAGGCTGCGGAAAAGTCTTTTTCTCCAGGAGGTCGGTTCTTTAACTTCTTCAGGAGGTCGGTGCTTTAGCGCCGACGTAAACTGCGTGCTCTCAACGGGCTTCAGTTTATCCTGAGGAACGAAGGGCCCCTGAAGGAAGCTTTTTCCTAGTTTTGTCCATTTTTCCGCAGTGTGTACAGCCAGGAATAGCTATGCCACGGGCAAGGGGGACGCAGCTTGCGATTCGTTGTGCCAAGTCTAACCGGTGAAATCTGGATGACGCGTAGTGAGCCATTCCGTAATGGCTTTGTTTAGCTGATCGAGCTTGCCGGCGAAGAAATGGTCCGCGCCGGGGACGGCGACGAAACGATTCTCGCCGGGCAACGAACCGACAAGTAACTCGACTTTCCGGACGTCGCCGTGCTCGTCATTCTCGCCATGCACGAATAGTTTTGGCTTGGCGCAAGTTTCCAGATAGGTGAAGTCGGAGTTATTTATCGGCGTACCCAGCCCAATCAACTCCTCTACGCGTTTGTCTTCACAACCTACCCGCAAACCGACCCAGCAGCCGAAGCTGAAGCCTCCTAGCAGCAGTGGGACGTCAGGGAACTCGTTCGCTAGAAAATCTAGAGCTGTGCGCACGTCTCCCTGCTCGCCGCGTCCGCGGTCGTGCACGCCAGCGCTGGTTCCGGCACCACGAAAATTGAATCGCAGCACAGGCAGCCCCATGGCATCCAGAGATTTCGCCGTTTGATAAATCACTTTGTTGTGCATGGTACCGCTGAAAAGTGGATGAGGATGGCAAAGAACCGCGGCCATCGGTGGCCGCGCCACGCCCTGCGGCTTCCAAAAGATGGCTTCGAGCCGCCCGGCGGGTCCTTCGAGAAACAAGTTTCGCGATTCGTGAGCTTTGGTCAAACAGATGTCCTGATGTAGGCGCCGGACTTTAGTCCGGCGCTCAATCCGCCGTTGCCGCGGCCGCCGACCGTGGGCGACGAAACGAATGCGCTTCAAAATCGGAAACTGAATTGCCGTGACCGGCAAACCGCTACGTTTAGCGCAGGGCTCTCCGACACTTTTTCGACTCGCGCGACCATCAAAACTAATTCCGCCGCCACCTGCCAGGGCGACGTATCTAGACTCTCGAAGGAAATCACCAGATACTCCCCGGGACTGTATTCGCGATTGCTACGAAATTTCAATCCTTCCGCGGAACAATCGATGGTCATGGTCTCTTCATACCACGGGACATTTTCGGGGCGCACCTGAATCGGCACGGCGAGTTGCTGGCGGGCGTGGGCGCGCCGCTCCACATCCCGGCGATAACCGTTGCCGTTTCCGTTCGATCGATGGCGCGGAGCGATTTCAAAGCGCAGCGCTACAATTGCCGCGAGAGAGCCGTCTGACGAGCGCGATGCCGAGTCTGCCGTTTTGCCGGCATTTGTTTTCCCGGCATTTGTTTTCTCAGCATTTGTTTTCTCAGCATTTGTGCCCTCGTTGTCGCGGTCATCGCCCCCACCTTCACGGTCCGCTCCATTGCCGTTTGAGTTGGCGCGCATCGCGGCTGCCGCTGGTCCCAAGATCCGCACGACTCTTGCCAGGATCTCGGGCTGCCCAGAGGGAATCGCTGCGTCGTAGGGAAACGTGACCCACAAGGACTTTCCTTCCCCGTGCATCTCCTGACACGGTACCAACGCACCGCTACGCGAAACGTTTACGGTGTGGCATACCTCAGTCTTCTGGCCGAGCGGCGTCGTCCAGCGGAGTCGAGCGGGAAGCCGGAGCTGGACGCGGTGATGCGCGCGCCTGTCCATAAACGCCTACAGTAAAGCACCCGTGCTCAAGGGTAACTCCAAGTATATCTCCAGGTTGCACAAACCGCCAACGTCGCGTACTAGGACAAAAACGCTGATATTTCGCATTGCAACTTACGAATGCCAATGTTACGTTTCCTTTACTTGCAGCGAACTGGAGAGCGTTGATGGCAGACGGTTCGGAAAGGCGCGTAGCCCGGCGATTCACGATGAGCTTGCCGCTACGGGTCCTTCCCCGCGCATCGCGCAACCATGAGCTGCGTGCGCAAACTCGCGACGTCAGTTATCAGGGGCTCTATTTCGTCGCGGAAGACCAATTCGAAGTGGGCACCGAAATCGAATTCGTTCTGACCTTGCCGAAGCTGCCCGCGCAGACCGGTGAAGTGGACATTCGCTGCCGCGGGCAAATCGTGCGCGTTGAATCGACATCCAATGGACACGCGGGCGTAGCTGCCAAGATCGAGCGTTACGAATTTCTTCCCGCCACCGCTTCCGCCGCCTGAACTCGCTTACCTCTTCTTCGTTCGACCTACCCTAGTCGCTGCCCGACTTGATCGCGCGCCGCCCTCGCACCGGGTACAATGCTCCGTGAAAGTTGTCCTTCTGTCGCTTGGGAGAAGCCATGTACCACTATGATCCGCGAACCGCACTCGAGGAACTGCAAGAAGACGCAGTTCTGCCCCATCCGGTAAAGCTGCGCGACATGATTATGCGCATCAAACTCCAGCCGCAGGAAGCGAAAGTGATGAACCAGGAATTTCAAGACTATTTGACGCGGTTTGGAGAGATCCAGCGGGTTGCGCGCGGTATCCTCGAAAAACTAGCCGCGGGAAACCCTAAATCCGCGTAACCCTCTTTGCCGTTGCGCCGGAGTCGCGGAGAACGCGCCGACACTGGTAGACTGACCTGGGCTTCGCGCCTCCTACGCGCCGGCCACCTTCTCGATGCGACGCCACACACTTCTGATCGATGCCGACGATACCCTCTGGGAAAACAACGTATTCTTCGAGAAGTTGATCGAGGACTTCATCGGGCTCGTTGAATCGTGCGGCTATACGCGCGCCTATGTGCGGCACATTCTCAACGAAACCGAGCGGAAGAATATTCGTCAGTACGGCTACGGCGTGCGCAGTTTCGGCAGGTCCCTGGAAGAAACATATCTGAAGCTGGCCGAGCAGATGGTGCGTCGGGAGACGCTCGCACAAATCCATGACCGCGTCGTGGAGTTGGAGCGTACTCCTCCGAAAATTCTGGATGGCGTGCCGGAGACGCTCGCCTATCTCACGGAACGTCACCGGCTGATTTTGTTTACCAAGGGCGAGCCCGCCGAACAAGCGGCAAAAGTCGAGCGCTCTGGCCTGCAAGGCTTCTTTGAATTTATCGAGATTGTCTCTGAGAAAGATCCGGAGACCTACGGAAAATTGGTACACAAACACAAGATCGTCAAGACCCACGCCTGGATGATCGGCAATAGCCCGCGTAGCGACATCAACCCCGCGATGAAGATTGGTCTGAACGCCGTCTACATTCCGCACCAACACACCTGGCAGTTGGAGCATGAGCCCGTCGTCGCGGGTTCCGGTAAACTCGTCATCCTGCCAGCCTTCCGCGAACTCCGCGGCCACTTCTGACCTGTGAGCCCCCCGCGCACGTTCGTCTTCCTAAAGGGTTTGCAGGGTGGGGCTGGCCCGACGCTGTAGTGGCCGATCTTTAGATCGGTCCCCGCCCGGCGCCAACCCGCCCGCATGAACATGCGCAGTCGCCTTTCCTCCAACAATCCGCCGCTTCCAAATTGGACGTTGCGGCTCCCCGTCGTCTCCCCGAAACTCACAGTCGATTAAGCCTTCGCAGGAGTGCCTCATGGCCACCGCGACAACTCTTCCTCGTTCCGATTGGCGCCAGGAATGGTTTGAAAACGAAGAAGCTACCTATCTAAATGTCGCCGGTCAAAGCCCGATTCCCAAGGTTGCCGTGCGCGCGGTACAAGCGGCAATCGAATGGAAGAAGTTCCCGCAACGCATTCCTGACGCGGCATTTTTCGACGTGCCAAACCGCATTCGCGCGTCCCTCGCCAAGCTGATTGGCGCGCAGCCCGCGGACATCGCGCTCACCTCCGGCGCGAGCACAGGAATGTCGGCGGTCGCCTACGGTCTGAAGTGGAGTCCCGGCGATGAAATACTTACGGCGATTCGCGAGTTCCCTCTTCAGTACGCAACTTGGAAACCGATGGAAGAGCGCGAGGGCCTCAAGCTCAACATCGTGTCGCCACGCGAACGATTTCTGACGGCTGATGACGTGATCGCTGCGCTGACGCCGAAGACGCGCTTGGTTTCCATCAGCTTGGTGCGCTTTGACAACGGCGTGCTGCTCGATGCGGCGCGCATTGCGTCTGCATGCCACGCGCAGGGCGCCTTGTTGCTGCTCGATGCCAGCCAAGCGTGCGGCGCGGTGCCGATTGATGTTGGCGCGATGGGCGTCGATTTTCTGGTTTCCGCCGGATACAAATTTCTGCTCGGTCCCTTCGGCACAGGTTTCTTCTGGGCCAAGCCTGAGCATGTCGCCAACATGCGCCCCGGTCCGTTTTACTGGATGGCGAGCAAGGGTATAGATCATAATTTTGCATCGATGGATTTTGCCAATCCCACGGCTGCGCCAAGCGGCAAGCGCTGGGACGCCGCGGAAACCGCGAACTATTTCAATCATGCGGCGCTCGATGCCTCGATCGAATTCGTTTTGCAAGCGGGCCCCGAGACCATCGCGGCGCACAATCGCAATCTCATCGAGCTGCTATACGAGCGATTGCCGAAGGATCGCTGCGTACCCACTAGCCCGCTAGACGCGGCTCATCGCGGGCCGTACGCGTGTTTCGCTGCGCGAGCGCCGGAAAAGACGGCCGCGCTCTACGACCGGCTGCGCAAGGAAAACATCATCGTCAGTCTGCGTGAAGGCAACATTCGCGTGTCGCCCTATTTGTTCAACACCGAACGCGACATCGACCGCCTGATTTCCGTGATCACCACATGACGCAGCCCGTCGCGTGGCCCAAAATCGCCGTCGTTGGCGCCGGAGCCGTAGGCGGTTATTTCGGCGGTATGGTTGCGCGCGCCGGTGCTCCGGTCGTCATGATCGGCCGCGCAGCTTTCGTCGAAGCGGTGAACCAGAATGGCCTCCTGCTCGACACGCTGCACTTCAAAGAGAGTGTGCGCGTCGAAGCGTCAACCGAGATCGACGCCGCGCGCGGCGCTGAAGTCGTTCTCTTCTGCGTGAAGACCACGGACACCGCCGAAACCGCCCGTGCCCTCGCTCCGCTACTGTCTCCCAACGCCATCGTCATCAGCATGCAGAACGGCGTGGACAATGCCGAACAAATTCGCGCCGCGTCCGGCCTCGATGCCCTGGGCGCTGTCGTTTACGTTGCCGCTTCGGTGCCGCAGGCAGGCAGCGTCAAACACGTGGGCCGCGGCGACCTCGTCGTCGGACCGCGCAACGCACGGACCGAACACATTGCCGCCCTTTTCGAGCGCGCCAGCGTCCCCTGCCGCATCTCCGACAACATCGAAGGCGAGCTCTGGACCAAGCTGACCTGGAACTGCGCGCTCAACGCCGTCTCGGCGCTCGGCCGCGCGAAGTACGGTCAGATCGCGGCTAACGAAGATGCTCGCAAAGTTGTCGAGGAAGTCGTCGACGAAGTACTGGCCGTAGCCCGCGCCGCCAACATCCACCCGCCCGGCTTGGAAAATCCGCAAGTCGCGCTCGCCAGCGCGCTGAAAGGCGCCAACCAAATGTCCGAAGCGCTCTCGTCCACCGCCCAAGACCTGCTTCGTGGTAAACGTACCGAGATCGACTCGCTCAACGGCTACATCTCCCGCCGCGGTGCCGCCCTTGGCGTCGCCACTCCGATCAATCACGCCCTCTTCGCTCTGGTGAAGCTGGCCGAGTCCCGCTCCTAAGCACCCCCCCGCCTTTTTTTGTAAGTGCGGATTCTAAAGCATTTAAGTCTAATGATTTTGGAAGTGCGGATTCCAAAGGAGTTACGCGCTGATTTTTTGGAACTGCGGATTCTAAAGGGTTTACGGTTTGAGTGGGTCTATGCGAGTTGGCGGCAGAGGGCCAACGATAGCCCGGAGGTGTTCGAATTAACAATTCATATAACACAGATAAATATAACATAGTAGTTACTATCTGTCAAGGACGAGTTTCAGCGCAGAGAAATGGCCGGGGTCCCGGCCTGACCGGCCCAAAACGGAACTCGGTGAGTTGCCGGGCTGCGCGAGACAGGTTTGGGGCATAAAAATGGGAATGTTGGGGGGACGGACGTTGGGGATATTTGGGGATAAACGTTGGAGAATGAACGTCGGGGGGCGAGGAGGCTCTCTTGGGGCTTGGGAGGCTTGCGATGGCTTCGCGGGGAGTTTGAGGGCGGGTGCGAGATGCGGTTGACCTTGGGCCATCAATCTAGGAACCTAGTAGAACACGACTGATGACGGCGAACCATCTCCACGGTGCTTTGAACCTGCTTGGGCAAACCTCGACCCCGCTGGTGTCTCCGCGGCTGCCGGTAGGGGCGCAACCGCAATTGGGCGTCGCGTGGGGAGATTTCCATCAAGGGATTGGCAGCAGCGTGCGGGCCCTGTTCGCGCGCGGGGCGGCCAAAGGCTTCCTCAGCTCGGGCTACTTCAAGGATTGCTGGATCGAACGCCGATTGCCCCGGCGAGCCCTGGTGGCGGCGGCGCTGTGGCACATCGCCTTCATCGCGATGCCGTTCCCTGAGGGGACATTCAACCCGAAGAAGAATCCGGCGTTTGACAATTTTCAGCTCACATGGTCAGGACCGATCCAGGACCTGCCGTTACTCGAAATCCCGAAACAAAGTGCCAAGCCTGCGGCGCACAGCTCGCCGAACCAGCCGCTGCCGGAGAAAGGCGCGGACGCGTTTCATCCGCGCCAGCGCATTTTCACGGACCCGGTGCGGCCGACGCATCTGAAACAGACGCTAATCAATCCGAAGGCGCCGATGGAGGCGCCGAAGCTGGTCCCGGAGCTGCCGAACATGGTGCAGTTGGAGCAGGCGGCGATGCCGGTAAAGCCACGGCTGCTGATCAGCGAGGAAGCGCTGAAGAAACTGCATCCACGCGAACGAAAAGTGAAGACGGTGACGGTGGCACCTCCGCTGGATGCGCCTGCGATGGAGCAGCAAGTGGCGGGCGACTTGAGTTTGCCGGTGGCGCCGAATGGACCGGCAAGGCCGAAGTTGGAGATCAACGCGGGGGCGGCGCCGCGAGTGGCAAAACGGGAGCAGGCTGGCGACGCTGGCCCGGCGCCCGAGGTGGGCGTAGCGCAGCCGAGCGCGGCGGACGGCAGCACGTCCACATTGATTGCGCTGTCGGCGACGCCAGGCCCACCGGCACCGGTAGTGCCGCCGCAAGGAAACCTGGCGGCACGCGTCTCGATTTCACCCGAGGGCGCGAAGAAGGGTGGATCGGAGGCAGCGGGTGCTGGCGGTAAGAGTCCAGTGGGAATCAGCATCAGCGGCGGAAATCCTACGGCGAAGAGCGGAATTTCGGGCCTGGGCGACGGCCGGTTCGCCTTCGCTGCGCGTGTTGAGCGCGCGTCAGCACGATTCGCCGGTGGATGAGGTGCCGGAGCGAACTGGGCCTCCGGATTTCAAGACGCTGCCGCCGGGCGCGAAGCCGGAACAAATATTTTCAAGCGAAGCGGGTGTACACCCTGAACGTGAACATGCCCAATCTGAACAGCGCGACCGGGAGTTGGATACTGAATTTTGCGGAGTTGCACCGGGACCAGAGTGGACCGCGTGTGGCTTCGACGGATTTGGCCGGGCCGGTGCCGGTAAAAAAAGTTGACCCGAAGTATCCGCCGACGCTGGTCAGCGAGCGCGTTGAAGGAGAAGTCGTGCTGTATGCGGTGATCCGCAAAGACGGCTCGGTGGGGGAGATCCAGTTAGTACGCGGAGTAGATGATCAGCTCGACGTGAACGCGAAAGAGGCTTTGGAGCAGTGGAGATTTCGGCCGGGGGCTAAGGCGGGGGAGCCCGTGGAGCTTGAGGCTATTGTGCACATCCCGTTTCGCGTGCCGCCTCGGGAGTGAAGAAGGGGCAGTTGTTCGAGGCACTGAGAATTTGGAGCGCCTTCGCGGACACTCGATGGCCGGGTTAGGGACGCGGACGCTTCGGACTCAGCGTAAACAGAAGTGTCTGTGCTACCTATGGTGGCAGCTGCTACGCTGCAAGCTCTTTCTGTAGCGCTTTGCCCTTCCTGAACCAAGGGCGCTCTACCCTGCGCATATAGCTGGGCAGTGTTCTCTTCTTCGCCGCTAATTTCTGAACCCATTCCCGCGCTTCGTCTTTCTGATTCGCCAGCTTTAGATAGTTCGCATAGTTGTAAAGCGTCTCCGGAGTCGTCGAATATTGTGCGGCAGGCGCGAAATAGATCGCGCCTGCCGCACAATATTCGACGACTCCGGAGACGCTTTACAACTATGCGAACTATCTAAAGCTGGCGAATCGAAAGACGAAGCGCGGAATGGGTTCAGAAATTAGCGGCGAAGAAGAGAACACTGCCCACTATATGCGCAGGGTAGAGCGCCCTTGGTTCAGGAAGGGCAAAGCGCTACAGAAAGAGCTTGCAGCGTAGCAGCTGCCACCAGAGGTAGCACATACACTCTGTCTGTGTTCCCCCCAACCCGGCCATCGAGTGTCCGCAAAGCACTCCAATTCTCGTGCCTCGACAACTGACCCTTCTTCTCCCCGAGGCGGAATGCGGACGGGATGTGGACAAGGGCCTGGAGTTCCACAGGCTCACCCCGCCTTAGCCCCGGGCCGAAATCGCCACTGCTCCAAAGCCTCTTTCGCGTTCGCGTCGAGTTGATCGTCGACTCCGCGTACTAACTGGATCTCCCCCACCGAGCCGTCCTTGCGGATCACCGCGTACAGCACCACTTCTCCTTCAACCCGCTCGCTGACCAGGGTCCGCGGAATTCGGGTCAACTTTCTTTACCGGCACCGGCCCGGCCAAATCCGTCGAAGCCACACGCGGTCCACTCTGGTCCCGGTCAACTCCGCAAAATTCAGGATCCAACTCCCGGTCGCGCTTAGATAGGGCATATTCACGTTCAGCGTGTACACCCTTCCTTGAAAATATTTGTTCCGGCTTCGCGCCCGGCGGCAGCGTCTTGAAATCCGGAGTGCCAGTTCGCTCCGGCACCTCATCCACCCGGCGAATCGTGCTGACGCGCGCTCAACACGCGCAGCGAAGGCGAACGGCGCCCAGCCCCGAAATGCGGCTCTTCGCCGTCGGATTTCCGCCGCTGATGCTGATTCCCACTGGACTCTTAGCGCCAGCACCCGTTGCCTCCGACCCGCCCTTCTTCGCCCCCTCCGGTGAAATCGAGAACGCGTGAGACAGGTTTCCCTCCGGCGGCACTACCGGTGCTGGGCCTGGCGTCGCCGACAGCGCAATCAATGTGGACGTGCTGCCGTCCGCGCGCTAGGCTGCACTACGCCCACCTCGGGCGCCGGGCCGCGTCGCCGGCCTGCTCCCGTTTTGCCACTCGCGGCGCCGCCCCCGCGTTGACCTCCAACTTCGGTCTTGCGGTCCAGATTCGGCGCCGCCGGCAAACTCAAGTCGCCCGCCAGTTGCTGCTCCATCGCGGGCGCATCGACCGGAGGCGCCACCGTCACCTTCTTCACCGTTCGCGCGGATGCAGTTACTTCAGCGCTTCCTCGCTGATCAGCAGCCGTGGCATCACCGGCATCGCCGTCTGCTCCAACTGCACCATTTCGGCGGCTCCGGGACCAGCTTCGGCGCCTCCATCGGTGCTTTCGGATTGATTAGCGTCTGTTTCAGATGCGTCGGCCGCACCGGGTCCGTGAAAATGCGCTGGCGCGGATGAAACGCGTCCGCGCCCTTCTCCGGCAGCGGCTGGTTCGGCGAGCTGTGCGCCGCGGGCTTGGCACTTTGTTTCGGGATTTCGAGTAGCGGCAGGTCCTGGATCGGTCCTGACCATGTGAGTTGAAAGTTGTCAAACGCCGGATTCTTCTTTGGGTTGATGCCCCTCCGGGAACGGCATCGCGATCAAGGCGACGTCCACAGCGCCGCCGCCACCAGGGCTCGCCGGGGCAGTGGGCGTTCGATCCAGCAGTCTTGAAATAGTCCGAGCTGAGGAAGCCTTTGGCAGCCTCGCGCGAACAGGGGCCGCACGCTGCTGCCAACCCTTGATGGAAATCTCCCCGCGCGACGCCCAATTGCGGGTGCGCCCTACCGGCAGCCGCGGAGACACCAGCGGGGTCGAGGTTTGCCCAAGCAGGTTCAAAGCACCGTGG
>CAVSNL010000047.1:0-13329 GCA_963729285.1 uncultured Acidobacteriota bacterium
TGCTCACTAAAAGAAAAGAGGCGCTCCGGTTACCCGGAACGCCTCTTTGTAATTCCCGCCCGAATCCAAGGCGAAAAGGTTGTGAGTTTAGAAGAAAATCTTCAGCGACAGTTGCAGTGCGCGAGCTTCGCTCGGGAACACTGCACTGAAGTTGTTGAAGATGCCGCGCTGCGGTTCCAGCGCTTGGCGCGCCGAACCCGTGATGCCTTGCGAGGCAACCTGGTTCGTGGCGCCCCCCAATGCTCCGGGTCCCGTGCCACTAGCGCAGCACGGAAGGAATTGCGGATGGTTCAAGAGGTTGAACGCTTGTACGGCAAATTCCACCTTATAGCGCTCGGTGATCGCGAAACGCTTCACCAAAGTGGCATCGAAGTTATTGGTTGGCGCACCGAGAATCGTGTTGCGACCAGTGGTAGCCAAGGCGCCGTAATACGCCTGAATGTACTTCGCACCGGGATTGGTTGCGGCATAGCCCACAACCGCGCTCGGGAACTTCAGCACGTTAGCCAAGGTGCATTCTGAAGCCGGGATGGCACTGGTGCAAAGAGGCACGACGCCGCTGCCGGTCGTTCCCACGCCCGCGGGGTTAGTGATCGTACGGTCACCGGCTTGGTCGCCGTTCAGGTTGGCGTCAATGCCGCTCTGCGCGGTCATCCACTCACCGGTCTGATAGGTGTAGATTGGGGCGATCTCCCAATTACCCAAGACGTTCCGAGTGAGCGCGTTCCCGTTCTTGAAGAATGGTACGTCATACAGTACGGCCATCGTGAAGCGGTGCCGGTGGTCCAACGCCGAGTTGGATCGGTCGGCGGCCAGGTCCGTAAAGCTCTGTTGCCGGCGCGGTGTCAGGTCCGTGCTGTGGAAGTCCGCCGTGCTGTTGTCGATGTTGTGGCTGTAGGTATACGCACCCACGAATTGCAATCCGTGGCTCATGCGTCGCGTGAGTTGTACTGCCAGTCCATGATAAATCGACGAACCGGCGGGAATGAACGCGGTAAGGGCATTCCCGTTGAATCCCGCAGCGTCATAAGCGGGAACAACGCCGTCGCCGCTGTTTAGAATCGTGTTCAGGTTGATCGTGGAGGCGTCCAACGCAGCCTGGTTAGGCACATTCGTCGTATAAGTCGGCAAGAACAACGACGGGGTGACCAAGTTCGCGAGGTTGACGATGGACTGCACGTTCAGATGAATGCCACGAGTTCCGATGTAGCGCACTTCCAGCGTGTAGTCATTCCCTAGGCTGCGCTGAACTCCGAGAGTCCAATCGATCGTCTTCGGATCCTTCACGTTCGGGGGATAGTAGGTCGAAGTCGCCGCCCGTGCCGAAGCCGCATCCGGGAACGTCGTTACTTGACCGTTGCCCGGCGGCAGTCCGCCGTTCGCCAAGAAGCTGGGTGTATTCGCGGTCAGCGATGGAGTGTTTTCCGTGACGCTCAACTCCGGCGGCAGAGACAAAATGCCGATGTTGTCGTAATGGACGTCATACGCGATGCCGAAGCCTCCACGGATGGACGTGCGGCCGCTAGTTCCCGGTGAGTACGCGAACCCAATGCGCGGTCCCGATCGTTCTTGGGCGCCCGTGGCGCGCTAAATCGAATAAGCCCAGGAGCACTGACGCTGCCTCGTTCAGAGATTGCTGGCGGATGCCCACCGGCGTGGTGGTATATTCGTAACGTACACCTCAGATTCAGGGTCAGATTGTGGCCGGATGCGCCAATTGTCGTTCGCGAACCAATAGAGCGCGGATTGGTCGCCGTAAAGTACAGTCAAGGCTACCTACGCTTCTTTGGCCGAGAAAATCAGGGCTCAGGTCATTCAGGTATTGTTGCAGCGTATTGTATTCGTAGTCGCCGCGAACACGTGTGAACGTCTGCGGAGCGATGAGTTTGCGACCCTCAATCCCAAACTTCAGTGTATGGGCGTTCTTTGTCCAGGTGATGGCTTCCGCAAGTTGATAGGTGTTCTGAACCGTACTCTGCGGCGCGCTTGTTTTCGGGCCGACTGAACTGACAAATCGTTGAACTAAGAAGAATTGGGAAAGCTGTCTAATCCGGGAAAGAGAAGTTGCCCGCGGGGTGGCGGAATACGGTTGAAACCGAGGCGAAACTCGTTCGTCAAGGTAGGCGAAAATGTATGATACTCGTTAATCGTAACTAGGTGAAACTTATGCGGCAGGAAAAAGGCCGGCAGCGCTGCCGAATTATCGATACCCACTGGGCTGTTGTAGATATAGCGGCCACGAATTTGGTCGTTACTGGAAATATCGTAGTCCATGCTGAGGGGCGTAATAAACCTGTAATTGGCGGAAAAACGGCGCATTAACCGCAAGGCCGCGGTAGCCAGAGTGGTGCCACCGACCCAATTGATCGGCGGGCCGCATCCGGCCTCTTGAGTGGTCCCGGGTGTACGTACTTCTCCAAGATCGCGAAGTTGTTCGCGGAAAATCCAGGCGACGCATTATCACGGCAAAACTGGCCGCCGTCGGAGCGCACACGGGTGAACCAAGACGGCAGCCTGCCCGAATGGGTTATATTCCAGGCGCGAAGAAGAAGAGCTTGTTCTTTAGGATCGGACCACCGATTTGGCCGCCCATGCGGTTATTGTCATATCGCTGGTTGGAAGTAAGCCGTTAATTGATCGTCGACTGTCGAAGGCATTAAAGTTCCGGTTCTCCGAGTAGATGTACACCTAGCCGTGGTACGAATTGGTGCCGCTCTTCACCACAGTGTTGAACTGGCCCCCCGAGGAATGGCCGAATTCCGGCGAAAATTGGTTTTGCAGCAGTGAGAATTCCGCCACGGCGTCGTTCGGGACCGTTACAAGCGGCCCAGTCACGCCTTTATTGTTGTTGTCCACACCTTCAATCGTGAAGTTGTTATTGCGCGGACGCTGACCGCCAACCGAAGGGCCCGTTCCAACTCCCACGCCGCCAGCAGTCGCCACGCCAGCACTGAGCAACGATAGGTTCAGAACGCCAGCCGGTTCCACCAGTGCTCGCAATCGCCGAGTCCGAGAGCTCCTTCGATTCAAACGTAGTTTGCAGCTGGGCCGTTGTAGTGTCCAGTGCCGCAGCCGCACCCGAGACCTCAATCGAAGTGACTGCGCCCTTGACTTCCAAGGTGATCTGCAGGGTGCTGGTCTTATTCAACTCAATCACAAAGTTGTTAATCGTCGTGGTGGCAAAATTCGCCGTCGACGCGGAAACGCTATAAGTGCCCATCGGCAAATTGTTGAACCGGTATTCGCCGGATTCATTCGCCTTGGTTTCATACTTCACGCCGGTGTCCGTCTTGGTCGCCTCAACCCTGGCGCCCGGTATCACCGCGCCCGTCTTATCCAAAACCGTTCCTACCAAGTCGCCGCTGATGATTTGCGCGCTGACTTGGCCGCTAATTGCCAGGCCGAATACCAGTACTACAATACTCAAGCAAGCCAACATCCCCGATAGGCTATTTTCACGAGCCCTCCTAAATTTCTTATCAATAATCCCCATTGGGGGGAAATAAACGAAACACGAATATCCTCCCCCAACGACATCCTGCATTTTCGTATGCAGCTAATAACCGTTTGGCTGCAATCCTCGTTCCAAAGGCGGCGGACAAAAATCAAGCGGATCTCTCCCTGTTGAAATTATTCGCGGCCTGCATAACTGTATATAAAGAGAGCAGCTTACGTTAGACCTCAGGCAGCAGAATTTGAGCGTCCCATTCTTGTAAAATCTCGCCGGCACATATAAGCCTACATAGAAGATATGGAATTTAGAATTAGCCAAATCGATGCTGGACGAGTCGGGATGAACGGGGGACGAACAGCGAAGAGCAGCTACGACCTATCAGTAGTTAGTTAGCGAGTTAGCGGCAACTGTGGTCGGCGACGCAGGTCATCCCTCAAGCGATTTCACATGCGACTTGACACGCGACGGTTCCCCGGCTAAACCTCTTCGCCGACATGCGCATACACCCACTTGGTCCCAGTTCCGGCACGTCTCGTCGCCGTTTCCTGCAAGCCACAAGCGCCGCCTCCATAGGCGCGCTGTCGCTTAGCCTTTCCGCCGACGACCAACCGCCTACCCAGGCGCTCCCACCCCCTTCTCCACCCTAAAGCCCCTCGGCCCCCGCGTTCGACCCATCACGACCGCCGAGTTCGGCGAACGCCTCCAGCACGCCCAACAGCTAATGTCCGGAGCGCAATCGCCCGCCGCGCAAACCTCCACCGAGGCAGCTCACTACGACGCTCTCTTCTTCGCCCCCGGCTCCTCGCTCTACTATTTCACCGGCATCCGTTGGGGCTTGAGCGAGCGACTCCTCGGCCTGGTCATACCCCGCACGGGCAACCCCATCATCGTCGTCCCCGCCTTCGAAGAAGGCCGTCTCCGCGAGAAATTGCACTTCCCCTTTGAGGTGCGCGCCTGGCAAGAGGATGAAAGCCCCACAAAGCTAGCCGCCGCAGCCCTCGCGGACCGCGGCATTCGCGCCGGACGAATCGGCGTCGAAGAAACCGTTGGCTTCACATTCTCTGACCACCTGCGGCATGCGGCGCCAAACTTCGAGTACGTTTCCGCTGATCCCATCACCATCGCCTGCCGCGCGCACAAGTCCGCTCACGAACTCGAACTGATGCGGCTGGCTTGCGACGCTACCTTCGACGTGTTCCGCGCGGTCTTCGCCTCGCTCAAAGAAGGCATGTCGCAGGAAGAGATTGCCCAACTCGTCGAAAGCGGCTTCGCAAAGATGGACTTGCAAGGCGGCGCGCTGGTCCTCTTAGGTGCATCCGCCGCTCTCCCGCACGGCACTGTGAAGCCCCAAACATTGAAAGAGGGCGACGTCGTCTTGATCGATGGTGGATGCAAGGTGGAGGGCTACGAGTCCGACGTAACGCGCACGAGCATCTTTGGCAAGCCGTCCGAAAAAATCGCCCGCGTCTTCGAGATCGTCCGCAAATCCCAGGACGCTGCCCTCGACGCGGCCCGCGCCGGACGCCTCTCTGGCACCGTGGACGATGCAGCCCGCGCGGTCATCACCGGCGCCGGCTATGGCCCCGACTACAAGTTCTTCACCCACCGTCTGGGCCACGGAATTGGCCTCGACGGCCACGAGCACCCCTATCTAGTTCGGGGCAGCAAGACCATTCTCGAGCCAGGCATGACCTTTTCGAATGAGCCGGGGATTTATATTCCGGGTGAATTCGGACTGCGCTGCGAAGACGACATGGTTATCGCCGCCGACGGCCCGGCACAACTTCTCACTCAACGCTTCGCGGTCTCTCTGGAAAAGCCCTTCGGCTGAGCGGCCGCGCTTCGATCGCCAAATCCCTTCGCAGAACTCCACGATCCGCTGTTCCGCCCAGAACCGCTCCACTCCGCTCTGATTCGAAATAAAGGCGCAGTGCCCGCCGTGCTCTGGCGCGACGAATTGAATGCTGGGATTTTTCTCCGCCCCGGCCGCTAAAAACGAAACGTACGGCACGAACGGATCGTCCTCCGCCGTGATCATCAGCATCGGCACGCGCACCTGCGATATCACCTTCTTCGCTCCCGCCGCTTCGTAATATTCCTCGGCGCCGCCAAATCCAAAACACGGCGCGGTGATGGCGTCATCAAATTCCCGCACCGTTCGAATCGGCCCGAACCCATTCAGCGAATACCGGTCCGGAAACATTTTCGCTTTGCGCGTGTACCGCGACATCAGTCCCTTCACAAAATGCCGCTGGTACAGGATATTGTCCTTGCGCTCCAGCGCATCGGCGCACGCCGACAGATCGATAGCCGCACATACCGAGCACACGCCCAGCAATTCCGGCGGAACATCCTCGCCATATTCCCCGGCCATCTTGGTGACCAGATTCCCGCCCATCGAGTACCCCGCGAAAAAAATCTTCTCGAAGCCATCGACGGCCGTCAGTTCCTCGAATACCGCCCGGTAATCCCCGCTCATCGCGGAATTGTACAAGGTTGGAGTGAGCTTCTCGGTCCCGCCGCAGTTGCGCTGGTTCAGCCGCACCACGTGAAACCCGCGACGAAACGCCTTCTCCGCGATTCCCTGCACGTAGTACGAATCCGCCGAGCCTTCCAGCCCATGCACGATCACAATGACCGGCGTATCGCGCAGTTTCCCCGCCTGCCAATGACACTTGCCCAGCAAACGAGAAAACGAATCCACCTGAAACAGCCGTGCCTCCGCCTCAGGAAGCGAAAAATGCCTGGGCACAAAGGCAGCCACAATCGTCATCGCATGGCCGCTCCTCAGCAGCGCGTGCGGCACGAACTCTGTATTTGGCATGGCCACTTCACTGTAGTGCAGGGGAACCGTCCCGGCAAGGTACCGCCGCAACTGAGGCCATCACCGACCACGCGCACACTTCACCGACCTCGCGCACCTTTCCGACGACGCGCACACCTTGTAGGGGCGGGACTTGCCCCGCCCGCGCCGACACGTCTTGTTCTCGCAAAGCGTACCAACCGTGTTAACACTCGACATGATCGCCGCGTCTATACTTCAGGGCCGTGAGACTTCACGGCAATGTGCCTACACAGCATTGTGTCGCGGTGACATGAGCGCAACATGGCCAGCGGCCTCGACCTGACGAACGCGCAATTGTCTACCGCGACCCAAACTCCGGTCGCTGGCGGCGATTCCGACGCTGCTCTGGTGAAGCTTTCGCAGGAGGGCCATCGCGACGCCTTCGGGCAGCTGTATCAACGCTACGCGCGCATGGTGCATGGCATCCTGCTCGCCAAGGTACCGGCACTCGAAGCAGAAGATCTCGTTCACGAAGTATTCCTGCGTGCTCTTCCCCGTCTCCACGCTTTGCGCGAGTCCTCCCGCTTCGGCGCATGGCTGGCCGCAATTACCAGAAATATGGCCAAGGACTACTACCGCCAGCCGCGCGTACAGCGCGAGTGCACCGACGATTCGTCAACCGCGGACGCAAGCGCCGTGACCGACGAACAAGCCCAAACCAGCGAGGCAGCCGAGATTCTGGAGAGCGTTCGCAGCTTGCCCGAAGCTTATCGCGAGACTCTGATTCTGCGGCTCGTGGAAGGCATGACCGGGCCCGAGATTGCCGCGAAGACCGGCCTGTCGCACGGCTCGGTTCGCGTGAATTTGAATCGCGGCATGCAGCAGTTGCGAGAAAAACTAGGTCAGCGCCGCGCACCGGCAAGCGCCGCAAAGAATATCGGCATTGGAAAATAGGTTGAAGCAGATGACAAACGAATACGACGACCGAGCTACGCGAGACAACTACCTCTGGGATGGCTCCGGTCCTCCGGACCCCGAGATTCAGCACCTCGAACGCGCGCTCGGACGTTTCCAGCACAATCGCCCAGTCCCTTCGTTCCCGCAAATCGAAGTCTCCGCGAGGAGATGGAGTTGGTGGTCCGAGATTGCGGCAAGCGCCTGGACACCGAGGTTTGCCGCGGCGCTGCTCGTGGTTTTCGCGATTGGATCCGCGCTCTGGTTAGCGCGGTCGCCCCGAACTCCGGCGATTGCGCACGATGGCTGGGATGTCCAGGTAACGCCGGCATCGCAAGACTCTGAAACCAGCGGGCCTGCCGGAAAAAACACGCGACTCAAACTCGGTGAATCACTGGAAACCGATGCCGTATCCAAAGCCAGTATCGCCGTCGCGGAAATCGGCCGGCTGGAAGTCGAGCCGATGACGCGCCTCCGCCTGCTGCAATCCGGCGCCGGCCGAAAACGCATCGCACTGGATCGCGGCACCATCCACGCAACGATCTGGGCGCCGCCAGGTCAATTCGTCGTGGACACCCCTTCCGCCGTCGCCATCGACCTCGGCTGTATGTACACCCTGCACATCGACGATGCCGGTAGCGGAATTCTGCGCACCACGCTCGGCTGGGTGGGTTTTCATAGCAACGGCCACGACTCCTTCATCCCCGCCGGCGCCGCTTGCCCGACGCACGTGCAATCCGGCCCTGGAACTCCCTATTTTGAAGACGCCTCCGACGCTTTCCGCGCTGCGCTCGCGCAGCTTGATTCGGTCGAGCCAAATCCCTCCATGCGCAAGTCCGCCCTCGACACCGTGCTGCACGAAGCGCGCGCGCGCGACGCCTTCACGCTCTGGCACCTGCTGCCTCGCGTCAACAGCGCTGAGCGCACCGCAGTCTACGACCGCCTCGCCGCGCTCGTTCCTCCTCCGCCCGGAGTGACCCGTGAAGGCATCCTTCGCCTCGACGCCACCATGCTCGATTCCTGGTGGAACGCGTTCGACCTCGGCGACATTTCCCTCTGGCGTCATTGGGAACAATCCTGGACCGGCCGCGAAGGCCAACGGAAGTAGTCTCGTTAACACTTCCAAGTTCCTCGCCGTCTTCTTGTATGTAGCGCAAAGCACTCAAAGGAGCACCAACCCATGAGAATCCATTCCCTTCGCTCCATTCGTTTCGCCGCTGGCTTGCTGGCACTGCTGATCGCGGTGGCTGGCGTCGCCTTCGCTGGACCACCACTCATCTGCCACGCGTTTGACATCGGCTCCGCGAAATCTCTGCCCTGGATCAGCCACGATTGGAACCTCACCGGCACCGAGACCTACGACACCTCCAAGCTCGCCTCGGACACGTTCGCTATCCTGGCCACGAATTCGAGCGTTCTCGTCCACATGGAAACGCTTCGCCGCGCCACCCTCTACGCTCGCAAAGATCCTGCCGCCGCAAAAGATCTCTTCAACAGGCTTACGGCGGGCACGAAATCTGTGCAGTCCGGTGGGCCGCCCGCTCTGTACTATTTTGACGTCGGCTATCTCGCGGAAACCTACAAGCAATGGCTTGAGCCTTCGCACAATCCTGCTCGCGGCATCGACGGCTACGCCCTCGTCAAGCAAGCCATCCAGCTTCGCGGCCATGACCCCAAATGGAATTTGCCGCCGCGCTCCTCACCCTCTCGGGGCCCGCTCCGGAACATCGCGACCACGTGCAAAAAGCGATGGCAGGCGCGAAAACCGACGCGCTCCTCGCCCAGAATCTCTCCAGCCATTTCATCGGAGAGCGCGGTGAAACCGTCGCCGAATTGCTGACCAAGCCGGCCGCTGCCAGAGAGACCAAGCCATGAAAACGCCCGCGGCCAAAGCTCTATGCGCCGCAGTCGCTTCCCTTGCACGGCGCCAGCGACTGCTGCCGCTCGCGCTCGTCGCGGCTGTGGGACTCGCTCTCGCAGTTGCCATTCCTCTTCACAGCAGGCAGGCGCTCGGCGATCCGGGTCTCATTGCTCACGAATGGGGCACCTTCACCGCAATCGCCGGAGCCGACGGCCAGCCGGTCGAATGGCTGCCGGTCGATCTCGTTGGTAAGCCGGAGCTGCCGACTTTCGTCGAACACTTTCGCGGCTTCCCCAAAAGACGTTCTTCGCGGCACTGTCCGCATGGAAACGCCAGTCATCTATTTCTACGCGTCTCAGGAAACCTCGGTTTCCGTGCACGTTTCCTTTTCCAAAGGCTTCATCACCGAGTGGTATCCTCACGCGAGCCGCCTTCAGCCTTCCACTCCCATCGCCTCCGATGCTCTCTACCAGCCACATGACGACGGCAGCATCGCTTGGGATTCCATCACCGTCGCACCCAATCTCAGTGCGGACTTTGCTCGAGAAAAAGCTGCCAGCCGCTACTACGCCGCGCGCGAAACCTCCGCGACTCCTCTCTCTGTGCAAGCGCCGGCCGGCGAGCAGCACGAAAAATTTCTCTTCTACCGCGGCGTCTCGACGGTTGCGCTTCCTCTGTCCGCCAAGGTTCTGCCCACCGGTGGAATCTTGTTCGACAATCAGGCCGGGCAGCCCATTCCTGCGCTCATCGTCTTTGAGCGCCGCGGCAACAAGCTTGGCTATCACATAGTCACCTCGCCTTCGGATCACATGATTCTCGAAACTCCGGCGGTCAGCGGCACGTTCGAGTCTCTGCGCGCCGACCTCGAAGACATCCTCGCCAGTCAGGGTCTCTATCGTGACGAAGCTCATGCGATGCTCGAAACCTGGGGCGACTCCTGGTTTGAAGAAGGCAGCCGGCTCATCTACATCGTCCCGCGCGCGTATATTGACTCGATTCTTCCTCTCTCCATCAATCCTGCTCCCACTCAACTCGCGCGCGTCTTTGTTGGCCGCATCGAGCTCATCACTCCGGCCACCGAAAAATCCATCGAGGCCGCCATCGCCTCTCGCGACGCCGCCACGCTCGAAAAGTACGGCCGATTTCTATATCCAATCTTCGATGTCATCGTCGCCAAGCAGCCCGGCCCGGACGCCTCCGAGCATATGTACGACGAACTAGGCGCTGCCCTCGCCTGAGCCTCGTCGAGCAATCCTTAGCAGCGAAGACGAAATCCACTACGCCTCATTTTCGCTCCGTTTCTCGCGCGGCTTGACCCGAATGCGCGGCACCCTACAATATAAGTTCACGGTGACGCATTTTTTCGATTCGATGAATTTCTTCTACGGCCCAGCGGGCACCCGCTGGGCTGCGCTGTTTTATGCGCACTCCTGTGGCGCGAAACCTGCCCGCGCCCAATTTCCTAATGCGAGGACGGAATGATTGACGGTCCAATTCCCGAAGGCCTTACCTTTGACGACGTGCTGCTGCTCCCCGGCAAGTCTTCGATCTTGCCGACGGAGGTGGACACGCGCACTTGTTTCACGCGCAAAGTGTCGCTGAATATTCCGCTGGCTTCCGCCGCCATGGACACCGTCACGGAGTCCAACTTGGCCATGGCGATCGCCCGCCAGGGCGGCATCGGCATCATTCACCGCAACATGACCATCGACCGCCAGGCTGAAGAAGTCGACCGCGTCAAACGCTCGGAAAGCGGCATGATCGTCGATCCCGTCACCATTTCTCCCGACATTACTCTGCGCCAGGCTCTCGAAATCATGGAGAAGTACCGCATCTCTGGCCTTCCGGTCACGCGCGGCTCGCGCCTTACCGGCATTCTGACCAACCGCGATCTGCGTTTTGAGAAAAATCACAATCAACTGGTCAGTTCGGTCATGACGAAAGACAATCTCATCACCGTTCCCGTCGGTACCACTCTGGATGAGGCCGAGCGCATCCTGCAGAAGCATCGCATCGAAAAACTCCTGGTCGTCGATTCTGATTTCAACCTCAAGGGCCTGATCACCGTAAAAGACATCCAGAAAAAGCTCGAATATCCGCGCGCCGCGAAAGACGACCATGGCCGGCTGCGCGTGGGAGCAGCGGTGGGCGCCACCGGCGACTTCCTGGAGCGCGCTGTCGAAATGGCCAAGACCAAGGCGGACGTTCTCGCCATCGATACCGCTCACGGTCATTCTCAGCGCGTCATGGAAGCCATCAAAGCGATCAAGCATCGCCTGCCCGAAATCCAAGTCATCGCGGGCAACGTCGCCACCTACGAAGGCGCTAAGGATTTGATCTCGCTGGGCATCGACGGCCTGAAGGTCGGCATCGGTCCGGGGTCGATCTGCACCACGCGCGTGGTCACCGGCGCCGGCGTTCCGCAGCTCACCGCCATCATCGAAGCGTCGCGCGCCGCCGAAGGCACTGGCGTCCCGATCATCGCCGACGGCGGCATCAAGTTTTCGGGCGACATCACCAAGGCCATCGCCGCGGGCGCGTCCTGCGTGATGATCGGCAGCCTCTTCGCCGGCACCGAAGAATCGCCCGGCGAAACCATTCTGTACCAGGGCCGTACTTTCAAGTCCTACCGCGGCATGGGCTCAACCGCCGCCATGGACGCCGGCTCCGACCGATATGCCACAGTGCAGGACGACTCCGGCCGCGAGCGCGGCAAGTCCGTTCCCGAAGGCGTCGAAGGCCGCGTTCCCTATAAGGGATCGCTGGGCGCGCTCACCGATCAGTTGGTCGGCGGGCTGAAGAGCGGCATGGGGTATGTAGGCGCTCCAACGCTTGCCGAGCTCAAATCCAACGGCCGCTTCGTACGCATCACCTCCGCAGGGCTGCGCGAAAGCCATGTCCACGACGTCATCATCACCCGCGAGGCTCCCAACTACCGTATGGAGTAGGTAGCACAGGCATCGTCCTGTTTACCCTGAGACACTGCGGGTGTTTCTGCTACCTCGATAGTAACAATCGGATAGCAACAATCGCCTTTCCTCATGACACTTGCTCCAACCGAACAGTTAAAATAGATCTGCCGAACCCGTAGCGCCGGTGAAGTGTTCATGGCGCTGCGGCTTCTCTGGAGATCAAGACCCGTGTCCGAACAACCCTGGCGCAACCCGCGGCCCGCGCCTCAATTGCCCGACATGCAGCCGCGTCTCGGCGGCTTGCTCGTCCCATCCTGGCTGCGCACCTGGTGGCCTGCCATTCTGTGGGCCTGCCTGATCTTCTTCCTATCCACGGATACTTTCTCGTCCGATCATACGGCGTGGTTTTTCGAGCCGGTCATCCACTGGCTGGTTCCATCGCTGTCCGGAGAACAAATCGATTTCATCCACCACATTATTCGCAAGTCTGCCCACTTCACCGAGTACTTCATTTTCTGTTTATTGTTGTATCGAGCCGTGCGCGGCGTGCGCAAAGGCTGGCACTGGTCCTGGGGCCTCACGGCGCTGGTGATCGCCGCGTGCTACTCGTGCCTTGACGAGATCCACCAAGCTTTCGTCGCCAGCCGTACGGCTTCGCCGTACGATTCCCTGCTCGACTCCATCGGCGCTTTCTTCGCCTTCCTGGCGCTGTTCGCCTGGTTCCGTTTGCGCAAGCCTTCTGCGCCGCTGCCGACTCCCGAACTTTCCTAAGCGTCTAGGCCTTCCTTGTGTGCTAGTTAAGCGTAATACCCCTCCCCTGGGTTTTTTGTAAGTATTCATTCTAAAGGTAGTTAAAGTTGGTTGTTTTGATAGACTTTCGTAAGTATTGATTCTAGGGGACATAATAGTGACCTCGTCAGTGTTCCGTTGGACTCGGCCGAAAAGACGGGGGATTTCACCACAGAGGTCACGGAGAACACAGAGAGGGGAGGAGGAAAAGAGCGGAGGTGTGATGGCGGCAAACATAGGGGATAATACCACCAATATAGATGACTTGTCAATTTAATTATTAGATATCATTCGAACGGACGTGAAGGCGTTAAGAACGAAGAGGTTAGGGGAGAAGAAAAAGCTATGGGCGGAACAGTCAAAACCCGCACCCTTGGAAAAGCAAGGATGCGGCAGCCGAAACCCGCCGAGGGTGGCCTACGAGATAGTACTCGCTTTGAACTGTGAACTTCGGTTCTGGCGCGGCGGTTTCAGTTGGGCTCGCTTAGAGGGAGAAATCAGCGAGCCGAAAAAGACAAATCGCTTGTTCCGGTGGGCCGAAACAAGCGATTTCGATATGTCGATTTTTTTGTGC
>CAVSNL010000048.1:0-60489 GCA_963729285.1 uncultured Acidobacteriota bacterium
GTCAACTCCCGATTAGTCTTAGGGTTGTATCGGAAGCGCGAAGGGCAATGCACCTGCACGAGCACGGTGTGTTCGCGCGCTTTCGATACAACGACTTGAAGGAGAGACGCTGGCGGTTGCGGCGGATGTCGGGCTAGTGGACCCGATCTAACGGCTATGGGAATTCAATCTTTTCGCTCACCTGTAAGGTGTTGGTTTTGCGGTACTTAGAAACCGAGCATGTGCGAGAACCGCAATGGCATGCGCTACGTTGCGGGGCATGACGTGCGGAGCATAGCACGCGGAGCGTCCGCCGCGCCAGCGGCTTAGTTCAAGTCGGGGTAATCGGAAACTGCCACTACCGAGATTCGTCGTCAAAGGAAAACCGAGATGGTGGTTGCCTGAATGCTGAGCGAGTTTGACCGAAGCTAAGTCGTTGACGATCCAATCGGCGCCGGCCGCGGATAATTAGGGGATGACTTCGGTGGTGCGCAGGGCCAGGACGGAGGCGCCGGAGGCTTTGCCTGCGCGAATGCCGGCTGGGGCGTCTTCGAGGACGATCCAATCGGCGGGCGCGAGTTCAGCAACTCCGCGCCCTTCAGGTAAGGATCGGGGTCGGGCTTGAAGCGCTCGAACGTCGGCGGAGGTGACGAGATATTTCGGCCGGGGCAAACCGGCTACACGGATGCGGACCTCGGCCAGGGGGCGCGTGCAGGAAGTGACGATGGCCCAGCAGTCGACAGGCAGGGCTTGTAGCAGGTTTATAACGCCGGGGAGCGGGATGACGCCGTCGGTGTCTTCGATTTCCCAGCGCTCCATCTGGCTATTTTCGGCTTCGAGATCGGCGTTGGGAAGGAGTTCGCGGAGCGTGGTCATGCTTGGGCGACCATGAGCGCGGCGCATGACTTCGTCAGCGACGAAGCCGTGGAGGTGCGACCACTGGCCCAGCACCGAGCGACTGCGGGGGTGGAATCCACCAGCACGCCATCAAGATCGAAGAGGACACCGAGAGTACGAATATTCATGCCACACCTTAATTGGATTTACGCGGTGCGAATCACGCCAACCGAAATGTCATCGAAGGCGGGAGTTTGGGGTGACCGAGTTGACTCAGTTTAAATACTAGAGCGTGCTTGCAGTTCTCCCTGGCTTTCGTGGTTTTCTCAGCCGATTCTGCTGCTGTTCTTCTAACCTGCCAGTTACCAGTATACCGAAGCGGGCTGGCGAAGGTAAAGCGAATATGCTAGACTGCGTCGGTGGACGAAGCCGCAGGGGCGTACTCGCAATCCTAACTGTTGACTGGTTTGCTCCGCGCATGAAGGAATGGGCTGGGATGGCCACGACGGCGCGTCCGCTGAAGGGTTCGTGATGACTCCGTTCGGTGTTGCAGAAAGAGTCTTGTCAATCATTAGCCGCAAGCAGGGACAGCCTGTTGCGAAATCCACAAGCGAAACTTGATGACGGCAGTTCACGGTTGCGCCCGATAGCGTGCGAGTGTACAAAATAGGCAAACAAAGATGGCAACCGCTCCTAAACTATTCCCGCTCACCAAGAAAACCCCACCAGGTTCAGAAGAAAGAGTATCGGAATACACGCCGCTCGCCTCTGTGTGGTACGGAGAGGACGCGGAGCTACTGGAGAAGCTGCTCAGTTTCTACCCACGCAAGAGGCCGCGCAAAATCTTGGACGCGACGGTGAACGGCGGCAGTTTGGAGAGGCAGCGAGCGGTCCGTTATCGGAATAGACATTGAGCCCCGTCATCGGCCCACGTTCGTCGCTGACAATACTAGAATGCCGTTTCGTGATGCGTCTTTTGACGTGGTGGTCTATGACCCTCCGCACATCCCGAATCAGGGCAAGGACAAGTCAAAAGACTTTAACAAAAGATTCGGCCTTGTCTTGCGCTCGTCGAAGGAAAATCAATACACCTTCACGCATACGTTCCCTCCGTTCGTCAAAGAAACACATCGCATTCTGAAATCGGAAGGCATATTGCTCTGCAAAATCGCTGACTATGTTCACAACCATCGCTATCAGTGGGCGCATATAGAGTTTATCAACGCCGCTCGCGATGCGGGTCTGACGCCTTGTGACTGCATCGTGAAAATACGCGGAGGGCCAATCATCGACCCCAAGTGGAAGAAGGCGCATCACAGCCGCAGACAGCATTGCTACTGGCTTATTTTTCGTAAATCTGACAGATGTGAGTAGCTTGAAGCCCAAACCAGGAAAGCCCGTTCCAGCGCGTGCCGCTGAAGAGAAACGTTCGCTCAGGCCGCCAAGCGCTTCGAGGCAGCTTGGCTTTCATCAACTCTTGGTTGCCGCACCGGAAAAGTATTTCATGGACGCGCTAAAAGAAGCGCTGGGCACTCTTGACCAAAACTTAATCAAGACCCAGATTGCCTTTCACGTACCAGCCGACGTGCAAAAGCTGCTGGCCGCGGCAGGTCTACGTGACGAATATGTTTTCCCTGTTTCTGCTGTCATCGAAGCGAAACCCACACTGATTGGCTACTATCGTCTTCTACTGGGTGCTCCGCAGAAGAGTTTTTACAAAAGCTCAACGGGCATGGGTATTTTCAAGAGGATGGAAGAAATTGGCACAGTCTCTGCGAAGCAAAGGCCTTACGTATCGGCCTTTTGTACAGCGATGGCGCAACCGTTGGCAGACTTGGTGCGCCAGATACCCAGTTTCACTGAGAGAGACCTCCACGAACTGCCGCTGCTTACCTTCGGTTCGCAGCTGCAAGGCTCCAACAACACGCAGATAGGCAAGAAAGCGATGCAGGAAGTGTTTCTTGCCATCACTGAGATTCTCGAGAAATCCATCGTGGAAAGGGAAGACAGCAAGTTGACACTCAGGAACTCCACCGGCCGAACAGTCTTGGTTACGCTTTCACATGACCCTGATGTCTGCGTGCAAGAACAAGTTGAAGGTCATACTCACAACAAGGTTGCCATTGAAGTGAAAGGCGGCACCGATGTCGCCAACGCACATAATCGCGCGGGAGAAGCAGAGAAATCCCATCTGAAGGCGAAGCGGGAGAGTTTCAAAGATTTTTGGACAATCATTTCAACGACGGGCTTGGACATGGACAAGCTAAGGCAAGAATCACAAACCACCACTGAATGGTTTGATGTCACACAACTCTTAGAACGCAAGGGCACAGACTGGGAAAACTTTAGGCGGCGTCTGGCTGATGCTGTGGGCATACCATTGGCGGCAACAGCGGCTGAAGTTGTCAGGAAAAAGTAAGCCCGGAACACGTGGAAAAAAGTCAAATTGGGGTGGAGACGGGGATTGAACCCGCGCCATTCTGTTCCACAGACCGACGAGCTACCAGCTGAGCTACTCCCGGCACTAGACGTTGTCAGCATCTTCGAACGGTTCACTTTCTACCCGCGTATTGTGACGCGAGCGTAGCAGGCTGCGGAAAAATGCAACAAAACCAGAAGAAAGCTTCCTTCAGGGGCTGAAGAGTCTGTGTGAGAACTGAGAGAAGAAGCCCTCAGCGGCTAAAGCCTTGTTGATTCGGCTCCAGTTACGGCACGGCTGAAGCCGTGCCCTGACGAAAACCCGAGTTCTCACACAGACTCTTCAGCCCCTGAAGGAAGCTCTTTCTTATTTCTCCGTAGCCCGCTAGGCGGCGGGGAATCACCCCAACCGCGAAGGAATCAGTTGACAGTCATAATAAATCCGTTATAATACCTCTTAGTTAACAAGGGTGGTTGTACGCGGCGGCAGAAATGATTGCCCATGCTGTTTAGGAGTCCCTAAACCCCATAGAATCAACTCACTGCGCCATTCCAAAGCGCAATCCCTTTAGAATCAAATCCTTGCGCAAAAAGGGTGGGGGGAGGGGTTGACAAGTACGCGCGCGCTATCTCTGTGAGTCCCAAGGATTGAAAAAACTCACGGGTAACACACTTATCTGCACCTTCTCCTAGCCGATTCAGCTCTAATACTGTAGTAGATAGCGCAAATGGCCGTGACTTGCCGAGACCGCGAAAGCGAGCCCAAATGCGCTATCCTCTATCGCATCGGAAGCTGGGTTGAGGAAGGCTGCGGAGGAGATTCAAGAACATGAACATTTTCGGACATGCCAAAGGATCCGCCGGGCCCAGTTTGGGCAAGCCGACGTTGGTTTCACTGTTGTCGTTGGCTCTGCTATTCACGACTTGGCCTCAGAATCTGCCGGCCTATCAACAGGACCAGCAAGAGCCTGCGCAGGCCACTCAACAGGCGCCTCCACAGAATGGGCAAGCCCAAACGCCATACGTTACGCAGACTCCCGAACAGATCCAACAGTTGGTAGCGCCGATTGCGCTGTACCCGGACTCACTCGTGGCTCAGGTTCTGGCAGCCGCCACGTTTCCCGAACAAGTGGTGGAGGCCGACCGATGGGTGCAAGCGCATCCCGATTTGAAGGGCGACGCCTTGGCTCAAGCTGTCGATCAACAGCCCTGGGACCCGAGCGTTAAGGCGCTCACTGCATTTCCATCCGTCCTGGGAAATATGGACAAGAACCTATCCTGGACCTCATCCCTCGGCGACGCCTACTACAACCAGCAACAGGATGTGATGGATGCCGTGCAGGAAATGCGCCGGCGAGCGCAACAGGCGGGCAATCTTAAGTCCACGCCGCAGCAAACCGTATCGACGCAAGGAACGACGGTCGTCATTCAGCCTGCCGACCCTCAGGTCGTCTATGTCCCCGCCTATAATCCGTGGGTCGTTTACGGAGGTCCTATAGGTCCGTGGCCGGGATGGTATCCGTATCCAGGAATCTGGTATGGCGGCCCATACCTCTCCTTCGGAGTCGGCTTCGGAATCGGCTTTTTCGGCGGCTACGGCTGGGGCTGGGGTCACTGGGGCTTCGATTGGCACAACCACTACGCGATTTATAACCACAATCGGTACTACTCGAGCAGCAGAACATTTTACAACCGGAACACTTACTATCGGGGAGGCGCACGCACTGGGTATAACGGTGGCCGCGGCGGACCCGGTGGCCGCAATTTCGCGGGCAACCGGCCTCCCAACGCTAGCCGCGGCGGTGTTTACAACCGTCCGGGCGGTACCAGCCGGCCCTTTGAAGGAGACAACCGGGCCGCTCGAGGCTACGCGGAATCCCGTGGCCAGACGGGCACTCGCACCAGTGGCTTCAGCAATTACGACCATGGCGGTGAGGCCAGAAGTTATTCTTCACGCGGAAGCGCCAGCTTCGCTGGTGCGCGTGGTGGCGGTGGTGGAGCACCTCGCGGCGGTGGTGGTGGGGGCGGCGGCCGGCATCACTAATGGAAGGAATTTTTTTTGTAACGGGTACCATGCGAAATTTAGAGAATGGAGAAAGCCATAATGCAGCGGACGGATTTGAACTTCGGCGAATTTCCTTGGGCCAGTCTTGCTAAATTAGCCGCGGCCGCCATCCTTTTGGCAGCGTGGCTTCCCGTGCTGTCGATGGCGCAGCAAAAGGGGCAGAAAACATTTTCGTCGGCGGAAGAAGCGACCAGCGCACTCGTCACTGCCGCGCAGAATAATGACGAAAAGGCGATGCTCGATATCTTCGGCCCAGCCGGGAAGCAAATCGTCTCGTCGGGAGACGACGCCGAGGACGCGCAAAACCGCGCTACCTTCGTACAGCGATATCAGGAGATGCACCGTTTGGTGAAAGAACCGGACGGAAGCACTACCTTGTACGTCGGCGCGCACAATTGGCCGACTCCTATACCGCTCATAAACAACGGAAATACCTGGTATTTCGACACCGAGGCAGCCAAGAAAGAAATTTTGTTCCGCCGAGTCGGCCGCAATGAAGTATCGACCATTCGCGTTTGCCAGGAATTCGTGGCCGCCGAAAAGGAATACCGCTCCGCTCAGCACGCCGAATACGCCCAGAAGGCTGTCAGCGATGATGGACAGCACAACGGTCTTTATTGGAAAGCTGCTGATGGCGAACCCCAGAGCCCCATCGGACCAATGGTAGCCGCGGCTATTGTGGACGGCGATCACAAGACCCAGGGCAGCGCTCCGACTCCGTTCCGCGGCTACTATTTCCGGGTCCTCACCCGCCAGGGCAAAGATGCCCCGGGCGGCGCCAAGAGTTACGTCGTGGACGGCAAAATGACTGAAGGTTTTGCCTTGGTGGCGTATCCTGCGGAGTACAAGTCATCCGGCGTGACCACCTTCATCGTTGGTCAAGATGGCGTGGTCTATCAGAAGGACCTCGGAAAGAAAACCGAGTCTGTCGCCAAATCCATGAAGGAATACAACCCCGATTCCAGCTGGCAAAAAGTGGAAGACGAACCAGAGCAATCCGCCAGCGATCAGAAAACTCAGTAAGGCCGGGAAGCCTTCTGAGGCGAAAGGCGGACTAAGGCGCGTCCCAGTCGAGCGCGTAGAGCTCCTGGATGCTGGCGTCGCGCACAAGCAGCGGAGATTCATCCGGGGCGAGACCGCTCCAGTTACCGAAGGGTCCTCCAGCCGCCCGAAATCCTTCCAGGCTGAAGAGCCGCTCCAGTTTTCCGCTAGGGACTTGCACACGGTAGTAGCCCTGATTGCCGTCGAAATACAGATAGCGTGAGTCGCGAGACCACGCCGGATAGGCCGCGAAAATCTTGGTGAGTTCCGTCCATTTCTGGCTGGTGAGATCAAAAAGCATGAGTTTCAGGGAATCCAGCGGAATCGCAGCGATGTAGCGTCCATCGGGTGACCAGCGGGGAGAGTACAGTCCATCGGACCCGGCCACCTTTGTGGCCGCGCGAGTTTTCAGATCGAGGATGTAGATGGCTGACCCCTGGTTATTCAGGGAATTCTCGCCGAAGGCCAGCGATTTTCCGTCGGGTGACCAAACCGGGTCGGCGAGGTTAGTCTTACCTCGATACAGCAGCTCGGGTGCGCCACCTTCGGCAGCAATCTCGTAGATCTGGAAGGGTTCGCCGGGTGGATGGCCAAAGAAAGCGAGATGCTTGCCGTCCGGCGACCAGCGAGGCAGATAGGCCAGCATGGGTGGAGACACAAGTTGAAGTTTTTGACTTCCGTCTACCTTGCTTCGCCACATGGTGCCGTCGGTGCCGTCATTGTAAGCGACCCACTGCCCATCACGAGAGAAGTCCAGACCCATCGCCGAAATTCCTGAGAGGAAAGGCACGAATTGCCCCGATTTCGGATCGTGGCGTACCAATTCTCCTCGGGGTTGCCAGCCCTGGACAAAAATCTTCTTGCTATCGCGGCTTGGGACCGGAGTGCCTACGTTCATTGGTCCGGTCGTTAGCTGCGTGGGCGCCTGCGGGGTTGAGAGAAACAGGCCGCCTCGCTCATGAATGGCCCACAGGTTTGTGGTTCCGTCGCGGAGCGCCTGGAAAACGAAATATTTTCCATCAGGGGTCCAGTTGCCGCAGCATTCGTTGGGTGTGGTGTTCCAATCCTTCAGCAGCGGATGAAGATTACTGCCGTCCGCGGAAGCCTGCCAGATGGAGCGACCATTGGTCTGCGGATCGCTCAGGGTGAAACGCAGAGTCGAGCCGTCGGGCGACCAGCGGATGAAATCAGGTGTTCCCGCAGTGGTCAACAGCCGGTGCGGATTACTGGCGTCGCTGTTGGCCAGGAATATATCGTTCCCCTTGCAGTAGGCGATGATTTTGCGGTCGGGTGACCACGCTCCGGCATGGCCCTCGAGGTTGCCCAATCGACGGTGAGTTCCACCAAGAACCGGAACGGTCCAAAGAGGGCCGTCGAGCGAGGTCCCAAAGGCGGTATTCATCAGGAGCACCGACAGGTCCGGCGAAATATCGAAAACGTTGGCAAAGCCGGTGTCTTCCAGTGTGGTGGCGATGGGGAAAGTCTCGCCACCGGTCACCGAGGTTTGCGAAAGGCGCGATTGGCTTTCGATGAAATAGAGACGCGACCCGTCGGTAACGATGTCGGACTTAGGTAGATTCGTGTTGGTGAGCTGAACGGTTCGCAGGACACGGGGCGGTGTCACCGGACGCGTTAAAACAAAACCTAGAATCGCGGCGATGACGATAAACAGACCCGCGGCGACAGCTGCCCAGGTGCGCCACTGCCACCGGGGATGGGTTTCGCGAGCCCTTTCAAGCGCGGGCGGGACAAAAGTGACGGCTCCTGAGCGACTCGGATCCATGTCGCGTCGCAAACGCTTCAAGTCGGCGCGCAGTTCCGCGGCGGTCCGGTAACGGAGGTCGACATCTTTCTCCAGCGCCTTCGCTAAGATATTTTCCAGACCCGTGGGTAATCGCGGATTTACTTTCGTCGCGGCGGTCGGAGAGGAATGGAGAATGCTGTCGAAGATCAAAGCGGCCACTGGGCCTGAAAAGGGAAGGACGCCGGTGGCCATTTCATAGAGCACGATGCCAAGGGAAAACAAATCGGTGCGACCATCCAACTCTTCGCCGCGCACCTGTTCCGGCGACATGTACGCGACGGTGCCCATGGATGTGCCCGGGGTGGTCGCGAGGTCCTCGTCGAGGAAGTGCATCTGGGTGGGGATGGAGGATTCACTTACCGAATCGGTTGCGGGCTGCCGATAGGCGGTGAGTTTCGCCAGACCAAAATCCAGAATTTTCGCGGGACCGTGATCAACCAGGAAAATGTTAGCGGGTTTGATGTCGCGGTGAACGATGCCTTTAGCGTGGGCGGCTTCGAGACCATCGGCAATCTGGATGGCGATGTCCAGGAGATCGGATATGGGGACGGACTTTTTGCCGATGCGATGCTTCAGCGTCTGCCCCTCGAGCAGCTCCATGGCTATAAACGGGCGACCTTCGAATTCTCCAATGTCGTAAATGGTGCAGATATTCGGATGATTCAGCGAGGATGCGGTGCGCGCTTCGCGACGGAAGCGGTCAATCGCCTGTGGGTCGTGAGAGATATCCTCAGGGAGGAATTTCAGCGCTACATACCGGCCGAGCCGCGTGTCCTCGGCTTTATAGACGACGCCCATACCTCCGCCGCCAAGTTTTTCGAGGACGGTGTAATGATCGATGGTGCGACCGACAATTGAGGAAGTGTCAGACACTTGCCGGGAGTTTACTCCAGCACATTGGTGTAGGCAACGCGACATGCGGACCGATGCTGGGTCAGTTTCCGGTAAGCGTTACCAGGACTTGATCACTCAGAACCGCTCAACTTGCGATACGCCTGGTATCAGCGGTTATCCCACCAAGATGACCGATAGGGATTACTCTACGATGTCCACCGTGCCACAAGCGCTCCGGCATGTGTAATGAGGGACGAGGTCTGTGCTAACCTCCGCACCTCACGCGCGTCCGACCCGGGTGTTGCAGCAATACATCGCTTTCGCGAAGGACTCGATGGGGGAGGGCGGCCTATGCTGAGAAAAGTAGTTTGCTTATTTCTAGCATGCGTGGGACTCAGTGGACCGATGTTTCCTAAAACACAGGAAAGCGCAGCGGGAGCGTTCGACAAACTCCGCGCTCTGAGCGGTGACTGGGAGGGAACTGTAGCCTGGACCGGGAAATCAGCCAGCAAGGTCAGCGCCCACTATTACGTCACCGGTAATGGATCAGCGGTGGTGGAAGATCTGAGCAACGGCATGACCAGTGTGTATCATCTGGATGGCGCAGATCTCCGGATCACGCATTATTGTGCCGCCCAGAACCAGCCGAGACTAAGGGCCAGTTCCTTCGGCGCCGACAACAAAGACATCCGGTTTTCGTTCGTGGATATTACCAACCTGCACTCGCCGAGCGACGGTCACGTTAGCGGTCTCGAAATACGCTTTCTCGAACCCGACCACATCAACATAACGTTTCAATTCACTAGCAATGGCAAGGACACCTTCGAACTGGTTGATTTGAGGCGCAAGGAATAAGCTGGGTTCTGCTCATTGCCATGAATGCCCACGGATAACGTAGCTGTTGATGAACCGCCTTACACCAGCAATCGACCTAAGCAGACACAGGCTAACTCCCGGTTAGTAGGGTTACCGGGTGCGCCGTGAAAAGGTGGTGGTCCACAGCGAGAGTTAAACCCGTCCGGGAACTGATTCGCTCCACCCGGTAGCAATCGAAGCAGCGGCGGAGGCAACGAAGCTGCTGAAGCCTTCGGTGCAGAGAGTCGCTAGGCGACTTGGCGAGCGTGCAGGCCGTAACGTGAGTGAACGCTGAGCAGGCCTCGAAAAGACTAATGCAGGAGCCGACCCGCCCCGGTTTCGGGGAAGGCCGAAGCGAATGGAATGGTACGAGCGAACAAAACAATTCCATCCGACCTGCCGGGGTATTGGCGACGGCATGCAGGCAAAGGGGACCATACGCAACACGGGAAGTCCCAGCGGTGATTGAAGTAGGAATCAACTGGCAGCTCGTGAGAGAAAGGCCGGGCCGTTTGGGATGGCGGAAAGGCTCGTAGTACCGACGAAGCCGGGTAACTCCGGTGGAGGGAAGGGGCCTTAGTTGAAGGCGGACGCAAGAAGCGACGACAGAAAGGGAGATTGGCGATGAGCCTGACAACTCCCCAGTTGTTTTCAGAAGTTGCAGACGGCGTCACAGGCAATGGCTATGGCGATTGCGTGAGTCTTCTCCGAGAGCCGGATGCGGCAAACCCGCACGTCCGGTTCGATGAGCGGGGTGTGGAAACGGAAGCATGGCGGGGATAGTGAGGCACCGACAAACGAAAGGGTCGGCAACCGATAGGCTCCACCTAAACCACCGCGCCACACCTCGACTCCACAAGAGTGTCGTACCAGGACTCCACATGGACGGTAAGCGTTAATCGGGACTTGACGATTACTTCCGGGTTGTCCGACATCCACTTCAGTGCGGATTTCCTTCCGCGTGAGCCTTTGCCAACCTGGGCGGAGTAAATGCCTCCTGAATCATGGGAGCTCCAAACGGGGCGCCCGTGGCTCCGCCATCCACCATCAGCTCGACTGCGTTGACGTACGAGGAATCGTCCGACGCGAGGAAGAGCACGGCTTTGGCAACTTCTTCCGGCTCGCCCCAACGGCCTTGCGGAACCGCGGAAGAGAAGAACTTCTCCAACTTAGCGGAGTCTTCCGCGGTAGCAGAGGCGCGGGGCCCGCGCTTCCAAATGGGAGTTTTGATCGCGCCTGGTGCGACGACGTTCACGCGAATGTTGCGCGGTGCAAGGTCGGCGGCGATGGAACGCGCCATCGAGACGAGACCACCCTTGGTGGCTGCATATGCGGCGACGCCAGGTTGGCCGAGGTAGTTAAGCACCGATCCAGTAAAGATGATGCTGGCGTTGTCGTTCAGCAGAGGTACCGATGAATTCACCGTAAAGAAAGCGGAACTAAGGTTGACGTGGATCACGTTCTCAAAAATGGCCTCGTCGGTCGAGCCCGTAGGAGTCCGGCCGGAGATGCCGGCATTGGCGAAGACAATGTCGAGCTTCCCGAAATCGTTGGCGAGGGCTGCGAAGAGCCGCTTGCGATCTTCGGCAACGGTGACATCAGCGCGGTAGCCAAGCGCGCTCGACCCAAGTTCCCCGATTGCTTCATCGAGCGTCTTCTGGTCGCGGCCGGTAATGGCGACCTGCGCGCCCTCCGCGACGAAAAGTCGGGCTGTGGCTAGACCGATGCCACTGTTGCCGCCAGTAATAAGAGCCTTCTTTCCTGTGAGCTTCATAGTCCCTCCTTTTTGTAGGACTCGCAAATGCGATGATTATCACAGTTGGAAGGATACAAACAATATGCGCTATCCCATCGAGGACACCCCGCAAAACATGAACGGATTGTTGAGGAGGCCTTGCCCAGCTCCGCTGCGGTCACTTGGACGTGTAGTCGGGTTATCGGAAACTGACCGACCTCGTGCGGTTCGGCTGTGTGGACTAGACGCATTTCGCAAATGGTCGGAACAGAGAAAAGCAATTCCCCAGAGGCTAAAGCCCGATCTTGCTTGCCTTTGAATGTCGGAGCTCCCTTCGTGCCTCAGGGCAAGAAAGCTCAGAACCCCTCGCTGCACTACCCGAAATCGCTGCGCTCTTTTGGCTAGACGACGTCGATGGCGACCATGGTGATGTCGTCTTGTTGGGGTGTGGAGGCAGGTTGCCAGTTGTGGATCGCGGAGAGGATTTGATTTAGAAACTCGGCGGGCGGGCGTGATTGATTGTCGCGCACGACTTGTTCGAGCTGGTGATCGCCGAAAGCATCATGGTTGGCATTCTCGGGCTCGCTTACCCCGTCGGTGTAAAGCAACAGGCGGTCGCCGGAGCGAATGGGCATTTTATACAGCGGGTAGTCGGAATCCGGGAAGACACCGAGCAACATGCCGTTGCTTTCGATGCGCTCCAACTGGCCTGCGCGCCAGAGCACGAGCGGAGGATGTCCCGCCGCGGAATAGAGCGCGATGCGATTTTCGGTGTCGAGCCAAAGATAAGCGGCGGAGACAAGGCGGGTGCGAAGTTGCACGCAGAGAATGCGGTTCAATCCGCGCAAGACCTCTTGTGGATCGTGTGCGCTCGGCAGGACGGATTGCATGGCCACCTTGATCATCGAAGAAATGAGTGCGGCGGGGATTCCGTGTCCGGTGACGTCGGCCATGAGGAAACCGGTGCGATTCGGATCGACCGGAATGAAATCGTAGAAATCGCCGGCGATGTCGGTCATCGGACGATAAAGCGCGGCGACGCGCAGATTTTTCAGTTCGGGATTGTCGGAAGGAAGAATCGAGGATTGCATCTCACGGGCAATCGAGAGTTCGTTTTCGATGGAAAGCAGGCGGCGTTCGCTGGTCAGGGCGATTTGCACCGCGACATATCCAAACGAGAAGAGGAGAACAGCCAATCCCAGCGAGCCGGTAGTCCGCCACGTCTGGTATTGAAAAACGAAAGACAGGGTGTAATACAGAGCCTCGATGGCGAAGATCAGCGTCCCAGCGGCGACGACGGCACGATTGGGAAGAATCAAAAGCTTGCGAGAGAGCCCTGGAACCGCGACGACGACGAGCAAGACAACGAGGGCGGCGGCCGCGATGACATTGTTGTAGAGAATCAGCTTGTCGGCCGAGCCGGTCGCGACGAAAAACCCTATTCCGGCGACGGCAATGATCAGCCCGATGACGACCACGACCTGAATGAACAGCTTCATTATTCCGACGCTTAGCTCAAACCACACCAGCGCAATGACGGGAAGAAGTAAGTACGTGATTGCCATCCGCAGAAAGGGAATGGCGATCTGAAACCAGTGCGGCGCGGCGGCCGCCACACTTGAAGATTCAATCAGCAGCCGGGCGCCGTACAAGGCACTCCAGACTCCCAGCCAAAGAAAAATGCGCACGCCGCTGCGACGACGGATCGTGGCGAATAGACAACTCGCGAGTCCGATGAACACAAAAATCGTTCCGGAGATGATGGCGACCAGTTGTTCGCGGAGCGTTGCCAGCAATTGGTCTTGCAAACGCGCACCTCGGAAGCACCGTCACGATAACAGATTCGATGTACTGCTTGGAGGAAGGGCGGCGCAATCGTGGCCGGTGGCGGCGAGATGCCGGTATAATGCGACGCCGTGGTTTGGACGAATGAATCTGCTGGTGACTGGTTGAGGGGAGGGCTATGGCGCGATCGCTCATGACGACGATTGGGGGCGGAGTTCTGGCTGGCGTTGTGATTATGAGCATGCCTGGTGCGTTTGTGCGGGCTCAGCAGCCCACTCCTGTTAAGCGTGTTTCACGGCAGGAGAAAGCTGCGGCACTTGCCGCGGACCCAGCAGTCGAGAGGGGGCGCAAACAGTTTGTGGAGTCGTGCGGATTTTGTCATGGGGCGGATGCTACCGGTGCGCGGGGGCCGGACTTGATGCGGTCAGCGCTGGTGGCTCATGACGTCAAGGGTGAAGTGATCGGTCCGGTGATTCATCAGGGGCGACCGGACAAAGGGATGCCCGGCTTCCCGTTCAGTGATGAACAGGTGGCGGATATCGCGGCTTTTTTGCATGCGCGCGCGGCTCAAGGGATGGCGTCGTCGGAAGTTCCCGAGGGATATTCCGTGGAGAGGCTTTTGACTGGAAATGCGGAGGCGGGGAAGAGTTATTTCAATGGGGCTGGCGGGTGTAGCGGTTGTCACTCGCCGGCGGGGGATATGGCTGCGGCCGTCGCCAAGTATTCGGCGCTCGATCTGGAGACACACATGCTGTATCCAGAGGGGCACTTCAAGAGTGTGGTGGTAACTCTGCCTTCGGGCGAGAAGGTTGAAGGGCCTTTGGAGCATATCGATGATTTCGAGGTTGCGCTGCGCGATTCGTCGGGTTGGTATCGCGCGTTTGCTCGGGCGCGTGTGCAGGTGGAGGTTAAGGATCGGCTGGCGGCGCATCGGGAATTGTTGGAGCGGCTGACGCAGGAGGATATTCACAATTTGTTTGCGTATTTGCAGAGTTTGAAATGACGGCTGCCCATCGAAATGCCAAGAGCTTTCCTCAGGGGCTAAAGCCGACTGGGTGCGTACTGGTTATGTCGGAGCTAAAGCTCCGACCCCCTAAAAATCGAGGAACCAGAATGCCTGGTATCGTAGCGGGTTGATCAAGGTCGGATTCGTGGTTTGCGTTTTGAGTTTGGGGGCGATGATCGCTGGTGGGCAGGGGCTTGATCCGGCGGCTTTGCTTCGGCCTGCGACGGATACCTGGCCTACTTACAACGGGGATTATTCGGGTCGGCGGTACAGCACGCTTGATCAGATCAATGCTGGAAATGTCGGGTCGCTTACTGTCGCCTGGATTTTTCGGACGCGCGGGGTGGCGATCAAGTCTACGCCACTGGTGGTGAACAATATTTTGTACTTCACGGAGCCTGACAACGTTTGGGCTGTTGATGCGAAGTTCGGGCGGCAGATTTGGCACTACGAACGAAAATCGGAAGGCGGTCATATTGGGCATCGGGGCTTGGCGATGTACAAGAATTGGCTGTACTTCACGACGCCGGACGCGCATTTGGTTTGTCTGGACGCCAAGGATGGCACGGTTCACTGGGATATCGTGCTTGCGGATGCGAAGCTTGGGTATTTCGCGACGATGGCGCCGCTGGTCATACGCGATCACGTGATTGCGGGTGTGTCGGGCGATTCTACTGACATTCGGGGAGTTTTGACTTCGGTCGATCCGGAAACGGGGGCGGTGCAGTGGCATTGGTATACCGAGCCGGATCCGGGGCAGCCTGGTTCGGAAACGTGGCCTAAGGATGGCGACGCGTTGCTGCACGGCGGCGGCATGACTTGGATGACCGGGACTTACGATCCTGCGCTTAATTTACTTTATTGGGGGACGGGGAATCCGAATCCGGTGCTTGTTGGGGATAGCCGGCCTGGGGACAATTTTTATACCTGCTCGATCGTGGCGCTTAATCCGGATACCGGAAAACTTGTGTGGGCGTTTCAGCCTTCGCCGCACGATGTGCACGACTGGGACGCGGTGCAGACTCCGATCCTGTTTGACGCGGAGTTTAAGGGCAAGCCGCGGAAACTGTTGGGGCAGGCCAGCCGCAATGGGTTTTTCTTTTTGCTGGATCGAACGAATGGCGAGCACCTGGTGACTGCGGCGTTCATCGACCAGACTTGGGCTTCCGGGGTGGATTCGCGGGGGCGGCCGATTGCGAAGCCTTCGGCGAATCCTAGTCCGGACGGCGCGCTGGTGGAACCAGGATCGGACGGGGCTACCAACTGGATGGCGCCTAGTTTTGATCCGCAGACGAATTTGTTTTATGTGATGGCGCGGCGGATTTTTGCCATTTTTTACAAGATTGCAGAGGGGAAGACGGAAGGTTGGGGTGGGCGGGATCGGAACCTTTGGTCGAACACTACCTTGCGGGCTTTGGACTACAAGACGGGCAAAGTGGTTTGGAACCATGAACTCGGCGAGGGAGAAGGTGTCGCGGGGATTCTGACCACGGCAGGGCATTTGCTGTTCAGCGGGGATACTTCGGGGAACATTTTGGCGCTTGATCCGGCGACTGGGAAAATTTTGTGGCACTTGAATGCTGGGGGCAATGTTGTGGCTTCGCCTATGACCTATCAAATTGATGGGCGGCAGTATTTGATTGTGCCTGTGCAGGACGTTTTGTATGCGTTCGGTTTGCCGGAAGGTTTGGTGGGTGCGGGCGGCGTCAAGACTACGCGGTAGGTTGAGAGAAAAGCGCCCCCTTCGGACAGCGGCCGCTACAAAATTCCTAACAGAACTATTGGCAATTGTGCGCAGCAGCCAGGTACTGAGTTAAGGTTGCTCGTCGGTGTCTGGTAGGGCTAGGAAGATTAGGATGATGCCGACTACCGTGAACATGCGGAAGGCAGCTTCCTGGCCGTTCCATGTTTTCGATTGCCACATCAGGAACCACTCGGCGCCTACCGTCAGGAAAGCTACTAGCCACATCAGCAGGCTGATCGTTAGCGCGATGATTGCTGTGCGCTTGGCTTGATTGAATGCGGCGGCTGTTGCTGCGCGCGGCGCGCGCCAGGCGAACGCCTCCCCACCAGCAGAGAAACATCGTGATCGACTCCCACATGATGGTTGTGATGTAGAAGACAGTGTGCACAGTTGGGGAATTGATTGCGCGCCACATGCCGTGATTGTTGGGGAAGGTGGAGTCCATCATCAGAACGTGGCGGATGAATTGGTAGTTGGAGTCGTAGTCAGTGATGTTGCTGAAAACGATCAGGGAATAGAAGAGAGCTACGGCAAAAACGAGCGCGGTTTTGGCGGCGCGGAGGGTCATGGTTTTTCTCGCATGGTGAAGGCTTGCAAGTAGGCGACTAGCGCGCGTAGGCCGCTACAACGGCAGCTTGGAGCCGCTTGGATCGATTTTGCAAGGCACATGCTAGCGCACGGCCAAATTGGCGCAAAGGAAAAGTCCGAGGTGGATTGAGTGATTGTGCAGACGTGTCTCAAGAGCTTTGCTCCTGGCTTCTTCTCCTCTCTCAACGTAGAAATTGAAAAAAGCGATTTGTGCGAATCAAAGAATTCGTTTCGATTCCCACCACGTTCAGGATAGCGTGCTGCAATTAATCGACGACAGACCGCGCAAAGCGGCCTGAACAGCATCGAGCGCAAAAGACAACAGTGCTTCAACCGGCCTGGCATGGGGATGTGCGTTCCGTGCATTTTCACAATTGGAGGGGGATTTCCTGAATGTGCAAAAGAACCAGCCTTTCCGCTTTCGTCTTCGCGTCATTCCTCCTCATGTTCTTCGCTTCCGCGCCTCTTGTTCAAGCTCAGCAGACTCTCGGCGGCATCACCGGGACCGTGACCGACAGCTCCGGCGGCGTCCTGCCCGATACGAATATCACCCTCGTCAATGATCAGACCACGTTGACGCGCACGCAAAAGACCAACGAAAGCGGCGCATACGACTTCGTGAACTTGCCAATTGGCAAGTACACCTTGACGTTTGGTCATGATGGATTTCAAACGCAAAAAATACCTTCGATTACCGTGCAGGGGGACCGCACGGTAACCGTGAACGCTACGCTGAAAGTGGGCGAAGTTGGCTCCACGGTGACCGTCGAGGCCACGCCGCTGATGAACGCCGTGGATACCACCAACGGCTACATTCTTGAGAAGAATCAAATCGAATCCGTCCCGCTGCCAACGGGTAGCTTTACGGGCCTCGCGATTCTTTCTCCCGGAGTCAACGCCGAGCTCGCCGCGGGCTCGGGCGTCAACACCGGCCTGGGCAACCAACCTATTTGGGCCAACGGTCAGCGCGATACCAGCAACACGTTCCAGTTGAATGGCGTGGATGCCAGCAACCTCTTTAACGGCAAGAGCACAAGCTCCGTAGCGTCGGCGCGCGTCGTGAACAATACCGGCCTTGGCGGTGCGGCGAGCCTTTCGAGCACTTCGGCATCACCACTCCAGACGACCGCATCGCCCTATCTGGCCATCGGCCAGGCACTGCCCACGCCGCCTGCGGAGACTATCGAAGAGTTTCGCGTAAATACATCGATGTATGACGCTCAGCAAGGCGCGACGAGCGGTGCGCACATCGATATGAGTACCGCCTCCGGCACCAACAACTTTCATGGCAGCGCCTACATTCACCGTGGAACTGACTTTCTCAACGCCGCGCCATTTTTCTACAACGCGGATCCCAACATTCCCGCAAGCGAGAAAGTGCCGGAGCAGCATCGCTACAGCGCGGCGGCACTTTCGGCGGACCCATCATCAAAAACAAACTCTTCGGCTTCCTCAGCTACCAGCATATCCACAATTCCGATCAGGAGATTGGCAGCTCTCGCAACGCGGTGCCCCCGGGACTCACCGACGATCGCAGTCCAGCGGCGCTGGCTGCGCTCGTGAATGGCAACTTTCCTTCTTCCGCAACGGTTCTACCGGTCGTTGGCACGGCTCCCGGTGATATCAATCCAATCGCCTACGGTCTGCTCAATTATAAGCTTCCGAATGGGCAGCCTCTGATTCCTTCCGCAGGCAGCTTCGTGCCCACCATCAACTTTCCTGAGAATACCTTCACGGTGGGGACCGCCTATTTCATCGCCGATCAGGCCGTTTCCAACCTGGACTACGTTGTGAATTCGAAGGATACGCTGGCACTGAAGTATTACTATCAGCACGATCCCAGCCTGGCGCCTTATGCCTATTCCGAGTCTCCAGGTTTCCCGCAGCATCTCGACGCCGGGAGCCAGGTGTTTTCGATCAGCAACACGCAAACCCTGAAGCCTAATCTGAGCGTCGTTGAGGTTTTTGGCTTTATTCGCGAAAAAGTTTACAGCACCATCGGGCAGCCTTTTACGCCGCAGCAATTGAGCACCTACGTGCAAAACCTGACCGGCTTGCCCGCGTCCGAAGCGAGCATGAACACCTTCGGCTCGACATTTTTTCCAGGCATCTCGATTGTCGACAACTTCGGTAACGCAGGCGCCTTATAACGTAAACTTTGTTACCAACGCGGGCACGAATATCGGCAGTGGCGCTAACTCCCAAAGCGCTTTCACTGGCGTTTTCCAAAACCGCTTCATGCCTTCGGCGAATGCCATTTGGACCACCGGCAAGCATACCTTGACCTTTGGCGGGAACTTCTCCTATACGCAACTCAATACGCGCGACGAAAGAACCAACAATGGCGTCATCGCTTTCGCCGATTTCTCACAGTTTTTGCAGGGCCTCGAGACTTCGTATAGCACCAACGGATTCGTCACCAGCACATTCCTCCAGGGAGATGCCAATCGCTACTATCGCTCCAAGGAGACCGGCGCATACCTTCAAGACAAGTTTCAGATTCGCTCCAACATCAGCCTGACGGCGGGATTGCGGTTCGACGATCATGGAGGGCTTACAGAGAAGAACGGGCGCCTTTACAATTTCAACCCCGCCGCTTACAACTATGATGCCGCGACGGACACCATTGTCGACAACGGATTCATCATTGCCGGCAACAACAAGCTGTTCCCCACCAAAGGCGTGAGCGATTCCACGCTGACCGGCCGGCAATGGGGGCTTGCACCGCGACTCGGAGTGGCGTGGAGTCCCAAAAAATTCAACAACAAGATTGTGGTTCGCGCGGGCTGGGGCATGTACTACGATCGCGGTGAACTGTTCACCTATCTTTCCCCGGGCGTCGCTGCCGGCGTCATTCCCGGTGGGCCATTCGGCGTCAACCAGTCTCCGCCATTCGTAAGTTCTCAGGTTTGCACGGCCATTGGGGGTTTTTACGAGGGCTTCATTCCGACATGTGATCCCACCATGCCCAATGGCGGATCTTTCAATAATCCCTGGGGCGCAACCCTGGGTCCTCCACCCAGCGGCAATCCCGCCAACATCACCCTGCCGAACGCGGCAGCCATCGAGGCTGGATCGCAATTGTTTGCGTTCGCGGATTACAACCGGGCGAACAAGCTTCCCTACACTCTCAATCAGATATTGGATATTCAGTGGCAGCCCCGGAATGATCTCTCCATTGAGATCGGCTACGTTGGAAATTTCGGGCGCCACGAAGTCGTTCCCATACCGTTCAACCAGGCTCAGATCGCGACGCCCTCCCACCCCATCCACGGGCAGAACTACACCTATGGCTATACGGTGGAGGCTCCTCCAGGATGCAACCCCACACTGAATCCCGCGGCTTGCGCGTACACGGCTACCTGCAATCAGAGCACTTCGATGGGCTGCTCTCCCATGGGCCTACCCGATGGAACCCAGATGATGGCGAACTACGAAGGCGGCAACGTGGATCTTCGCGTTCCCTACATTGGTTATTCCTCGGAGTCCGAGTCCTACACCGCCGCCGGCATCTCGGCCTACAACGCGCTCCAGACTCACATTGAAAAACGACTCAGTCATGGCGTACAGGTGGGCTTTTCCTATACCTTCTCGCATGCAACCGACGAGCAGAGCGCTTTGGGTCTGTTTTACAACGGCAACAATCCGTTAAATCTTCGCAGCGGGTATGGATTGTCGGACTTCGACCGCACGCATGTCATCAACTTCACTTATCTCTTCCAAGTGCCCAATTTCTTTGAAGCCTCAACGTGGAAAGGCAAGTTGGCGAATGGGTGGGCGCTTGAAGGGCTTGCGATCATCCAAAGCGGCCAGCCTTATAGCGTCATCGACTACTCCGGGGCCGTCGGCAGCATCTTCTACGGCACCTCCGACGGCATCACCAATCCGATCGTTCCGCTGGGTTCCTGCACTCCGTCAGGTGCGCTAACAGGTCACAGCGGCGCAACCGATGGTGTCCCGGCCCTCAATGCGTCTTGCTTTACTCTGCCGCTGTTGAACCCAGGCGATCTGGGAGGCGCTATCGCACCGGGCGACACTTTTGAAACGAACTTCACCACCGGACAGCGCAATATCTTCCGGCAACCCTGGCAGAAGCGCGCGGACGCCTCGATCGTCAAGATGACCAAGTTGAACGAACGATTCTCACTGAAGTACAGCTTTGACGTCTTCAACCTGACCAACACGGCCAGCTTCGACGTCCCGGTCGACAACGTTTCCCAAAACCTCTTCTTCAACGATTTCCCGACGTATGGTTCGAGCCTATATTCTTCCCCGACGCTCAGCGGCCTGGGGGTCGTGAACAAAACCATTGGCGGACCACGGCAGATTCAGATGACTCTGAAGCTCACGTTCTGATTTTTCCACCCCCCCAACACCGGAAACGGCGGCCGATATGGCCGCCGTTTTCGTTTTCGCGCAGCACAGACACTCGTCAAACGCGGTCACACCAATGCGAAGACCGACCTCCGAGGGCATTTGTAGCGGCCGCTTTCCGAAGCGGGCGCCTTTCGCAGCGTCTCCCGGACGACCACGCAGCCGCTGCCGACATGTCGCAGTCTAAAACGAGCGCCGACAGCCTTCACAAGTTGCAAATTGAATCGGTCAATTCGAACTGGCGGCACACTCCGCGCCCCGGATGCGGTTAGAATGCACGCGATGCCCGCCGAAATCAGTCCGTTGCAGCAGTTGAGCGCTACGCTCAAGTCCGGCGCAATCACACCTCGCGCCGCAGTGGAACAGGCCCTCGCTCGTGCCAACAGCAATTCTGGGCACAATGTTTACCTCGCACTCGAGGTCGAACGCGCGCTCCGCGACGCCGACGAGCTGCCAACTCGATTTCCCAGCGCAAACAAGCCGCCGCTCTACGGGCTCCCCGTATCTCTTAAAGATTGCTTCGACTTGGCGGGCTTCGTCACCACCGCCGGATCACGCTTCTACGCACGACGCAACGCGCCCGCAACCGAAGACTCCGCCGTAGCCGCGCGCCTCAAGTCGCGGGGCGCGGTCATTGTCGGCAAAACGCACATGCACCCGTTGGCTTATGGTATCACCGGCGAAAATCCCGACTATGGCGATTGCACGCAACCTCGCGATGCCACGCTCCTGACCGGCGGTTCCTCGAGCGGCGCCGCGGCCAGCGTGCAAGAAGGCTCGGCGGTCGCCGCCATTGGCACAGACACCGGCGGCTCGATCCGCGCGCCTGCCGCGCTTTGCGGCCTGGCTGGCTACCGGGCGTCGCTGGAACTCGCTCACGAGCGCGAGCTGTGGCGCGGCGCGCTCCATCTCGCACCTTCATTCGACACGCTCGGCTGGCTATTTCGAGATTTGCGTGATGCTCCGCTCCTCGGCGCGGCGCTGTTCGATCTTGCCGTCCCCGCCGGGGTGGAAACGAAAGTCCGCATCGGCGTCGTGGCGAAGGAATTTCTGAGCGATTGCGACCCTGTCGTCGGCACCGCCTTTACGCTGTGGCAGGAGCATCTCCGCGAACTCGGCGCGGAGCTCATCCCGATCGATAGCGCCTTCTGGGAAGCAGCCATGGCCATCTACGCTCCCATCCAGGCCAGCGAAGCAGCGGCAATTCACGCGCCTGCGACCGGCGGCGACTTCTCTCATTTCGAGCGCTCCATCGCCGAGCGCCTAGCTTGGGGTGCGTCGATCCCCAGCGCCGAAATTGAGCAATACCGTCAACGTCACGCCATCTTCCGCGAAAAGACGGATGCCCTTCTCCGCGATCACGATTTCCTGATCGTTCCGTGCGCGCCCGTATCCCGCCTGATTGCGGGAGCCGATCATGGCGATACTCGGAAAGCGATCCTCCGCTACACAACGCCGTTCAGTTTGGCGGGGGTGCCGGTCGTGATGCTACCCGCGAAAGATGGCGCCGGCGTTCAACTCGCCGCCGCCCGCGGGGCCGACGCGCGTCTGCTGTCCTACGCCGCAAAACTCGGGCGCTCCGATCAGATCTGCTAGTGGCTCGCCTCAAACGCCCGAAACCGTCGCTCGAGTTCCCACTGCTGTCCGGCCTTCTCGCTGCCCTGAAGAAACGCCGCGCAAGTTTCCGAAGGCTTGTCTCGGGCAAATGTCTCCTGCGAACAACCCGCCACGTACCGCTTGAAGATGTCCGGATCACTCCAAAGCGAAGCTCCCGGCAAGAAACTATGTTCAAGCCCAGTGCGGACAAGCTGCTTCAGGTCGGCATAGCGCAGTCCATATGTCTCGACGGCGCGGACGAACTCATGCGTAAGATCGATTCGCGAAACGCCTTCATCATCCGTCGACAACGCCACCGGCACGCCGAATTTCCTGTAAATCGGAAACGGGTGGTTTTTTCCGCTGATCCCCAGAATCACGTCGTTGCTGGTCAGCGCAATCTCCACCATGACGTGCTTTGCCGCCATCTCTTTCAACAGCTCATAGGGCCGATCTTCGTACATCACATCCACGCCGTGCCCAATGCGCTCCGCGTGCCCTTGCTCGACGGCCAGCCGGATGTGACAGCAAAGCCCCTCCTCGGGTACCAGTCCGGGCGCAAGTTCCCCGGCGTGCAATGTGATATGCACTTTCGGATATTTCTCGTGCAGGAAACCGACCATGCGCATTTGCAAAGCGTAGTCGGTCATCGACACGGTATCCATCTTCCGGCATGACAAAGTTGATGCCGACAATCCGCGGATCCGCCGCAATCGTTTCAAATCCGAGCAAGGTCTGCGCAAAAACCTGCTCCTTCGGAAATCCGCGCAAAATCTGATAGATGAAACGAATCTCCACCCTGCACGCCGGAGCCGCATCCTGCTGCCCGCAACGTTCTCGCTTGGCCCGCGTCTCCTCCGCCTGATCGAAAGCCGCCTTCGCGACCGAAATCTCATCGCGCAATCCGCGCGCCAGCAACGCATCGCGCATCTGGCCAAAATCGTCGTGCCAGCCGATTTCATGCGCGAGCGCCGCGGCATGGCTGAAATCGGGCGTCTCCATCAACTCTAGATATTGCTCGTTCTGAGCAGCGGCGCGCGTAGCGACTTCATCGAGCCACTCGCCCTTGTGACGATGGTCGGTCCCGCCGAATTTGTCGAAGGTGTCAAAGAAATGATCGTGGCCGGTAATCCCCGGAGACGGCACGAAACCGCGCATCGAGAAAGCATCGACCAGCGCATCATAAAGGTGTTGATCTTTGTAAGCTTGAGTGGCCGGCACTTTTCCATCTTCGCAACCAGCCGTCGCGGGCGAATTTTCCGAGCCGTGTTGCGGCTTGACGAATGCCAGTGACGCGACATTGACGCAAAGCCCGTCCTCGGCGCCGGCGCGAATCCAGGACTCGGCGTACACCGCCCCGCTCAGATGATTGTGCAGATCGGCGCCCTTCGGCATATCTACCAGGAATGCGTGTAGCTCCAGTGGATTCGCGCGCGCAATTTCCAGCGCGCGCGCAGTACGCTGCTCGGCGGTGAATTGTTGGCGAGAAAGAGTCGCGCCGCCGGTCTGCGCCAATGCCGGCATCGAAACGAAAAGCAAAACAGTCGAAATCCGGCACAAGTGGAGGACAACATCAGCCAGCCGCGGAGGTTTCATTCCCGATCCTTCCTCGATTTGATTGCAGACACTTCACCACAATTGACGCGCAGCGACAAGACGCACAGCGCCCCCAGAACCAAACACGGACGCCTTTGCCGCCAGCCAGCGCAAAGAATAGAATGCGGTGACGCATGAAAATGACATCGCTATCGTTGGTCTTTAGAGGCGCCGGCAGACTGCTCGCATCCGCCATTCTCTTGACATTGGCGCAGCCGGACCGGCCTGGAGATGAACTCGCCGCGCAAACCCAAAATGCATTTACAGTTGCCGGCACAGTCCGGGACTCGGCCGGCCAACCCGTCGCTGACGCCCGTGTGTTTCTGGAACAAGCGGGCGCGGCCAAGTCCGTCCAGACGAAAACAAACGCGGACGGTACGTTCGCGCTCGCGGCAGATCGATCGGGTACTTACACTTTGCGCGCGGAGAAGTCCGGTCTGCACGCCCGCACCATCGAACCTTTCGTTCTGACGGCAGGAGAAAACAAACACATCGATTTAGTCCTGGCTTCTCCATCCACAGCCGCCATGGAATTCAAGGATGAGCCCGATTTCACCGTGGCAGGCGTCACCGATTGGTCCAATGCCGGTTTGCACGGATCGGACACCACTTCGCGCACCAGCGAAACACTTGCCAAGGAAACCGCGACCCTCAAATCCGGCGCCATCGACAAAATCGCTCCCGACAGCAAATACAAGCAGGCGCTTGGAGTGCCGCGAAAAAGGCGACTACACGCAAGCCCGCGAACTGGTTCGCAGCGCCCTGGCTGGCGCGGACGATGCCGATGGCCATCATCTACTTGGCGATCTCGACGAGCGGCTCGGCGATCCGCTCGATGCGGTGCGCGAATATGAACGCGCCGCCCGCATGCATCCGAGCGAGCAAAATTATTTCGATTGGGGCGCGGAACTCCTTCTCCACAAAGCTGCGCAACCCGCGGTCGAAGTTTTCACGAAAGGATCCGCGCTTCATCCGGATTCGGCCAGAATGCTGGCGGGACTCGGCGCAGCCTTCTACGGTGTCGGCTCTTACGATGACGCCGCACGCCGGTTGTGTGCCGCTTCCGATTTGCAACCGGACGATCCTGCCTCCTATCTTTTTCTAGGTCAGATGGAAAAGACCGTGTCGGCGCCGCTGCCATGCGGCGAAGAAAAACTCGCGCGCTTTGCGCACGTGCAGCCCGCGAATGCCCTGGCGAGCTACTATTACGCCGTATCGTTGTGCAAAGCGGCAGAAGAGGATCGGAGAATTCGGCGGCTTCGCGCCAAGCGGAAGCACTGCTCGAAAAGGCTGTGAGGCTTGATCCAAAGCTTCGGCGAAGCTTACGTGCAGCTCGGGACGATATTTTTTGGCCGAAACGATTTCGCGCAAGCCATACAAGCTTTCCAGCAGGCCATTGCGGCCAGTCCGCAACTCAGTGAAGCACACTATCGGCTCAGCCTCGCGTACAAACGCACCGGCGACGACGCAAGGGCGCATCAGGAATTCGATGTCTACAAGCAAACCCAGAAAACAGAGGCAGCGGAAGTCGAACACCAGCGGAGCGAGCTGAAACAATTTCTGATCATTCTAAAGAACCAGCCGGAGCCCACCGCTCCGCACTGACAGCCTAGGTAGGCGCTGGGTTTTAGCCCGGCGCGCCTCTCCGAGAAAATGTAGGAACTCGGCAACGGAACCGCGATTTCCATCATTCGCAAAAGGCTATTTCATTTTCGGCTTGTAGGTGTCCACAATGCCGCTGCCCTCGCGAATCGTGAGAATCTGATTGGCCTTCACCTGCGTGAAACGCTCGACCTTCTGCGTCGTAGGCCATTTCACTTCCAGCACGTCGACGATTTGCGCCGTTCCCAATCCAAAGTGCAGCCGCAAATCGCTCTGTGACATCACGCTCGTCCCGGTGTGAACCTCGTCCATCTGAGCGTGCTTCCCGGTGACGACGCGCACCCGCGCTCCGATCGCGCTGCGATTGCACTTCGTTCCAATCAACTTGATCTTGATCCAGTTCTGCGCGTTGCCGCCATCATTGCGAAGCAGTGACGGCCGCTCATTCATGTTCAGAATGAGCGCGTCGATATCTCCATCGTTGTCGTAATCTCCGAAAGCCGCACCCCGGCTCGAGAACCGCTCGCTGATCCCAGGCCCCATGTCCGAAGAAACATCCTTGAACCGTCCGTTGCCCAGGTTTTTATAAACGAGCCGTGGATTCTTGAATGTCTGCCCGGTGTCGTGCCCTTCAATCTCCGGATAGACGTGCCCATTCACTTGAATAAGGTCGGTCCACCCGTCATTGTCGAAATCGACAAAACCGCAGCCCCACGCGACATATTGATTATTGATGCCGACGCCGGAAGAAAACGTCACATCGCTGAACGATCCATCGCCGTTGTTGTGGTAGAGGTTGCAGGTATCGTCCGCAAAATTGGTTTTGAAAATGTCGAACCACCCGTCGCAATCGTAGTCGGCCACCGCGACGCCCATGCCCGCCTGCTCGTGGCCATCCTCGCTGTAGGCTACCCCGGCGATCACGGCCTGATCGGTAAATGTGCCGTCATGATTGTTGCGGAACAAAATGCTGGGCTGCGAGTCCACCGCCACATAAATGTCCGGCCAGCCGTCGTTGTCGAAATCGTACGACACCGCGGTGATGGAATAGCGCGGCCCGGGCTTCAGAATGCCGGCTTTCTCAGTGACATCGCTAAACGTTCCATCGCCGTTGTTGTGAAACAAAACGTTGGTATCGCCCGGCAAGCCGCGCGGACCGCACATGATGGGAATGCCCTTCCACTGGCAGACGGCCGGCTCGGTCTTGGAAGGGGTATTTTCCGGATCGAGCTTGATGTAGTTGCACACAAAAAGATCCAGGCGCCCGTCGCGGTCGTAATCGAGCCAGGTGCAACCCGCGCCCCACCGAATCTTCTCGTCGTACACGCCCGCCTTCCGCGTTACGTCGGCAAACGTTCCGTCGCCATTGTTGTGAAACAAAACGTTGTGGCCCCAGAAGCAGCAGAACAGATCGTCCCACCCATCGTTGTCGTAATCGCCGACGCACACGCCGGTCTGCCAGCCAGTGCGCGCCAGTCCGGATTTTGCGGTGACGTCGGTGAACGTTCCGTCGCGATTATTTTTGTAGAGATGCGAGGTCGGCTCTTTGCCGGGCTCCCACTTCGTATCGAAACGCGTGCCGTTGGTCAGATAAATGTCCAGCCAGCCATCGTTGTCGTAATCAAAAAACGCGAGGCCGCTGCCCTTCGCTTCAATAATGTATTTCTTGTGATCGACCCCGCCCCAAACGTTCGGTGCGGTCAAGCCGGCTTCGCGCGCGACGTCGACGAACTGGACGGGCGACGCCGGCGCAGGATGTGGAACCGGCGCAGCTTGCAGCACCGCCGCTCGATTCCATTTCCAAAGCGGTGTCGCCAGTGCCTCCAGCAAACTGCCGCCAAGCGCGACGAGAGAAGATCCCAGAAATCGCCGCCGGGGAAAATTCATCGCCGGTCGGCCGCCTTAAACGCGATCTTCGGAAAGGACCGCGGCACGATCCCCGCGCCTTCTTTGACGGCGATAATGCGATCGACAGGCACGTTGGTCAAACGATCCACTTGGCCGCTCGGCCAGGTAATTTCCAGCGATTCGATCTTCGCGCGCTTTCCCAAACCAAACAGAATCCGTGGATCGCTGGCCGACATGTAGCTCATCCCGCCCTTCGCTTGTTCCACGTGGGTAACGCCTTCCGCGGTGAGCTTCAACGAAGCGCCAATGCCATCGCGATTGGATTTCGTCCCGATCAAGAAAATCTCCAGCCAATGATTCGCGTTGCCGCCGTCGTTGCGTAAAAGCTCCGGGTAATCGCCGCGATTGTTGATGGCGATATCCGTGTCGCCGTCGTTGTCGAAGTCCGCGGTAGCAAGGCCTCGCCCGGCAATGGGACGCACAAAGTCCGGCCCCAGCGAATCCAAAACCTTCTCGAACGTGCCTTTACCCAAATTGCGGAACATGAGCAGCGGCTCTTTATAAGACACTTCGCCGTGATACAGATTTACGTTGTCCAGCATCGCGCTGTTCAGTTGCAAAATGTCGGGCCAGCCGTCATTGTCGTAATCCAGAAATTTCATCGACACGCCGCTAAACAAAATCGCCTTATTCCCGATGCCGGACTTATACGTGTAATCATCAAACGTCCCATTCTGGTTGTTGTGGTAGAGACGGTTCAACTCGAAATCAAGATGCGTGATGTAGATATCCTGCCAGCCGTCTCCATCCACGTCCGCCGCGTCGATCCCCATTCCCGCTTCGTAGCGTCCATCCTCGCTCGCGGCAATTCCTGAAATCAGGGAGACATCCTGAAACGTACCGTCATGCTTGTTAATAAACAGAAAATTTGGCCACGTATCGTTGGCGATGGCGATGTCGGTCCAGCGGTCGTTGTTGAAGTCCGCGAGCACAACGCCCATGCCCTTCGATTCCGGTTTGCCGATACCGGAAGACTCACTCACGTCGGTAAACGTGCCGTCGTGATTGTTGTGATACAGCTTGGTCTTCTGTCCTTTGTAGTTTCCCGGATTGCAGTATGACCGGTAGCCCGGGCGCTTTTCACCGCACCACAAATTATTTTTCGGCGACCATTCAATATAGTTGGTCACCACCAGATCGAGCCACCCGTCTTTGTCGTAATCAAACCAGCCCGCGCTGGTGGACCACCCGCCTTCATCGGCCACACCCGCCTTGGCGGTGACATCGCTGAAAGTTCCGTTGCCATTGTTGTGATACAGAATCGCGCGGCCGTAGCCAGTCACGTAGAGATCGGGGTAGCCGTCATTGTCGTAATCTCCGACCGCCACTCCCTGCCCGTAGTGCCCTTCGCCACCGACACCGGCCTTTTCGGTAACGTCGGTAAACGTTCCGTCGCCGTTGTTGTGATACAGCGCGGAGCGCAACGGATGCGCCGGCTTGTATGCCTCCGTTGCAGCCGTCTGAACGAAATAAAGATCCATCAACCCGTCTTGATCGTAGTCGATCCAACCGACGCCGGTTCCCATTGTTTCCAGGTAATACTTCTCTTCCGTCTGCGTGGAATCCTGAAGAAAGGTAATTCCAGCAGCCTGACGGATATCGGTATAGCGGACCGTGATCGGCGGATCCTGTACTTTCGGAAATTGCCGGGCGAAGGCCTTGCCGTGAAACGCTGTCAAAGCTGCCATGCCAAGCGCCAGCATCACAGCGCAGGCCGTCTTGAGATTCAATTCGCTGCGGCGTCGCGATGTTTCGTCCGTGGCCGCTCGCCGGATCATAACGTCCGGTCCGCAAGCGATAGCGCCATCTGCAGAAATTGCTGCCGCGCTCCGATCGGCATCGGCTCGTTAAGCGTGGAAGGCCTCTCGGGTGCTCGCGCAAGAGCTTCTTCAATGCGGTTCACGTCCAGGCTGCCGTTGGCGTTACTGCCCTTGAAGCGATTCAATACCTCGCGCGCCTTGGCAATCTCTCCCGTCTGATAATAAAAAATGCCCAGTGCGGAATAGCTCCCAGGCCATTCCGGCAACAAATCCACAGCCCGTTCCAAATGCTGCTCTGCCTGTGGCGTCTTGCCTTCGAGCACGGATACAATCCCCAGGCCCCACAGAATTTTGCCGGAACTGGGAATACGCGCTAGCCCTTGCCGCAAAGTGGCCGCGGCGCCATCGACGTCTCCCCCGCGCAATTCCACGAGCGCAAGCGAAAGATAATATTGATCGTTGTCGGGATTTCGCCGAATCGCATCGCGAAAAATTGCGGAAGACTTGCCCGCATCACCCAGATGCGCGTAAATGTCTCCGAGCAAAGCGAGAAACGCGTCATCCTGCTGCCCTTTTTCCGAAACATGGTTGGCGGTTTCGAGGGCTTCGGTGTAGATCCCCTTCCGGAAGTAAGCGTCGGCCAGATCAAATTTCACATCATCGGAATCCGGGTTCGCGCCCAATGCCCTTTGGAAATGTTGAATGGCATCGTCATATAAACGGTAGCGCGCCAGCAGCACTCCCACTCCCGTCTGCGTGCGAAAGTCCGCACTGCTGATCTGATCGAGTTGCGCGACTGCCTGACGAGCTTCCGCGAGCTTGCCGAGCTTGAGATACGCCTCCGCCAGCAAGTACAGGTTCTGCGGTTGGTCCGGGTGCTTACTGATCTCGTCATTCAGCTGCGTCAGATCGAGCTGCGCCCGTTCGCGCTCGGACATATTCGACCGCGTATCCACGTAATCGAGTAGATTTTGATAAGGATAAGGCCCCGGCGGCGCGTTTTTGGAAAGCGTCTGAAACACGTTCAGATCGCGCTGGGCCGCTTCGCTCTGGTGCAGGCTCCTCTCCACCATCGCGAGCTTGTAGTATCCCGATGCGGGATCTTTGCTCAGCTTGACGTACTTGCGGAGAAGTTCGGCCGCGTCCTCGAAATTCTTATTCTCGATGCGCAGGTTGGCGAGCTCCAGCAGCGCTTCCGAAAGATCGGGCTTGTAGCGAAGCGCCTGCTGAAACAATTCCTCCGCGCGCGCATGGTTCCCTTGCCGCTCTTCGATGTAACCCATGTTGAACAAGCAGGAAGCGTTGCGCGGATCTTTCTTCAGTCCGGCCTCGAAATATTTGCGAGCCTCATCGAATCGTCCGAGGTGCCGATAAGCAAGACCCATAAAAGCGTACGAGCGCGCCGACGGATCGAGTTCGATCAATGTCTTGAACTCGTCAATGGCCTTCTCGGCCTTCCCGGACATAAAATAACTCTCACCCAACGCCGCGCGAAGATCCGCGCGCTGCGGAGCGATCTGCAAACCGGATTCGAGCAGCGGTATGGCATCCTCAAAATAGTTCTGGGTCATGCTCACGCGCGCCAGCAGAAAAATGATGTCCGCATTCTGCGGAGCGAGCTTGTGGGCGCGCACCAGTAAATCCAGCGCATCGACAGATTTTTTCTGTTGCGAATCGACCTGCGCCATCAGATACAGCGTTTCGGCGGAATCCGGCTTGAGCTTCAGCGCGCGACTCAGAGCGAGCTCCGCTTTCTCGTACTCGGCGTTGCGAAGATAAGCCTGGCCAAGGTTGTAGAGGATCTCGAAAGTGTCGGGTTGCAGCGCGTTGGCCTTTTCCAATTCCAGTTGCGCCGCTTTGTACTGTTTCTCCGAGCCGAGCAGCACGCCCAGCGTGCAGTGCAGCTGCACATCATCCGCATTCTGCGAAGAAATCTCCGTAGCGGTCTTCAGCCCGTCGGCGGTTCGCCCGGACTCAAGGTAGGCGCGAATCAGATTGAGCCGCGTTGAAGTATTCGATGGATGAACGCGCTGGAAATAAGGGATGGCCTGTGCCGGCGCTCCCTTTGCGAGCAACACTAAACCGACATTGTAATTTCCATCGTTGTTGGATGGATCCAGCTGCAACGCCTTCCGAAATTCCTGCTCGGCAAGAACCAGGCTCTGCTGAGCGACGTAAACATTGCCAATGTTATTGCGGGTTCTGGCGGACTTTGGTTCGATGTTCAGGGCCTGTTGAAACGCATCCAGTGCCTGCGCGTAGTTCTTCTCGCTGGTATAAATTATTCCCAACAAGTTGTAGCCTTCCGCGCTCCTGGGATTCTGCCGCAGCTGTTCCGCGATTTTCTGCTTGGCCTCTTCATCGGAGCCATGGCGAAATAGTTCCTCCGCCTCGGCGAACGGCGACGGAGCGTTTGAGGATTGCCGCGCTGCGGCTTGGCCGGGCGCAGGCTGCTGAGCAACTACCGCCATCGCGTCGCGCCCAACGCCATCAGCCATCAGGATAAAAATTCCGCGAAGCTCCGAAACAGTGCGCGCCGGCCAGGACTCTTGCTGGTCTGCGAACCCTGACGCCACGTGTTTTTCGAGTCTCCGCATGCGCCCGGCTTTCTTGCTCCGAAAATTCAATTTAGCATCTCCAGCGCCTGCTGAGCCATTTTGTGCTCGGGCTGCTGATGCAACAAGGCCAGCAAAACCTCTTTCGCTTTGTCTTTTTCGTTCAACACGACATACAAGCGCGCCAGATTCAGATAGGCCTGATCGTAATTCGGCGCAACACGAATGCACGTCTCAAACTTTTCCTGCGCCGCCTCATATTGTTGTTCGCGGACAAGAAGAACGCCGAGGTTGTTGAGAGCGTCCGTGTAGTCGGGACGCAGGCTTACCGCTGTTGCGAGCGATTCCGATGCGCGGTCGAGCCGCTCCTGCCGGGCATACAGCATGCCCAGGCTGTAGCGGGCTTCGGGGTTTTCAGGTTCAAGCTCGACGGCGCGGCCCAGAAGCTTCTCGGCCTCCTCCAGATTTCCCTGGCGCCGGTACAGGTTCCCAAGGTTCAGGAGCGCGATGGCGTAGTCCGGCCGTAGTTGCAAAGACTTCTGGAAGTTGCGAACACCTTCGTCCGCCTGCCCCTGCTGCGCCGCGATCATCCCGAGATTGTTCCACGCTTCCGGATACTCCGGCCGCAGCTTTACCGCTTGTTCGAGGTAACTCCGAGCCTCTGGCAAATCATTTCGCCGCAGATAGAGTGTGCCCAGATTGTAGTAAGCCTCGGGTTCGTTCGGTTTTGTCGCGATTACACTCTGAAATGACGCTGCCGCCTGCTCCAGATAGCCACGCTGAAAAAAAGCCACGCCATACGTAAAGTCATTCCGCTTGAATTCTCCTGCGTAGAGCGTTCCTGGGAATGGAAGCGCCTTCCGCACGCGATCGGCTGCCGTTTGCGGCATCGATTTCAAATCGGCCGCGACGCGATCGGGATTCACGACTCCCTGGTAGACTTTGACAATCATTCCGTCCGCATCGATCAAAAACGAGGAAGGAATGGCTAGGTCTCTGCGCCGGTCAAAAAGGTAGCGGTAAGTAATGTTGTAGACGCCCGCCAAATCTTGCGTCGCAAATAAAATGGGAAACGACACGCCATGCTTTGCAGCGAAAGAGCGCGCCTCGGATGCGCCACGCGGTTCATCGATATTGATACCCACGATCTGAAGACCGCTCGATGCGAATTTGGGCTGCGATTTATGAAGGGATCCCAGTTGGTCCAGCGAAGGCTGCGACGACATCGCCCAAAACGTAAGCAGCAGCAGCGTTGCCCCGAAACGACCGAAGCTCCCGTATGGCCCCGGCCAAGTCCGGCAAAGAAAACTCCGGCGCGCTCAACGGCTCAATGAGCCATGTTTCCGCCGCCGAAGGCATGGTCTCCGCATTGCCGGACTCACTGACGTGCACATAGGAGGGTGGCGAATCCACAAAGGCCTTAGCAACAAAATCGCGCGCGCCTTCTTCAATTTCAATTCGATGGTTGACCGGCAAATTCTCGAAAGTCTGCGTCAAACCACTGGGCCAGCGGACGCTAGCCCGCACGTTTCCTCGCGCGTCCCCCACTCCAAAGAAAACCTCCTTGGTGTGCTGAGACAAAAATCCGGAACCCGCTTGCAGATACTTCGTCTGGCGGTGCGTTCCCGCTTCGACGGTCACCGCGGCTCCGATCGCATCGCGATTGCTCTTCGTTCCGCGCAGGCGAAAAGCCAGCGACCCCCCGATCTCTTTCATCACATTGTGAAACACGCGGACTTGTGGCCCGCTCCGGTTTTTCAGAATAACTTCCAGCCGTCCGTCGCGGTCCAGGTCCGCCAGCACGAAGGACCGGCTGTCGTCGCGAATATCCAGACCTGCGGCGCCGGAAGCTTCCGAAAAAGTCCCGTCACGGTTGTTGACGTAGAGAACATTCCGCTCGTAGCCGTTCCAGGTAGAGTCGGACCGAATCAATTCATTGATGGCATTCCAACCTCGTTCGTAGCTCGCGGACGAAGTCGCATCTCGCGGAGACTTCCCAACCACCTGCCGCCAGAAAAAGCTCGACAGGTCTCCGCGTTCGACGCCCGGACTCACCGGCCCGGAAATATAACCGTTGGCGATATAAAGATCGGGATAACCATCGTGATCGAAGTCCCAGGAGTCGGAAGACCAGGCCCACCGGCCCATTTCCACACCGGTCGCGCCGCTGACATTGCGAAATTTGCCATTCCCCTGATTCCGGTACAGCGAATTGCCGCGAGCGTGCCGGCGATACAGCGCGCGAACTTCTTCCGAATCTTTTTCGTGAAACTGTTTTTGCTCCGAAACCCGCATCCCCGCGGCCGACCACATGTTTGCGACGTAGATGTCCTGCTTCCCATCGTTGTCGAAATCGAACCAGCACGCGCTCATCCCCGCGCCGGGATCTTCAACGCCAGCCTCCGAGGAAGCCACAGCAAAGGTTCCGTCCCCTCGGTTGCGGTAAAAATTGCTGCGCCCAAAATCATTCGCCACATACAGATCGGGTGAGCCGTCTCCATTGGAGTCACCCCACGCGCACGCAAAGCTGTAGCGGTCGTTATCAACGTTCAATCCTGCGGCCTCAGTGCGGTCGCGAAAAGTCGCGTGCCCTTCATTGTGAAGCAAAAAGTTTGGCGGGCCGTTGCGCGCGTCAAAATACGGAGCCGGATAGTGGTACTGGTCGAGACCCAGGTAGTAGCTGTAAACACAGAAATAGATATCCAGCCGTCCGTCGCGATCGTAGTCGGCCACCGCCGCGCCCGTAAAGGTGCCCGCTGGAGGACGTGCGAATTGAAAGGCATCGCGTTTGAGCGCAAATTTTCCGTTCCCCTGATTGAGAAACAGCAAAGGACCACTTCCACAAACAACCAGCAGATCCTGAACTCCCTTGTTCTCGAAATCCGCGAACAGCGCGCAGGCAGTATCGTCCAACACCCCCACGCCGGCTTGTTCGGTCACATCTTCCAGGGTTCCATCGCCGCGGTTGCGATAGAGCCGGTTGGGAAGTCCCGCAGGCTGGCAGACGTATAGATCGTCGAATCCATCGTTGTCAAAATCACCGGCCGCCAGGCCGTTGTTGCCGTAGACGTCGATACCGCTTGCGCCATCCAACACCGTGCGCCAGTAGTCGGCCCCGTGCGCCAGCTGATTCTTGTACGAGTCCGTTTGTCCCACAACGTGCGACGTAACATCGACGAAAATGGGATCGCGCGCGCGGCAGACCGTCTCCTCGGTCGCCTGCCATTTCACCGCACGCCATCCGCTCGATTCGTCGCGCAACCACTCCGTGCGCCAGAGCCCAATGCGCTCTTCGCGGCCCGCACCCGTCATCGTGGCGACGAGGTCGTAACGAATGTCGGCGAGGACCTTCGAAGACGCGCCAGCAATTTCCTCAATATGCACAATTTCAAGCTGGCAGGTTTCGATCTGCGAGACCCGATCAAAGTAAGCCTTGATTTCGTGGAGAAAATCTTCGCGGCACGCCGCCCTATTTCCGCCGGATGCTCCACACGCCGCCTTTGCGTCCGGTTTTTCTACGCCAAATTGCCGTCGAACGATGCTGATTCCGTTCCCAGAACGCACGATCCTTTCTGGAGCGGAACCCAACAGGCCGCCTTCGATCAAGGGATCAAGAAATCTACCCACCACATCCAGGGCCGGCGCGTTTGTTCGCAAGCCCCAGCTCCATTCGTCGAGCAGCCGTCCGATTTCAAAAGCGTATTTCTCCGTAAGAAATTCATCCGCTCCGGGCGTCACCAGGCGAAGGACATCATCTAGAGGAGATTTCGAGGGATAGTGCGGCGTTAGGCGTGCATCAGCAAAGGGAAACGAAGTTTTTCGCTCATCGAAGGAAAACGGCGGCCGAAGACTCGACCCGTGGATGGGCGCGGGCAGAAAAAGCACCGGCGCCCAACGCATACCCCGAAGGAACTCTCTGCGCGATACACGATACTTGTCGCTCTTCAGTTTCGCCATCCTAAGGTGTCCGCGCAGCGTCTCCGCGGCTTCTGCATGCTAGCACCTCGCGGTCGCGTGGACGCATCGATGGTTGGGTAGGTCGGTTGGGTAGGCGGATCTTTAGTCGGATTCTGCAGGCGCAGGACCCGAGGACTCTCCCAAAATCAATTCCGCGGGAATCTGATACTCCCGGCCCTGCGGATTGGGAGAAGCGGACAATTCGTGAAGTGCATCAGCCGCCATCTGCCCCAGCATGTCCCGGTGCACGTCAACAGTCGTGATCGAGGGATTGCTGTACTCCGCCAATCGCGTGTTGTCGAATCCGGTCACCGAAATGTCCTGCGGCACGCGCACACCGCCCTTCAGCAAACCCTTGAGCACGCCGACGGCGGTTAGATCATTGACGGCCATCACGGCGGTCGGCCGGGGAGAAAGCTTCGCGATCGCCAACCCCGCGGCCAATCCGCCTTCAAAACGCAAGTCCCCGGGAATAACGGGCCCGGGTGTCAATCCCAGGTCCCTCATGCACTTTTCGTAGGCCTGCAATCGCGCCACGTTGGACTTCAGCTTCGGCCGGCCCGCGATGAACGCGATCCGCCGATGCCCGCTCTTGTAGAGATACTCGACGATCTGCTTCATCCCCGAAAAATAGTCGATCCGCAATTTGCTGACGTGACCCCGCACCGGCGCAAGATCCAGAAACGTGACGGCAATCCTGCGTCGCGCAAGCTCGTGAATGAGCCGCAGGCTGATCTCCGAGGTCATGATCGCCACGCCGCGCACGTTGTGCTCCATCATTCTCTCGGCCGCTTCCTGCGTTCGGCGCGGATCGTAATTTGTGTCGCTGAGGATGGCGTCGTAACCCAACTGTCGCGCCCGCGTTTCAAAACCCTTGATCACTTCCGGGAAAAATGGGTTCACGATGTCGGAAACGATAATTCCCAGCGTGCGGCTGTCCCGCGAAGCCAGGTGGCGCGCGTGGGCGTTTGGAAAATATCCCAGGCGTTTTACCGCGGAGAGCACGATGTGGTGGGTACGCCGGCCGACCTTTCCAGTCTTGTTCAAAACATTGGAAACAGTGGCCGTGGAGACGCCTGCGGCCTTGGCGACATCACGAATGGTTAGAGCCATAACCGGAGCTGGCAGCCTCGGTGCACCAAGAATGAAACTAGCGGAAGTATAGAAGAAAAAAAAATGCTTGACAATGCGTAAGAGCGCGTGCTATCAGATTTCCACTAGGTTAAGCGGTTAAGTTGTTTGGGGGATCCTATAGGTGAAGCGGTTTACATCCAACCCGTTCGTTAGGGAATCTCCGGTAAGCATGATCGGCGGATATTCGCGGTCACAGGCGTAAGCCTCCGTCTCCACGCTGGTGCGTGTGGAGCGCGGCGCGGCTTGATTGTTTGGCGGCTGGCTTCGAGTAAACGGTTACTCCAATATTTTGTAACGGTCGAGGACGCAGTGCGGGCCCAACGGCCCCCAGGAGGTAAGTGATGAGAGCAACGGCCGTTTCAATCTTGATCCGGCGGACGGCGCTGGCGATGGCCGCCGCCGCCGTAGTCCTGATTCTGACCGCTTTACCATTGCGCGCCCAAGTTGACACCGGCGCGATCCTCGGCACGGTGACCGACGCTTCCGGCGCGGAAGTCCGCGGCGCCACCGTGACCCTCACCAATGAAGGTACCAACGCCACTCTGTCGACCACCACGGGATCGGACGGCGGGTATAAGTTCACGCCCGTTTCCATCGGCCAATACACCGTCAGCGCCAATTTTCAGGGTTTTACACCCTCACCCAGAAGCACGTTACCGTCAATGTCGGCGCCGAGGTCGTCGCCAATTTCGCCCTGAAGCCCGGTGCGGTCACCGAGACCATTGAGGTGGCTTCCACCACTCCGGTGCTCGAAACCCAGGACGCTTCGGTAGGTCAGGTCGTCGATTCGCGCAGCGTGAATAACCTTCCTCTCAACGGCCGCAACTTTACCTTCCTCGCCCAGCTCTCCGCCGGCGTAAACACGCCGCAAGCCGACACCCGCGGCAACGCCGCCAGTGGCGCATTTTCAGCCAATGGCAATCGGCCCGCCCAGAACAACTACCTGCTCGACGGTATCGACAACAACTCCGACACCGTGGACTTCCTTAACGGTACCAACTTCGTGGTGCTTCCCCCTGTCGACGCGATTGAAGAGTTCAAGGTGCAAACGTCGGACTTTAGCGCGGAGTTTGGCCGCTCGGGAGCCGCCGTACTCAATGCCACCATCAAGTCCGGTACCAACAGTTTTCACGGCGCTGTTTGGGAATTTTTTCGAAATGACAAACTCGATGCCGCAGACTTCTTTGAAAATGCTGGCGGTGTGCCAAAAGGCGAATTGCGCCAGAATCAGTTCGGTTTTACTGCTGGCGGCCCGGTCGTAATCCCGAAACTATTTAACGGCAGAAATAAAGTTTTCTTCTTCGGAGACTACGAAGGTCTTCGCCGCGTTCAGGGCACGATTCTTACCGGCTCGGTACCAACCGACGCCGAGCGCGCTAGCGGCTACACCAACTTCCAGGATCTTATCACTGGTCAATCGTCAGCTGCTGCGAGGGATGATGCCTTAGGCCGATTGATCCCGGTCGGAACAGTTCTCGACCCCGCCACGACGCGTGCGGTCACTGCTGGCGCCGTTGATCCCGTGTCCGGTTTGGTCGCAACCACGACGGGTTTTGTCCGCGATCCTTTTGGCTGCTCCGCTAGCATGCTCAGCTATACCATCGCCGCCTGCCCAACCCTCAACATCATCCCGGCAGGACGCTTGGACCCCAACGCCGTCAAGTTGATGAATCTCTTTCCAAGCCCCACAACTGCCTCGCTCTTAAACAATTACGCTAACTCGCCGAAGTTGTTTGAGCACAGCAACTCCTTTGACGCCCGGATGGACTTCAATTTTAACGAGAAGAACCAGATGTTCTTCCGATTTAGTTTGAAAGACGACCCGCAATTCATTCCCGGTATTTTCGGCGGCGTGGCGGACGGCGGCGGTTTCCAGCAGGGCAACCAGACCGCCAACGCCCAGCAAAGTGCGCTAAGTTACACGCACACGTTTTCTCCATCCTTGATCAACGTCGTCCGCGCGGGATTGAACTACCTCCATACCACCCGCGTTTCGCCCTCCGCCAACGATCTTACCGACATCCCGTCGACGTTTGGCATCCCGGGCATTCCCCAGTTGGCCGAGAATGGCGGACTTCCCGCGTTCAGTATCAACGGTTTGTCACAGCTCGGCAGTAACGCTTTCTTGCCTTCCGATGAAGTCACTTCGACGTTCCAACTTACGGACGACGTCACCAAGATCCTCGGCAAGCACACCTTCAAAATGGGTTTTGAATGGCAACACGTCAAGTTCTCGACTCTCCAACCACCCTGGTCGCGCGGCGAATTCGATTACAACGGCGACTATACAGACATTCCGAACAGCAACAATGGCAACACTGGACGCGCGGGATTCCTGTTGACTCCCATCGCCACGACTGTCCCGGGCGGTGTGAACTTCCTCGGAGGGCTGACGGACGTTCGCGCTTCCAACATCGCAGAAACCGATAACGGCAAGAACTACTACGGCGGGTACATCAACGACGATTGGAAGCTCACCAACAAACTTACCGTGAACCTCGGTGTCCGCTATGACTTCTTCGGCTTGGTCTATGAGCACCATCACAATCAGGCAAACTTCGTCCCGGCGGCTGCATCACCCACCGGTGCTCCTCTCTACATCATTCCGCCTGGACCCAACTCTGGCAATCTATCGCCAAGTTTCCTGAGCCTTTTGGGCACTGACGGCATCACCCTCGCCGTCACCGATCAATACGGCGCCGGCCTTGGAAATTCGCAAGACTACAATTTTGCGCCTCGGCTCGGTCTCGCTTACCAGGTCAATCCCAAGCTGGTGGTTCGTGCTGGATGGGGCATCTTCTATAACGGATTCGAAAACCGAGGTTATTCACCAAATATCGGGGAAAACTATCCTTTCCAGTTTCAGTTCAATTTCCCCGAGGTAAACAACGTTACGCCGATCACCTTCCCTGGGTGCGCAACCGCTGGACCGGGTGGAACGGCAACCATCGAGACTGGATTTACCTGCACGCCCCTGAGCCCGCTGCTCGTTAACGCGAATGGCCTCGGCTTGCTGGGAATTCAGTTCAACTACCAGACTCCTTACACCATGAGCGGCAATTTCAGCGTTCAATACCAGTTGACTCCCTCCATGTCGGTTCAAATCGCCTACGTGAATTCGTTGGCGCGGCATCTGGAGGTATTTCCGAACACCACGAACGCCGTCAGCACCATCTTGCCGGCCAATGCCAATGCCCAAAATTTCGTTCCCTTCCCAGACTTCGGGCGAAACCCAAGCTACGCCGCGACCGAGGGAAGCAGTAACTACAATGGCCTTCAAACCAAACTCGAAAAGCAATTTTCAAATGGCTTGAACTTCCTGTTCACTTACACTTTCGCAAAGACTCTCACCGACGCCAGCGACCTGCTGAACGGGGGAAGTTCCCAAAACACCGCCAGCGGCAATGTCAACGGCTATCGCGCTCCCGGCATTCCCGGCTTCGGAATCCAGGCCGACTATGGTCTGGCTAACTTCGACATTCGCAATGTCTTCCATTTCAGCGGTGGTTACGAGCTTCCCTTAGGTAAGGGCAAGCGCTTCATGGGCGACGCCAGCGGGTTCACCAACAAGCTGATCGGCGGCTGGAGCCTCAATTGGAGTTCCACCTTCCAGGGAGGTCAACCCATTGACATTGGTTGTCCTACCCAGACCGCGGCAGGTGTCGCTTGCGGAGCTTTGTTCACTGGGCAACCTCTCGATCTCGGACTGCACACGGACGCCAATGGACAGCTGAGCTATTACGGTAATCCTGGGGCATTCGTTCAACCTTGCGCATTGGGTCCCGGCTTGGTCCCAATGGCCAACTCTCCGGCGGGCTGCACTCCTTTGACCGGCATCGCGGCGTTGGGTGGCGTGACTAAAGTCGAAGGCCCTAGTTTCAACCGGTTGGATTTGTCAATTTTCAAGGACATCCCGATCAACGAACGATTCCGGCTACAGTTCCGTGCGGAGTTGTTCAACATCGCCAATCACCCCAACTTCAACGCCCCGAACTTCGGCGGCAACGGTGTTGTGGCGATCTCCGGTTCCGGCAACTACAACAGTTCGACCTTCGGCGAAATCGGCTCGACTCGCGACGCTCCTTACGATCCGCGGCAGATCCAGTTCGCCCTGAAGCTGTATTACTGACGCCTCACCACCCCAAATCCGCGAAGGGCGCCCTGACCAAGCGCCCTTCGCGGTTTCTATTTCTCGTCAAAGCCATGGCGCCTCTGTGTAGGTGCTGGCCTTCAGGCCGGCGTTCCAGCCCGACTACAGCAACCGCCGTTTCAGTCCCGCGCTTGGACGCCCTCTGTCCGGTGCCGGTGCTAACATACGAACACCGTGATGCTGAGATATGTGTGGCCGCTAGTGCTTTTGGCGTGGACGCTGCCGTTGCCATCGAGTAGTGCCGCGCAAACTAAGGCGCCAGACAACGATCTCGACCGGCAATTCCAAGCCGCCGTAGCCCAGTACGACGCCGGCCACTTCGCCGAAGCCGCCGTCCAATTGGAAAAGCTGCTGCCAAGCGTTCCGCAAAGCTTCGAGGTCCACGAACTTCTTGGCTTGGTCTACGCGGCCCAGTCCCAGGACGCCAAGGCCAACGAGCACCTCGAAAAAGCCGTGCGCCTCAACCCCAATTCCGCCGAGGCGCGCACCAACCTGGCCGCCAATTTGTCGCGCCTCGGAAAACTCGGCCCCGCCGAAGAGCAGTTCCGCAAAGCGGCACAGCTCGAACCCGAAAATTTCGACGCCAACCACAATCTTGGCGAAGTCTACGTTCGCGCCGGAAAAATTGCCGAAGCCACGCCCTTCCTCGAAAAGGCCCAGCGCATCGATCCCTCCTCCTACGACAACGGCTACGACCTCTCCCTCGCGTACCTGCTAACCGGCCACACGAAAGACGCGCGCGAATCTGATCCACGCACTGCTGCAACAAAAAAACACCGCCGAGCTTCACAACCTGCTCGCCGAAGTCGAAGAAAAAGACGGCAATTTCGTCACCGCCGCCAACGAATTCGAAATCGCCGCCCACATGGACCCCAGCGAAAGCAACCTCTTCGACTGGGCCAGCGAACTCCTGGTCCACCGCACGCTGGAGCCCTCCATCGAGATTTTCCGCCAGGCCACCGAGCGCTATCCGCAATCCTCACGGCTCGCCATCGGCCTGGGCATGGCGCTCTATTCGCTCGGCAAGTATGACGACGCCGTCGTTTCTCTATTGCGCGCCGCGGACCTGAGTCCCTCGGATCCCCGCATCTACCCATTTCTCTCTCGCGCCTACGACAGTTCGCCCGGCCAGGCCGACGAAGTCATCAAACGATTCCGCCGTTTTGCCGACCTCCAGCCGCGCAATGGCCGCGCCCTCTACTACTACGCGATGAGCCTGTGGAAAGGAAAGCGCGCGCAGGATCCCAGCCTCGATCTCCACCAAATCGAATCGCTGCTCACGAAATCGATTGAACTCGACCCCACGCTGGCAGATGCGCAGTTGCAACTGGGCAATCTCTATTCCGATCAATCTAAATACGCCGATGCCATCCCGCATTACAAGCGCGCCCTCGAACTGAACTCGGATTTAGCCGACGCCCACTACCGCCTTGGCCAAGCCTACGTCCGCACCGGCGAAAAGGACCGCGCCCAGCAAGAGCTGCAGGTATATCAGCAACTCCGCGCCCAGCATCTAGCCGACCTCGACAAACAACGCGCCGAAGTCCGCCAATTCGTCTACTCCGCCAAAGACAACGCCACCGCAAAACCCTGAACCAAATCACGCTCGCCGACGCCCGAGCACCTTGTAGGGGCAGGGGCTTGCCCCTCCCGGCGTCAACCCCGGCACGCTGTTCGCCGCGCAGCACTTTTTTTTAAAAAACTCACGCAATCGTTCTGACAATTCAAAGGTCGCGGACCATAAGCTCCATGTCCTCCACGCCCGCGAGAGGGATATAATGCCGCCGGACGAAATTCCATCCAACTGAAGGCGGCAAGTATGACGATCGAACGTCGCGAATTCCTGAAGACCACCGGCAAAGCCATCACCGCAGGCGCGGCAGCACTCGCGCTGGGCGGCAAAATCCTCGGCGCCAACGATCGCGTCCGCGTAGCCATCTGCGGTGTCCGAGGCCGCGGCACCGATCACATCAAAGGCTTTCCCCGCGTCCCTGGAACGGAAATCGTCGCGCTCTGCGACATCGATGAAACGATTTTGAGTCAGCGTATCGGCGACATTGAAAAAATGAACCTGCCCAAGCCCAAGTCCTACGTCGACGTGCGCAAGCTCCTCGAAGACAAGGAAATCGACGCCATCTCCATCGCCGCTCCCAATCACTGGCACTCGCTGATGGCCATCTGGGCCTGCCAGGCCGGCAAAGACGTCTACGTGGAAAAACCCTGCTCGCACAACACCTTCGAAGGCCGCCAACTCGTCCGCGCCGTAAAAAAATACAATCGCATCTGCCAGCACGGCAGCCAGTGGCGCTCCAACCCCGGCATGCTGGAAGCCATGAAGCATTTGCAAGACGGCACCATCGGCGACGTCTACATGGCTCGAGGTCTCTGCTTCAAGTGGCGGCCGTCCATCGGTCACGCGACCGAAGAACCCGTTCCCGCCGGCGTCCACTACGATCTCTGGACCGGCCCCGCCCCGCTGAAACCCTTCACGCGCAATCGCTTTCACTACAACTGGCACTGGATCTGGGACACCGGCAACGGCGAAGTCGGCAATCAGGCCATCCACGAAATCGACATCGCCCGCGCCGGACTAGGCGTAGGCTTCCCTACATCGGTCTCCGCCATGGGCGGTCACTTCATGTTCGAAGACGATCAGGAAACGCCCAACACTCTAAACGCGACTTTCATTTTCGAAGGCAAAGACGGCAAGCGCAAAATGATGGAGCTCGAAGTCCGCCACTGGATCACCAATCACGAAGCAGAAATCGGCACCGGCGCGTACGGTGCGAGCGCCGTGCCTCCCGCCGGACTCACCGGCGCATCCGACGCCGCGAAAAAGCCCGCCGACAAAAAGTCTGCGAGCTCGCAGCAATCCCTCGGGCCAAAAGACGCCAAGACCAACACGGTCGGCAATATTTTCTACGGATCAAACGGCTATCTGGCCATCGACGGCTACGACGCCTACAAAACGTGGGTCACCGACGAAGTCGAGCCGGGCCCGCACGGCAAAGCCTCCGGCGACCACTACGCCAATTTCATCGACTGCGTCCGCAGCCGCCGCGCCGAAGACATCCACTCCCCGATCGTGGAAGCCCACATCTCCACCACGCTAGTGCACCTGGCCAACGCGTCCTACCGCCTCGGCCGCACCCTGAAATTTGACGCCACGACAGAGCAGGTGACTCGGCGACGACGAAGCCAACACGCTACTCCGCGGCACATATCGTGCCCCCTACGTCGTCTCCGAAAATATGTAGCGCTTGTCGTCGTGATGAGCGCTGTGGAGCGCAGTGCTCCAGCGCCCCACTCGACGCCGCCCGCGCCGCCGCAATGTCATCCTGAAGCTATCCGACGAGGATAGCTGAAGGACCTCAACTGCCCGCCGCCTGCGTCAAAATAAGGTGCGGCTCGGTTTGCGGCGCGATTCCCAGTTCTTAAACAGCAAGCAATCGCCCAAAAAACGATCGATAACGCCGGAGCGCAACACGCAGATCTTCGGTCGAAACATCCCCGCCGCGATCCCACTGGCCCTCAAGCTTCGATCGCTCTTCCGCGAATTGTTCCGCCAGCCGCTTCATCGCGGTAGCCACAAGACTATCCGCTTCCTCCACAGCCCGCCGCGGCTCATCCACAAAGCCCACCTGAATCGCGTCCCATCGTGCCCGCAGCGTTCCGGCTTCCTCTTGCGAAAATAATGGTCCTGACTCCGGCTCCTTCGCCATAGCCGTTGCGGTTCCAGCACCGGCCCGCGCGAGGCCGGCACAGTTCTCATGGCCGGCGCGATTGACCGGCGTTAGGCACCGTCGTCCCGGCTCGGCAAAATTGCGGCTTCCTCCCGGACCACGCGCATCACTTCCACGGGCGCGCCGGGAAGCGTTGTACGTTGGTCGCTTCATTTCCCGCCCGCTCTTCCTGGCCCGCTCCCGCCAAGTCCGCAGTGGTCAGTCGTTCCTCTTCAATCCGTTCGATCCGTTCCTTCTCTTTGTTAATTTCGCTCACAGTGATCTCCTCTCTTCTGCATGGAAAAGTCTTTTCGTGCCCGAGAACAACGTCTGCCTTGGTATTGGTTTGGTATTGGTTCTGTTATCCGGCGGCCGCGCGAGCGCGAGCCATTTCCGGCTCCCCGACCAAATCGTCGAATAGTTTCCGGTAATGAATCATGGCTTGACGCAGGTCTTCGGTGCTCGCTTTGCCCTGCGCGTGGCGCACGGCGATCGCGTGGCCATCGCGGTAATGCTCCACAACCAACGGATGGTTGACGGAAAGATCTGCGGCTTGCTGGTCGAAATCGACGACCGGATAACCACGTGCGGTCATCACCTCGCGAACCAGCTGATCCCCTTCCGCTACGGCGACTTCCGGGGCATCAACGAATTTCGCTTGCACCAGCCGCCAAGCCTCCACAAATCGGGACTGGTCGGAAGGAGAAAGTGCGTGGATTTTGAATCGTTCTACTCGCTGTTCCAGCTTGGCAAGTCGCTCTTCGCCTCGCGCAGCGCTTCCCGATTCTTGAACCGCGCGGCTGTACTCCGGCCCAAACCGGGTGCGCAGCCTCCGGCTTTTTTGCGCTTTCGCTGCCAGAATCAGCACAACGGCAACCACGACGACAACGGAAACAATGATCCCGATTAACTGCACATTGGTCAGAACAATGAACGAGAGGTAGGTCATATCGAATAGGCTCCCTCAAGCTACGTTCATATGCCTTCGCGAGCGAAGCTCCTATCCGTAAGTCCCTGTACATCCTCAAAAGTAAGCGCGTAGGGAAGCACGACCCGCCGGGTAGTGGGTCAATGTCTTATAGCTGGCTTGCGGAATTGAAGAAATGACTCCGTGTGCGGCTATCACACCTTTGCCTCCAATAGCCTCCACAAAGTGATCGCTGCCTTGAGCCATACGTTAGTCGTCAATTCAGCCGGACGGTTTTGCTCGACGGATCGGAACCGATTTGAGGATCTTAGTTCTCGGCGCCGGCTCCGTGCTTGGCCTTACACAGGCGGCATTCTGTTGGGTCCTTGGCATTGTCCACGCGGTGATGCACTGCAGGCATGGTTCGCAAATAGGAAAAAATGGCGAGTAAGTCCGGATCGGCCAGGCCCCGGTAGGATTCCCACGGCATAATCTGGTTCAACGCGCGGCCTCTTGCGTACCCGGCACGCAGCGCGCTGGCAAACATGGCTTCGGTGTCGTAGGGAAACCCGGTCGCGGCATCCGGGGTGATATTTGCCGAAGCCACGCGACCCCACGGCCCTTCGAAGATGAAGCCGCCCGCGAAGTTCATACCGGGTAGGGGCTGGCCGCGCTTTTGCGGCGTGTGGCAATCCGCGCAACCCGCTATCTCAACGAGATACCTTCCGCGATTTACGGGTGTCGATGTATCCGGCTCCGGAACGGCAGAGGTAATCGGTGCGGGCGCGTTGCGAATCAGATATCTCACTGGAAAAATAATCTTCGTCGGCGGTAGCGGATTGCGCACCGGAGCGAGCGATCTCAGGAAGACCACGATGGAAGCAAGGTCTTCGTCGGAGAAACGCCGGTAGCGTTCGTAAGGCATCAGCGGGAACAGAGCGTTTCCATCGCGATCGACGCCTTCTCGAATGGCGCGGCCAATTTCGTCGTCGCTCCATCGGCCCAGCCCGGTTTCCGCATCAGGTGTGAGATTCGGAGCGGTGAGTGCTCCGGGCAGGCCCGCCATAGGAAATACTGCACCCGCGCCGGCCATTCCGGTAGGAGTGGGAGCGTCATGTTTGGTCCAGTCATGGGGCGAGTGACAGAACAGGCAGGCAGATACGTTGTCGACCAAATATTGACCCCGCTCCAGCCGTAGCGGTGTCCGCTCGTATGCCCGGTCGGTGGCTGCGCGTTTGCGCGGACCGATGAACGGATGGATACCGACCGTAACGGGAATTGCGACCGCGGCGACGATGACGAGCGTCAAGAGTATGTAACCCAGGATTTTTCCGATCTTCATTCAGCGCCTCCAGGCAGGGCGGCAGCCGCGATGCAGCGTCAGGATCTTACTCGTATCGCAGGCAATCGATGGGATCGAGGTTGGCCGCCACGCTCGCCGGATAGTAGCCAAAGAACAAGCCTACGCCGACCGATATCACGAAGCCTATCGTCACCCACAGGTACGACAGCGTGGCAGGAATCGAAGGCACCAGAGTGCGCACCAGCGTCGATACGCCCGACCCGATCAAAATGCCGATGATTCCTCCGACCAGCGTAAGGACCACCGCTTCCAGCAGGAACTGCAAACGTATGTCCGCGCGCCGCGCGCCGATGGCCTTACGCACGCCGATTTCCTGCGTGCGCTCCGTCACCGAGATGAGCATGATGTTCATCACGCCGATCCCGCCGACCAGCAAACCGATCGAGCTGATCACCGTAGTCAGGATCACCAACGCGCCGGTGAGTTGATTCCACAAGTTGCTCAGAAAGTCCGGCGAGCTCAGCTCGAAATCATTGTCTTTTTCGGGAGGAACGCGGCGCAAACGGCGCATCACCTGAATGACTTCACCTTGCGCCATGTCGACGTTTACATCCTTGGGGACCGTGAATAGCAGAATCAACTCCTTGGCCTCCGGGTATTGCTTCTTGAAATTGCTCAGCGGGATGATCGCGAAGATGTCCACTCCCGGACCCAGAAACAATCCCTGATCGTGCTCGAAAACGCCGATGACTTCGTACGCGGCGCCGTTGATGCGCACGGTCTTGCCAATAGCGTCCGTATTGGGAAACAGCGATTCGCTAATGGCCGCGCCCAGCACCACCACCGAACGCGCATGCTCCTCGTCGAAGGCGCTGATAAAGCGGCCTCGCTCGATCGCAAACAACGGAATCGCCTCCGTATACTCCGGCTCGGCCCCGCGCACGATGACTTTCTCGACGCTATGGTCTCCGCTGGTGATCAGATTGCTGTCCCCAAAGAAAAATCCGCGCGTGCCGACGGTGTTCACGTTTCGCACGTCCGGAGCGGCCTGGCGGATGAAGTCGGCATAGCTGTATTCAATATATCTGCGGGTGCGGATGCGTTCCGGCATGTGTGCGGGGTCCAGGCCTGGCGGAAATCGCGTCAGAAAGTACGTGCGCGAGCCGAGCGATTCCACTCTGCCCTGCACAAACTTGTTCAGACCTTGGATGATGGCCGCCATGGAAATCACCGAGGATACCCCGATGACGATGCCGAGCACCGTTAAGGCCGAGCGCACCTTGGACGAACGCAGCGTCTCCATCGCGGCCAGAAAATTCTCCCGAGCCTGCGCGAGCGTCATCAGTGCCATCAGTCCGACCTCAAAGCAACAACCGGGTCCAGTCGCGACGCTCTCATTGCCGGATAGATTCCGAAGAACAGTCCTACCGCCGAACTGAGAATCACTCCCATCACCGCCACCCACGTCTGCACCGAGGCAGGGAACGGCGTATAGGTACGCAACACCAGCGCCACCAGGAATCCCACGGAAATCCCGGCGAGCCCGCCGGCAATGCATTGCATCACGCTTTCCAGCATGAACTGATGCAAGATGTCGCTCTGGGTCGCGCCCACCGCGCGCCGCACGCCAATTTCCCTCCGTCGCAGCGTCACGCTCACCAGCATGACGTTCATGATCACGATGCCGCCGATGACCACGGAGATGGCGCTGACCATGATGAACACGCCGAAAAACGCCGAGCTGATGCTGCGCCACAAAGCCATGTAACTTTCCTTGGTGCCGATGAAGAAATCATCTTCCATATTTCCCGTAAGATGGCGGCGCGAGCGCAAAATCAGATGGGCCTGGTCCTGCGCCTTTTCAAAGTTCGCTGTGGTGGTCTTCACGTTGATGGTGATGCTGGAATGAATGCCCTGAATACGCAGGAACACCGGCAGCGGAACCATCACGAAGTTGTCCTGGTCTTGCCCCAGTACGCTGCCGATCTTTTCCATCACTCCCACGACCATGAATTCATCGTTGGCGATCCGCAGGGATCTTCCCAGCGGGTCCATGCCGGCAAATAGTTCCCGCACCAGCGTGTCGCCGATCAGGCAGACGTTGGTCCTATGTTCCGCTTCGGATGAAGTGAAGTACCGGCCGAGTTCGACCGCTCGCGAGTCCACATCTACCATGTTTGAGGTTTGGCCATAGAGGTTTACGTCCTGCAGCTCTTTGTCGCCCGATCGCGCCCGGACGCTGGTGCTGGTGCTGGCCCCCACTACTTCGCAAGCGCCGCATCCTTCGGCGATGGCGGCCATGTCCTCGGCTTCAATTTTCTTGAACTTTAGCGCTTTGATGATGATGTTGAAGTCCGTCACCGCGAATGGCGTGCGCGCGATCTGGAATACGTTCGTCCCCAGGTTGGCGACCTTCTGCTCAACGTAAAGGTTGGCGCCCTGCACGATGGTCATCACCGTTATGAGCGTGGCCACACCCATCGTCAGTCCCAGCATCGTGAGCGAAGCGCGCAGCTTGTGCCCCCGCAGGGCACTGAAGCACTGGGCAAAATTGTCGCTGACAGCAAGCATGAGGTTAGAGAGGGTTTCTCCCGTTACTCTATCAAATTCAGCAGGTTGCAGTGTTGCCCCGCCAAAGTTGCCCGCCAAAGTTGATGGAACCATCTCTAACAGGCTGCGGAAAAAGTCTTTTTCTTCAGGAGGTCGGTGCTTTAGCGCCGACGTAAACTGCGTGCTCTCAATGGGCTTCAGTCCCTGAAGGAAGCCTTTTCTTCCTTTTGTTGCATTTTTCCGCAGCCTCCTAAGATACGAAAACAGCGGGGCGGGAGTTACGCGTCCGATGAGCGTTACGACCGGAATGGACTATCGGTGGCTTCCCGCGCGCCCCTCTCAGCGAAGTTGCAGATTCGCGGCCACTTATAGGATAACTCTTGACAACTAGTAACAATATGGTATAATGTTGGTCAAGCTCTGGCACGATTCCTCCGTGCTCCGCGAACCATGCTTGCCCGCCACGCCGACCCTAAAGCTACCCAAGAGTCTCTGCACCCTTGGCAGTTACTCTTGAATAAACAAGCTACGCCCGTAAGTCCTTTAGAATCCATACTTGCGCAAGTGTTGATTCTAAAGACCTTTAAAGTCCCTTAGAATGAATACTTACAGAAAACCAGGGGGAGGGTGGTTATGGTTAACCTCTTTTCACTTGGAGAACCGCTTACGCTGCCTATTCGGCGCCGAGGAACGCGTAGCGCAGCAGGAACAGCACGGAGAGGATCCAGATGAGCGGGCTGATTTCGCGATATTTGCCGGTACCCACCTTAATGAACGTGAAGGAGAGCATCCCGAGGCTGAGCCCGGTGGCGATGCTGAAGGTGAGCGGGGTGGCGACCAAGGTGAGGAAGGCGGGAAACGCTTCGCTGAAGTCGTCCCAACGGACTCGAGCGACCGCGCCGCACATCAGCGCGCCAACCAGGATCAGCGCGGGCGCCGTAGCGTATGCGGGAATCGCGGCGACCAGCGGAGCGCAAAACATGGCGACCACGAAGAAGCCGGCGATCACCACATTGCCGAGGCCGGTGCGGGCGCCTGCGGCTACTCCAGCGGCGCTTTCGATATAACTGGTGACCGTGGAGGTCCCTGTCAGCGCGCCGATCATGGTTCCGAACGCGTCGGCAAGCAGAGCGCGGCTGGCGCGTGGGAGTTTGCCCTCCCGCAGAAAGCCGCCTTGCTCGCAGACGCCGACGAGCGTGCCGACATTGTCGAAGAGGTCGACAAAGAAAAATACAAAGATGAGCTCGCCAAGGCCGATTTTTGCGGCGGAGCGGAAGTCGAGTTTCAGGAACGTGCCGCCCGGATGCGGGAGCGAGAACAGATGCTCCGGCCAGTGGTCTAAGCCCAGGGGAATGCCCGCCAACGCGATGGCCACGATGCCGATCAGGATGGCGCTGCCGATGCGTCGAGCCATGAGGATGGCGATCAGAATCAGGCCGGCGGCAGCGAGCAGGACCTGGGGATCGGAGGCTTTGCCAAGGCCGACGAAGGTGGCGGGATTGGCGACGATGATTTTCGCGTTGCGCAGACCGATGAACGCGATGAACAGGCCGATGCCCGCGGCGGTGCCATGCTTCAGGCAATCCGGGATGCCGTTGACGATCTGCTCGCGGAGCTTGGTCAGCGTGAGGAGGAGGAAGAGAAGACCGGAGAGGAAGACGACGCCCAGAGCGGTCTGCCACGGGATGCCGCGGCCGATGACGATGGAATAGGTGAAGTAGGCGTTGAGGGACATGCCCGGGGCGAGCGCGATGGGGTAATTGGCCCAAAGCCCCATGATCAGCGTGGCCATCGCGGCGGAAATGCAGGTGGCGAAGAGCACGCCTTCGACGGGCATGCCCGCTTCGCTAAGGATGCGCGGATTCACCACCACCACGTAGGCCATGGTCATGAATGTGGTCAGGCCGGCGAGAAGCTCGCGGCGTACGGTGGTCTGGTTTTCGTCGAGGTGAAACAGGCGCTGGAGCAAGCGGGATTTTTCCCCCGGGAAAATTGGGTCACTATAGGTCTGGCAGCGAGGCAGTGTCAAACGCAAGAATCAACTGCGGGAAGAGTCTGGAACCGATCGTTGACTTGGAATCGATCGCTGACCGATCGTTGACCGGTCCTTGATGGTCGGCAGGATAGTCGAGTCGAACTAATTCTCCTTTGCGCGCCTGGCGGTGAGGTCGGGAAGGAAGGCGGTGAGGACGCCGAGTGCGGGAAGAAACGAGCAGACGTGGTACACGAAGCTGATGCTCGTGTGGTCGGCAAGCTTGCCCAGCAATGCGGCGCCGATACCGCCTAAGCCGAATGCTAATCCGAAGAAAAGTCCGGAGACGGTGCCGATTTTAGTGGGGATGAGATCCTGGGCGTAGACGAGAATCGCGGAAAAAGCGGAGGCAAGGATGATGCCGATGATGACGCTCAGAATTTCGGTCCAAAAAAGGCTGGAATAGGGCAGAAGCATGGAGAAAGGAAGCACGCCGAGAATGGACCACCAGATGACGAATTTGCGGCCGAAGCGGTCGCCGATTGGCCCGCCGATGATGGTGCCTGCAGCGACAGCGCCAAGAAATATGAAAAGGTGGACCTGGGCGCCCTGCACGGAGATATGGAAACGGTCCATGAGATAAAAGGTGTAATACGAGGTGAGACTGGCGAGATAAAAGAACTTCGAGAACATCAGGACGATGAGAACACCCATGGTGAGCGCAATTTTGCGCGAGGAAAACGCCGGACGGCGGGCGTGGACTGAGCCTGTGACGTGAATGCCGATCGGAACGGTTTTAGCGCCGGCTTGACCAAGACGATAGCGGTGAGCCCACTGACCGATTTTGAAAAGCAGGATCATGGCGATGAGCGCCAGGATCGAAAACCAAGCGATGCTGGATTGGCCGTTAGACAGAACGAACGCAGCTAAGAGGGGACCCAGCGCGGAACCGGCGTTGCCGCCCACCTGAAAGATGGATTGGGCGAAGCCATGCTGTCCACCGGAGGCCATGCGAGCGACGCGCGAAGACTCCGGGTGGAAAACAGCGGAACCTGTACCGATCAGTCCTGCGGCGATGAGAACGATCGCGTAGGTAGGAGAGACGGAAAGAGTCAGTAAGCCAGTGAGCGTGATGCCCATACCTGCGGCCAGGAAATACGGTTTGGGATGACGATCACTGTAGAGTCCGACGAGCGGCTGGAGCAGCGAAGAGGTGAACGTGGCTGTAAAGGCGATCAAACCAACCTGGCCAAAGTCCAAGCGAAAGGTATTTCGGAGCAAAGGATAAAGAGCGGGAAGAAGGGACTGCATGGTGTCGTTGAGGAGATGACAGATACTGACAGCGAGCAGGATTTTGAACGTGGAGCGCTCAGCTGTACCGCTGAACGGCTCGCTGTGAAGCGCAGAAATGTTGGTCTCGGTTGACATATTTGTGCCGGACGAAAACGGCTGCCTTTAGGCCAGCACCTAGGATAAAGGGGAAATGAAAAATCGCGAAATTCGGTATTTTCCAGTCCGCCAGCACCACGGCAGCACCTGACTCCGCAAAGCCTTCGCCAGGCCCAGTCCAGAACCAGCGCCCGTCACGAACCCCTCCGGGCGGAAATGTATATCAACTGGGGATGGGGCGAACGTACCGCTGGAGATACCGAAGGGCAAGCACTACTGGGAATGACCTTTTGTTCGTCGTGCTTTCACGTGATCTCATTCTTTTTTGAGGGGTTCCCCAGAATAAAGGTAACCATATTCCACCGAACTACCGTCTAAGTTTAGGCGTCGTTAATAGCCCCGGAAAGGGAAACGCCAATGAGCGCAAATTACGCGTGGATGAAGTTCTATGAAGCCGCGGTGCTCGAAACCAACCCCGAAAGCTTGCCGAGTCGCATCGAAGTCGCGCAAAACGCCATCGGTCAACGTGTGATAACGCTCGCACTTGATGAGGCAGAGCGAGGCGCAATCGTCAAAACACTCAACGCGCTCGGCATTCTCAAACGCGAACGACCTTCCCGATCTATCTGCCATCAGTGCCGAGATGCACATGACCTCGTAATTTCCATGAATGGCAAAACATTCTTGGCAAAGACGGGGATGGGTGAAATGAAGGTGACGCTGCACACGCGATGCGTGAACGCGTGGGCAGAAGCAAACAGTTTTCAGACTCTTGCACCCTTACGAAGATCGCGCGCTGCGGGGCAACGATAACTCCCTGGAACAAGTGTGTCCAGAGGTTGTCGCTTGCGAATACAAAAGTGTCTCCGCATTGCTCCGCTGGGTTAAATCGCGGCCCTACGATGGGTGATGTGAACTGGCGGTTGTGCCCTCGCGGACGCCGACTGGACTCGTGACAACCTGTCGCGTGTGTAGATTAAAGATAAAGTATTCGCCGGGATTGACGGACGCGTTGCGTTAAGCGAGTGTACGCGACTTCAAAATCCGCTACGGCGTCTAGCCACACGGGATTCCCACAGGCGTCTTCTGTGAAAAGGTTGTACACCGGCTCGGGGCATCCGATTAGCTTTGCGTGGCATTCTTGGTGCCGTTTGACTGGCGAGATTTGTTCGGCTTGAGGGCTGTCTGTCCGCGAATGCGAGTCCCGGTACGTAGATTGTGCTGGTTTGTCGTCCATGGTTCATATTTGCGCGCGGCCATCTGACGCCATACCATCCGTCCTAGGGGATAACCTGTATTGCTTTGTACTGCGTCCTCCCTATAAAAATGATATTGGGGGTATCATGCGATGGCGAAGTCTATTCTAGTGGCAGATGACAACGACATCGTTCGGACGATCATTCGTTTTTTCCTTGAGACCAAGGGCTTTGAAGTCGGTGAAGCGGCGGATGGCGTTGATGCCATTGAGAAGGCAAAACGACTGAACCCAGACTTGATCGTGCTGGATGTGGCGATGCCAAGGATGAACGGAGTGGAAGCGGCGTCCGTGCTGAAGGGCTTGATGCCGGACGTGCCAATAGTCTGGTTTACGATGTACAAGGAATTGGTGGGCTCCTCGCTGACGGCGGCTGTTGGGGTTGACGCAGTGCTCTCCAAGCCGGACGGCGTGGGCGGCCTCGTAGAGTGCGTCCAGGGGCTGATCGGTTAGCTAGGTCTGGTCTTCCTGGAATTGCTTGGTAGCAGTCTCGAAGCGATTCGCAGCATGCCGGAGGAAGATCACACCCAGCACCGGCATGACGTAATCAACTCAATGTTGCCCCGAATTTTCCGGAACCCGCAAATGGCCGCGGTTCGCGTAAACATTCAACACCGCGTCAAGTTCCCCAACGCTGATCGGTTTCGTTAAATAGCCATCCATACCTACCTCCGCGCATTTCTCTCGGTCACCTTTCATTGCGTGCGCGGTCAAGGCAATAATCGGTTGGTGCAGTCCGTTCCTTTTCTCATTTCCCCGAATGGCAGCCGCAGCCTCGATTCCGTCCATCTCCGGCATTTGCACGTCCATGAATACCAGATCAAAAGCTTCCCGCTTCAGTGCTTCCACTGCTTCACGCCGATTTCCCACCACCACCACGTGATGGCCTCGCTTCTCCAATAATCTGACCGCCAGCATCTGATTCACAGCGTTGTCTTCCGCCAGCAGGATGCGCAGGGATGCCGACGGATCGCGCTCGTCGTGCAAAGAAAATCGGGTAATCAGCGGGATAGCGCGCTCTTGCTCGCATGCTCCCAATACCTGCGCGATGGCTTCGCGCAATTCCGATTGCCGAATGGGCTTCAATAGGTACGCTGCGACGCCCAATTCCTTACAACGCGCCGCATCTCCGCGGTGACCCGCCGAAGTAAGCATCATAATCGTTGCTGTTGCCAATTCCGGCCTGTGCCGAATACGCTCGATCAAAGTGAACCCGTCCATCTCGGGCATATGCATATCAGTCAAGATCAACCCGTACGGCGCATTGCACTCTCCAGCCCCGGACAGTCGCTGCAACGCTTCTTCTCCACTCTCGACCGAAGTCGTTTTCATTTCCCAACGCCCAAGCATTCCTTCCAGAATCCGCGGGTTCGTGCAGTTGTCGTCCACTAACAGGACTTTCACGCCGCGAAGCACGTCGGGCGACGCAATCGCCCCTTCTCTGATGTCCTTTGCGTGCCCCGCTCGCATTCGCGCCGTAAAGTGAAACTGGCTCCCTCGCCCAACATCACTTTCCACCCAGATCTTCCCGCCCATCATTTCCGCCAGACGCGTGGAAATGGTCAACCCCAGTCCGGTGCCTCCATACTTCCTCGTTGTGGACGTATCCGCTTGGGAGAACGGAGCGAAAATCGATTCACGCTTTTCTGCGGGAATTCCGATCCCAGTGTCTGATACCGTAAAGCGCAAGATGTAATCCTCGCCATCCCGGCTTTCCACCTGCACCTTCACCAACACTTCGCCGTGTTCCGTGAACTTGATGGCATTGCCCGCCAGGTTGATGATCACCTGCCGCAATCGGGTGGAATCGCCAAATACAACTTCCGGCACCTCGGGCGTAACCTCGCAAAGTAGTTCCAAGGCCTTTTCATCCGCGCGCAGCACTACGGTCCTTAAGGCCGACTCCAGTGACTCGCGCAGATCGAAATCAATCACCTCCAAATCTACTTTGCCAGCCTCGATTTTTGAAAAGTCCAGAATATTGTTTATCAAGCCCAAAAGGGAGTCCGCCGAGAGTTTCACCATACCGAGATACTCGCGCTGCTCCCGTGTTAGCTCTGTGTCGATCGCCAAATCCGTCATGCCGATCGCACCATTCAATGGCGTCCTTATCTCGTGACTCATATTGGCGAGAAATTCGCTCTTTGACTGGTTTGCCGCGTTCGCAGCAAGAATAGCGTGCTGCAGCTCTTGAGTCCGCTCTTCTACTCGCGCTTCTAAATATTTCGAATGATTTGCTTCGCGCTGGAAAATCAGGAAGGTGTTCCGGAATAGCCCTGTGATCACGAACAAGTAGACTAGAATCTTCAGTGCGTGCCCCGCAAAGAATTGCGTGTCATAGAGGCGGTTATAAAACGTCATATACGCCAGTTCGCCGGCGGTTGCAGCGATAAGCGAAAGAACCAGGCAATGCTCGAAGGCGTCGGTCTTCCACGCGCCCTTCAGTACATAGCCCACTGTCGCAAGCCCGAAAAACAGTGCAGGCACCAACTCCAGCGGCCGGTGCAGTATGAACTGGGGATAGACTGGCGGAGGCAGCGGGACGAACGCAAAAAATAGAAAGCTGGCAACTGCCCACGCCCCTACAGTCAGATAAACAAGGCTTTCTCTAACAAGACACGCCTCGGGATGGATCTTCTCTCTTCTCCACACCATCAAGTCCGCACACATCAGTAAGGACGTAAATAATCGTGACGCGGTGCCGCTCCATGGCGTGAGAGCCGAAAGAGCTGAAGGAGTATACCCCGCGAGAAATGAAGACGTGATGAGCGTATGGTATGCGTCGATGACACCTGCTCCTAGAAAGCAGGTGCCCAGCAGCAAGAAGGACGAGCTTTTCTTTGCGTAGAAGCGAACCAGCGCCAAGACCCCCGCTGTGACGGCCAGAAGAGCAGAGATCGCTTCAAATAATGTGTGCAATTCTGAATTGCCGCGCCAAGCGGCTTGATGAGCCGGATAGGCGCAAAGGAACAAAAGGCCCGCGAGCACGCCGTAGAGCAAAATTCTTTTTTCTACGAATTGAGGGCTTACGCTACGATCATCCGCTGTCGAGAATGTTCCCAGAGGCTACTCCAATGTTCGGACGGGGAAGTCAGTAACAAATATTCCGAAAAGCCGGATTTAGCATGTCTGTGAAGGCATGCCCGTGAAAGCATGCACCGCAGGGCATGCATACAGAAGGAGGGGGAGCAACTAGTCTATCCCACACATCGAGCCGGAATTACAGAGGTCGAGTTCGGAGTGTCGCAGCGGATACTCCCGTTTTGTGAGTAGCTCTGGGGCGGCGTGATCAGCTTATGCATTGGTAGGCATGTTGGGCGGAGGCAGGGCTCGCAGATGCAAAGTCTCGTAGTTCTTCCCTAATGACTCGATCTATAAGTTAACGGCTTAGTGTTTTTGAGCGGGAGTTTCTTCAGGCGGACCAATTCGGCATCTAGGATGCTGTCAATTTCCTCTGCAATCTTTCTCAGCTTCCTGGTGTCTTCTTGAACCTCTGCTAGTTCACACAGTTCCTTGAAACGCTCTCGTTTGGCCTTATGCATACAGGTCCATTCGCTCGGCCGACTCAAAGTACCCATCTACTCTAGGGTAACGGAGTACGCTATGGTGTACAATTTTAGGCGTATCCATCCTCCGTACGCAGGCGTACAGTCCAGCCGTACCCGCCGAGAAGGAGGTCCCATGACAAACCCTGAAATTGACGGTGGCCGTCGGTCTACGTTCGCGCAATTTTGGAAACGGGTGATTTGCTGATTAACGAGCGAATCTATGAGGCTATCTGTCTTGTCGCGCCATCAACTCATCTGCGATTCCGGCGATTAGAGCGGCGACCAGAGACTCTGTAGTGCTGACCAGCCCATGGGGACTCGATGCAGCGAGGTCTTGTATTCTAATCGCAGATGACAACGACATCGCTCGGTCGATCGTTCGCTAACCTTCGGTCCGAGTGATCCCTAGAAAGTATCGGTACCCGAGACGCCGACTGCTTCCAATACTGCAGACATTTCAGATTGTGCAAAGCGGACGAAGCTTTTCACCACGTCCGGATCGAATTGTGTACCGCTGGATTGATGCAGCCGTTTGATCGCCTCTTCGAGAGGCAACCCGGCACGGTACGGTCGAGATGAAACCATGGCGTCGAACGCATCGATGACGGAAACGATTCTCGCACCGATGGGAATTTCCGAATCTTTGAGCCGAGCGGGATAGCCGGTGCCATCGAAATTCTCGTGATGATGCAGAACGTAAAGGCTTGTCTGCTCCATCCCCGGCAGATTGCGAACCACGGTCCAGCCAAATTCGGGATGGCGCTTCACGACTTCATATTCGTCGGGGGTCAAGCGTCCGGCCTTGTTGAGAATTCCGTCGGGTACGCCGATCTTGCCGATATCATGGAGCAAAGCGCCCATTTCGAGATCCGGCATATATCGTTCGGGAACACCGAGGTCCCGAGCGACCAGCAAGCCCCATTCGGCCAGCCGCGTACTGTGGACTCCGGTGTTCAAATCGCGCAAATCGAGGAGCTGATTGAACGAGCAAACGAGGGCACTGCGCATGTCCCGTATTTGCCCTTCCAGTTCTCTGACACGGAGCTCCGACCTGCGAAGTTGCGGCGTCGACGTGCTCGTTGGCCGACTGGACTGAGTGCGCGGCTCCATGGCGAGCGGCATGTCAGTGGTTGACCGAGGCCGCGGCGCGAGACAGGTCAATGCGACCGTTGCCCATGCCAACAGCGAGCAGCAACTGTGCCTGGGCCATCGCTAATCGAGACTGCGACAGCGTCAGACCAGGTTTTGCGCTTTCGAGCAGGTCCACTCCACCCGAGACTAACGGAGCGCTGAAGGACGTACCCCATGCGGCGGCATATGTGCCGAAAGGATAGGTCGTGATAACCGCTTCTCCGGGAGCTGCAACCCACACGATCTGATTGCCATAGTTGGAGAAAGATGATCTCTGATCCTGGGAATTGGTTGAGGCCACGCCCATGACATTGGTGAGACCCGCTGGGTAGACCATTTCCATCTCACCATCGTTGCCAGCGGAGGCCACAAAAACGATCCCTGTTTTTCCGCGGAATTGATGCTGGTGGCGAGCTCTTGCGAAGGAGTCGTGAGGTCGAAGCTCATGTTCACGACGGTGGCGTTATTCTGCGCGGCGTAGTAAATCGCACGAATAATGTCGGACAAATTCCCAGAGCCGTCAGATCCAAACGCTTTCAGCGGCATGATGGAAGCCGAGGGAGCTACGAGATGGAGGATGCCAGCCACCATGGTTCCATGGCCGAAGTCTCCGTAGCTCGGACCATCCACCATGGCAATACTGTGCTGATCCACCATGGCGATGGAGTGCTGATTGACTTGGCCGGGAGTACAGTTCGCGCACGGGGTCTCGGTGGAAGGCGTTCCGCCCGGCAGATCGTTCATTTCCGAACCGCCGACCTGATTCCGTGTGAAGTCGTAACCCGGTAGCAAAACCGGACGCAGGACAGGATGGTTGGGATCAACACCGGTATCGATGTCGGCGATGATGCCGCCGCCCGAAGCGTTCAGACGCTTCTGCGCGTTCGCAAGTTGAATGATCTGGGTTGCGGGCTGATTGACGTAGCCATCCACACGGTTGATCCGTAATACTGGACTGGGGTGGTGTCCACCAGTGAAGGAGGCGGATCGGTGGCAGTTGCCCCACCGGTGGCTACGGTCACAAGCGGTCCAGCTCAACGTTCAGCACGCCGGGGATCGCGCGGAGAATAGCGAGAACGAGGTTCGGATCCTGGTTGCTCGAGCTACTGACGAGGAAGACCTGATTCAGGGTACCGTCGAGCGGTTGAAGGATCTGACACAGGTTGAGCAGGCACAGCGTCTGAAGATTTAGCAGACCGCCCGTGGTCCGGACGATGTAGCGATTGCCGACCGAGTTCTCACTCCCGCTCAGCAAGGAGACATTCAAGATCCCCGGAACGTCTTCGAGAACGCTCATCAGGAACGATGTGTTTGTAGAATTTGGAACGGAAATGATAAAGAGGTTGCTGGGAGAGCCGTTGAGAGCTTGCGTTACCTGGCAGCCCCTCA
>CAVSNL010000049.1:0-25330 GCA_963729285.1 uncultured Acidobacteriota bacterium
ATTCAAACTTCCGCTACTCCAATGCCGCTATTTGAATCACTCACCGTCGCTGGCACCCTTGCGTCTCCCCACCACCGCCTGTATCGTTGGCCGCAATATTCCGCCAAACGAAAAGGACTCTTGATGGACGAAACGCTACCCCCGTCTACGCAGTATGGCCTGCGAAACGCCGTCCTCTCCCCAATGGAAACGCTCGCGCAATCCGTTTCCACCATGGCGCCCACCACCACCCCCGTCGCCACCATTCCCCTGGTTTGCGCATTGGCGGGAAACGGTACTTGGCTGGCCTACGTCCTCGCCACCGCAGCCGTTCTCCTCGTCGCGTTGTGCATCGCCCGCTATGCACGCTATTCCGCCTCACCCGGCTCCCTCTACACCTATGTGTCGATGACCCTCCCGCGCTGGCTAAGCGCCCTCGCGGCATGGAGTCTGTTGCTGGCCTACGTCGCCACAGGATCAAGCGTTATCGGCGGCTTTTATCACTATGCAAATCTGTTACTCCGCGATGCCACCGGACACGGAACTTCCGCCGCGCTTCTCGCGATTTTCGTCACCGCCATCTCCATGGCCATCGCCTGGCGCGACGTGAAAATTTCCGCCCGCCTGATGCTCTGGATCGAAGCAGTATCGGTGACTCTGATTTTAATTCTGGTAACCCTGGTTCTGTGGCGCCATGGCCTGCATTGGGATTGGAACCAGCTGCATTTGAGCAGGATGACCGGAAGCGGCTTGCGGCTTGGGCTGGTCCTCGCGCTGTTCAGCTTTGTCGGTTTCGAAAGCGCCACCACGCTAGGCTCCGAAGCGCGCAATCCTCTGCACACCATCCCACGCGCGGTCATCCAGAGCGCGATCTTATCCGGCGCTATCTTCACGATTTGCGCCTACGCCGAAGTCCTCGGTTTTCGCAGAGTCGGCCAGGACCTCGGCGCGAGCCAGGCCCCCATGCGCGTCCTGGCCGGCGTCGGGAGGCGCGCCCATCCTCGGCCTGCTGATCGATATCGGCGCGCTGGTAAGCCTGTTCGCAGGCACTTTGGCCTGCATTACTGCCGCCGCGCGAGTCTTGCTCTTGATGTCGCACCACGGCTTGGCGCACGGCTCGCTCAAGGCCACGCACGCCAAACACGAGACCCCAGGCCGCGCGATCTCGTCACGGGGATGGCGGCTGTGGCGCCGGTAGCGGTTCTCGCCGTCCGAGGAGCGAGCGGCCTGGACGTCTACGGGTGGCTCGGTTCCTTAGCTACCTACGGCTTCATCGTCACCTACGCCCTGGTTTCCTTCGCCCTGCCGAAGTATCTGCGCGAGCGCGGCGCTTCCAGCATCGGCGCGCATGCCGTCGCCTGGTTGGCTTGCGCCGCCATGCTGTTCGCGCTGGTCGGCAATCTATACCCTGTGCCTGAAGGCCCCTACGGAAATTGCCCTACATCTATATTGGATATCTGGTTGCCGGACTAGCGTGGTTCTTCTTCGACACCCGCGCCAGAAAACAAGCATTGGCAGAGGGCTATACCTATAAGCAGGCTGCCGGCAAATTCTCTTTCTTTAGGAGGTCGGTGCTTTAGCGCCGACGTAAGCTGCCTACTCTCAACGGGCTTCAGAGTCTGTGTGAATACTTAGCGGCCCGTTGATTTCGAACCACGAATACGAGCCTAGGACGATGACTCCTGACTACTTCGTTAAAGTTCTGGCTGCAGGGCGCTTAGTTGGCGCGCCACATTCGCGTCAAGTTAAACGCGGTGGTTGTCAGTGCCCACTCCACGGCAACTTTTTCCAGCCCGCGTCGGCGGAACCGCCGCATCCCCCGCTGCTCTTTCAGCACTCCGTTCACCGGCTCGACGATCGCTTTGCGCCGCCCGTAAATCATACCGCCCACGGGGTCCCGCAGTTTTCGTCGCATGCGGCGATGTGCCGGATCGCTGGCCCGCAGCCGCAGCCGGCCCCCGCGATTCAACCAGCGCGCCAAATTCGAGTCTGGAACATAGGCATCAATCTTGCGCTCCTCCAGAGCATGCAGATTGTTCACCGAGAAGAATCCGCTGTCGGCACTGGCGCGTTGCGGTTTCTCTCCGCACTGCTGCTCCACCAGATCCACCATGGGCAGCAGCAATTCATTGTCGTTGGTCTCCTGCGTCACTCGCTGCGCCACAATCAAGTGATCCTCGCTGACCGCCATCGTGGCGGTGTAGCCCAGCGTGAATCCGCCGCGCTCGCGCAGAAAACGGCTGTCCGGATCGGTCCGCGACACCTTGTGCAGGCCCGATTTATGCAGCCGCTCCAGCCGCTCAGGAATTCCGGCAAGTTGCTGTTCCAGCCGCTCGATCACTTCGCGGTCCACTTCATGGCCCGCACCTTCGTTGGGGTCGTCCGCATCACACTGCTGCTGCCAACGACGAATGTCCCGCCGAATGCGCGCCCGCGCGTCCCGCAGCGCTTGCTCGGTGTCCACGCGATTCCGCGAGGCGTTTGCCGCGATGCGTGTCGAGTCAATCGCCACGTGGCCGAGCTTGCCCAGTTTCGCTTTCCGCGCCAACTCCACCACTTGCGTGAACAAATCGTTCAATCCCTTCGCGTGCCGCCGCCGAAACGCGTTCAGTGTCCAGTGATCCGGCGCGGCCCCGCCCGCCAAATAGCGAAACGCCAAATCCTCGCGAATGCGCTGTTCCAACCTTCGCGAACTGGTCACCCCCAGCGCGTAGGCGTACAGCCAAACCGAAGCCAACATCTCCGGCGCGTAGGCGGGGCCGCCTTCTTCCCCGTACTCTTTCCTAAAAGCGTCCAAGTTGAGCTTCGCCACCACGCGCCGCACGAAAAAACAGAGATGACCCGAACCCAACACATCCCGCACGCTCGGCGGCAGCAAATACGCCTGGTCCGGGTTGTACTCCAAAAATTTCGTCATCGCGTCCCCTCTCTCATGCAGTATAAGAGACGCGTCAACCCGAGTTCTCACACAGACTCTGAAGCCCATTGGGAGCGCAGTTTACGTCGGCGCTAAAGCACCGACCTCCTAAAGAAAAAGGAAGAAAAAGGCTTTTCCGCAGCCTCGCATTCCCATGTGGCACGCGGGGAGCTTTTGAGACTTTTCACGCTCTCGCTTCGTAAGCGTAGGTGCGGGAGGAATCGCGATGAAAAGCTCTTTGACCTTGCTGGTGGTTGTCCTGCTGGCGCTGGGCATTCTGGCTGGATGCACGGCGGGGCCTAACCAGTCGAAGGGAACGGCGAGCGAACACGGCGGAGTTGCGGGCTTCTGGATGGGTCTGTGGCAGGGGTTTATCGCGCCGTTCGTTTTTGTGGCCTCGTTCTTTAGAAGCGACCTCGGTATCTACGAGGTTCACAATAACGGAGCGTGGTACAACTTCGGCTACCTGTTTGGCCTAGCCTGCTTCTTCGGCGGCAGCGGCCACGGGGCGGCGAGGCGGCGGTAGGGTAAATCTAGTTGGGGTGACAGATGCGATGGTCCTTGAACTGTTGACCGCGGAACTGTTGACCGCGCCTTAGCCTTCCGAGACGGTTCCTTCATCGATTCAGAACCCAGCGGATCAACTGACCGGTATTGGGTGAGTTTCCGACTGCGCGACCTATGTATTCAAACTTGCGAGGCATAGTGAAATTTGTGAGGAATATCACAATTAAAAATGGCAATTTACCCTTGGGTTTCTCGTCCAGCATCCGCCAACAGGTTCTTAGCGATAGGCAGCGGGATGATAAAGCTAATCTTCAGTAGCGCAAGATCGAACCTCATATATTCCTTAAATACCACTCTTGTTCTGCGATATCGAAGATTTTCCCAAGGTATGAAAATAGGTTCTCTTAGAAGATCAGGAATGTTAGGGCCATATTTCCAGCTCAAAGCCCACGAATTTCTGGATAAATTCGAGGGCCGAGACATATAAATGCCGGAGGTGTTAGCTCCGATCGAACATATCGTGTGACCATCAGAAAATGATAGGCCGATCACCCTGCATTCGTAGCAGTTCCCTCGGAATGCTTCTGGGCAGAAAAAGGTCTTCTCGAGTCTCGGTCTTGGGTTGAAACGTTGGACGAATACTATAAAAGCGAAAATTAAGAAGACACATGGGGCGATCCAATAGTAATTAGCCATTGATATCGCATTGCCGGAATGTTGAGAGAGCATCCCGGTAGGCCAGCCATCCACCTTCAACTGAGGTCGAGCAACAACGCAATAATATTCGAACCGTATTTGCGAGGGCAGCGAAGCGACTATCCACAGAGTCAAGGTTTCTTGTCCATGAACCCACTTTGTATCGTATTCCCGGCACAGTTTTTCTTGTGGAATAGTGTGTCAGATTCGGGGACCGCGCTGCATCGAACGCTGTTCCGACGATTCCTGCTAGTCAATGCCTGATTGACGCGGTAGCCGGAACTGACCAACTACCGACTGAGCGGCTTTGTTGCGCGGATGAAGGCGCTGAAGAAGCGGCCTTCGACTTCAGGGGCGATCGAATCGGCATCAACACCTTGAGCACACAGGAACTGGCGGGCATCTTCGAGCTTGTAGACTCGCGTGGGCTCAATGGAAACGTGCTCAAATCCCGCCGCGGTCAACTTAGAGACATATTCGGAGTCTTTCAGCGCACCCGCGACGCAACCCACCCACAGTTCCATGTTTTTCCTGATTTCGGCAGGCACGTCGCCTTTCACAACCACGTCGGACACCGCGAAACGACCACCGGGGCGAAGAACGCGGAAGGTTTCCGCGAGCACCCTGTCTTTGTCAGCGGACAGATTGATGACGCAGTTTGAAATCACCACGTCGACAGAGTTTTCCGGCAAGGGAATATTTTCTATTTCACCCTTCAGGAACTCAACATTGCTAACGCCAGACTTTTGCTGGTTCGCGCGCGCCAAGTTGAGCATTTCGTCGGTCATATCCAGCCCGTAAGCCTTTCCACCGGGGCTGACTCGCTTCGCGGACAACAAGACATCGATACCACCACCGGAGCCAAGGTCCAGCACCACTTCGCCGGGCTTTAGTTGCGCAAGCGCCGTAGGGTTTCCGCAACCGAGAGATGCAAGAACCGCCTGTTCAGGCACGCCGGTGGTTTGACCGGGTTCATAGAGATTTGCGGTAATCGGGTCACCGCCGCAGCACTGCGAGGAAGACGAAGGGCCACAAGATGCGGAACCGCCGGAAGCGACTCTCTTGGCTGCTTCGCCGTACTTCTCTTTCACGGCCTGGGTGATGTTTGTTTGCTGGCTCATTTTGGCGCCTCTTGATTTGAAAAGGCGAACTAAAGTATATTCGCCTAAGCGAATATAGTATATGAGCAAAGCAACTGTCAATGCGATGTTTCGGGCCTTCTCTGACTCCACGCGGCTGCGCATCCTGCATCTGCTGTTGAACGGCGAACTGTGCGTGTGTGACATCGTGAGCGTGCTGCGAGTGCCGCAGCCCACGGCTTCGCGGCATCTTGCGTATCTGCGCAAGGCGGGGCTGATTGTGAAGAGAAAGCAGGGTCTGTGGGCATACTACAAACTCGCCGCTGTGACATCTCCGTTTCACCAAAGCCTGATCAAGTGCCTCAGGGAGTGCTTTCGCGATGTGCCTGAACTTGCGAGCGATGCGAAACGGGCGTCGAGGCAGGACATTTGCTGCCAAGGCAGAGTGGGGGAACAAGTGAGGGAACAAGCGGAGGAACAAGCGGAGGAAAACGTCGATGAGCAAATACAACGTCCTGTTCCTATGCACCGGCAACTCGGCGCGCTCCATCATGGCTGAAGCGATTCTCAATCAAAAGGGAAAGCCAACCTTCCATGCGTACAGTGCGGGAAGTCAACCAACTGGAAGAGTTCGGCCAGAGGCTCTGAAACAGTTGGAGCTTGCCAAGCTGCCCACTGATGGCCTTCGCAGCAAGAACTGGGATGAGTTTGCCAAGCCTGGAGCGCCGCATCTCGATTTCGTCTTCACGGTATGCGACAACGCAGCCAAGGAAGTCTGCCCGATCTGGCCGGGTCAGCCGATGACGGCGCACTGGGGCATTCCAGACCCGGCAGCCGTGATTGGGACACCTGAAGTTGTGGAGCGTGCTTTCCGAGATGCGTTTGTGACGCTGGACCGCCGAATCAGTCTTTTTCTCTCGCTGCCTATAGGGAGCTTGGACGCGCTCGCACTCAAAAGAGAAATCGACCGTATTGGGCAACGATGACGCCCACACTCTCGCGTAAAGTTGTCTCAGAGTGCCTTGGAACCGGCTTTCTAGTAGCCGCCGTTGTTGGTTCGGGCATCATGGGTGAACGGCTGGCCGGTGGAAACGTTGCGATTGCTCTGCTTGCGAATACGATTGCTACCGGCGCGGCTCTGGTCGCTTTGATTCTCACTTTCGGGCCAATCTCAGGCGCACACCTTAACCCTGCTGTGACTTTTGTGGATGCTATTGAAGGCGGACTGCATTGGAGCGATGCCGCATGCTACATGGTCGCTCAGGTTTTTGGCGGTATAGCCGGGACAATAGCTGGGCACATTATGTTCGGACTGCCAGTAATTTCCGTTTCACATCACGGACGAAGCGGGGCTTCTCAGGTCTTCAGCGAGTTTGTCGCGACATTCGGTTTGCTCTGCGTGATCTGGGGCTGTTCGCGGTTGCGCTCCGAAATGGTGCCGTTCGCGGTGGGCGCGTACATTACCGCCGCCTATTGGTTTACGGCGTCAACGTCGTTCGCAAATCCGGCGGTGACGCTCGCAAGATCATTTAGCGATACCTTCGCAGGCATCCGGCCACAGGACGTGGCCCCGTTCGTCGCTGCGCAGATGGCAGGAGCATTGGCGGCCACCTTTTTGTTCCGTTGGCTGGTGCCAAACCTGAAGTCGGAGGCTGAAGCCATAGTTGTGCCGAAAGACGCGAGCTAGAGAAAGAAGAAGATGGAATTGGGGTGGGAGACGGGGATTGAACCCGCGACATTCGGTGCCACAGACCGACGCTCTACCAGCTGAGCTACTCCCACCACTTAAGGGCGCCCGCTTCCCTTCGAGACTCAGGGTAAACAGAAAGCGGCCGCTACAGCTACGAGTTTAGCATGAGTGAAGGGGACGGAAAACAGACAATGGGCATGAACCGGGGGCCTCGCCGATCTGGCCATACCAGCTCGCTGACGAGTTGATGGCGAAGGCTTGTTGGGGCCGCCAAGCTCGAATTCGCCACCGCGCGAGTGACGCTTTGGGCAAACCACTTAGGCATTCGTAGCACCACTTTGAAATAGGTTGCTAGGTTCTATCCAACCGGGCGAATTTTCAGGCCAGTCGAATCGGAGGATAGAAATGATCCTGATTACTCTCTTCGATCAGATGTGCAATGACCTAGCGCAAGGGAAGACCGAACTTAGGGTACCGCCAAACGATTCTGTTTCTGTAACCGAGGAAGATGGATTCAAGTTCTTTGACTTCGTGGCGAACGGCATAGCGTTCAAAGGCGCGTTTCGGGGCCAGCGTTTGTGGATCACTCTACAAGACAACGAGTTCGTGGTTGAGATGGAGCGCGACAGGCTCTTGAGGACTAGTCCCATTTTCCGTACATTTTGTCACTGACGCCGCATTCATTTGAGCGTTCCGTACCGGCGTTGAAGCTGCGGGACTTGCTGAACGCGCACAGCCAGGAGTGGCTGTGCCACAGGGAGCCCCTCACGCGCTCGGCTCCTGCTTATCTGGCATGGGAAAATTCTCGCTGTTAAAATGATCGCCGACGGGCGAACCGCATGCGACAGACTCTGAGCGACGTTATTCTAAAGTGGGTTATGGATGCGCGAAATTCGCCAGGTTTCGTGCATGTGGACGATCCGGCGTTCATGTTGTTGATCGTGAAGAAAGCGATTGCGAATCTTCCGAATCAGAGGATGCAACGCCGGGAAGCGGAACAGATCTACCGAAGTCTGCGGAAGGCGGCTGACGAGTACACGACGCTGCACCCGGAAATGCAAATTTTCGGGGCCTATGATACGCCCTTAGCAAAGATAAGAATTCTTTTGGAAAAAGCGTCGAGGGGCACTCCGTAACAGGCCGGGGGAAAATACAACAAAATGAAGAAAAAACTTCCTTCAGGGGCCCTTCGTTCCTCAGGATAAACTGAAGCCCGTTGAGAGCATGCAGTTTACGTCGGCGCCCTTCCAGGCTCAGGATGAACTAAAGCACCGACCTCCTGAAGAAAAAGACTTCTTCCGCAGCTTGTTAACTCGCTGCGTTGTTGACAAGCTTCAACGCAAGACCAAGTTCACATAGATTGGCGCTGCGCGTGGGACTCCAAAAAAGGTGCGAGGCCCTGGCCCGATCATTTGCTGCTGCACGTCTGCTACAGCACGTCTGCTGGTGCACGTCGCGAAATCTTCTGCGGCGCATTTACTTGCCGATCGATGCGATCAGGCTGGCGATTTCTGGGCTGGATGCAATTCCTGTTAGGAAAAACACGAGCGCACATAGCACATAGTCCAAAGCAATGAACGGCATGGGCGGAAAATCGGCATACGGATCTTTTAGATACCATTTCTTGTGCATGACCCCAGGGAAACTCCTGGCGGCCATCATGGCTCTGGGAATTGTTAAACGTCTATGGGGTAAAAGGTCTAGTCTGTGGAAAAGTTGATAATAAAATGTGACTACCTAACCGGATGGCATAACACTTTCTTGGGATTATGGGACCCAATCCTCCAGCGGACGATGTGATGCCAGTTCTCTTACGCCATCCGCAAATTGTGGCGGCGACCCTGAACAATTTGGCGTTGTGCAAATCGCGCTTACGATTCGAAGGCGTGGGAGTCTAACAGGCGGGACTACGTGTGACCGTAATCGCTGTAGACCGCGCCGGGCTGTTGAGCGCTCGGGCAAAATTTACGTTGTCGGAGGGGCGGCCCAGGAGTAGTGTGCGGAAAGGGACAGTTGAATGTGTGTTTCGTACGCTGTCGTAGCCCTTGGGAAAAATGGCCCTCCAGCGGGTGAGGCCAGGTTGATAGCCAAAGACCGACCACGGTGGTCGAAGAAAAGCGCCCGCCTCGGAAGGCGGCCGCTACAGAGCGGCGCATTGAAGCCGTACCTCGACGTTCTCGGAAATACTCCCCAGCCACGAAGTGATGACCGCGCGTGATGTACATCGCTCAGGATGCAAATCCGAAGATCGCCCGAAGACGTATATCGAGCTGAGGGTTACTGGTGAAACGTAGCGCGTTATTCCTTTTGGGGTCCTGCTGGCGGCGGTGGCGCTTTCCCAAAGCGCGTTTGCGCAAGCTCCGAGCACGATGTCATCCCCCAGCAAGCTGAACTGGCTGCCCTGGTCGGATGAAGTATTTACCCAAGCCAAGCGCGAGCACCGGTTTGTGCTTCTGGATCTGGAGGCGGTGTGGTGCCACTGGTGTCACGTCATGGATGTGACCACGTATCGCGATCCCAAGGTGGTGGCGCTGCTGCACAGCAAATATCTGACGGTGCGGGTGGACCAGGATTCGCGGCCCGATCTTTCCGATCGCTACGAGGATTACGGGTGGCCGGCGACGGTGGTGTTCGACGGCGCGGGCCACGAGATCGTAAAGCGGCAGGGGTACCTGACGCCGGACGAGATGGCTGGCATGCTGCAAGGCGATTATTGACGATCCGAGTCCCGGGCCATCGGTGCAGGCGGAGAAAGAGATTGCGTTTCCGGCAAATCCGCTGCTGGCGAATGCGCTGCGAGCGCAGCTGGAGAAGGATTATCTCGCGGGATACGATGCGAAGCAGGGTAGCTGGGGGACGGAGCAGAAGTATTTGGATGTGGATTCGGTGGAGCTGGCCATCGACCGGGCGGCGCATGGGGATGCGCGGGCCGAGACAATGGCAAAGCAGACTTTGGATGCGCAGCTGCAACTGCTGGACCCCGTGTGGGGCGGTGTCTATCAATATTCGACCGACGGGGTTTGGACCAAGCCGCACTTCGAGAAAATCATGTCGGTGCAGGCGGAGAACCTGCGAATTTACGCGGAAGCGTATGCGCAGTGGCGCGATCCGAAATATCTGCGCGCGGCCCAGGCGATTCAGCGATTCCTGGTCACGTTTCTGAGCAGTGCGGAGGGCGCCTTCTATACCAGCCAGGATGCGGACGTGATCGAGGGCCAGCACAGCGCGGAATATTTTGCGCTGAACGATCCAGAGCGCCGCAAGCGGGGCATACCGCGGGTGGACACGCACATATACGCACGAGAAAACGGCTGGGCGATTACTGCGCTGGCTTCGCTTTATGAAGTTACGGCTGACTCGAAAACACTGGACCAGGCGGTGCGTGCGGCGGATTGGGTGACCCTGCACCGGGCGCTTCCGGGGGGCGGATTCCGTCACGGGGCGAAGGATGCCGGCGGGCCGTTTCTGGGTGATGCCATTGCGATGACTCGGGCGTATCTTGCGCTGTATCGGGTCACCGCGGACCGGAAATGGCTGAGGAATGCGATCACGTCGATGGAGTACATCGACCGGATGTTCCGGAGCCCCAGCGGTGCGGGATTCGTCTCAACTGTGGCGCCGACCGACCGAGCGTATCAGCCACATCCTCAGCGGGATGAGAATGTCGCGGTGGCGCGTGCGGCGAACTTGCTGTTTCACGCTACGGGCGAGGCGAAATATCGAACGACGAGCGACCGGGCGATGCGCTATTTGGCGGCGGCTCCGGTGGCGACGCGGTTGCCGGTGGCGAGCGTGCTGCTGGCGGACTATGAAGTAGGCCGGCCGCCGCTGCACTTGACGGTTGTCGGTCCGAAAGATGACCCCGCCGCTAAAGCGCTGTTCGAGGCGGCCTTGCAATATCCATCCTTTTATAAGCGATTGGAATGGTGGGACACGCGAGAGGGGAAGCTGCCCAATCCCGACGTGCAATATCCATCCGTTCCGCGCGCGGCCGCGTATGTCTGTACGGAACGGACTTGCTCGGCGCCCATTTTCAAGCCGGAGGAGGTCTCGGCTAAGGTCAACCGAGTGCTTGGGTTGCAGGAGAGCAAGGCTGCGTTGTCGTTTCTGACGCCGACAGCGGGGATGTCCGGTCGGTGAGACACAGCCAGGAATGGCTGTGCCACAGAGTCTGGGAGTTTGCGGAGATCAGTACTAGGAATGGCCTCGACGCACGTTACAAAGTTTTTGCAAGGCGGGACGATATTTTTGCTGGCAGGCGCACTCTCTTCGGGCGTAAGGTTAGACCGCCGTCGAGATCGCCTACCCGAGCCCTGGTCCTGGCCAAGACAAATCACTGCTCGCAATTTGCCTTGTGGTCAAGACGGAGTGAGATGGCGCTCGGAGGAAGTCACACGGTCTTCTGGCAGAACTTCTGCCTGAAGTAGGAGAAGTAAAATTCATTCAGGAGGAGATTGGGGAAAATGACAAAGTCAAATAGGTTTCTACTCACTGGCGCAGCGATCGCGGGCTTGCTCGCAGGAACTGGCGCGGCGGTGAAGGCTTCGAATCTCGCACCCGGCGCGAACGCTTCGGCGGCCGCGCAGGACGACACGAAGACCGACAAGAAAGTAAAAGAAAAGCACGCCTGTAAGGGCCAAAACTCCTGCAAGGGCAAGGGCGGCTGCAAGTCGAGCGACAACGGCTGCAAGGCCAAGAACTCCTGCAAGGGCAAGGGCGGCTGCGCGACTGACGGCAGCAAAATGCCCGAGTAACATCCTTAACAGTAAGCTTCAATCGTTTGTCAACGATAAGCTTCGATCGTTTATCGTTTGTACGGGGGCTGGTGAAGTCTCACTGGCCCTCGCGCTTTCCTCTATTTCCTTGACTGGGCCCGGAGAAGATTGCAATGCCTGCGAATGAGTTTAATGGATTTACCGACTATGGCATCGGGATCGGTCTGCGCGCCACGCACTACGACCATATTTTGACGCGCAAGCCGGTGGTCGATTGGTTTGAGATTATTTCCGAGAATTTTATGGTCGATGGCGGACGGCCGCTGCAGATCCTGGATCAGATTTTGGAGCAGTACAAAGTGGTGCAGCATGGCGTGTCGATGTATTTCGGGTCGGCGGAAAAGCCCAACCGCGAGCACCTGCGGCGGTTGAAGGAACTGGTCAAGCGCACGAAAACCCCTTGGGTGTCCGATCATCTTTGCTGGGGAAGCGTGGATGGGCGATACACACACGATTTACTGCCGATGCCGTACACATTTGAAGCGGCGAAGATTACCGCGCAGAAAGTGCGCGAAGTTCGCGATTTTCTGGAAGTGCCTGTGGCGGTGGAGAATGTCAGCAGTTATGCCGAGTTTCACGTTTCCGAGATGACCGAGTGGGAGTTCCTGAACGAAGTCGTGGAGCAAGCCGACTGTGGAATTCTGCTGGACGTGAACAATATCTACGTTTCGTCGCAGAATCACAACTTCGATCCGATGACCTATGTGAACAGCGTTCCGGCGGAGCGCGTGGCGCAGATTCACATCGCGGGACACTCGAAATATCGGAAGTACATTCTGGATACCCACGACCATCCGGTCATCGATCCGGTGTGGAAACTGTACGACCGCGCGATCCATCGCGCCGGGCACACAGCTACCTTATTAGAGTGGGACGACAGTATTCCTTCGTTCAAGGAAGTGCACGACGAAGCGTTGAAAGCGAACAAGTTTCTGGCGTCCAGCGTGCTGGCGACCGCCGTATGAAACTCCTGAAGTTGCAGCGAACCATGGCGCGCGCGGTGATGCAGCCGCTCACGGCGACCGAGCGCATGCAGCACAAAGCGCCGGACGGCCGGTCCATGCGCTCGTATGCGGCGCGGTTCATCAAGCCCAACGACCGCCTTACTTCGTTCGAACGGCTGGAGATTTACAACCGGCAATATTGGTTCCGATTGTTCTCCAGCATGATCGAGGATTTTCCGGGGGTGCGCTCGGTGCTCGGCGAGAAGCGCTTCGACGCGATGTGCAAGGCATACCTGATGGATTGCCCATCGCGATCGTTCACGCTGCGCAATCTGGGCGCGAAGCTGGAACCGTGGCTGCGTAAGCATCCGAAGTGGGCCGGAACCAAGCAGCAATTGGTATTGGATATCGCGCGGCTGGAATGGGCGGACATTGAGGCGTTCGATGCCGCGGCGGTACCCGCGCTGCGCACCGAGGACCTTGGGGGAGTAAGCGGTGCAGGCTTACGATTGCAATTGCAGCCGTACATGCAGTTGCTCAGCTTTCACTATCCGGTCGACGATCTGCTGCTGGCGATGCGCAAAGAAGATGAAGACACAGATTTCGCCAGCAATGCCTTTCGAGGAACGCCGCAAGCGAAAGCATGTGCGAGCGGTCGCCAAGCTGAAGCCCGGAGCGATATTCCTGGCCGTTCACCGGATCGACAATTCCGTGTATTTCCGGCGCATCGAAGCGGAGGAGTTCGCGGTATTAGCGGCACTGCGGCAAGGGAAGACCCTTGAGAAGGCCATCGACGCGGCATTCCGCAAGAGTGCAATCCCGCCGGACGAACGAGCTGCTTCCGTGCAGCAATGGTTTCAGAATTGGGCCACGCTGGGATGGTTCTGCCGACCGGAGAACAAGCAAGCGAGTTCTTGAAGCTTTTCCGCGGGCTTGAGGCTCTATTCCATCGACATGAAAAATGTCTTCACGCAGTTCCGACAGCTCTACGATCGATTCTTCGATCTCGTCGCTTATCTGCAATCCCCGTTTCTGCTGTTGGTGCGGCTGTATTGGGGCTGGCAACTGATTCAAAGCGGCTGGGGCAAGTTGCATCATTTGCCCAATGTGACGGACTTTTTCACGAGCCTCGGCCTGCCACTGCCCGCACAAACAGCCCTAGCCATTTCGTGCCTGGAATTTTTTGGCGGGATTTTCCTCGCGATCGGTTTGCTCTCGCGGCTCACGGCGCTGGCGATGACCATCAACCTGATCGTCGCCTACATCACCGCGGATCGCGAGGCGCTATTCTCGATTTTCTCTGATCCCGACAAGTTCTATGCGGCTGCCCCCTACACGTTCTTGATCGCTTCCTTGATCATCCTGATTTTTGGGCCGGGCAAGTTCGCGGTGGATGCGCTGCTCGGTTTCCGCAGCGGAACGTCGATCGTGCCAGCGGCGCGCTCGCTCGAAAGTTGAAGAAAAGAGAGTTTGCCTGACGCCAGTGGTCGTCATTCCATGCCTTGTACCGGGTTCCCTTCCCCTTCGTCGCCTCGCATCACTCGTTGCCTATTGGTTCTTACGTTGGCTTGGATTCCGGTGGTGGCTTGTGCCAGGGCGGATGATATGACTTCGACCTTGATCATTGGCGGCTCGCGTATCGACGTGACCATCCAATCCGGCGAATGGAAGCTCTCGCAGGCTGATCTGGTGCACTGGGTGCAGATGGCGGGGGAAGCAGTGGCCACGTATTATGGCCGCTTTCCAGTTCCGCACCTGGAGCTGCGGATTGCGCCGTTTGACGGCCGCGGGGTATCGCACGGCATGACGTGGGGACGCGATCGCGGCGGGTTGATCAAGATCGGCGTCGGAACGGAAACGATACCCGCAGGGCTGGCGCAAGACTGGATGTTGACTCACGAGATGGTGCACCTGGCGTTTCCATCGATGGCCGACGAGCACCATTGGATCGAAGAAGGGATTGCGACATATGTCGAGCCAATCGGTCGCATACAGGCTGGGCAGATGACCGCGCTACAAATGTGGACGGATTTAGCGCGCGACATGCGTAAGGGCGTTCCGGATCCGGATGACAAGGGTCTCGACCACACGCACACGTGGGCGAGCACGTATTGGGGCGGGGCGCTGTTCTGTTTCATGGCCGACGTGAGAATTCGAGAGCAGACGAACAACAAGAAGGGTTTGCAGGATGCCCTGCGCGGAATCCTGAATGCCGGAGGAGACATTCGCTACGATTGGAAACTCGAAGATGCTTTGAAGGCTGGAGACCAGGCCACCGGGGTGCCGGTGTTGATTGGGCTCTACGGCAAGATGAAAGATCAGCCGATGCCAGTGGATCTTTCCGCCATGTGGAAGCAACTGGGCATCGATAGTGACGGTAAGACAGTGCACTTGAACGATGATGCTCCTCTGGCGGCCATTCGGCGGGCGATCACCAGTCCGGAGACAGCCAAGGCTACGCAGTCGGGCAGCACTTCGCCGTCCTTGGCGGTTTATGCGGGGCGTTCTGCGAGGTCGTCCACACGGCCTGGTGAGTGATTAAATTGGTCAAAGGCAGCGGCTAGCGTGCGCACTCCAATCCAAGAGGACAGCGACAGTCGTTGGGTGAGATGACTGGGTATGCCTACTTGGAGTATGCCAACCTGGGTTCGCCGCGGTTGGCCATCTGTGCTTGGTGTCCTTTCGGTGACTCGTTCTTAGCTGGAAACGCCCTCACTGCGTGCTCGCCATCCCTTGCTAGACTAAATTGATAGGAATGCGTCCCCGCGCATGAACCCGCACGAAACTGATCGCCGGCATTTTGAACGGCAGATTGCTTACGCTCGCCCGATCATCGTTCTGTTGGCGCTGATCGCGCTGCTACAGCAGTCGGCGCCCGTGCACGCCAAGAGGTCGATCTCGTTTCTGATCGGGTATCTAGTGCTGTCGCTATTCGCGGTGCTGTTCGAAAAGGTCGTGCCCAGCCGCTCGTGGCACCTGCCGCTATTCTGCGATTTGGTGGCGTTGGGCTATTTCATGATCGTCAGCCCAACCATGGTGCCCGCATGGTTTCCGTATCTATTTGTTTGCTACGTCGCAGGCATTCGCTGGGGCCTTAACTCCGCTTTCCCGCTCGCTGGCCTGCTTTCGCTGGAACTCGTGTTGCTCACGGTGGTTAAAGGAGAAATTCACTGGATCAGGATCGTCTCGTGGCTGGGTCTTGCTGGGGCTACCTTTGCCGCCGGAGCGGGCATCGCCTTCCTAGGGGACCGCAACCGCCTGTTCGCGGTGCAAAACGAATTCTTTTCGCGCATCACCAGCACCATGGAAGTCGATCAAGGCTTAGCGGAGTGCCTCCGGCTGTTCCTCGATGAGCTTACGCGCGCGTTCCAAGCTCAGGAGGCGCTGCTGGTCTATCGTGATACCGATCTGGAGCGCATCTTTCTGTGGCGCCACAAGGCGGGTGAGGGCGACCGGCTGATGCCCGACAATCTCCCGCTGACCCGCGCGGATGGCCTCCTGCTCGACGACGCCGACGCGAGCATCTGCTGGAACAGCCTTGTCGGGGCGGGGTCAGGATTCGGCTGGGACCGCCGCGATGGCCGCACCCTTAAGTCGCTCCCGCGCCTTCCTGGACCGACGCAGCAGCTGTTGGGGCTGAAGTCCATGATGACGGTAACGTTTGACCAGAGCGGTCAGCCCGTTGGCCGCCTGTTTCTCCTCAATGGTCGCAACCGCTTCACCCGAGACGGCTTAGCCTGGTTTGAGCGTATTTCCCGTCACATCGGCCCGTCACTCGAGAACGTCTTCCTGTTACGCCACCTGCGCGCCCGCGCCATCGAAGGTGAACGCAGCCGCATCTCTCGCGACCTCCACGACGGCATCCTTCAGACGCTGCTCAGCTTTGAGATCCAGCTGGACGTGCTCCGCCGCCAAGTAGGGATGACACCGGAGCAGGCCTCCGCCAGCCTGGCCTTGCTGCAGCAGACGGTCAAGGGCGAGTCGGCTGAGCTGCGCCGAATGGTGACGGACATGCGCCCGGTGCGCGTGCAGAGCGCCGACCTGGTCGATTTAATGATTGGTTTCGCCGAACGCTTCCGTAACGAATCGACCCTGGCTCTGGATTTACTGATTGATTCCGTCGAGGTAGAGGCCCCGACCGGGTCTGCCGGGAACTGTTCCAGATATACAGGGAAGCACTCAACAACATAAAAAAGCATGCTAAGGCTTCCCATGTCGTGGTAAAACTGTCGCAGGACGACAGCCGACTCGTTTTAGTGGTTGACGATAACGGCGAAGGGTTTAGCTTCGCTGGACGGTTCACAGGCGATGAGTTAGACCGTCTGCGGCTTGGTCCTATCTCCATCAAGGAGCGTACGCGTACCGTGGGGGGCGTGTTGACCGTGGAGTCGAATCCAGGCCACGGAGCGCGTCTGTCTATCGAGATTCCGCTCGGCTAATGGCCAAACCAAAACAACAAATACGGGTCCTCCTCGCGGATGACCATGCGATTTTCCGCGACGGCTTGCGCAAACTGCTTGGCGCTGATGAAGATATCGTGATCGTCGGCGAAGCTCAAAACGGCGCCGAGTGCATCAAGCTACTCGCTAAGCTGAAGCCGGACATTCTGTTGCTGGATCTGCGCATGCCCGACAAAGACGGGCTTGCTGTGCTGGAAGAAGTAAACTTTGACACGATTCCGACGCGCGTTGTAGTACTCACAGCCGCGGAAGATGATCGCGACGTGGTGCGCGCGATGCGACTCGGCGCACGCGGCGTGGTTCTCAAGCAATCCGCCACGGACTTGCTGGTGAAGAGTATTCACCGGGTTTTCGCCGGTGAAATCTGGCTCGACAACCGCATGACCTCGGAGGTCATGAAGGCGTTCTCGAAGTCTTCGGAATCCGGCCCGCGCCGCGAAAAGCCGCTGCTGAGCGATCGCGAAAAAGAGATCGTGCAACTCGTGGCCCAGGGATTCCGGAATAAGGAAATCGGAGAGAAGCTATTTATTAGCGAGCAGACTGTGAAGAATCATCTTCACAACATTTTCGACAAACTCGGGGTGTCCGATCGTCTTGAACTCGCTCTCTACGCCATCCACCATCGCCTGATCGATCAAACGTAGCTACGCCGTTCTTTCGTAGTTCACTTAGTGAAAAATCTCGGGAGTAGTGAGCGAAGTTTTTCGACTCCTCTGGTCGCTGTAAGAACTAAACTATCCGGCGGCCGACATGGTCGTCACCTGCGTTTAACATTGGCTCTCAGCCACGCAGTTAAGCCGCGTTCATCAAGTTTCCCGGCGGCCAGGCTTAACACTGCTTGGGCAGCATCTTCCTCCGATGCCACGAATCGACAACCATTCGTCTCAAGAAAAAGTACGGCGACGACGAAACCGGTCCGCTTGTTTCCGTCCAGGAAACCGTGATTCCGAACGATACCCGCCATGTATGCGGCCGCCATGTCAATGATGTCCGGAGAATCCCCATACGTGAAGAGTTGGCGTGGTCGCGTCAGTGCGGACTTCAAGAGTCCGGCGTCGTGAATGCCAGCGGCTCCGCCCTCCAGCGCTAGGAGACGATTGTGAATCGCCAGGACGTCGCGTCCGTCTATCCAGAGGGGTTCATTCACTTGGCGAGTACATGCAAGGTATTGCGATAGCGGCGAATGATGTCTTCAACCTTTTCCATTTTCTTCTGAAAATCGGGGTCGTAAGGCGTGAGCTGATAGGCACCATCTGGTCCCTCGATGAGAAAAAGGCGGTCACCGTCACTTGCGTTTAGGCGGTTGACGGCTTCCTTGGGTAATACGACACCGAGGGAGTTCCCGATCTTGCGGACTTTGAGCTCCAGGAGATTTTTCTTTTTCATGTTATAACAATTGTATCAACCAAAGACGCCGGGCTGCAAGAGCCTCGGCCTATTCAGTGCTTGTCGTCAGTAGTTTGGGCCGGCCCGGTTTCGTGACGTGAGGTGTGGCAATCAATGCCAAATCGATCGCAAGCGTGGGGAACGTGATCATCACGAACTAGAAAAACAGGTGCGATCCATATTGTTTAGGCAACGATTGCGCGCAGCTCACACTCTGAAAAAAACTAGGTTTGTGTTGAATAAATGGGGGCTGGCGGCCTGAACGGCCTTGCGTCAATTTCCCAGTTAAGCAGCAAGTCTTGTGTTTGTAGCAGCTTGGCGGCGTGCAGGTCGTGACCGAGTACTGCTCTCGACAGCGCCGGTTCTGGTACATCCGTACTTTCAAAGCTTAAATCGATTTTGTATCCGCAGTCCTATTGTCGCTTGGCCCCACCCCGGCTAAACTCTACTTTCAATCAGGAGGCTCCGCCTTGACCGCGTCCGAACGCCGCAATACCCAGCGCTTTCAAATGCGGCTGCCGCTAACCGTCCGATGGACGACGGGTGCGGCGGTCGGCGAGACCAGTACGGAATCCCGTGATGTCAGTTCGCGGGGCGTTTACTTCTTCCTCTCCAAGGATGTCAAACAGGGTTCCGCTATCGAGATCCTCTTGACCTTGCCAAACGAGATTACGCTTGCAGGTCCTGTACGCGTGCGCTGCCTTGGCCGCGTGCAACGGACCGAAGCGCGCGACGAGGGCGCCATTGGCGTCGTCGCCGCGATCGAGCGCTACGAGTTTTTGCGTAGCGACGAAGACCGGAAGCAGTAGAAACGGTCTTGCCAGCTTTGCGGTATTAGATTTGTTACGAGTTTCTTGCTCGCTCACTGCGGAGGCGGGCAGGATGAGCCGGAGTGCCTCGGCCCCTCAGCGGAGCGCTCCGGCTGCTTTATTTCCGCGCATGCGTTGCCGCAGGCCGCATAGACGCACGGTTTAGCGGGTTTTACGACCGGATCGTGGGACAAGCAGAAGCGCGGCCCTGCATAGGACTCCCGCCAATCATCCCGTCAATGATGCGATTCACTTCGGCAGTAACTTCACCGCTAACCCGCTGACCGTGTCATGCAGTGCGTGCGTCATCATTCCCGGACGCATGCTCTTCCTCCATTGCGCCAGAATGCCGAACAATACGCCATACACCGAAATCACGACGACAGCTTTCACTCCCTGGTAGATGTGGCACACGCCGAAGATCGCACCGGAAAGAACTATGCCGGCAGGCGCGCTGCCAATCCATGCGACGAACTGTTTTTGCAGGTAGCCGCGAAAAATGGTCTCTTCACAAACTCCCGCCGTCACGGACAACGCGATCCATCCAGCCACCTGCGCGAAGCCTTCCGGAGCAAGAAATTTTAGATTTTGCTGCGAACCTCCGAAATGCAGCAACTTCGCGGTCGCCGCGAGCACGATCAGAGCCGCAATCCAGAACGCCATGGCAATTCCTAAGTCACGAAAGAAATCTTTCGCGCCCTTCCAGGCGGCGCCCATTACCTCGGTCAGCGGGGTTCCATGGCGGCGCACACCAAATAATACATACGCGGTCAGGAACCATTCCCATACCATCGTTGTGGCGTAGAACCCCAGGCGGTTCGGCTGTTGGACGGAGCGCATGCGGCCCGCCGAAAAATACATCAGCCCCGCTGCCCCCAGCAGAATCACCAGGAGAACGACCGTGTGAAGGGCGCCCGCAACTGGCTCCCGCTTCCTGGTGTCAACGTCCTGGACGTCTGCGACGACGGCCGTGCTCATTCCTGATACCTCCCCGACACCTCGCAATCCTTGCCAACTTCAGAATCCTACTCGACCTGGCTTGAGTATTGCGCCTTGTATACTGGGGAGCGCTGCCAAAAGACTACCGGTTGCTGCGTCTCAAGTTGCGAAAGCACCGCGAAAGCCGGGATTTTCAGCGCGGATGTTACCTCTAAGCCGCCTGTACTTCGGAGCAGGCGACTTCCTCCACTCTAATAAGCGAGGATGATCGGTGCCCGGGATCCCCACCCCCGCCTGGATAACTTTGGTGGCGGCAAAATCCGCCACGCGGATGAAGTCCGTCCTTTAAACGATTTTGGGGTTCGCGCTGAACTCGAGGCCTTGATCGACAGGAGTGCAAGGAATGGGACTGGAAATTCAAACGGAATCGATTGCCGAGCTGCAGGCCGCCTTGGACGCAGAGCGCGCCACGGAAGGTCACAAAGCCGTTGATGTGCAAGGTCCAGCGGACGTGCGAGGTCCAGGGGACGTCCAGGCTGGCGAGCCCACGAACACCGCAACGGATTCGGCGAGCGATCTGGGGCTGGGCGAGCACCCGCAGCCGGAAATCACCAACGAAGCTAGCCTCACCTCCATCTCGATGCTGGAACTCGCCGAAATACTGGACCAACACCGTATCTGGGTGGAGTCTGCCGGCGAAACCGGCACGAAAGCTGATCTGTGCGGCGTAAATCTATCCAAAGCCGATCTGACCGGAGTCAATCTGCAAGGCGCGTCGCTCCAGCGAGTGAACTTATCTGGCGCGGACCTCTCGATGGCCAACCTGCGTGGCGCAAGCCTGATCCAGGCCGATATGCGGGACACGAATTTGCTCGGGGCGGAACTGCGCGGCGCTAACTTAATGGGCGCCAACCTTTATGGCGCGGAGGGCGTGTGGGTTGGTCGGTTGGGCGGCGCGAATCTGTTTGACGCTATCCTCCCGGAGACCGTGGCCGCTTTCGACAGTTCCCGGGCCATCGAAGACGCCACAAAAATCGCACGATGGTTCTATTTTCTGATGCTGTCTCTCAGCGCCATTTGCTGTCTGCTGGTGGCCACCACGTCGGATCTTCGCCTGATCCTGAATTCGTCAGCGATCCCGGTCTCTAGGCTCGGCAATGTCCTTCCCATGACGGGCTTTTACCTGGGCGGGCCGCTGCTCCTGTTCATCGCCTATGTACGATTCCATTTCTTGCTGTTGCGTTTGTGGGGAGGCATGGCGGAACTTCCTGCCGTGTTCGTAGATGGGCAAACGCTGGAAAAAGATGGTCCCTGGTATTTGATGGGGGTGGTCCGCCGTCATTTCCGGTGGATGCGTGATGGCCGCTCGCCGTTCGCCGTGCTAGAAACCATGCTCTCGACAATTCTGGCCTACTGGGTTGTCCCCGCGACGCTGTTCCTGTTCTGGCTGCGCTATCTTGTTCGCCAGGATTTCCGCGGCACGCTCCTGCATTCCGTTTTGCTGACCCTTTCTGTTGGTGCCGCCACTTGTCTGCCTTCCATCGTCTCGAAGTTCCTGCGCCCGGGCGAATTGCGCCACCACAAGACCAAGAATCTTCTGCGCCTCGCGTTTATGACGTTACGCGCCGCCCTCGCCACCGGTTGCGTGATCCTTCTCTTCTCTCTCGGCATCAATCGTGGCCTGCCCTCCGACCGCGACATTGCTCCGCAACATTCCACCGCCGACATCCGCCGCTGGGCCGCGAATGTGCTCCAATCCGTCGGCTATCGCCCCTACGCCGATTTGACGGAGGCCGCACTCTCTGGGCCACCACCGAACGGAGACTGGAGCGAGCAGGGCCTGGCCGAAGTGGAAGGCGCGCACCTCAACCAGAGCAATCTGCGGTTCTCCCGCGCTTACCGCGCCTATCTCGTCAACGCCAAGCTCTGGCGCGCAAACCTGGAAGGCGCCTATCTTTCAGAAGCTGACCTGCGGGGCGGCAATCTTCGCGAAGTCAACCTGCGCGATGCCATTCTGGACCGCGCGAAAATCAGCCACGCTTTGTTGGTTTCCGCAAACGCCTCCGGCGCAAACCTTGTGGGCGCCGACCTCCGCGCCGCCGATCTTTCCTACAGCGTTCTCGAAAACGCCCGGCTCTCGAACGCGAAGCTTGCGGGAGCTTCACTGTACGCCGTCAATCTTCGCTATGCGCAAATGCTACGGGCGGACCTATCTCTTGCGGACTTGCGCGACACCAAACTGGAGCAGAGCGTCCTTTCGTTCGCCAATCTGCAACAAGCCGATCTCTCCTCTGCGAAACTGACGCAAGCCAACTTGAACGGAGCCCAGCTCAAAGGCACCATCCTGCTGGACGCGGATCTCAAGTCCGCGGACCTGCAGGGGGCAGTGCTAACAGGCGCCGTGCTGCGCGACGCCGATTTCCATGGAGCAACCCTCTCCGGCGCGGACTTGCGGGGAACGAGCGGCCTCACGGCCGCTCAAGTCTGCTCTGCCCACTGGCACGGGGCGCTCCTCGACCCCGACATGCAGACCGCGGTACAAACACAGTGCCCGCAGTAAACAGCGTCGAGTCGCATCAGGCGTGACGAGCACCATCGCACTTCATCAAGGAACTGAACTATCGTCAACTCAGCGAGTGTCGTTACCGCGGGATCCAGTGCGGGTGAAGAGTGAAGAGGCCGTCAACAAAGCCGATCTGGTAGGAAAGAAACAAGCCGAAAGCAAGACTTAGCAGACCTGATGCGACAGAGACGCTGTGATTCCACCCTGCAAATTTTTTAATGGTGAACGCCAAGGGCAGGGCGATTACAGCAGTGATTAGCATCATCCCCGCAATGGTGCCCACACCAAAGAGGAGGAGATAAGCGATGGCTCGCCAAGAATCGCGAATAGTGGTCAGAACCAAAAGGGCCACAGCCGCTGAACCTGCGAGGCCATGCACGACGCCGATGACGAGTGGCCGTACAACGTTGTACAGCCCGATTCCCTGAGGCACGCGATCATGTGAGAATTTTGAGCTATCGACTTGTGATGTGACTGGCGACCGGACAGGCTGCGCCTTGGCCTCGCCGCAGTCACCGCCTATAATCCCGGCGCCGGGAACTTGTGTGCCGGGGATGAATCTCTCTTGCAACCAGCGGAGGGTTCCCGTCAGATTGAGGACGCCTAGCAGAATCAGCATGGCCGCTACAGCGAATTCCATGGAAAGACCGAGACGCGGGGGAATGCTGACCTGGAAGAGAATGATCATGGTGCCGACGACAAAAATGGTGAAGGTATGACCAAGACCCCAGAGCGCGCCAATAAGCGCGGCTTTCCCAATTCCACGCTGTTTGGTGACGATGGTGGTTATGGCAACCACATGATCCGGGTCGGTGGCATGACGCATGCCCACGAAGAAACTTAGAATGAGAATGGCAGCAAATGAGAACACCACGCCTCCTTGTTGATTCACTTCAGCGAAGCCGCCGGTATTCAGATGCTCCGCAATCGAAAATCAAGACCACATTCGAATCTGCACGATACCCGCCGATACCAAACCGCGCATTGCAATGCCAAAGCCCAGCAAGACGATCATTGCGGCCGAGCCCATTGGTAGCCATCGCTGAATAAGTGGACCTTCCAGCGCCAGGCGGGAGACCATGTGGCCGGCATAGACAGCAGCCAGGCCCATGGCGATAAGCACTGCAGCCAGTCCGATGCTGAAGGCAACGATTAGAAACAGCCCGAAGCCGGTGCGATGCAGGGCGACAGCGCTCAACAACACAACCAGAGCAGCGGGACAAGGCACAATTCCGCCAGTGATTCCGAGGACCAGCAGTTGCCGGGCGGAAATTTTTCTAGACTGGCATTCCGTTGCGCTCTTTCGAGCCACTCCTGCCGCCGAGATTTCGTCGCTATGGGTGTGGGCAAACTCGCCACCAAGGTAGCGCTGCAGAAACAGGTAGCAACCCATTCCCGCGATAAGGCTGCCGGAGAGAACACCAAGGAAGGGGTAAATGCGGTCCGGCAGAACATATTTCTGAGCGTAGAGGGTTATCGCTCCGAGTAAATAGACTCCGGCCGTATGTGAGATTGTTACGATCATTCCCAGAAGCAAGGCATGCCGTGCGGTGCCTTTTGAACCGACCAGGTATGCCGCCACAATCGTCTTGCCGTGACCGGGCTCGAGAGCATGAAGAGCGCCAAGGCCCGCGGCAATCGCTGCGGCAAGCAATGCGATCGTGAAGCTGATCTGCTTTATCGCCATCAATTCGGTAAAGGAGTTTCGTGGCGTATTCTGCTGGTTGGGTTTGAGCTGAGCAGGCTGGGAGTTCGGGTCTGGCAGTGATATCGCTTGCGCAGGGATGATCTTAGAGTTGCTACTCATGGCGTTTTTCGCAGGGCGCGAATGAGATGCTGGCGTAGCAGTTGCCACCGGGGGTGCGGTTCCGGGCCTCGCTTGCGCAATCGCCGGCGAAGGCCGGTCGGATAGCTTCTCGACCGAATAGATGATCTTCGCGTCCACATCCTGAGGCGGGCTGTTAATCAAATCGGTGGGATAGTTCGAAAGCTGATTGCTGCGGTCATGCGAAGGGACCGAACTATTTTGAATTTTGACTCCATGGCTTGATGAGGCGACGACCTCTTTCCAGCCCAGGCGGCCGGAAAGGTTCGCGTCGCGATACTCGAGCTCGCAGGGCGTGACAGTGCCTGTTTCGGATAATTGTGCTCGGTATACGAGTCCAAACTTCATTGTTGGAAGATTGCCGGCGCCCGGAGAAAAAAGTATGTCCTGCGAAGTGGTTTCCAGTGACAGTGGCTGGCCGTTCAGAGTGACAAGCAAATTCTTTCTGAACGCCTCGGCTTGGCTCGATAGATAGGATCGCACGCGTGGATCATCCGACTGAGCGACCATACTGTTCTGCTGCATCTCCTGGAATGTGGGAATCTCGGCCATGTCGATGAAATAGCGCACTTCCACGAAGCGGCCTTCGATGGTTATGCCTGCGTAGCGGCTAATGCTGAAGTTGCCCATGGGATGCGCCGTCGAGGGAGTGGGCAACATGGCCAGCGTCGCGGCCAGTGCTAGAAAGCAACGAACGACTCGCGTTTTAGCGAACACTGGAAGCCTCTTGCTGGCTGACAACGATTTCGTTTTGTGTCAGC
>CAVSNL010000050.1:0-21265 GCA_963729285.1 uncultured Acidobacteriota bacterium
ACGTCGTTTGGAATCAGTCGTTTAGAAGACTAGGGTTGAGGCCCCCAATGATGAAACGCGCGACTATCCTGATTGCTCTTCTGCTTGCCCTGTTTGGTGCAAAACCGGCACGCGCCGCCAATACCCAGCTCCTGGTCAAGGCCAATTTCGGCGCACCCACCATGAACCTGTCTGCCTCCTGAGGGGCTGCCAAGTAACGCAAGCTCTCAACGGCTCTCCCAGCAACCTCTTTATCATTTCCGTTCCAAATTCTACAAACACATCGTTCCTGATGAGCGTTCTCGAAGACGTTCCGGGGATCTTGAATGTCTCCTTGCTGAGCGGGAGTCAGAACTCAGTCGGCAATCGCTACATCGTCCGGACCACGGGCGGTCTGCTAAATCTTCAGACGCTGTGCCTGCTCAACCTGTGCCAGATCCTTCAACCACTCGACGGTACCCTGAATCAGGTCTTCCTCGTCAGTAGCTCATCAACCAGGATCCGAACCTCGTTCTCGCTATCTCCGCGCGATCCCCGGCGTGCTGAACGTTGAGCTGGACCAGCTTGTGACCGTAGCCACCGGTGGGGCAACTATCACTGATCCGCCTCCTTCACTGGTGGACACCACGCCAGTTCAGTATTACGGATCCACCGTGTGGGATGGCTACGTCAATCAGCCCGCAACCCAGATCATTCAACTTGCGAACGCGCAGAAGCGTCTGACGCTTCGGGCAGCGGCATCATCGCCGACATCGATACCGGTGTTGATCCCACCCATCCTGTCCTGCGTCCGGTTTTGCTACCAGGTTACGACTTCACACGCAATCAGGTCGGCGGTTCGGAAATGAACGATCTGCCGGGCGGAACGCCTTCCACCGAGACCCCGTGCGTGAACTGCATTCCCGGCCAAGTCAATCAGCACTCCATCGCCATGGTGGATCAGCACAGTATTGCCATGGTGGATGGTCCGACCTACCAAGACTTCGGCCATGGCACCATGGTGGCTGGCATCCTCCATCTCGTAGCTCCCTCGGCTTCCATCATGCCGCTGAAAGCGTTTGGATCTGACGGCACTGGGAATTTATCCGACATCATTCGTGCGATCTACTACGCCGCGCAGAACAACGCCACCATCGTGAACATGAGCTTCGATCTCAAGACTGCTTCGCAGGAGCTCGCAAGCAGCATCAATTCCGCCGAAAAGCAGGGAATCGTTTTTGTGGCCTCCGCGGGCAACGATGGTGAGATGAAAATCGTTTATCCCGGCCGGCCTCACCAACGTCATGGGCGTGGCTTCCACGAATTCCCAAGACCAGAGATCATCTTTCTCCAACTATGGCAATCAGATCGTGTGGGTTGCGGCTCCCGGAGAAGCGGTTATCACGACCTATCCTTTCGGCACATATGCCGCCGCATGGGGTACGTCCTTCAGCGCTCCGTTAGTCTCGGGTGGAGTGGACCTGCTCGAAAGCGCAAAGCCTGGTCTGACGCTGTCGCAGTCTCGATTCGCGATGGCCCAGGCACAGTTGCTGCTCGCTGTTGGCATGGGCAACGGTCGCATTGACCTGTCTCGCGCCGCGGCCTCGGTCAACCACTGACATGCCGCTCGCCATGGAGCTGCGCCCTCAGTCCAGTCGGCCAACGAGCACGTCGACGCCGCAACTTCGCAGGTCGGAGCTCCGTGTCAGAGAACTGGAAGGGCAAATACGGGACATGCGCAGTGCCCTCGTTTGCTCGTTTAATCAGCTCCTCGATTTGCGCGATTTGAACACCGGAGTCCACAGTACGCGGCTGGCCGAATGGGGCTTGCTGGTCGCTCGGGACCTCGGTGTTCCCGAACGATATATGCCGGATCTCGAAATGGGCGCTTTGCTCCATGATATCGGCAAGATCGGCGTACCCGACGGAATTCTCAACAAGGCCGGACGCTTGACTCCCGACGAATATGAAGTCGTGAAGCGCCATCCCGAATTTGGCTGGACCGTGGTTCGCAATCTGCCGGGGATGGAGCAGACAAGCCTTTACGTTCTGCATCATCACGAGAATTTTGATGGCACCGGCTATCCCGCCCGGCTCAAAGATTCGGAAATTCCCATCGGTGCGAGAATCGTTTCCGTCATCGATGCGTTCGACGCCATGGTTTCATCTCGACCGTACCGTGCCGGGTTGCCTCTCGAAGAGGCGATCAAACGGCTGCATCAATCCAGCGGTACACAATTCGATCCGGACGTGGTGAAAAGCTTCGTCCGCTTTGCACAATCTGAAATGTCTGCAGTATTGGAAGCGGTCGGCGTCTCGGTACCGATACTTTTTAGAGATTCACTCGGACCGAAGGTTAAGACACATCACCAGAACAGGGCGCCCCGGCCTTTTCAGAGGTTCAGGAAGACACCAAGAGGCTGGGAAAGATTGCAGAGAAAATCGACAGCATCCTAGGTGCCGAATCGGTCCGCCTGAAGAAACTCTCACTCAAAACACCAAGCCGTTAACTTATAGATCGAGGCATTAGGGAAGAACTTCGAGAATTTGCATCTGCGAGCCCTGCCTCCGCCCAGAATGCCTACCAAGGCATAAGCTGATCACGCCGCTCCAGAGCTACTCACAAAACGGGAGTATCCGCTGCGACACTCCGAACTCGACCTCTGTAGTTCCGGCTCGATGTGTGGGATAGACTGGTTGCTCCCCCTCCTTCTGTATGCATGCCTGCGGGGCATGCTTTCACGGGCATGCCTTCACAGACATGCTAAATCCGGCTTTTCGGAATATTTGTTACTGACTGCCCCGTCCGAACATTGGAGTAGCCTCTGGGAACATTCTCGACTGCGGATGATCGTAGTGTAAGCCCTCAATTCGTAGAGAAAAGAATTTTGCTCTACGGCGTGCTCGCAGGCCTTTTGTTCCTTTGCGCCTATCCCGCTCATCAAGCCGCTTGGCGCGGCAATTCAGAATTGCACACATTATTTGAAGCGATCTCTGCTCTTCTGGCCGTAACAGCGGGGGTCTTAGCGCTGGTTCGCTTCTACGCAAAGAAAAGCTCGACCTTCTTGCTGCTGGGCACCTGCTTTCTAGGAGCAGGTGTCCTCGACGCGTACCATACGTTCATCACGTCTTCATTTCTCACAGGGTATACGCCTTCAGCTCTTTCGGCTCTCACGCCATGGAGCGGCACCGCGTCACGATTATTTATGTCCTTACTGATGTGTGCGGACTTGATGGTGTGGAGAAGAGAGAAGATCCATCCCGAGGCGTGTCTTGTTAGAGAAAGCCTTGTTTATCTGACTGTAGGGGCGTGGGCCGTTGCCAGCTTTCTATTTTTTGCGTTCGTCCCGCTGCCTCCGCCAGTCTATCCCCACTTCATAGTGCACCGGCCGCTGGAGTTGGTGCCTGCACTGTTTTTCGGGCTTGCGACCGTGGGCTATGTACTGAAGGGCGCGTGGAAGACCGACGCCTTCGAGCATTGCCTGGTTCTTTCTCTTATCGCTGCAACCGCCGGCGAACTGGCGTATATGACGTTTTATAGCCGCCTCTATGACACGCAATTCTTTGCGGGGCACGCACTGAAGATTCTAGTCTACTTGTTCGTGATCACAGGACTATTCCGGAACACCTTCCTGATTTTCCAGCGCGAAGCAAATCATTCGAAATATTTAGAAGCGCGAGTAGAAGAGCGGACTCAAGAGCTGCAGCAAGCTATTCTTGCTGCGAACGCGGCAAACCAGTCAAAGAGCGAATTTCTCGCCAATATGAGTCACGAGATAAGGACGCCATTGAATGGTGTGATCGGCATGACGGATTTGGCGATCGACACAGAGCTAACACGGGAGCAGCGCGAGTATCTCGGTATGGTGAAACTCTCGGCGGACTCCCTTTTGGGCTTGATAAACAATATTCTGGACTTTTCAAAAATCGAGGCTGGCAAAGTGGATTTGGAGGTGATTGATTTCGATCTGCGCGAGTCACTGGAGTCGGCCTTAAGGACCGTAGTGCTGCGCGCGGATGAAAAAGCCTTGGAGCTACTTTGCGAGGTTACCCCCGCGGTGCCGGAAGTTGTATACGGCGATTCCACCCGATTGCGGCAGGTGGTCATCAACCTGGCGGGCAATGCCATCAAGTTCACGGAACAGGGCGAAGTGTTGGTGAAGGTGCAGGTGGAAAGCCGGGATGGCGAGGATTACATCTTGCGCTTTACGGTGTCAGACACTGGGATCGGAATTCCCGCGGAAAAGCGTGAATCGATTTTCGCCCCGTTCTCCCAAGCGGATACGTCCACAACGAGGAAGTATGGAGGCACCGGACTGGGGTTGACCATTTCCACGCGTCTGGTGGAAATGATGGGCGGGAAGATCTGGGTGGAAAGTGATGTTGGGCGAGGGAGTCAGTTTCACTTTACGGCGCGAATGCGAGCGGGAGACGCAAAGGACATCAGAGAAGGGGCGATTGCGTCGCCCGACGTGCTTCGCGGCGTGAAAGTCCTGTTAGTGGACGACAACTGCACGAACCGGCGGATTCTGGAAGGAATGCTTGGGCGTTGGGAGATGAAAGCGACTTCGGTCGAGAGTGGAGAAGAAGCGTTGCAGCGACTGTCCGAGGCTGGAGAGTGCAACGCGCCGTACGGGTTGATCTTGACTGATATGCATATGCCGGAGATGGACGGGTTCACTTTGATCGAGCGTATTCGGCACAGGCCGGAATTGGCAACAGCAACGATTATGATGCTTACTTCGGCGGGTCACCGCGGCGATGCGGCGCGTTGTAAGGAATTGGGCGTCGCAGCGTACCTATTAAAGCCCATTCGGCAATCGGAATTGCGCGAAGCCATCGCGCGGGTCTTGGGAGCATGCGAGCAAGAGCGCGCCGTCCCGCTGATTACGCGATTTTCGCTGCACGACGAGCGCGATCCGTCGGCATCCCTGCGCATCCTGCTGGCGGAAGACAACGCTGTGAATCAGATGCTGGCGGTCAGATTATTGGAGAAGCGAGGCCATCACGTGGTGGTGGTGGGAAATGGGCGTGAAGCAGTGGAAGCACTGAAGCGGGAAGCTTTTGATCTGGTATTCATGGACGTGCAAATGCCGGAGATGGACGGAATCGAGGCTGCGGCTGCCATTCGGGAAAATGAGAAAAGGAACGGACTGCACCAACCGATTATTGCCTTGACCGCGCACGCAATGAAAGGTGACCGAGAGAAATGCGCAGAGGTAGGTATGGATGGCTATTTAACGAAACCGATCAGCGTGGGGGAGCTTGACGCGGTGTTGAATGTTTACGCAAACCGCAGCCATTTGCGTGTTCCGGAAAATTCGGGGCAACGTTGAGTCGATTACTTCATGCTTTGAGGGCTTTCTGCCCGCGAATGCGAGTCCCGGTTTTGAAGTCGCGTACGCTTGCTTAACGCAACGCGTCCGTCAATTCTGGCGAATACTTTTTCTTTAATCGACACACGCGACAGGTTGTCACGAGTCCAGTCAGCGTCCGCCAAGGCACAACCGCCGGTTCACAACACCCATCGTAGGGCCACGATTTAACCCCGCGGAGCAATGCGGAGACACTTTTGTATTCGCAAGCGACAACCTCTGGACACACTTGTTCCAGGGAGTTATCGTTGCCCCGCAGCGCGCGATCTTCGTAAGGGTGCAAGCGTCTGAAAACTGTTTGCTTCTGCCCACGCGTTCACGCATCGCGTGTGTAACGTCACCTTCATTTCACCCATCCCCGTCTTTGCCAAGAATGTTTTGCCATTCATGGAAGTTACGAGGTCATGTGCATCTCGGCACTGATGGCAGATAGATCGGGAAGGTCGTTCGCGTTTGAGAATGCCGAGCGCGTTGAGTGTTTTGACGATTGCGCCTCGCTCTGCCTCATCAAGTGCGAGCGTTATTACACGTTGACCGATGGCGTTTTGCGCGACTTCGATGCGACTGGGCAAGCTTTCGGGGTCGGTTTCGAGCACCGCGGCTTCATAGAACTTCATCCACGCGTAATTTGCGCTCATTGGCGTTTCCCTTTCCGGGGCCATTAACGACGCCTAAACTTAGACGGTAGTTCGATGGAATATGGTTACCTTTATTCTGGGGAACCACTCAAAAAAGAATGAGATCACGTGAAAGCACGACGAACAAAAGGTCGTTCCCAGTAGTGCTTGCCCTTCGGTATCTCCAGCGGTACGTTTGCCCCATCCCCAGTTGATATACATTTCCGCCCGGAGGGTCTCGTCACGGGCGCTGGTTCTGGACTGGGCCTGGCGAAGGCTTTGCGGAGTCAGGTGCTGCCGTGGTGCTGGTGGACTGGAAAATACCGAATTTTGCGATTTTTCATTTCCCCTTTATCCTAGGGTGCTGGCCTAAAGGCAGCCGTTTTCGTCCGGCACAAATATGTCCACCGAGACCAACATCTCAGCGCTTCACACCGAACCGTTCACCGCTGCTGCTGAGCGCTCCACGTTCAAAGTCCTGCTCGCTGTCAGTATCTGTCATCTCCTCAACGACACCGTGCAGTCCCTTCTTCCCGCTCTTTATCCTTTGCTCCGAAATACCTTTCGCTTGGACTTTGGCCAGGTTGGTTTGATCGCCTTTACAGCCACGTTCACCTCTTCGCTGCTCCAGCCGCTCGTCGGACTCTACAGTGATCGTCATCCCAAACCGTATTTTCTGACCGCAGGTATGGGCATCACGCTCACTGGCTTACTGACTCTTGCCGTCTCTCCTACCTACGCGATCGTTCTCATCGCCGCAGGACTGATCGGTACGGGTTCCGCTGTTTTCCACCCGGAGTCTTCGCGCGTCGCTCGCATGGCCTCCGGTGGACAGCATGGCTTCGCCCAATCCATCTTTCAGGTGGGCGGCAACGCCGGTTCCGCGCTGGGTCCTCTCTTAGCTGCGTTCGTTCTGTCTAACGGCCAATCCAGCATCGCTTGGTTTTCGATCCTGGCGCTCATCGCCATGATCCTGCTTTTCAAAATCGGTCAGTGGGCTCACCGCTATCGTCTCGGTCAAGCCGGCGCTAAAACCGTTCCGGTCGGCATTCACGTCACAGGCTCAGTCCACGCCCGCCGTCCGGCGTTTTCGTCGCGCAAAATTGCGCTCACCATGGGTGTTCTCATCGTCCTGATGTTCTCGAAGTTCTTTTATCTCGCCAGTCTCACCTCGTATTACACCTTTTATCTCATGGACCGTTTCCATATCTCCGTGCAGAGCGCCCAGGTCCACCTTTTCATATTTCTTGGCGCTGTCGCCGCAGGCACCATCATCGGCGGTCCAATCGGCGACCGCTTCGGCCGCAAATTCGTCATCTGGTGGTCCATTCTCGGCGTGCTTCCTTTCTCCATGCTTCTGCCCTATTCCAGCCTTTTTTGGACCGAAATTCTGAGCGTCATCATCGGCATCATCCTTGCCTCCGCTTTTTCCGCGATTCTCGTCTACGCCCAGGATCTCATCCCCACTAAAATCGGCACCGTCTCCGGACTTTTCTTCGGACTAGCCTTCGGCTTAGGCGGTATCGGCGCCGCACTGCTGGGCAAGCTTGCCGACCACACCAGCATCAGCTTCGTGTACCACGTCTGCTCGTTTCTTCCCGCACTCGGCGTCCTCACCGCCTTCCTTCCCGACCTCACCGCCAGGCGCGCAAAGGTGAATTAGTTCGACTCGACTATCCTGCCGACCATCAAGGAACGGTCAACGATCGGTCAGCGATCGATTCCAAGTCAACGATCGGTTCCAGACTCTTCCTGCAGTTGATTCTTGCGTTTGACACTGCCTCGCTGCCAGACCTATAGTGACGCAATTTTCCCGGGGGAAAAATCCCGCTTGCTCCAGCGCCTGTTTCACCTCGACGAAAACCAGACCACCGTCCGCCGCGAGCTTCTCGCCGGCCTGACCACATTCATGACCATGGCCTACGTGGTGGTGGTGAATCCGCGCATCCTTGCCGAAGCGGGCATGCCCGTCGAAGGCGTGCTCTTCGCCACCTGCATTTCCGCCGCGATTGCCACGCTGATCATGGGGCTTTGGGCCAACTATCCCATCGCGCTCGCCCCCGGCATGTCCCTCAACGCCTACTTCACCTATTCCATCGTCATCGGCCGCGGCATCCCGTGGCAGACCGCGCTGGGCGTCGTCTTCCTCTCCGGTCTTCTCTTCCTGCTCCTCACGCTGACCAACGTCCGCGAGCAGATCGTCAACGGCATCCCGGACTGCCTCAAGCATGGCACCGCCGCGGGCATCGGCCTGTTCATCGCGTTCATCGGCCTGCGCAACGCAAAAATCATCGTCGCCAATCCCGCCACCTTTGTTGGCCTTGGCAAAGCATCCGATCCCCAGGTGCTGCTCGCGGCCGCCGGCCTGATTCTGATCGCCATCCTGATGGCTCGACGCGTCGGCAGCGCCATCCTGATCGGCATCGTGGCCATCGCGCTTGCGGGAATTCCGCTGGGCTCAGACCACTGGCCGGAGCATCTGTTCTCGCTCCCGCATCCCGGCGGCACGTTCCTCAAACTCGACTTCCGCTCCGCCGCAAAAATCGGCCTCGGCGAGCTGATCTTTGTGTTTTTCTTCGTCGACCTCTTCGACAATGTCGGCACGCTCGTCGGCGTCTGCGAGCAAGGCGGCTTCCTGCGCGAGGGCAAACTCCCACGCGCCAGCCGCGCTCTGCTTGCCGACGCGTTCGGAACCATGATCGGCGCGCTGACGGGGACCTCTACGGTCACCAGTTATATCGAAAGCGCCGCTGGAGTAGCCGCAGGCGCCCGCACCGGCCTCGGCAACGTGGTGATCGCCGGCTTCTTCGTGGTCGCCATGTTTTGCGCTCCGCTGGTCGCGGCGATTCCCGCATACGCTACGGCGCCCGCGCTGATCCTGGTTGGCGCGCTCATGTGTGGCGCGGTCGCGCGCGTCCGTTGGGACGACTTCAGCGAAGCGTTTCCCGCGTTCCTAACCCTGGTCGCCACCCCGCTCACCTTCAGCATCGCCACCGGGCTCAGCCTCGGGATGCTCTCCTTCACCTTCATTAAGGTGGGCACCGGCAAGTATCGCGAAATCAGCCCGCTCATCTGGATCCTCTCCGTGCTGTTCCTGCTGCGCTACGCGTTCCTCGGCGCCGAATAGGCAGCGTAAGCGGTTCTCCAAGTGAAAAGAGGTTAACCATAACCACCCTCCCCCCTGGTTTTCTGTAAGTATTCATTCTAAAGATGGTTAAAGTTGTTTGTTTTGATAGACTTTTGTAAGTATTCATTTTAAACGGCTTAGTGGAACGTAGGCACGGGGGAGAACTTGCCCGGGCGGCTTGGGGCTGGAAGGGCTGCAGCCGTCGACGATTCAGTTCGACATACACGATGGAGAATAGCACACAGACGTTAATTAGCTAAGTGGTATGCATCGAATGGAAGGAATCTGGAGGTGGAAGGCAGTGGGCGGAATTAACCGGGGGCTTTCTTCAGGGGCTGCAGCCCGTCGAGAGCATGCGGGTTACGTCGGCGCTAAAGCACCGACCTCCTGAAGAAAATGCCGGAGCGGAGCTGCTGGGATGTTTAGAGCGTGCCTGGGTCCGACACCGGGCGGGGCAAGCCCCGCCCCTACAGGGGATTGGCTGACGAGTGGCACGGCTAAAGCGGTGCCCTGACGAAAACTTAGGCGCGGGGTAGAGATCGGGGTCAGGCTTTGGCGGTTACGCGCCAGCTGAATTCTTTGTTGGACTTGTAGTTCCACAGGGTGACCAGGGCGATGGCGATCAAATTCGCCAGGTAGCGGTTCATGTGGAATAAATTGAATTCGATGTTGATGATGACCACGTTGAAAAAGATCCCGAGCGAACAGATCGCATTGAACTTCAGGAAGCGCTTTACACGCTGCCCGAAGCTGGTCTGATGTTTGGCGACGTGGGCGAAGGTCCAGTGGTCATTCCAAATGAAGTTGTTGAGCAGCGCGGCCTCGGCGGCGAGGATCTTGCTGCGCGTCAATCCCCAGCCGAGCATTTTGGGGTCGCTCAGCAGAAAAAGGAAAGACATGTCGATCACCACGCCACTTGCTCCCACAACGCAGAAGCGGAAGAAGCTGGAGACATGCAACAAATAGAGGCGCAGCCGCAGCAGGTGCTGAAAGTATTCGAAGTAAATGCGATTGGTCAATTTGCTCGAGCCTTCCACGCGCTCGCGGAAGGTGTAGGGAACTTCGCTGATCCAGCCGACTGTGCCGCGCCCCAGCACTTCGACCAAGATCTTGTAGCCAAGCGGGCTAAGGGTACGATCCTGAATGGCAGACCGGCGAATCATGAAGAAGCCGCTCATGGGATCGCTGATGCGGCCGATCACTTCGGGGAGCAGCATGAAGCCGATCATCTGGGCGCCGCGGGAAATGATGCGGCGAGCAAGACTCCAATCGCTGACCCCACCCCCTTCGACGTGGCGGCTGGCGATTCCAAGATCCGCGCCGCGCAGCATCTCCTTGCACAGGTTGGCGACGACTTCGGGAGGATGCTGGAGGTCAGCGTCCATGACGCCAAGAATGCGTCCCTGGGCAATTTGCCAACCGCGAATCACGGCGGTAGAGAGTCCGCGCTCTCCTTGCCTGCGAATCACGCGCACCTGAGGAAACTTGTCGGTCTGGCTGAGGGCGATTTCCCAGGTGCGGTCGGGACTGTCGTCGTCGACCACAATGATTTCGTATTGAAGATTGGGGACGGAATCGAGCACGGGAACAAGTTGCGCAATGACAGCGGCGATATTTTTGCCTTCGTTGTAGGTGGGAAGCACCAGCGAAACATCCACGGGGGACTCGCCGTTTGCGGCAGCGATCACCAAGGGACCGCTGGGGCAGGTTTGCAATGAAGCTGTTGTTAACAGGTTATTTCCTTCCGAAGTGGCTGTTGGGCCGATCCGATGGCAACGATAACTGGTTTCCCGGACTGGAACAAGAAATGGTGGCGGATGCGGTCCCTGAAGGGTAATAGGCAGATGGCGTACTTGACGGGTGGTCCTCGATGGCGGCCGTCGGCATACGAGCTGCGGAAAAATGCAGAGAAAGCGAGGAAAAAGCTTGCTTCTGGGGCTGAAGCCCGTTGAGAGCAAGCTGTTTACGTCGGGCGCTAAAGCCCGACCTCCTAAAGAAAAGACTCTTTCCGCAGCCTGAGGAGTGTCTGTGCTGCCTATTCGGCGGCAGTCGGCATAGACCCTTTTAAGCGTGGTCTGAGTTGCGGCCGGGCGGGGCAAGCTCCGCCCCTACAGAAATCTTCCGGCAAATAGTCGCAGCCATGCCGGCGATCGCCGCTGCGGGAATGGAATTTGGGCTCCCGGCGGAAGACGCGGCAAGAATGGGATTTAGAACAGGCTCTCTAGCCTAGCTTTTCCTGGAGAGCCTGGAGTAGGGCTTCTTGTTTTTCGGGGCTTAGTTTTTTGCCTTGTTCGGTCAGGTAGAAGACATCGATGGCCTTTTGGCCTTCGGTGTCGATCAGGGCGACTTCGATGTTGCACCAGAGGCGGGCCAGGGTTGAGCCGATGTCGTAGAGCAGGCCGGGGCGGTCCTGGGCGACGATCTCCAGGAGCGTGCTGTGCTCGGATGTCGCGTCGTCAAAGGCGAATTTGGTCTCGATCGTCACCTTCGGGGGGCGTTCCCGGCTGGCCTTGTCGCGGCTTTGCAGCAACGGTTGGAGCGGAGCTTTTCCGTTGACGACGTCAGCGAGGCTGCGCCGGAATCTTTCGATCTCCGTGGGATTCAGCTCGAGCGTGCGGTGGAGGTCCGCAAAGTGGAAGGTATCGAGCACAACGCCAGCTGCGTTCGCGAAGGCGTCCGCCTTGATGATGTTCATACCCCAACCGGCGAGGACGCCAGCGATGGTGGCGAACAGTGCCGGTCGATCGGCGGTCAACAGGGTTAACGAGAAAGCATGGCCTGTGGAATGCAGCTCGGTCTGCACCGGCTGGGCCGGCAATTTTTGATACATCGCCAATTGCGCAGCAATTTCGGGCGCGGAATGAACCGCCAGGTAGCGGCGCGGGAAGCCTTCGAGGAAGCGTTCGATCTGCTCGGTGGTAAAGCCGGGGATTTGCGCGCGCACGTGTTCCAGCACCGAAACTTCGTCGTGAGCATGCAAACGATCGCGGTCCAGCGTGCGGCTGAAATAGTTGGAAGTAGCAACGAAAAGCTGCCACAGCATGTCGGCCTTCCAGGGTGTGAGCGCTTCGGGATTGACAGCGTGAATATCGGCATAGGTGAGCAGGCAGAGGCGCTGCAAGCGCTCCTGGTTGACGACGGAGGAGGCGAAAGAGGAGATGGTGGAGGGGTCGAAAATGTCGCGGCGTTGCACGGTCGCGGACATGTCGAGGTGATGCTCGATCAGAAAATGAACTTCGGCGGTTTCTTCCTCGGAGAGTTGCAAGCGGGCCGCAGCGGTGGCGAGGGCTTCGAGACTCCCTGCTACGTGATTTTCGACGGGCATGCCTTTGCCGACGTCGTGGAGGAGAAGGGAAAAAATGAGCAGGTCGCGGCGCTCTACGGTCCTCCACAAAGGCTCGAAGTGCGCGCCTTGCTCGTCCGGGGGATCGGCCAATTCCTGAAGATGCTCGATGGTGCGCAGTGAGTGTTCATCGACGGTGTAGCGATGATAGAAATCGCGGACGACCAGCGAGTCGATGCGACCGAATTCGGGCAGGATCTGGGTAAGCAGCCCGAGGCGTTGCATCGGACGCAGCGCGAGACCTGGATAATCGGCGCCCAGGATTTCGCGCAGGGTCGCCCAGGTAACTTCGGCATTGCGAACCGGGAGTTCCGGATGGCGCATGATGTAGGCGATGCAACGTTCGGCCTGGCGGCTTAAGGGCACGCCGCTGCGTGCCGCTTCGGTGAACAGAGAAAAAATTTCGGCGCGGTCCGACAAGGCGGCCTGATTGAGGACTTCAAACAGGCCATCGCGAACGCCGAAGGGCTTGCCGTTGCTTGGTTCTACTTTGGGGCCGCGGGCGACACTGAACAATCGCTGCCGGAGCGTTTGTGGGACAGTTGCTTTCTGCTCGAGATAGCGGAGCAGCAGGCGATTGAGGGTGCGCGCGTGGCGGAAATAGAGACGCATCCACTCGGCGGCACTGCGCGGCATTTTGTCGGCGACACCGAGGGAGCGTTCGGCAGCCGCGGCCTGGAGCTCGTAGGTCAGGGTATTGTCGTTTCGGCTGTTGTTGTAGTGCAGGAAGCAGCGGATGGCGCTGAGGAAATCGACGGCAACGGAGGCGAGCTCCTCTTCAGCGGCGCTGCTGTTCAGTGATTCCCTCCTCTCGCCGGCGATCTGACGCAACCACATGGCGGCCTGATAGTCACGCAGCCCGCCAGGGGCTTCTTTCACGTTGGGTTCCAGGTGGAAGATGGTGTTGCCATAGCGTGCCAGGCGGTCTCTGGTGAGGGTATGGAGCTGCGCGAGAAGGAAGGGACGGGCTTGCTTCTCGGAACCGGGCAAAACCTTGGTATTCAGGCGATCGAAAAGCTCGGCGTCGCCGGCGAGGAAGCGGCGGTCCAGCAGGGCCAGGTGAAATTCAACGTTGTCCTCTTCAATGCGTTTACATTCTTCCAGCGTGCGGCCGGCGGAACTGACGCGAAAACCGAGATCCCAGAGGGTGCGGGAAAAATCAGAAATCAGCGGCCGGAAAGTTTGCTCGGCTTTTTCGCTGCCGAAAAGAAACAAGATGTCGAGGTCGGAGTAGGGAAAAAGAAGCCGGCGCCCATATCCGCCCAACGCCACCAGACACAATCCTTCGGAAGGAGTGTTGTGAACGCGGAGAACTTCACTAAAAACCTGCTGAACATTGTTGTCCGCGAGCGCGCACAGGGCGAGCACCGTTTCGCGCGCGCTGACACCCGACTCGAATTGTTTCTGGATACGGTGCCGTTCATCGTCGGCTTGCGGGCCGAGAACGGACAGCGGAGTAAGAGAGTCTTGCATTTTCATAGCGGGCGGATGGGCCGAATGGAGACCGGGACGGGCTGCGGTCGTCATCAGAGAGCGTTTTCTCCGCGCTCTTCGTTGCGAATCCGAATGGCTTCATCAACCTTCGACAAAAATATTTTACCGTCGCCGATCTTTCCTGTCTTCGCGGTCTTCAGGATGGTGTCCACAACGGTATTCACGAGCTTGTCGGGCAGCACCATCTCCAGCTTGATTTTGGGAAGGAGATCGACGGTGTACTCGCGGCCGCGGTAAACCTCGGTGTGGCCTTTTTGGCGGCCGTGCCCGCGGACTTCGGTGACGGTCATGCCTTCGATGCCGGCTTCCCGTAAAGCATCTTTGACGGATTCAAACCGCGAGGGCTGAATAATGGCCTCAAGTTTCATCATGAAGATTTGCGCTCCCGCGTTACCGCTTGTCGTGCCGCGGGCTTGCAATTCCGCGGCGAGGCCCGAGCCCAGCGTGTGACGCTCGAACCATCACAGTCTACTTACAGTTCGAGGTTGTAGGCCTCTTCACCGTGTTGCGAAATGTCCAAACCCTCAATCTCCTGCTCCTGGGTGACGCGCAGGCCGGTAATCATGTCGGTGATTTTCAGGAGGATGATGGTGCCGACCAATGCGAAGCCCCAGGCGATCAGCACGCCGACAATCTGATTGCCGACCTGGCTCCAGTGGCCGTCCAGCGCACCCACCGGTTTGCCAGCGCCGAATATCGGGTTGACGATTTGCTGCGCAAAGATGCCAGTCAGCAGGGCTCCGATGGTGCCGCCCGCGCCGTGGACGCCGAAAGCATCGAGGGCATCGTCGTAGCCGAAAATGGACTTCACCTTCGTGACCATGAAATAACAGACCAGGCCGGCGATGAATCCGATCGCCAGAGCGGGCATGGGCGCCACGAAACCCGCCGCGGGGGTGATGGCCACGAGGCCGGCGACTGCGCCGGAGATCGCGCCGAGAGCGCTGGGGCGTCCGTTTTTGAGCCATTCCGCGAGGCTCCAACTGATGGCGGCTGCGGCGGTGGCAAAATGAGTGGCTACGAATGCGCTGGTGGCCAGGGAACTTGCCGCGAGGGCGCTGCCGGCGTTGAAGCCGAACCAGCCTACCCACAGTAAGCACGCGCCTACAAAACTGAGAGTTAAACTGTGCGGCGGCATGGGTTGTTTGGGGAAGCCGACGCGCTTGCCAAGATACAAAGCGCACACTAACGCCGAAACGCCGGAGCTGATGTGGACGACGGTGCCGCCGGCGAAATCGAGGGTCGGGAATTTGCCACCGAGAGAGGCGTTCAGCAGGCCGCCTTTGCCCCAGACCATGTGGGCTAGCGGGGCGTAGACGACGAGAAACCAGAGGGTGAGAAAGAGGACGGTGCCGCTGAACTTCATTCTTTCGGCGGTGGCGCCGGTGATCAGCGCCGGGGTGATGATGGCGAACATCAACTGATAGATCATGAAGGTGGCTTGCGGAATGGTGCCGGCGTAATCGGGATTCGGGTCGGCGCCGACGCCGCGGAGGAAGGCATGTTCGAATCCGCCGATCACCGGGCCATTTCCGCCGAAGGCCAGGCTGTAGCCGACCAGCGCCCAGAGGACGGAGATCACCGCCATGAGCATGAAACTTTGCATCATGATGGCGAGCATGTTCTTGCGGCGGACCAAGCCGCCGTAGAAAAGCGCGAGGCCTGGGCCGGTCATTAAGAGGACGAGAGCCGCGCTGACCAGCATCCAAGCGTTGTCACCGGCGGATTGCGCGGCGGTGACGCGCTGGTCGAGTTGCGCGAGCTTGTCGTTGAGGGCTTTGGAGGAATCAACGGTCGAGGGAGAGGTGGAGGGAGAGGTGGCGGGCGCGGAGGGCGCCTGGTGCGCGAGAAGTGGAATCGTGGGGAGCAGGAGCAGGATGGCGAAGATACAACAGCACTTCAAGGCCGCCTGCTTCATAGTTTATGTCCGCTCCGCTGCGAATGAATTGACGGCTTTCGGGTCACACAAAAACCGACCGCTTCCCCTGTATGAAAGACGGTACGAAAGACGCTTTTTCGGGGACCAAACGCTTTATCGAGCGAGATTATACGCGGGGCGCCGGGAACACCTTAGTTTGAAATTTGCATTCGCAGAATTGATTTTTCTGATGCTGCTGGATGCCTGCGAGGCCGGCCGAGCTATTGTGGAGTCGGTGGTTCGACCGGCTCTATCGGTTCTTTCGGCTTGGTGATTTTCTGCGAATCATCCACGGAGAACAGCAGGAACTGGCTAAAGGAGTGACGCCGGTGATAGCGCTGCCCGGATAAGGAGCAGTACCAATCGGCGCTCTTCGGCAGCCAAAGTTGCATGGTGTTGTTTCGAAAGTCGACTGGCCCATATTCGATCAATTGGTGGTCCCGCAGAAGGCGAATCTCGGGGACCGGCCGGATCAGATCCGACTCCATCGCGACGATTTGCGAGCTTTGCGTATCGATCCACGCGCGACCTTTCAGCCTCACCGCAAAGGACTTGCCGCCGACGCGATAGACCAGCGTTTCGCTATTACGGTCGGTTCTTTGCTGGAAATGGACGATCCAAGCGGGTTTGTCGCGCCAGGACCCAAGACCCTCGCAGGAGTACTCGTACTTTTCCTGGTAGAAAGGATGAAAAACGAGAGCGAGTGTGGGAAGGCCGATGGTGCCGATATGCGCCGGAAAATCCTGCACGGAAACGGATCCATTGCGGTATTCCTGCACGTCCAGACGCGAATGGAGCTGGCGAATTTCGACCAGATAATTGAACTTTCGGGTCTCACTGGAAATCTGCAGGCCGAGAGGACTCAGGTGGGAGTGCTCGATTTTTTCGGTGGCGGTAAAACGGTCCACATTCTGCATGAGTTCCTTAACGCGACCGGCCGCCGCCTGAACAACTTCGTCCAGTTTGCAGGTGGTGCCTGGATCTAGAACGAGCTTTTCCTGGTCGACATCGGGCGGCGCCCAGTTGGTTTCGGTTTCGGGCGTAAGCGCGGGTAGAGCCGACAGTTCGACGAGGCCCGGTTGATTGGCATCGGTGGCTAATGCTAACTCGGCGACCTCCGCCGCGGATGAGTTCGTTGAAGCTGCGACCCCATCTGCTTTCGGCTGATTTGGCGCGCGCATGCGTTCGATTAACTGTTGCGCGGTAGAGGCTTGCGGGCTGCGAGGCTGTTCGCGCAGGGACTGTTCGAGCGATTCGGTCGCTCGCGCATAGTCCCGCTGAAGATATTCGGCTTCGCCCAACGCCAGCAATGCGGGCGCATGATTGGGCGCAATGTCTACGGCCTTTTGCAAATAGGGGCGGGCCTTAGCGGAGTCCTTGCGCCGGAGAAGGAGCACGCCCATCAGATAATTGCCATCGGCGAAATTTGGCGCGGCAGCCAGAGCGCGCGTCAGGTGTTGTTGAGCCTCGTCGAGCTTGCCAACCTGCAGGGAGCGCAGACCCTTCTCGGTTTCCTTGATGGCTTTGGGATTCACGGCTCCGCCGCCCGATGGAGTGCGCGAGAGGGCTACGCCGGTTTCCGGGATCATGGCCACGAGGAGATTTTGGACTTGTACTCCGGCGCCGATCCCGATCTGTTCGCGAACGGTTCGATAGCCCTCCGCGGAGACTTCGACAAGGTATTGGCCCGAAGGGATGGTTTTAAAGGCGACCAGCCCGGATTCGTTCGTGCGACTCGTCAGGTTAACGGTCATATCCGACGAGCGGAGCGTCACCGTGGCGGGGATGGCAAACGGCGAACCGGTGTCTTGCTGTACGCTCACATTAATCAGGCCGGTAAAGGCAGGATTCGTGTTCTCGGGAAGGAGTACCGGCACCGCAACGCGTTGTGCTTGCAGAACATCGGGCTGGGCGAACGAAAGAAGGCCGACCAGGAGGGCTAAAGTGTTTAGAGGAAAAAATGGGATGTTGCGACGCAAGTTCGAAACCCCGGTTGATACTACCCTGACGGATACTCTCCACCCAACGCGGCCATGTGTCAATTGGTTCGTATAGCAGCGGGAGGCTCTCCAGACAGGCTACTTGTCTCGCACGGCTATCATCGTATAATGCCGTGCTGGCGTGGGTGGTGCAGGTTTTGCCCGAGGCGCTGACCAAGTTTTCCGCGGAGGTTATTCCCTTGAGGGGGAGTGCCGGGGTATCCTAAGGGAACGTTGAAGCGTGATTTTTCGAATAGGCTAGCGTGAACATTCCATGAGAGAGACCTCCCAATGACCGAACGTCTGCCCATGGAAATTTCCGTGCGCGAAGCGAATGGCGTGCATACGCTGGAAGTGCACGGCCGGCTGACCATCGGTGAGCCCAGCGAGCAATTGACGGAAGTGTTGCAGTCGCTGGTGCAGGGCGGTGGACGCAAGGTGGTGGTCAACCTCAATGGCGTGCCGCAGATCGACAGCTCGGGGATTTCGTCGCTGGTGCGCAGCTCGATTCAACTGGCGCGCGAGGGTGGTGCGCTGCACTTGGTTTGCGGACACGGGCGCGTGCGCGATGCGCTGACGGTGACGCGGCTGGTGGAGGCGATCCCTACGTTTGAGACGGATTCTTCGGCCTTGGCGAGCTTCGTTTAGGTCTTGCCAGTTGTGCGCGGTCATGCGACTTGGCCCGAACAGGCTGCATAGACGGAAAATATGGGTAGTGTTTTCATCTAAACCCCGCGGTCTGGGAGACCGCGGCTACAGGGATCCGGTCGCTTTAGCCGCCCTTTTTCAGTTCCGCCAGGACCAGCTTCGCTAGTTCCTTCAGCGTTTCGAACACGCCCTGCCCCGTGACCGCTACACCTTCCAGCACCGGTTCGCCTTTTCGCTGCAACTGTTTGGTGAGGTCGGGAATTGGCAGGGCGTTCGGCAAATCTCGTTTGTTCAACTGCAGGACGTACGGAATCGTGTCGAAATTCAGGTTGTGCTCTTTCAGGTGTTCCTGCAAGTTTTCCATGGTTTCGAAATTGGCGTCCAGGCGCTCTTCCTGCGAATCAGCGACGAAGACGACACCGTCGGCGCCCTTCAGGATCAGCTTGCGACTGGCTTCGTAGAACACCTGGCCGGGCACAGTGTAGAGGTGGAACCTGGTCTTAAAGCCGCGGACCGTGCCCAAGTCGAGCGGAAGAAAATCGAAGAAGAGGGTGCGGTCGGTCTCGGTGGCCAGGGAAACCATTTTCCCTTTCTGGTTTTGGCCAGTGTGGTCGTAGATCCATTGCAGGTTGGCGGTCTTTCCGCCCAGACCTGGACCGTAGTACACCAGCTTGCAGTTAATTTCGCGCGCGGGAAAATTGATGAAAGGCACTTGTCGTTGGCCGGTCCTTGGTCCGGAACTTGTTTAGAAATTTATAGCACACGCGTTACAGGCAGGCCACCCTTTCAACTTGACGGATGTCGCGTGTTTGCCACTCGCATCTAGTTTCGGTGAGTCACGGCTGGTTCGGTAGAATAATTTTCGCGGCCTGCGCTAACGAGATAACGCGCAGTGTAACAAAAGAGTTACTCCCAAGACGCGTTGACGTGAGTAACCTGCTCTGCTATCTTCGCGGGCATGGCCAAGGCGCACAAGCCCAATTCGGGAAGTTCCGGGCGCACCAAGAGCGCCTTGCACAGCAAAGCTAAACCATTGAAAAGAAAACCTTTAACTCCGCAACATCCTCCGCAGCGCGGCGGCGTTGAGATGGTCGATCCGCGCGTCCAGGCGCAGCTCAAGGTGTATGACGAGGCGCTGTCGCTGTTCCACCAGCAGAAGTTTGCCAAGGCCAAGCAGGAGCTGGAAAAAGTCCTTGAGGGGCCGAGCAAAGAACTCGCCGATCGCGCGCGCATGCATTTGAAGATCGCCGAGCAGCGCATGAAGCCGAGTACCGAACAGAATCCTCGCACTGCGGACGAGCACTACCAGCGCGGCGTGGCCATGATGAACATTGGCCGGTGGGACGATGCGCGGGAGAGTCTGGATCGGGCCCGCAAGGCGGCGCCCAAGGCAGACTACATTCATTACGCGCTTGCGGCGCTGGATTGCTTGACGGGCGAGGCGGATTCGGCGATGAAGAATCTGAAAGTGGCGATCGAGTTGCGCCCGGAAAACCGGTACCACGCGCGCAACGACGAAGACTTTGCGTTTCTGCAGGAAGACCCTCGCTTCACCGAGATGCTTTATCCCGAGAAGGACGGCTCGGGCGGCTGAGCTGCTTTCGAGCTGTCGAATACGCATTCCGCCCGGGTCACGCGAGGAAGATGAAGTGCCGTAGCCGTGACTTGAAAGTTGCATAGCCATCGCGATCAACTGAAGTTTACCCTCCTGTCGCCGATCGCTTGATTTGAATGCTGAAGGCTGTTTGTGCGCTCGCCGCCTGAATGTTTTCGGTAGAATGCTGCATACCGGATCTGACGTGAAAAAAAGTGCTTCCAAGTCGAAGCTGCCCCCTCGCGGACTCAGCGTCGTCGCTCTCGGCGGCGGCACCGGATTGTCCACGCTGCTTCGCGGGCTGAAGGATCTAGTCGTGCGGCGCCGCGACGAACTGGCCAACGAACAGCACCCATCTCAAGCCTTACCGCGATCGTTACGGTCACCGACGACGGCGGGAGTTCCGGCCGGCTGCGGCGCGAAAACCGCATCTTGCCGCCTGGAGATATTCGCAACTGCATGGTGGCGCTCTCACAGGACGAAGCACTGCTCGGCCGGTTATTCCAGTATCGCTTTCACGCTGGCCGGGGTCTCGTCGGGCACAATTTCGGCAACTTGTTTCTGGCGGCGCTGACGCACGTCACAGGCGATTTCGCGGAAGCGGTGCGCGTCAGCAGCAAAATCCTGGCGATCCGCGGGCAGATTTTCCCTTCCACCGTTTCCAACGTTTCGCTGGTGGCTACCCTGGCAGATGGACGGCGCGTTCATGGTGAGACCCGCATCACCGCCAGCCGCGCGGCCATCAAAAAGCTCGCGCTCTCTCCGCGCGCGGCGCGCCCATTGCCAAAGGCGCTGGAAGCGATCGAGGAAGCCGACCTGATACTTCTCGGGCCGGGTTCGCTGTATACGAGCATTCTGCCGAACCTGCTGATCCCGGAGATCGCGCACGCCATCGCGAAATCAAGGCGCCCCGTGTGTACATCGCGAACCTGATGACCCAGCCTGGTGAAACCTCGGGCTACGCGCTCGCCGACCATCTACGCGCCATCCGCCAACACACCTCCCGCCGCGTAATCGATTGGGTGGTCGCCAATCGCCAGCCGATTTCGCCTGAAGTCGCCAAACGCTACCGCGCCCAGGGAGCCGAGCCCGTCGCCGTCGATCTCAGGGATCTTCAGAAGCTGGGCTATCGCGTGGTTCTCGACAACCTACTGGACGAACACGGGGTCATCCGCCACAATTCGGGCCGCTTGTCACAGTTGTTGTTTGAGG
>CAVSNL010000051.1:0-18640 GCA_963729285.1 uncultured Acidobacteriota bacterium
TCCGTCTTCTATATTGGATGCTCGACGCGGTGGGGTGCGTCAGAAGAATGCTACGACTTAGCCAAGCAGCCTGGTTTGACGGAGTGAGGAACTGCTTTTTCCTTGTCCTTTTCGCGAACACCAGATCCCTCACCCGCAAACAACGCGGGTTCGGGATGACAAACGCGGCTTTTCCGCAGCCTGCTAGTCTAGCAGGATGCTGAAAAAGCCAGGAATTTTGTAACGAGGCGGCGCGCCGTGCGTCTGATTAGGCATGCGAGGAAACGATCAGCAGCAGGGGCATGTGTTTAGCTACCTTTCACCGGAGCAGCGGGTACGCAAGGATCATCCGCTGCGGCCGATCCGCACGATGGTAGATAAGGTCCTCAAGGAACTCTCGCCAGAGTTCGCCAAGATGTATTCCCAAGTGGGCCGTCCGTCGATTCCGCCGGAGCAGTTGCTGCGGGCTCTGTTGCTGCAGATGCTGTACTCGGTGCGCAGCGAGCGGCTGCTGGTGGAGGAGATCGACTACAACATATTGTTCCGCTGGTTCGTGGGGCTGAATTTGGACGATGCGGTGTGGGATGCCACGGTGTTCACCAAGAACCGCGACCGTTTGCTAGAGGCCGAAGTGGCGAAGGAGTTTCTGGCGCTGGTGGTGGAGCAAGCCCGCGGGCAGGGCTGGGCCTCGGACGAGCACTTCACGGTAGATGGAAGTTTGCTGGAAGCCTGGGCCAGCGTGAAGAGTTTTCAGCCCAAGAACAAGAAGAGTGGGCCTCCGCCGGATGATCCTGGAAATCCCACGGTGGATTATCGCGGCGAGAAGCGCTCGAACGAGACGCATGAGTCGAAAAGCGATCCCGAAGCGCAGCTGGCGCGCAAAGGTCCAGGCAAGGAGGCCAAGTTGAGCTACAGCGGGAATCTGCTGGTGGAGAATCGCAACGGGTTGATTGTGGACAGCCGGGTGTGGGAAGCCACGGGCACGGCCGAGCGCTATGCGGCGCTGGAAAAGCTGCAGGAACTTCCGGGAAGCAAGCGGGTGACAGTGGCTGGAGACAAGGGCTTCGACACGGCGGATTTCGTGCGCGAGTGTCGGAACCTAGGGGTGACGCCGCATGTGGCGCAAAACCTTGGGCGAAGAGGTGGCAGCGCCATCGACAGTCGCACGGCGCGGCACGCGGGCTATGCGATCAGTCAGAAGAAGAGGAAGCGCATCGAAGAATGTTTTGGCTGGCTGAAGACGATTGCGCTGTTGCGCAAAGTGCGGCATCGCGGGACGCTGAAGGTCGATTGGATCTTTACGTTCGCGTGCGCGGCTTACAATCTGGTGCGCATGCGGAACCTGATGCACAGCGTAGTTCCGACGTAGTTCGACCGGGCCGCAGTGTCTCGGAACGGAGCTGCAACGCTTCTTTGGGCGCTCGGTAGCACGAAAAATCACGCCTCAGATGCTCGAAAACTCCCGCATGACTCAAACCGCCCAAGAAATTGCTGGCTCAGAACGATTTTTCCGCAGCCTGCTAGTGCGTAACTGGACCATATCGCTGTTCAAGTCAGCCCGACACCAAGCCGCAACGACTGGGCACTGCAGCCTGATTCGTCGGCGGATAATCGGTACGTGGTGAAATCGACTTACCGGACATGGCGCGCCGATGACGTCAGGCGGACCAGGAAGCGTGTCGCAGGTAGCAGGCGGTGCAGAACTCTCGCGGATCGACTCTGCGGATAAGCTTCCTGGATGAAAGTACTCACCACAAAATCATCGATGCCTGCTTGCCTGAGCAAGTGCAGCACTTCGTTCCGCGTGTAGCTTCGATTCTGGCCGAAATTCTGGCGAAGCAAACCTAAGCGACGCAGCGGGTTGTGCCACCAATTATGAAAGTCCACCACCGCAGAGCCTCCTGGCACGAGCGCTTGGCGAATGCTCGCGAGCAATCGCACGTCGTGCCAGGGGCCACGAATGAGCGAATCGAGACAGGTTAACTGTTGAATGGAATTCAGGAAGGGTGGCCGCAAGTAATCGGCGCGCACGATCACCATATTTTCCAGGCCCATCCGTGTAGCCTTAGCGCTGGCGAATTGCACGGCGGTGACGGAAAGATCGCAGTGGAAGACCACACGGCAATGCCGGGCCGCTGCAAACGTGGTATGTCCCGCGCTCGCGGAAAGATCGCAGAATGCCCCGTCCGCGTCGCCAGAAGCATCGCGTAACAGCCGGAAAACTTCTTCGGTGTGGCGCTCGCGACGTTTCTCGGTTTTCATCGATGACGTCTCGTTTGCGCCCCACGGTACGGCATCTTCGGTCGATTCCCACCCGCGAGAGTAGCTTGCATATAGGCGTTTTCATACCCGGATGGAACTTCGGAAGTGGAGATCGCGACCGGTTTCGCAGGCAAAATCTCGAATAGATTCGGCTTTTGGAAGGGGAAAATCCGCGAGCAGCGGACGCATCGGAGCCCGCCGAAATCTGGCGTCAGCGGAGCGCCTTCGTCGGGGCATGAGAGATAGCGAGCGATTTCGGCTGGATTGAGGGGCATGGTAAAACGCTGGCATTTAACCGCAATCTCGGGCCGAAGCGTGGCCGTCTGAAGAGGAACGGTTAAACGGTCACATACGGTGGTCGCGAAACATGGTTCGCAACGCGGCTCGGGCGCTGGTTAGGCGAGCGCTTAGCTTGCTTCCAAACTCAAATTGTAAGAAGGCGTCGGCGGCTTGTTCCAGGTCGGGGCCGTAGCGATACCACCACGGCTTTTGGCGGCGCGGGAGGCGATCGACGTCGATGTATTTGGTCTGGACCATTTCGAGGAGGCCGGCTTTGCCGTGGGTGCGGCCCCAGCCGCTTAGGCCACAGCCGCCGTGGGGAGCTTCGGCGATGGCGAAATAGCTGATGGCGTCGTTCACCATGACGGCGCCGGCGCGGAGTTGTGCGGCGATGGATTTGCCGCGGGTCGCGTTGCGCGTCCAGACGCTGGCGGACAGGGCGAACGGTGAATCGTTCGCGCGGAGGATGGCTTCGTCGGAGTTGGAGACGGTCTGGATGGCGAGGATCGGGCCGAACGTTTCCTCTTGAAAGAGGCGCGCGGCGGAATCTACGTCAACGATTACCGTGGGCTCGAAGAAGTTCTCGCCAAGATCGGGGCGTGCGTGGCCGCCGCAGAGGACTTTCGCACCGCGGCTGACGGCGTCTTCAATCAGCGCGGTCATCCGCTGGACGTGTTGGGGTCGGATCAGCGGGCCGACGTCCGTGGCGGGATCGCTTCCAGGACCGAGCCGCAGCTTTTTTGTTTTTTCGACGCAGCGGGCGGCGAAGGGTTCAGCGACAGTCCGCTCGACGAAAATTCTTTCGACGGAGAGACAGACTTGTCCGCAATTTGTGTAGCTGCCCCAAACGGCTCCGCTGGCCGCGACTTCGAGATCGGCGTCGGCGAGGACGATCATGGCGTCCTTGCCGCCGAGTTCGAGAACGGTGGGAATCAGACGCTTGGCGCATGCTTCGGCGACGCGACGACCGGTTTCGACGCTGCCGGTGAACAGAATTTTGTCACACGCTGCGTCGATCAGGGCCTGGCCTACGTCGCCGCCGCCCTGGATGATGGTTACCAAGCCCTCTGGAAAACCTGCGCTGGCGAACAATCTTTCGATCAGGGCGCCGCAGTGCGGGGTGAAATCGCTGGTCTTGCAGACAACGGCATTGCCCGCAACGATGGCCGGAATGATCTGGCTGACCGGAATGGCCAGGGGATAGTTCCACGAGCTGATGATGCCGATAACGCCGAGCGGCTCGTAGGTGAGCGTGCCACTCTTGGCTTTGGCTGCGAGATTGTGGTGCGGGACGGATTCGGGCTGCAGCAGGCGCTCCGCATTGACGGCAAAATATTGCGCGGTATCGAGTGCTACAAAGATATCCGCGAATAGCGCTTCGGCGCGCGGCTTGCCGGATTCGCGAACGATCGCGTCGGCCAAGGCATCGCGCGAAGAGAGAATGCGTTCGCGGAGAAGTTTGAGGCGCGCGGCTCGATCGGCAATCGGAGTCTTCGACCACTTCGCTTGCGTTGCGCGAGCGCGGGCGACGATCTCAGGCATGCGAGATGGCGAGGTCCTCTCGAAGCAGCCGAGGGCTTCGCCGGTCGCGGGGTTGATCGAAGGAATCGTGCCGACCGAGATTACGATGGCGGCCATGAGCGGATTCTAACCGAAAACCCCGCGGTCGGAAGGAAGTTAGTTTTGTTGCAAAACACAATCCGGCAAAGCTGGAATCGGAGTCAGTGAAACGCGTAGTCAATGCCTTCCGTTTTTCCAGATCAAAAGGAGATTGCCGTGAAATGTTTTGTGCTTCGAGGCTTCGCTTCAGGTCTGATGCGCACAGCCAGGAATGGCTGTGCCACAGTAGTTTGCGAATTACGTTACGGCTGTTGCTGATCTTGTGAGATCGGGAGGACGACCGTGTTGACTGCTGACGGGTCGTCGCGCAGTTTAATGTACAGGCCGGTTTCGCCGGGATGCGGAACCGCGAGCGTGGCGTCGATGAAATCTGTCGGTACCGGCGCGTTGTGAGCAAATTGCTGATCGGAAGCGACTGAGTCGATCAGGAATAGATTTGTGCCGGTCAATTGGCACGGTTTGTCGGGGCTCTCCGGGCAGCGAATTTCTTTCAGTGCGGGGACGCGCACCAGCGTTGCCAATGGCTGCCAATCCCCTTTTGTGCCGTCTGCTTCCACCGGGCGGAATTGCAGCGGGCCGAAGGCGGACGGTCCGAAGGCTTTGTGGGGATCGAAGACCGCAAGTGCGCTTTCCGAATCGCGCAGCATCAAGCTTCCGTCGGTCATGCTGAGCAGCGTGCTGAAGGATTCGTCGGCGGTGGCAACCTCGATCCGCTCTGAACGCGAGAATCGATTTGGAATCTCCGCTTTCAAGAGAAAGGAAATTTGTCCATCCAGCGGCAACTCGTCCTGGCTGCCGAGACTGATGGTCGAAGGCGTATCGCCCAGCCGGATGCTTTTGCTGATGAGCGTGACCTTCGGGCGCGGCGCTTCTACCTTGGTCGGAAGCTCGAGAACGCGGCCGTCTTTTAGTGCGACCTTCGCTACCACAGATTGATCGGGACGCAGCGCCGCGGAGTCGGGCTGCGTGGCCGCCAGGTGGAGTTCATCTTTTTCGTTGGTGCGCGTCAACTTCGCGGGCAGGAAGTGAATGCCGTTCAGCTCGAAGTGATCGACTTCATCGAGGCGAGTTCCCTTCAAGACGCCTTGCTGATCTCCCGCATTGATCGTGAAGCCATCCAGGTGCGCCGCTTCGGAATAGGCTTGCAGCGGAAGTTCATCGGGCTTGGCCAGACCAAATTGCTGCAACTTTACTTGCAGGGCTCCCGCGGACTGATCCTTCAGCGCGACTTTCAATTCGAGTTCGTCGGGCTTGGTGGCCTTCCAGGTGGTCTTGACCTCTTTGCCTTGTGCATCCTGGATCCTGATGTTATCCACGCAGGCGGCGGAATCGGATTGCAGGTGAACGGTATCTTCGCGGCCGACGATAAGAGCGGTTTGTTCCGACGCAGGAATCACCCATTGGGCTGGGCGCGAAGTCCGAAGATGAAAATTCGGCCCTTCGTAAGGCTCAAAGCCCCAATAGCCATGCAGGGTTCCCGTGAGTTGGGCATCGAGCTTTGCGCCTTCGACGCTGTGCGTGTCGATTAGAAATCCACCACTGGTGGCGTCGGCTCTTGCCGGAAGCTTGATTTCTTTGCCGTCTTTGCCGGCAATGTGCAGGAAGAAATCGTGGCCGATGTCGGAGGAAAAAACGAGCGGGGCGCCTTCGACAGGCAGAACTAGCGACGATTTTTGCAGGCAGAAAACCTGGTCGGCGTTGATGGCTCTCAGAGGAGGTAGTTGGGCCGCTTCGACGGCGGGCAGGCCGATGACGATCACCGACATCGGCTTGCGGAAAGACGGCGGATTGTTGAGCTTCAGATTCATCTGCTCGCCTTTGGGCAGGGCGAGAGCAGGAATGTAGACGTAGGAAGCGGTGTGCAAGTTGCCGAGAACGCGCGCGAGATCCACGACTGCGCCAACGTATGCGCTGTAAAATCCGCCGCCCGCTAGCGACGTGGCGCTGACCGCGCCGACCAGGTCGGAGTTGGGTCCCGACGCCAACGCCGTCACCATCGACTGGCTGTGTCCGTCGTCCATTACGAGATTTTCGGTGTTTTTCGTCAGGCAGGAACTTTGTTCTTCGACTGGCTTGTTAAAGCATTGTTCGTCGATGCGAATACCGAGAGTGCGCGCCATCAGAATGGAATGCTCGTGGAGCGCTTTGGGGTCGGCGTCGGAGACAGCCTTTACGTCGGCGAGATATTTTTCGAGGCGCGAGCGGTCGAGGCTGGCTTGATTCAAATCTTGCGAGGCGCGTACGAACACGCCGGGCCTTCCGCGGACTGCGCTGCGCAAGCTGCTGAAGTCGCCGCCGGTTTCGGGAGCCAGAAAAAGGAGGACTTGCTGGGCGTCTTGCGGAACGGTGACGACGATGCCCTCTTCGCGTACCTGCTTGGTCCAGGTTTCGGCCTTGGTGAACCAATTTTCCGGCGGCGGATTGGTGGCGCCACGAAGGAAAGCGACGATGAGCAAATAGCGGGCCGACTGGTCGTCGGGAAAATCGGGGTGAAGCCAAAGGCGGTCGCCGGGTTGCAAGTTGGCGACATCGGAGATGGGCAATGCTTTTCCGCCGCGGGTGACCTTCATTTCGATGCGCGGGCCTAGCAGATCGAAATTATTGCCGTCGGCGCGGGCGAAAGTCGGAGCTGCGATTAGAGCAGCCAGCAGACACAGATAGCGGATCGTCCTTTGCGTCAAACTGTTCGCGCGGAAAACTCGGGTCCTCGAAAAAAACATTGTTGCTACCGTCCCTCAGGTTGGTCAAGTTTGCGGCTACGAACGCTTTCAGGAGATGCCGCATCAACGAACGAATCTCAATTTGAGATCCAAGATGAACTGCGTCGGTTTCTTTGATGCGGTGCGCTTCCCGCGTGCCGCCAGCGGGATGCGTGTTTGTTTTCGGGCCGTTTCGCTAGGCTGGGGCGGAAATACGGCCGCGTAATCGAAAATCAATGATAGTTGCTGGGCGGAGCGCGGGCAACAGTTGTCTTGATTTTTTCTTATCGAGCAACAGGTACGGATTGGATTCCAGCTGACTTGTATGTGTGCTCGAAATGGTTGACGTGGACACAGACCCTTCGCAACTCAGGGCAAGCAAGAGTGTCTGTGCTACTTGGCGGCGGAGAGTTTGGCGGCTGCGGACGAGACGAGCGTTGCTTCGTCTTGCAGGGCCGAGGCGGCGCGGGCGATGGCTTCTTCGGCCTGCTTCCACTGCTTTTGCTCCATGGCTTCGCGGACCGCGGGGATGGCTTTGGCTTCGTAGCCGGTGTAGACACCGGGCGCGTAGATCTGGTGCTTGTACCACGCTCTTCCGGGGAGGCCTTCGGGGTTGGTGAGTTTGCGCTCGCTGTCGATGAGCATGCGATTGACTTCGGCAATCGACGCTGAAGATAGCGCGGCGCCGCCGTTTTCGGTCGCATGCGCCAGCGCTTTTTTGTACTCCTCGGCGCTGCGCGTCAGAGCGTCGGCGCCGTTTTGCAGCGGCGCGAAATTCAGATGCGGCGGGATTTCCTGTTTCACTGGCGGAACGTACGTTTGTTTCGGATCAGCGCTGGCCGTGAATGCGCCTTCTTCGATCTCGAGGTTGCGCTCGCGGATCTCATCCTGTTGCTTTGTCGAGAAGGTTTGCAGCCCGCGAACATAGGTTTGGACGGTGTCGGCGAGATTGGAAAAATCGAAGGGCAGCAGGTCGGCGTCGGCGAGGCGCATCACGGTTGTGCCGGCAACTTCGGAAAGTGCGCGGCCGTACGCGAAGTCGGTGTCGCTGAAGTGCGTGTACCAGTAAAAATCGTCGTAGATCGAGTGATAGATGCCGCCCTCGTCTTCTCCATAGAAACCGAAATTCAACACGGCGATGCCCAGAAAATTCTGGAATCCGGCGTGATCGGAGCCACCGCCGGAAATATCGATGCGCAAGTCTGGCCGCTGGCGCAGTTCCTGGCGAGCTTCGTCAGAATCTGCTTGCGTAATGTTGTGGAGCTGCCAGCGCTTCCACACGGATAACTTCGTTTCGGGGTCCTGAACGTCGCGGGCCACATCGTTGGCTAGCTTTTCCAGGGAGTGCGCGCCCTCGGCGCCGAAAAAGCCGCGCCCGTTCGTGTCGGAATTGATATAGGCGACCGCGTGCTGGCGAAGTTCCGCCGCGTGCGTCTCCAACCATTCGACGGAACCCAGCAAGCCCGGCTCTTCACCATCCCAGGCGCAATAAATGATGGTGCGCTTGGGCTTCCATCCGGCTTTCACGAGCTCGCCAAGGGAGCGCGCTTCCTCCAGTACGGCAACCTGACCCGAGATTGGATCTTCAGCGCCGTTCACCCAGGCGTCGTGATGGTTGCCGCGTAGCACCCATTCGTCGGGAAACTGCGAGCCGGGAATTTTCGCGATCACGTCGTAGAGCGGCTGCATCTGCCAATTGGAAAAAACTTTCAGGTGAACTTTCGCGGGTCCTGGGCCGATGCGATAGGTGATCGGCAGGCCGCCGCGCCAGGCTTCCGGCACGACTGGTCCGGTGATGGCCGACATGAGCGGTGTAGCGTCGGCATACGAAATCGGCAACACGGGGATTTTTGTCAGCGTCGGGGCGTTCTTGATGTCGAGGCGCTTGGCGTCGGGGGTCGCGCCGATGTTCGGGCGTCAGCGGATCGCCCATAAATTCCGTGCTGTCTTGCACGCTGCCGCGCTGCACACCTTCGCGCGGACGCAATCCACCGTTGGGGAACGTTACGCCTGCGGAGTAGCCATCGTCGCGCGGATCCGAGTAAATGATGCAGCCGACCGCGCCGTGCTCGGCGGCAACTTTAGGCTTGATGCCCCGCCATGCGTGACCATAGCGCGCGATGACGATGGCGCCCTTCACGGAGATGCCGTGGCGGGCGAGCGTTTCGTAGTCTTCGGGGATACCGTAGTTCACATAGACGAGCGGACCGGTGACGTCGCCGTCGGCGGAGTACGCGTTATACGTTGGGAGCTGCTCCGATTGTTGATTGGAAGTTGGATCCTGCGGTACCGGAGGCTCCTGCAGCTTGGCCACGAAGTGTGGGCCGCCCTCAACGAGTTCGACCAGACGTTCTTTCGGCGTGGGAAAGAGCACACTGAACGATTCGATGTGGGCGTCGAGACCAAATTCCTTGTACTTGGCCAGAATCCATTCGGCGTTGTCTTTGTCGTAAGGCGAACCGACGTTATGAGGACGCGCACTCAGGCGCTGCATGTAGGCGCGAAGATTCGCCGGGCTCGGCATCGCGCGGAATTTGTCTTCCCACTGGCGTTCTGTGCGAGAAGAATCGGCGGAGTAACCCGCGAGCGGCATTTCGTCCGCGATCAGATGAGCGCCGAGAGGCGCGAGCGAAACAACAGCCAGGAAACAAGACGCAAGTATCGTGCTGCGAATCATGTGGGCTCCAGAATTTGCGACCGTATTCTGCATGAAACCAGAGACGATTGGAATCGAAGTCAGCCGATGCGATAAGGCTCTTCGTGCTCGGCGCTGACCATCCAGAGGCCGTGCGCCGGGACGGTGGGCCGGATTTGGAGCGGTCGCGCAGCTCGAAGAGACGGTCGATGTCTTCGGGTTTGAGTTTGCCGCGGCCAACGTCGAGAAGCGTGCCGACCATTTTCCGGACCATGTAGCGCAGGAAAGATCGGCCGTGCACGGTGAAAACCAGCTCCTCGTCGTCCGGCGAGCGCACCAGCTCGGTCGAAAAGATTTCGCGCTCCATCAAGCGTTCCTTGTCGTCTTCCTCGGAGCCCGTGGAGGCGGCGAAGGATGTGAAATCGTGAACGCCGACGAAGCGCGCGGCGGCATCGCGCATGGCGTCTTCATCGAGCGGGAACGGATAGTGCAGCACGTAGCGCCAGAGCATCGGGGGAACGACTCTGCCGCGATAGATCCGATAGCGGTACACCTTACCGCGTGCCGAGAATCGCGCGCTGAAGTCGGTCCGACCTCTTCTGCGTTCACGATGCGAATCGACGGCGGCAGCAAGCGCGTTCAGTGCGCGATGAAAATCGCCGGCAGACAGGCCCGACTGCGTGCGAAAACTGGCGATCTGGCCGAGAGCGTGGACGCCCGCGTCGGTGCGTCCGGTGCCGTGCAGCAGGATATTTTCTTGCGTCAACTGGCGAAGAACGCCGACGATCTCGCCCTGAATGGTGGGTTTGCTGGACTGAGCTTGCCAGCCGTGAAAATCGGTGCCGTCGTAGGCGATGGTGAGCTTGAAATAGCGCATGCCGGGAGAGTTAGAAGAGTTTACGCCACGCGGGTCGCATCACGTCGCGGAGCGGACGAAACGGCTCCCGGGTTTCATCGCGGCGCTGCCCTCACGGCATTGCGGGCAATCTTCGGGGGCATAGCTGGCGATCGGCAAGTCGAGCAACGCTTGCGCCTCTACGGGAAACTCCACCTGGCCGCCACTGCGATCGATCAGCGCGCCCGCGGCGACCACGCGGCCGCCGGCTTCTTCGACAACCTGGATCGTTTCCAGTGTGGAGCCTCCGGTGGTCCAGACGTCTTCCACCACCAGCACATGCTGATCGGCGCGCAAGCAGAAACCGCGCCGCAGCGTCATCGTTCCGCTGGCGTCGCGCTCGACGAAAATCGCGGGAATGCCGCCGCCCGCGGCTCCGCTTTCGGCTCAGGCAGCGCGCGCGCGACTTCCTGCCCAATGATGAGGCCACCCATCGCCGGGGAAACCACCGCCTCAATGGTCGCGTCGGAAAAAAGCGCCGCCAGCGCGTGACCCAACTTTTCTGCAAAGCGCGGATACTGCAAAACCCGCGCGCACTGCACATAGGTGCCGCTGTGGAGGCCGCTGGACAACTCGAAATGTCCGTGGCGAATGGCGCCGGCGCTCTCGAACATGCGCAATAATTCTTCGCGCTTCAGCATGTCTCCCAGATCGACGCTCGGGCAGCATCAAGGCTCGCTGCCGCGGCAACCGGCGCTAGCGCTCCCAGGGCGAACACCTGCGGGTGCGACGTAGCTAACCGCAAACCGCCCGTAAGCGTCGAATCGTCAGCAGCCTAGCCGCCGCGTGTTGCGTTGTCAAGGAAACGGGCCCCTGCTAGACTGCCGAATTCGTGTTTTTCGGTCGGTTCTCGCTTGTTATTGCCCTGCTTCGGTCGATTTGATGAAACAAAGTGCCTCCGGTGAACGTTGTACAGAGAGTGAGACAAGAATGGCCCGCGTTGGTCGTGGATAAAATTCAAGGGGTGAACGACATGATGAACTTGCTACGGTTGACCGCAAAGCCGTCAACTCCACGTGCGTCCGCTTGGCAACGCTATGCCGCGAGAAAGCGCCGGCGCGGACATCGCAACTGGCGCGCTCGCTGACGGCCGCCGTGCTCACGGTCTTGCTGGCTGGGTCCGGTCGCCCGTCTTTGCGCAGGACCCTGGTCAAAGCCCGCCGCCTGGTCAACAAACCGAGCATCCGGAACTGCCGACTCCGCAATCGCCAGAACAGAATCGGCCCGGGCAGGATCCCGAATGCCCCTACGCAAGCAGCCCAAGCCGGTGTACGGACCTGCGCCAACGAACCCGCCGATTCCCGTGTCGCTGGGGGTCTCGAAATACAACTACACGCATGCACCGCGACCTTTCCAAATCTGATCGCTCCTTACGAGCAGTACCGATTCCCGGAGTTCGGCACTGCGAATTCGCCGCGCATCGACCAACTGATTCACGACGGCAAGCTGGAGATCACGCTGCAAGATGCGGTGGAACTGGCGCTGGAAAACAGCATGGACATCGCCGTCGCGCGCTACAATCCATGGTTCTGCAGACACCGATATTCTGGCGGCGAGAGTCGGCGGCACTGCCGCATGGTGGTCACCGGCGCGGAGATTTTCTTCTCGACGGCCAACGTTCCGTTCACTCAATTACGATCCCACCTGACTCGACAAGCATCCTTTCTATGATGATCGCTCACGCCGGTGAATAACCCGTTCATTTCCGGAACCGGCACGCCACCGACTGCGGGTCTGATCACGCACACCGCGCAATACAATACGCAATATACCCAGGGATTCTCGACGGGCACGACGCGTGACCGCGACCTGGGATAACACGCGCACTTCGTCGAGTTCGCGCAGCCAACTTTTTCAACCCGGCCGTACAGTCCTCGCTGACCGTCACGTTTCAGCAGCAGCTGTTGAACGGCTTCGGGCTCGTTCGCAGAACCGGCGCAACATCATGATCGCCAAAAACAACCGGAAGCTCGCCGACTATGCGTTTGAGCAACAAGCCATCACGACGGTCACCAACACCATCACCGCGTATTGGGAACTGGTCTACGCGCGTGAAAACGTGAAGGTGCAGCAGCAAGCCGTCACCGTATCGAGCAAACTGTATGGCGACAACAAGAAACAGTTGGAGATCGGCACCATGGCTCCGCTGGACGTCACCCGCGCGGAATCCGAGCTGGCCACCGACCGCCAGAACCTCATCGTGGCGCAGACCGTTCAGCTGCAAGACGAACAGATCTTGAAGAATGCCATCAGCAAAGATCCCCTGGCGCCCAAACTGATCAACGTCGAAATCATTCCCACCGGACAAGCCCAAGCCGCCGGAAGCCGTGGAAGCGGCCTCGTTTGAAGAAGCCGTCAAGGAAGCCTTCACGAAGCGCCCGGATCTGCTGGAGCAGCAAATCAACGTGACCAACGCCGGAATCGACGCGAGGCAACGCGCCAGGCGCTGCTGCCGACGGCCACGCTGTCGGCGCAGTATTCGAGCCAGGGACTTGGCCGGAAATTCACCGATCGTCACGGGCACGACCACGACTGCCGGGACCGCCATGGTCGGCGCGAACGGAAAACCCGTGACCGTGCTGGACATGAATGGTATGCCAGTCGAGATCTTCGAGCCGAATACGACTGACGTTACCAACGGAACGTCACCACCAGGGATTCGGGACCGCGCAAAGCCAGATATTCCACAACAATTTCCCGGATTACCTCGTCGGGTGAATCTGCAGATTCCGATTCGCAACCGCGCGGCGCAGGCCACCAACCAGCGCGCCGTTCTCTACAGCGGCAGATCGAAGCACAGATGCAGCAACTCAAGAACGCCGCGCTGCTGGACGTCCGCAATACCTACATTGCGCTCGACGCAGGATCGCGCTCAGGTTCAGGCCGCCAGCAAAGCTCGCGAACTGCAGCAGCAAACCTTCGACGCCGAGCAGAAGAAATATCAGCTCGGCGCTTCCACCGTTTACAACGTCATTCTTGACCCAGCGCGACTTGATCACCGCCCAGGGCACCGAACTTCGCGCGTTGGCCAATCTCGTCGAAGCAAAGGCCAACTACGAGCGCGCCTTGGGCCGCACCCTGGAAGTCAACCGCGTCACCATCGCGGACGCCAAACACGGCCAGATCGAGCGCGACACGCTGATTCCCGGCACGCTCCACGGCCAGGTCGTCGGCACAGACAAAATCTTCGCCAACGAAGGCCAGCGATAATGCAGTTCTATCGAGCCGGCACCAAACTCCGACGGGCCGGTTCTTCTTTGGAGCCGCTTCTCTCCATATCAGGGTTCCGGGGCGCGCACCCTGCGGGCGGAATTGGAGGTTCTGCGAATCCGCCATCAATTGGTCAGGCGACTCTTGGTTCTATCGCGCGCCCAGCGACGCCGCTATTGCCCTGAAGACGCATTCGCATAGCATTGACTTTAGCGGGCCTTTCAGCGTCGGCCGTTTCCGGGAGCGCCTCGGACGAGACAGCAAATATCTATGAGCGATCCCTCCAAGGGCGCCAGCCAAACCGTAGTTCCCGCCGAACTTCTTCATCCCATCGCGAACCTTCCGCCAAAGAAAAAGCCTGGGAAGAGAAGACGCTCGCTCCACGCTCGAAAAAAGCCCCGAACGCCAAGCGGAATTCACCACAATTTCCGGCTATCCGATCCGCCGGCTGTATACACCCGCCGATCTTGCCGGCTGGAACCCGGAGCGCGACCTCGGCTATCCCGGCGAGCCGCCCTACACGCGCGGCATTCACTCGACCATGCATCGCGGCCGCCTGTGGACCATGCGCCAGTTCGCCGGCTTCGGCACCGCCGAAGACACCAATCAGCGCTTCCGCTATCTGCTCGCGCAGGGCCAAACCGGCCTTTCCACGGCGTTCGATCTGCCCACTTTGATGGGCTACGACTCCGACCATCCGCTCTCCGAAGGCGAAGTCGGCAAGTGCGGCGTGGCCATCAGTTCGCTCGCCGACATGGAAGTGCTGTTCGATCAAATTCCGCTCGGCGGACGTCACCACTTCGATGACCATCAACTCGCCCGCCGCGGTGATTTGGGCGATGTATCTGGCCGTCGCGGAAAAGCAAGGCGCCGACTGGAAGAAAATTTCCGGCACGCTGCAAAACGACATCCTGAAGGAATACATCGCGCAAAAGGAATACATCTACCCGCCCGAACCTTCGATGCGGCTGGTGATCGACACATTCGAGTTCGGCGTGAAGAACACTCCGAAGTTCAATACCATTTCGATCAGCGGCTATCACATTCGCGAAGCCGGCTCGACCGCGATTCAGGAATTGGCGTTCACGCTGCGCGACGGCCTCGAATACGTCGAATGGGGCATGCGCCGCGGCCTGGACGTCGACGAATTCGTGCCGCAGCTTTCGTTTTTCTTCAATGCCCACAGCGACTTCTTCGAAGAGATCGCCAAATACCGCGCCGCGCGCCGCATCTGGCACAAGGCCATGGTCGAGCGATACAAATCGAAGAATCCGCGCTCCTGGGCGTTGCGCTTCCACACGCAGACCGCCGGCTGCTCGCTGACCGCGCAGCAGCCTTACAACAACGTGGTGCGCACCGCGATTCAGGCGCTGGCCGCGGTGCTTGGCGGCACGCAATCGCTGCACACCAATTCGCTCGACGAAGCGTGGGCGCTGCCCACGGAATTCGCCGCCACCATCGCGTTGCGCACGCAGCAAATCATCGCGCACGAAACCGGCGTGACCAACACGGTCGATCCGCTGGGCGGCTCGTACTTCGTCGAAACGCTCACCAACGAAGTCGAGCGCGGCGCGTGGGATTACATCGAGAAGATCGACGCGCTGGGCGGCATGGTCGCGGCCATCGAACGCGGCTATCCGCAGCGCGAAATCGCCGAAGCCTCCTACCGCTACCAGGTGGCTCTCGACAAAAAAGAAAAAATCATCGTCGGCGTGAACGAATTCGTCTCCAACGAAAAGCCGCTGGACACCCTGCAGATCGACGAGACCGTGGCCCACCGCCAAGCCGAACGCCTGAGCAAACTCCGCGCCGAACGCTCCAGCGAAGAAGTAGCCCGCCGCCTGGCCGCCCTCCGCAAAGCCACCCAAGGCAACGACAATCTGATGCCCTACATCTTCGAAGCCGTAAAGTCCTACGCCACCCTCGGCGAAATCTGCGACGCCATGCGCGAAACCTTCGGCACCTACGAAGAAGTCGCCATCACCTAGGTCTGCTCTGCGTCCTCTGTGAACTCTGTGGTAAATTCTCCTCGTTATGTTCGACAATGAGATAACCCAACGGATCATCGGTGCAGCGATCGAAGTACATCGTCAACTGGGTCCCGGCCTGCTCGAATCCGCATACGAAGAATGCCTCTGCCATGAACTAGCAATCCGTAAACTGAATTTTGAGAGGCAAAAACCGATCCCACTTGTTTACAAAGACGCAAAGCTGGACTGCGGCTATCGCCTGGATGTCCTTGTCGAGGGTAAGATCGTAGTCGAACTGAAATCCGTCGACGGGTTGGGGCCCATCCATGAGGCAATCGTTCTAACGTATTTCAAATTATCAGGACACAAACTCGGAGTTGCTGATCAATTTCAATGTTGGCCGCTTCTGAAGGATCGGCGATCAAGCGCTTCATCAATGCCGAACTGATTTTTCACCACAGAGGTCACAGAGAAGAATGGCGGAGAAGAAAATTCGAGTTTTGATTGCGAAGCCGGGGCTGGATGGCCACGATCGCGGCGCGAAGGTGATCGCTCGCGCGCTGCGCGACGCCGGCATGGAAGTGATCTACACCGGCCTGCGCCAGACGCCCGAGATGATCGCCACCGCCGCCGTACAGGAGGACGTCGACGTCATCGGCCTCTCGATCCTATCCGGCGCGCACAACACGATCTGTCCCGCAACTCATGAAGCTGCTGCACGACAAAGGCATGACCGACGTCACCGTGCTTCTCGGCGGCATCATTCCCGAAGCCGACGTCGCCGACCTCAAGAAAGCCGGCATCGCCGAAATATTTCTTCCCGGCACATCGACGCAAGACATCGTCGACTTCATCCACAAGCGCGTCCCGCAAAGCTCTTAAGACCAGGCCCGCTCGAATTTCACCCGCGTATACAGCACCGAAAAGCCCTGCCGCACCACATTGCGCTGCGAACTGCTTCCCGGTTGAGCGATACACACCGCCAAGTCGCAGTTCTCCGTCATCGCGCGCCTCAGCCGCTCCTTCAGAAGCGCCGTCTGCACTCCCCGATTGCGAAATGCCGGCAGCGTGCTCGCCCCAAACAATCCGGCCACGCCCTCGCGCAACGCAAGGGTCGCGCCACCCGCCACCGCTCCGTCCACCCGCGCCAGATAGCACTCCACGTTCGCGCCCAGCGCAAACATCTTCATGACCTCCAGAATCTCCTGCGTCACCGGAAAATTCTCCGAAAAGCCCTGCGACACCGTCAGCGTCCACAAATCCATCTGCTGTTTCCCGATGCGCTCGATGGTGACGCCTGCCGGCGGATTCCCGTCGCCGCCGCGGAACTCAATCCGCACAACGGCAGCGCCATCACGTTAGAAAATTCCGTCACGCGATACCCGCGTTCGCCGAAGTGGCGGACGAGCGACGCGTCCGCCAACGGGCAAGTTTCCACTCGGACGGGCTCTTTCCGGCTGCGATAAAACTCCTCCAACCGATCGAACTCTTCCTCGCTGACCGCGCCATCCAGCCCCAATCCTACCGCCTGTGTAACCGGCGATCCCGCGCCGCAATAAATCGCGAATCCCCCGGCAATCCGCTCTACCGCGCCGACGCCACCCGGTCGCATCCGCTCCAGCGCCTCTGCGCAATCCACGGCCGCATGCGCTTCGGCCAGCTCAATCCTGCGCGCAAACGCCAAATCCAGAATCAGCGCCGTCATCGCTTGCCTCCATCGCGTTCGCGCTGCTGATATTTCGCGCGCGCGCCTCGATGCAAACGCGTGATCTTGCTCTTGTATTCGTGCATCGCTGCGGGATCGACTTTGCGCCGCTGAAATTCTTGTTCGCGTTCCAGCTTCTTCAGGCTCTCGACTCGTTCTTCGTCGAGGCTGCCCGCCTCCAACGCCGCCCGAACCGCGCAACCCGGCTCGCTCTCGTGCCTGCAATCCCGGAAGCGGCAATTCGCCGCAAACTCCTCGATGTCGGCGAACGCCTGGGCGACGCCGGTTTCCGCCTCCCATAAGCGATTTCGCGCAATCCCGGCGTATCAATAATCAGCGCGCCACCCGGCAGCCGCAGCAGTTGCCGGAGGTCGTCGTGTGCCGCCCTTTGCCATCCGTTTCGCGCGTCGCCTGCACCGCCTGTACATCCTGCCGCAGCAAGCGATTGACCAGCGTCGACTTTCCCACCCCAGACGAACCTAGCAGCACGATCGTCTGGCCGGGTGTGAGAAAGCGATCGAGCTCGTCCATGCCTCGGCCGGTTCGCGCGCTGACCGTCAGCACCGGAGCGCCCGCCGCCACGCGCTCCGCATCCGCAACAAGCGCAGCAGCGTCCCTACACTCGTCGGCCTTGTTCAACACGATGACCGGTTTCACTTCGGATTCCCATCACTGCGCCAGATAACGTTCCAATCGGCGTGGACTAAAATCGCCGTCGAGCGACACGACCAGAAACGCGGTGTCGATGTTCGCGGCGATCACCTGCTGCTCGATGCGTTTTCCAGGCGCTTTGCGAGCGAAACGTCCCCGCCGCGGCAAGACTCCCTGAATAAACGCGCGCTCCTCGCCGAACAACTCCGCGGCAACCCAGTCTCCGACGGCCGGCCAATCTCCTTGTGCTTCCGCCGCCACACGCAGTTTGCCCGAAGGCTCCGCCCAGCATTCGCCAAAATCGCCGGCGATCCGCCATAAGCCACGCTGTTGCGACACCACTCTTGCCGGCGCCCAGCCACAGTTGTCTTGCTCTGCCCACATCGCCGCGAAGTACGAGTTCCAACCCAATTCCGTAAGAAGCATCCCGCACCCTCCCGCTGCTCGCAAGCAGCACAGCGCGGTCGTCCACGATGGACGCAACGCGGTTGCGCGCCGGAATGTCCAGTGGACACAACACGATTCCGGACGCAGACTCGACAACTCAAACGAGGAAAACTACAAGAAGGGCGTGCTACCTCAAGCCATCGGAAACGCTGAAGGCACACCCACCCATGGGAACTTCGACCAGGGTAGTCACAGGCGCCTCCAGAGTGAGGATGCGGTGCTTGCAGCAACAGCACCAATGCTCTGCATAGTATCGAGCGCGAACGCCTCCGTCAAGATTCCAACACG
>CAVSNL010000052.1:0-49442 GCA_963729285.1 uncultured Acidobacteriota bacterium
AACAGATCATCCACCTGCCCTTTAACTGGGCGGATTTCCACTTCGGGATCGATCAGGCCTGTGGGCCGGATTACTTGCTCGACGTAGGCGCCGCCGGATTTCGTTAATTCGTAGGGGCCTGGGGTGGCGGAGACGTAGAGGACTTGGTTGATGCGATGCTCGAACTCTTCGAACGTGAGCGGACGATTGTCGAGAGCCGAGGGCATGCGGAAGCCATAGTCGACCAGGACTTGCTTGCGCGAGCGATCGCCGCCGTGCATGCCGTGCGTTTGCGGGATGGTCTGGTGAGATTCGTCGACGAAGAGCAAGAAGTCTTGCGGGAAATAGTCGAGCAATGTTGGCGGGGCTTCGCCTGGTAGACGGCCGCTTAGATGGCGAGAATAATTTTCTACGCCGTGGCAGTAGCCCACGGTGCGCATCATTTCGATGTCGAACATGGTGCGCTGCATGACTCGCTGGGCTTCCACGAATTTTCCCTGGCGTTCCAGTTCCTTCTTCCACCAATCGAGTTCGGCGTAGATGGTTTGGATGGCGCGCTCGCGTTGCTCGGCGGGCAGGACGTAGTGCGTTTTCGGGTAGATCGAGACGCGGGTTAGATCTTCCTGGCCGGTGCGGACTTCGCCGGTTACGGGATCGATCTGGCGGATGGCATCGATCTGATTGCCCCACATTTCGAAGCGGTAGCCGTTGTCTTCGTACGGCGGGTAGATTTCGATGATGTCGCCGCGGACCCGGAAGGTGCCGCGGCGGAGGTCTTCGGAGCGCTCGTACTGGATGTCAACGAACCGGTGGAGCATGGCTTCGCGGGAGGTCTCTTGGCCCTTTTCGAGCAAAACCAACATGCCGTAATAGGCTTCGGGCGAGCCGATGCCGTAGATGCAGGAGACGCTGGAGACGATGACTACGTCGCGGCGTTCGAACAAGGCGCGGGTGGCGCTCATGCGGAGCTTGTCGAGCTCGTCGTTGATCGTGGATTCCTTGTCGATGTAGAGATCGGCGGAGGGGACGTAGGCTTCAGGCTGGTAGTAGTCGTAGTAACTGACGAAATACTCGACCGCGTTTTCGGGGAAGAAGGATTTGAACTCGTGGTAGAGCTGGGCGGCTAGAGTCTTGTTGTGGGCCAAGACCAGGGTGGGGCGGTCCAGGGCTTCGATTACTTTTGCCATGGTGAAGGTTTTGCCGGAGCCGGTTACGCCGAGGAGGACTTGGTGTTTGTCGCCGGCTTCGATGCCGCGGACCAGTTGGTCGATGGCGGTGGGCTGGTCGCCACGGGGTTGGTAGGTGCTGCGGAGCTTGAATTTCATTCGGGGCTCTCCTGCTGGTCCGCCGTGGTGTGGCGAAACTTTCATTATACTCCGGCGGTCAAGTTAACGGGTTGGGGCTGGCGGGCTAAGAAAGATCGCGATCCGATTTGGATCGGGACTTCGATTGGTTGGAGTGGCCGTCGGAGCACAGGCCCTTCGAGGCTCAGGGTAAGCAGGAGTGCCTGTGCTACTTGGAAGATTACCAGGAGTCGCCGCCGGCCGTGGGGGGCCATGCCGCCAGGCAGCGGCGGAGCGTGGCGATCTGGCCGGTGTGGTAGGAATTGTGGGACACGAGTTGCCACAGGATGGCGCCTACCGTCGAAGAGTGCTGGGATTGCTGCGCGTGGGCTGGCAGCACCTCGCGAGAAAGCGATTGCCTCCCGGAATTCGCCAGTTCGACTAGCTTGGCGACTAGATTACGGAAACGCGTGACGGCTTGCGTCCAATCGGCGTCGCTTGAAGGAGCCGAATTCGGCAGCCAACTGGCCGAGGCATGTTCGGGATAAGGCAGGCTGGCGCCGGCAATGCGGTGAAGTTCGTAGTCCATCCAGTAGTTCATGTGGTCGACCAGCTGATAGATGGAATGAGGGAAGCCTTCGATCTTGCGCGAGGCAAGATTTGCGGGGAGGTCTTCGATACAGGCGATCGGGTTGGCGTGGGCGCCTTTGCCATAGAGCAGTTCGGTGAGCGTGGGTTCTAACATTTGCGGACAAGCTCCTTTACGTGACGTATTTGACGCGCGGCGGCCGGCGGCGTTTCGCTGGCGTGTGGCTAAGGATTAAGGAACGCGGTGTTGGCGATGCGAAAAATCTCCGTGTTGCTCTTGGCGCGGATGTCGTAGTGGACCTCGTTGGAGCCGTCGGCTTTGGCGATCGTTACATTCATGGTCTGGTCGGCCTGTTCGGAGGAGCGAACCAGTAGACCGGTCTGAATGGAAATGTAAAGAAGGGTGCTGTTGCGTCCGGCTGCCTTGCCCATGGTATGCAACTGGTGGAGCTTGTAGTCGTCAGGCGTCGCGTCATCCGTCGAGGACCTTTGTTTGAGCGTGGCCGTGGTCTGGATCACGGCACAGGTCTCGGGTGGCTGACCGGAATCGACGACGTCGCCCTGGACGGTCATCTGGGAAACGCGACAAGGCTCGTTGCGGAGGTAAGCGGATTCGCGAATCCAGGTAAGCTTGGCGATGGGTGAGGGAGACCTCTCGAATTCTTCCGATTTCCATTTCTGTGAGCGCTTAACGCCATCTTGCGGGAAAGCAGCGGACGTCGCAAAGCGGGAAACCCATTGCTGCCACGCTTGTTGCTGCTCGGGGGAGAGCGCGTCCAAGCCTTTCACCTGGTCGACGCGACCATCCGGAAAAATCGTAAATTCGATCGCGATTCCCTTGGGGTCTTGCCGTTGAACTTGGTCTGCCGGCGTGGACACATTGCCGGGTGGCTTCTCCTGTGTCGCGGAATCGAGCGATTGAAACCAGCTGCGTCCGTGAATGACCGAGCGCGATCCTTGCATTTCGATTCCGAGAACCTCGACGCGGAGGAGACCTCGGACATCCACGGCAATGTCGGCAGGGGCACTGGCCATTACCACGGAACTTTTGGTCTTGGCCTGCTTTTCGTTGCGATAGGAGATCTGATAGGTGAGGGTCTGGCCGGGAGTCAGGCGCGGAAACAGGTTCAGGCGATCGCTTGAATTGCGAGCCAGCGCGAGTGAGGCGGCGAAGAAAACAGCGAGGAACAACAAGAGCAGCCTGGGACATGTGAGACGCAAAGCTTGCGGTCGCAAATGAAATTCGTAGGAAATGCGTTTCGCGTGCATGGGCTCCGCTAGCGGGGCTTTCCGTTGGCGGCGGACGCAGAATTTTTGAGTTGCCGGTCGAAGAAGTCGCTCTCGGCGTGATAGCCGGCCAGCCAATCGCGATGGAGGAGAAAATCGTGGATCTCGTCGGGGAAGATGAGTTGCTCGACGGTGACGCCGCGTGCGCGGAGGCGGGCGACCAGATCGACGGTTTGCGCGAAGTAGACGTTGCGGTCGTCGTCGCCATGGATGAAGAGAACCGGAGATTTCCAGGTGTCGACCGCACTGACTGGAGAGGACTCGTGGGCCAGCTTGGTGAGTTCGGGCGAGATGTTTTTGCCGTCCCAGTTGTCGGTGGGCCAATCGTGGACGCCGTGGAAGTCCACGCCTGCGGCGAAGATGTCGGAGTTGTGCGCGAGACCCATGGCGGTGAGGAAGCCGCCATAGCTGCCGCCCCAGAGGCCGACGCGGGCGGGGTCGACGTCGGGGCGAGCTTGCAGAAATTTTCCGGCGGCGACTACGTCGCGATATTCGGTGGCGCCGCGGCCCGCGCGGCCGGGGGCTTCGCGAAAGGCGCGGCCGTAGCCGATGCCGCTGCGGTAGTTGACGGAGAGGACGACATAGCCGCGGCTGGCGAGGTATTGGTTCATGGCGTAGGCGTTCGAGTAGTAGTACATGTAGTGCCAGCCGAGAAGCATCTGGCGCATGGAGCCGCCATGCATGAAGACCAGGCCGGGAAGCTTTTCGCCGGGCTTGGCATTCTTCGGGACGAAAAGCTGGCCGTGGATCTCGAGGCCGTCGGCGGCGTGGAAGATGACCTGTTGCGGGGTGACGAGTTGGTCCACGGGGAAATCGGTGGGCCAAGTCTCCGGCGCAATAACTTGTGCCTGTGGTTTAGGCTCTTGGATGCGCCGGACAAATACGCGCGCGGGATGGGTTGCGTCGGATCCCAAGTAAGCGAAGTTACCATCGCTCAAGGCGACTGGGCTCCACTCGATGCCTGTTCCGCTGGTAATGTGGCGCGGATTCTGAGCCGAGACCAAATCACCCGATATGTGACGCCGGTCTATGTCGCCGCAATTTGAGTTGAACAGGATGCTTGCGCGGTCGGCCGTGAAGGACCATTGCTCGACCTCACAATTGCCGGGAGTGAGGAGCTGCGGAGTGCCGCCTCCAGCGGAGAGCGAATAGAGATGTTGCCAGCCGTCTTCTTCGCTGGCCATGACAATGGCATCCTTCGCGGCCCAATTGAGGACGCCGCCACCGGTGTCGTCGGCCATGTAGGGGAATGAGCCTTGCGGAGACGTAGAGCTGTGCCAAATTTCGTGGGCCGTCGTGGACGAGATGTCTGCGACCCAGATGGACCAGGGATGTGGGCGATCGGGCTCGATGAAGTAGCCTTGCGGCGTGTCGCGCGGCTCGGCGGGGCGGCGCACGAAGGCGATGCGCTTGCCATCGAGCGACCACGTGGGATCACTGTCGCTGTCTACGCTGGGCGCAAGGTAGCTGATACTTTTTGTTGCGACGTCATACACGGCGATGAAGCTGTGATCTCCGCGGCTGGAAACAAAGGCCAGGCGTGAACCGTCGGGTGACCACTGTTCGGAGCGATTTTGTCCGCGGACGACGAGTTGTGTGGGCTTGTCGCAACCATCGAGAGAGGCTAGCCAGATTTGGCCATCGCGGATATACGCAATCGTGCCGCGAGCGGAAATCTTCGGAGAATGCCCGGCGTCGACTTTTCGGGGTTCACCGCCCGCCCATGCGACGACCCAAACGGTTTGCGTTACGCCTGCCGGGTCGCTGGTCGGATTGGGATATTGACCCGCCGGATTTTTTTCTCCGCCGCGCACGTAGACCAGAGAGTTCCCATCCTCGGAGAAACTAAGTTGGGAGATTTCCTGACCGTCGTCAGTGAGATAGGACGTCAATCGTCGCGCCTGGAAGACCGGCCCTTCGGCGACCCAGACATTGCGCTTTCCTTGTTCGTCGAGAGTCCACGCGATGCGGTTCACTTTTTTCGCCGCAATCAGATCCGCAGCGAAAGGAGCGCTCAAGACTTGCTCCAGCGTGAACGCCTTTTGCGCGGCTGCCACTTGCGGCAACGAGACTGCGGCCGACGACACCACCGCGGCTAACACCAACAGCGTGCGTCTATTCATCAGCGATTCGCTCCGACCCTACGTAGTTTGTTCAGTCTGCTGGCTCCCGCGCCTGTGTTCGCTCGACCGAAACACGCGGGCCATCGAGCGGCCCAGAAATTTTCAGGATATGACCGGGCTCGACGGTATGACTCTCGCGCCGCCCATCGGTGATGGTTTGTATGGTCAGGTCGGCATCGCGTCCGAAGCTAACGGTGCCCTTCACAAAAGTAAATTCGCGGCCAGACTCGAGACGCAGCCCGGCCAAAACGACACCCTTGTCACGCAGAGTGAAGGCGCCTTCGCCGGTCGCCCAGCGCGATTCTCCGATGCGTGGCTCGCCGTCGGAAACGCTGGCGCTGACATCCCAGCCACGAAACTCGATGTTCCGCATGCGCACATCGCCGCGACCTGCGAGGCGTTCGAGCAATTCCTCGCGGCCGACACCTTGCGTGGTGAAATGCAAAGCGCCGGACGCCGTACCGCCAAAACGTTCTGCGGCGCGGGCGGGAGCTGGCATTTGCGCCAGATCCACGTGATCAAGCTCAGCGGTGACATCGTATGCAGGCCGCGGAAGAAACCTCGCGTTCACCTTGGCACGGACCTTCCCGCCGGCCCACTGCGCCTCCGCCTCGCGCACGTCGAGGTGGAGCTCATGCAGCGCGCCCACGGCGCGGACTTGCTGGAATTTCAATTTTTCCAGCGTGAACTCGTCAATCTGCAGCTCGCCTTCGGCATCCACGCGACGCACCAACTCGCTGGCGTGCGCGTTTGGCGCCGACGGCGCGGCTCCGAGCAGCGATGGCAAAAGACGCTGCAACCATCCAGGCCTGGCGCGCGGTCCGATCCAACGGTCGAGTTCGGTAGCGTCCAGATGATCCGCGTGCAGTTGAAAATTCCATTTGGCATTGCCCTCGTCGTCCGTCGGATCCGCTTGCGAGATGGAGCCGGACCATGTGCCACCGAAGCCCTCGATGTCTCCGATCGCGGCGGTGCGCAGGCCATCCTTCCATTCCAGACTTGTTTTAACAAGTTGCAGCGGCTGGTTGAGTCCCGCTGCCTGAAGTTCGCCCTTGGCCACATCGATGCGCCCGTTCCAACGGCCACGTGGTGCGGAGGCATTCCATTCCCAACGCAGCGCCGCGCCGGCCGCGCCGGCAAATTCCCAGCCGTGATTCAGTGGATGCCCGAAAGCCGCCGCTATTTTGAGGACGTCTTGCACTTTTTCGACGTGTCCCTCGATGGTGATACGCCCCGCACGGTCGTCAAAGTCATGCGCAAAACCAATGTTCACCAATCCGCGGCCCTCGTTCGCCGGGCGAAGCTTGGTGCTCGCCGCTGTTGCGCCGCCTCTAGAGGACTCTGCCTTGCTGCCATCGATCCGTACGAAATGTGCACTGGATCAATGGTGAGCTCGCGTGGTGACGTCCACCCTCAACCGTACCGATCCGAACAGGCGACGTGAAGCCGGGCACGCGTGCCTCGCCGCCTTCGCTGGAAAATGCAGCGTCATCCAGTTGCAACGGCCAACCGTGCAACGTCATCATGCCCGTGAAGTACTGATCCACCGAAATCGCATCGTCCACATCCGGCTGAAACGCGCGATACCACGCCAGCACGTCCGACGCCTGGACGCCCGCCGAATCGAGATGAATTTCCCAGGATGGATCCGCGCTGATAGCCGCGAGCGCCGTGCCGCGTAAATTGGATTTCGGAGTTTCGACGATGATGCGATCGGCAACCGCTTTGCCGGTCGTGACACTCCGGCGGCCCAGCAGGTTCACATTCATGCTCGGGTTATCGGAACGCTCGGTCAGATCCCAGCGGTGAATCTGGGCAGCGCGAGCTTTCACGTATACGACCAATAGCCCAATTGGGAGTCTGCGGGATCTTTGGAGTCTCCGCCGCCGCTCTTGGCCGTCGCATCCAGCGCGAACAAGCCACGCACGCCATAGTCGCGGCCGCGAAACAATCGTAGAAGGTCAGCCAGGGAAGCCTTGTCCCAATGCACGTGAATTTCGGCAGGCTGCAATCTCGCCGAGGTTCCCGCGACATCTCCCCGAACATAAACGGTACCGGCCGATTGCAACGACGCACCGCTCCGCCAGGGCTGTGCCTCCAACTGCAATTGCCAGCGGCCCGGGGAAACTTGCTCGACGGCGCCGGAAACTCCCGTGAACGCGAATGGCAGTTTTTCGTCAAGGATCTTGAAATTGATTCGCCCGTCGTCAATGTCGATGCGGCTAAGGCGGTTTGCCGGCGTGACGCCGGTTTGCGGCCCGTACACCGGCCCGCTACCTATCGCGCTCAACTTCGCTGGAGGCAGCCAGCGTTCTAAATTCCAGCGGCCCTCGCGATTGCGCACCAGGATCAAGCTGGGCCGGCTCAGCGACAGCGTTCCAAACTCAAAGTGTCCCCGAAACAGGCCGGTCCACCGCAGCCCAGCCGAAAGGTGTTCCGCCCGCAGGAAATACTCATTTCCGAAGGAAGGGTCTTCGCCGATGGTCACTTGATCGGCATCGAGCCGAAGGCTGGGAAGGAGTGTCACATTAAAGTGCTTGACCTCCACTGGTCTCCCGAAGGAGCGCTCCAGATGCTCGGTCAGATAATGATGTACACGGTTTGTCCGCGCCAATATCGTAGCGGTGATTTGCGAAGCGACTACCAGCGCCAAGAGAACCAGCGCCCACCGCCACCACTTGCGTAAGCGGTTCATAACACTGGAAGTTTCGCAGACTGCTTGCTAAATGAAAAGACGAGGAGGGAGCAAGGAGGCCCCGCGGACCGATTCCCCAATTCGTTTAGTGCACGGTGTGCAGCATCCGGCTCCAACGCGTTCGCGTCGGAAGATGCAGGAGAGTGTCAAAGACTCCGCCCAGCCGTTGCCAAAAGGTACTCGGGTCGTAGTCCGCGGTGCTCGCTTCGACCGACCAATAGATCAGGAAGGGCCGGCCCATGATGGCGTCACGATCGACGAATCCCCAGTAGCGGCTGTCGGAACTCTGGTCGCGATTGTCACCCATGGCAAAGTATTTTCCCGGAGGAACGACAATCTCGTCGCCCTGGACGTACTTCTTAATCTGGCTGGCCCATTCCGGGATGATCTGGGACGAATACAACTGGCTGCCCACGGGCGGAAAAGTATAGTTCAGCGGATCGTACCGTGCCGCGGAATCATGCACCACGTAGGGTTCGTTCAAAAGCTTTCCATTCACGAATACGCGCTGATCGACCAGCTTAAGATGGTCGCCCGGCAGGCCGATCACCCGCTTCACGTAGTGGGTGTGATCCTGATACGGATACTTAAAGACGATAATGTCGCCGCGCTCCAGCGGCCGGTAAGGAAGAATTTTTTCGTACCAGGCACCGTGTCCGCCGAAAATGAATTTATTGACCAGCAAGTGGTCGCCGACGAGCAGCGTGCTTTCCATCGAAGGTGAGGGGATCTTGAACGCTTGCAGAACAAAGGTGGTGGCGAATAGCGCCAGCAACACGGTGACGAGCAAGGACTCGAGATATTCCGACAGCGTGGTGTCTTCGCTGCGATGCCCCTGCGGCTCCGCGGGTTCTTGGGCCGCGGATTCTTGTATGGTCGTGGTCTCAGACATTCGCGCTTAGCCTGCCGGCGCCGCTTGTTCCAGGCGTTCAAGCGCAGTATGCGCCGCCCGTTGTTCCGCTTCTTTTTTTGTACTGCCTTGACCGCTGGCCATGCACGCGCCGCCGACCCACACTTCAATCTCAAATTTTTTCTGGTGGTCGGGACCGCTCTCTCCAGCCAGCCGGTATTCCGCCGGAGGTTGCCCGCGGCCCTGCAAATACTCTTGCAGAGCGGATTTGCGATCGGAATCCGCAATGCGTTCGCCGCGCTCTTCCAAAGCCGACTCAAACAGCACGCGTCGCAGGACCTGGCGCGCGGCTTCCAATCCACCTTGCAAGTAGATCGCGGCAACTACCGCCTCGAACGCATCGGCCAGGAGCGCGGGCTTGTCGCGCCCACCGGTCTTTTCTTCGCCGCGCCCAAGCCGTAGGTGCTCGCCAAGCCTGAGCCGCCTGGCCGCAAGTTCCAGAGCGCGGGCGTTCACGATGCGAGCGCGGCTTTTGGAAAGCTGGCCTTCGCTCCATTCCGGAAAAGTCGCGATCAGGTATTCGCTGGCAAGCATGTCGAGCACGGCATCGCCCAAAAATTCGAGCTGCTCGTTGTCTTGCGGAAGCGGCCCGGACGAGGACTCGGCCGCGTGGATCGCGCGCAACTCCGGAACCGCGGAGCTGTGCGTGAGCGCCCGCTCCAGCAGACCTGGCTCCTCAAACCGGTAACCTAGTCGCTCTTCGAGCTGCTCTCTGTTACCTGTCATCGCGGGAACGATTCCGGCCGGCGCCGTCATGCTCAGTTCGGAGCGCTAAGCTGCGTGGAGCTGGCTTTCTTGGCCGATTCAATGCCCTGCTTGCAGTTTGGCTGCAGCGAGCTTTGAATGGCGGCGCATTTCGTATACGCCGCGACGGCCGCGTCAAAATGCGAGGCCTTCTCGTTGGCCAAGCCGAGCAAGTACCAATTCACCGGGTCGGGCTCCGGGTGATTGTCCGCTTTCACCGAATTCTCAAGCGCCGGAATCGCGTCCGTGAATTTTCCCTTTTGAAGATAAACCAGACCCAAGCCGCTGTACGCCATCTCCAGCGCATTGTTTTTCGCGGCCACGAACTGCTCGTCCGTGAGCTCGGGAGGCTTCGGCAGCGTCGGCGTCACTTCAATCGCACGCTTGGAGTATTGCTCCGCTTTATTAAGCTGCTCCATCGCATTGGGGGATTTCGCGTTGACCGTGCGAGCCAACGTTTGCCCCATAAGCCCAAGCACCGGCGCATCGTTGGGATTCAGCGCGATTTCTTTCTCGCCGGCGTCCAGCATCTTTGGCACTTCCTGCTTCGCAAGATACCCGGACACCAGGGTCTGATACATCACCGGCCGGTAGCGGCTCTGCGGATACTTTTGCAGGAATTGCTCCGCCATCGGGATTCGCTTGTCGATATCATTCGGCGGCACCGCCTGAAAGGCTTTAAAAGCCGCTTCCTCTTCCGCGCTCGGTGCCGCCACCGGAGCCGCGGCGGCCGCGGTTCCCGATTGCGGCGAATCCATGGCTAGCGGAGCAGGCTGCTTGTCCTTGTCCGCCGGCTGCGGTTGCTGAGCGGGTGTACTCTGGGCTCCTTGCGGACTGCTTTGCGCTCCGCGAGCCGCCAAGAGACCCGGCCCACAGAACAGGATTGTCATTGTCGCGAGCGCTGGCGCGCTCGCCCATCGATTCAAATTCCGTGTCATGATTTCCTCCTAATCAGATTCCGCCGAAGTCCCATGGGCCAATACTCACAGCCACAGACCGTGAGCTTTTTGTGGGCTCCTGGCAGGAGTTATTTTCCCCAGCTGAGATCGCTCGAATCCGTTTACGGCCGCTCCGATCGTTTTTCAGCGCCAAATGCCGCCAGCCCCTTCTGCGCGGCTTGCTTGGCTTGCTCCGGGCCACCGTTGACAGCCAGCGCAGCTTGATACTCCGTTTTCGCCTGCTCCGGCTGGCCCTCATCATCATAGATGCGCGCCAGATAGATATGGGACCACGTGAGCACCATGGGATCCCCATTCGCCGCGTGCTCCCCGGTGGTCAGGCGGCCAAAAACTTCCTTGGCGCGGACAGCGTCGCGATCCAGCAACGCCACCAAACCGATTCCGTACCACGCGCGCGGCTGATCCGGATATTTCGCAAGCACCCGCTGAAACGAAGCTTCCGCGGCACGCGGATTTTTTTCCGCGATGCGACGCTCTCCTTCGGTAAGGTCCGCGATGGCGTCGGAATCGTTGGGAATGGTCGTCGGCTGCGGCTTTCGTTGTCGCGCCACCTGTTCCGCCGAAGTATCTCCGTGCTTCGGCGCGCTGTCCCCGGAAGCAAACTTCAACGCCTGCGCGCGCTTTACCTCCGCATTGGCGTCGATGCTGCGCACCATGTCCGGGAAATAGAGTTTCATCGACGGCTCGGCGCCTTCGAAGCCCGCCAAGGCCTTGAACAGCGGCCGCACCAACACATAGCCGTCCGTGTCGTCCGTATCGATCGCAGCTTCTCGCTCGCTGGGCGACATGCGTTTCAATTTCAGCTCCACCGCGCGAACCAGGCACTCGGCAAAGTACGATGGCAAATCATCTCGCAAGTCCGGAGTCAACCGCGGCGCGCGCACGGCGACATCGAAGATCGGCCGCTTGGCAGCGATCACATGCGGATATTGGAGCGGCAAAGGATCCAGCAGGAAATGCAGGAACGCGTGGCGAACCACATCGACGGGCACGTCGGCCGAACCACTGAGCACAATCGCGTAGTGATCCTGAAAATTGCGCACGTTGGTGATGCGCCCCACCAGCGGCTCGACGATGATCGTGAACGTGCGAGGGTCTCCTGGACTGGCGAGTTGGCGTAAATAGTTCGTCGCCACAAACACGATCTGCGACACCGAGTCGTGAATCTCGTCGATCTCGTGGTTGTAAACCGGCTGCACTTGCACCCACAGCCTGCCGATGTGCTGCTCCACATAGTACGCGGAAAGGATTTCGCTGAATCCTTCGAGCGCGATCACTTCGGGAGGCAATTCGTCGCGACGCAATGTTGGAGTAAATTTCGGCGCTGGGCCGGACACCAAACCAAACCAGACGTATTGCGAGAGCATCGCACCGGGATCGGCGAGTTCGTGGCGCTTGTAGAATTCGCGAACGGCATCGACAGCCGGCCCTTGCTGGTGTTGCATCCGGTCGCGAAGCTGCGCGCGCATCGGCGTCCAGTTTTCAGAGCTGACGTTGGCTTCGAATCCGGCCGCGAGCAAGGCGCACATAGTCGTGAACATGGCCTCGCTGCCGTCCACGCTTACGTTGGTGACCGGGGCGTCGCGCAGCCCCAGGCGTGCTTGCGGTCCTGGAGCTGGAGCGGCGGCCGGCGCCTGCGCGGGCGCTGGGGACTGCGTCGGAGGCTGCGTCTGCGCCCGGCTTGCTGTCGGCAGCATCACAACGGTCCAGCAAAACCCGAACGCAATCCGGCGCAAAGCTTTATTCATGGAATTCGCCGTGACTCTGATTCGGACCAGATCTCGTGAAATTCGGTGCACCCTTATTGCGCAGCCTCTGCATTGCTGGCATCGCCGCAATGCACGATTTGACCATACAAGGCGATGCAGCGATTCGTCAAGGAATCGCGACCAAGCATCGTTTGGATCCATCCGGCCAACGCTTGCGTCTCCGAACGCGCATCTGCTAACACTGGGCTAATTCGTATGTCGACAGCTGTACGCAAGGATGGACTGATCCTATGCACAAAAGTTGGATGAGGCAGTCCGTGATTTGGGTTGCGAGCGCCCTGTCCGCCGGAATCTTCCCCGGGCACCTCGCAGGCGCAACTCGTTCGCAGCGACAGCGCTCCCCAAGCGCAATCAACGACTTCTGCTCAGACGGCGGCCCCCGCGCAAACGCCGCCGACCGGCAAGCGCCGGCTCTCACAGGAGATTCAGCTAACTGGCGATCAGCTTTGGACCGAAACCGGAATCACCGTACAGCCGGGCGAGCACGTCGTCGCCACCGCAACCGGCAAAATGCACTACGCGGATTCCCCGACCGACGCCGGGCCAGAAGGTCTCACGCGCGGCTTCAAGGACTTGATTCGCATCCTTCCCTACAACGCAGCAGGTCGCGGCGCAGTCATCGGCCGCGTGGGCGATGCGGCGACCGCGCAACCCTTTCTAATCGGCGCGCACTGCAACGTCATCTCTTATTCCGGCGGCTTGCTTTCGATCGGCGTCAACCAGATGAGCGTGGACACTGGCGACGGCACCTACACCGTTCGCGTGGAAATCTACCCGCCCGATTCCGGATTTCTTGCGGTGAAGCAAGTCGACACCATGCCTGGAATCGACACCTCCCTGTTTTCGCGGATTCCGCGACGCATCGCAGACAAAGCGGGCGATCCCGGCGACATGGTCAACTTCCTGATCATCGGTTCGGAAGCCGCGATGCAAAAAGTGTTCACCACCGCGGGCTGGGTAAAAGTCGATGCCGATGTGAAAGACACGATTCTTCAAGGTTTGATCGTAAGCATGTCGAAAGAATCGTATTTGACGATGCCCATGAGCCCGCTCTATCTATTCGGCCGGCAGCAGGATTACGGTTGGGCGCACGCTGAGCCGATACAGGTAGTGGCGTCGCGCAATCACCTGCGCATATGGAAGGCGCCATTCCAGGTGAATGGCCACGTCGTGTGGGTCGGCGCGGCCACCCACGACATCGGCTTCGAGAAAGATCAGCGCAACAACGGCATTACTCACAAGATCGATCCGGATATCGACCTCGAGCGCAACTTTGTCGAGAAAACTCTAACGGGCACCGGGCTGGTCTCCGAAGTCACGCACTATCTCCCGGACAATCCGATGAAAGAAGCGAAGACCGCCACCGGCGGAAGCTTCCACTCCGACGGACACGTTCTGGTCCTGAAGTTGAGCGATGCCGCGGCAAATCTTTCCGCGGGATCGACGGCGAAAAATTAGTGGCCTCGCAGCAGCAAAATTTATTACTCGTTAATACTCAGGGGCGGCGGCACGTATCGTTACGCATCTTGCGCGCCCCACAAATTCTCAAAGGAATTTCATGCGCCTCGTAAAACATCTCGCCGCGGGTGTGACGTGCTGCGCCGCACTCATCGGCATCCTGAGCTTTTCTCCGGCGGCGCGCACGGGCACACAAGCGCAGTCCGAGGACAACGAGCGTGAGATTCGCGCGCACTACACAAAGTACGAAGTTCGCATCCCCATGCGCGACGGCGTGAAGCTCTTCACCGCGGTTTATTCACCCAAAGACACGTCGCAAACCTATCCGTTCTTGCTCTCGCGGACGCCCTACGGCATCGCGCCCTACGGCGTGGACCATTACCCAAAGCGCCTGGGCCCAGGCTCTAGCTTCCTGCGCGACGGCTTCATCTTCGTGGAGCAGGATGTGCGCGGCAGGTCCATGTCCGAGGGCACCTTCGCCGAAATGACTCCCCACAAAGACGTCAAGAAGTCGCCGACCGACGTCGACGAAAGCACCGACACCTACGACACGATCGAATGGCTACTACATAACATTCCGAACAACAACGGCAACGCCGGTATGTGGGGCATTTCCTACCCTGGATTTTATGTCGCAGCCGGAATCATCGACTCTCATCCCGCATTGAAAGCCGCCTCCCCCCAAGCCCCGGTGACCGATCTGTTTATGGGCGACGACGCCTACCACAACGGCGGATTCATGCTGGCAGCCAATTTCGGGTTCTATACGTTCTTCAAGCCCCGCACCGAAATTGCGCCGCTACCGCCCTATCGCCGTTTCGATTACGGCACGACCGACGGATACGAATACTTCCTGCGCATGGGCCCGCTTTCCAATGCGCGAAAGCTCCTGAAGCAGAAGGTCTCCTACTGGGACGACCAAGTGACCCATTCCACCTACGATGACTTCTGGAAAGCCCGCAATATTTCAGCGCACCTGAAAAACGTCCACTGCGCCGTCCTCGTCGTCGGCGGCTTGTTTGACGCCGAAGATATCGTCGGGCCACAAAAAGTCTTTCGCGCCGTCGCGGACGCCAACCCTGCAACATCCACAAAACTCGTATACGGACCGTGGGTCCACGGCGGCTGGGACCGTACCGACGGCGAAACCTTGGGCGACGTCAACTTTGCCTCGAAGACTTCCGACTTCTACAACGAACACATCCTGCTCCCATTCTTCCGCCAGTACCTGAAGGGCGCGGCGGATCCCAGGCTTCCCACCGCTTACATGTTCGAGACTGGGACAAATGTCTGGCGGAAGTACGATTCGTGGCCACCGAAAAATCTCCAGGCCCGCACGTTGTATTTGCACGCTGGCGGGGTACTCTCCTTCGACGCCGCCAACGATTCTCAATCCTCATTCGACGAGTACATCAGCGATCCGGCACACCCGGTTCCCTTCATTGATTTCCCTGCGACCGAGGTTCCCCAAATCTACATGGACGCCGATCAGCGCTTCGCCGCCAAGCGTCCCGACGTTCTGGTGTACCAAACGGCGCCCCTGGAAGAAAACATCACCGTCGCCGGCCCGGTCTCACCGCACCTGTGGGTCTCCACCTCCGGTACCGACTCCGACTTCGACGTGAAGATCATCGATGTGTATCCAACCGACTTTCCCAACCCCAATCCAAATCCAAAAGAAGTGGAAATGGGCGGGTACCAGCAACTGCTTCGTGGCGAACCCTTCCGAGGGAAATTCCGCAACAGCTTCGAGAAACCGGAACCCTTCGTTCCCGGGCAGCCAGCCGCGATAAATTTCTCACTGCCGGATATCAATCACACTTTCGGCCGGGGACACCGCATCATGGTGCAGATCCAAAGCTCCTGGTTCCCACTCGTGGACCGAAATCCCCAAAAGTTCATCAATATTCCCGACGCAACCGAAACCGACTTTCAGAAGGCCACCGAGCGCGTCTATCACTCCAAACAAAACGCGTCCGCGATTGAGCTATCGGTCGTGAAATAACAATTAACATTGCGGTGGCGCCTTTGGGAGTCTGTGCGACAACGTCAGGGCACGGCTTTGGCCGTGCCACTCGTCAGGCTTCCTAATCCCTTGTAGAGGCGGGGCTTGCCCCGCCCGGCGTCAACCCAGGCACCCTCCAAACATCGGAGCAGCTTCTCTCCCGCCATTTTTCCGCAGCTGTTTAGCCGTGCCGTAAGGGCATGCTATCGACCGGCTTCAGCCGCTGAGGGCTGGCTTTTCGGTTTGCCTTCAGGCCGGCGGGCTATCCCAGGCTTCCAGCGAAGCGACTTCTTCCGACTCAAACTCCGGGTGGCTCTGCAAGAGCCGTACACATCGATTCCAACGCAAAATCGCATCGTCGTTGCCGGGAGGATGAATTCGTTCCGCTTCCGCAAAACATTGCAGCGCTCGCTCCAGCAGTGGCAGTAACGTATGCGGCGCGCGGCCCGCGCGCAACTGCGCCTTCACGCGACGCTCGCAGAGCAAACCGGTGTAGTAATTCTGCTCGTACGGATCTTTCAATCCTTGAAAGATTTTTTCCACCTCGGCGTAACGATCGCCAGGACCACCGGTGAACTGGTCGGTGATGGTCAGGCCCAAGGTTCGCAGTCGCCAGCATATGATTCGGATCGGCCACCAGAATGTCGCGGCAAATCGATTCCGCCTCTTCCGGTTCATTCAAATATCGATACAACTCCGCTTTAGCGATGGCCTCGCCGATTCCCGATTTGGAGATGGTCTTCAGCTTCAGATCCATATAGCCTCCTTCCGTAACGCCTGGCTTCTAGCTATCCGGCGCTCCGCGGATCTTTCGCGCGATCCACACCAGCGGATCGTAATACCGGTCCACAACGCGCTCCTTCAGCGGAATGATGGCGTTGTCGGTGATATGGATGTCCTCGGGACAAACCTCCGTGCAGCACTTCGTAATATTGCAATAGCCCAGCCCCAACTCGTCCTTCAGCATCTTCAAGCGCGAAACTCCATCCAGCGGATGCATCTCGAGTCCCGCTACGCGTACAAAAAATCTCGGCCCGCCAAACTGCGCCTTTTTGTCATGATCGCGCAGAACGTGGCAAACGTTCTGGCACAAGAAGCACTCAATACACTTTCGAAATTCCTGCACTCGGTCGGCATCTTCTTGATCAAACTTCCAGTCCGTCCCAGGCTTCGGCTGAAACGGTGGAATCTTCTTGTTCACCTGGTAGTTCCAGGAGACGTCGGTGACCAAATCCTTAATCACAGGAAATGTTTTCAGTGGTCTCACCGTAATCGGCTCATCCTTAGGCAACGCATCCATCCGCGTCTTGCAGGTAAGCCGCGGCCTTCCATTCACCTCCGCCGAGCACGACCCGCATTTCCCGGCCTTGCAGTTCCAACGGACCGCGAGATCCTGCGAAAGGTGCCCCTGAATGTAGTGCAGCGCATCGAGCACTACCATTCCCGGTGCAATGGGCACCTTGTAATCGACGGCCGCGCCGCCATTCTTGTCACCACGAAAAACGTTAAGCACTGCGTCGGCCATAGCCTAGCTCCCCTGTGCTGAGCGCCGGTCGGCATCGTCCCACCGCGGAGGAATGCCCGAGCCCAGTATCTTCCAACGAGTGAAAGCCGTAGCACCCATATGGGGTGCCAAAGCCTTCATGATTTCACCGTGTGGCACCTTCGCCACAAATTCCATCAACGCGCGATCACTCTCCCAAACCGACAGTGTCCAGAATTGCCGGCTCAACAGCTTCGCTCGCATCGAGTAGCCGACCGCTCCCGGACTCGCCAGCATCTGCCGCTGAACCGCATAACTGAAGCGCGCAAACAGCGGGATCTTGAGATACGATCGCAGCGGCAAATAACTCAACAGCGCGACATATTCGCGCCCAGCCTCCACAGGAGCCAGCATTTTCCATGGCGTTTTCACCTCTAAACTCCGAGCCCCATCCAGATTGGCGTCGCAGCCACGCCAAAAGTTCCCAACTCTCCGTGACCTCTGTGCTCCGACCTCCGCGCCCTCTGTGTTAAATCTTTTGCCCTTTGCGTCACTCTTTAGCTGCCATGCCCAAGGTAGCGAACCTGTAGCCGCCCTCTCCGAGAGGGCGGGGTTTAGATAACACACCACCCATACGCACGGGTGAACCACCTATTCCCCACGTTCATCCCTTATCCTCATCCAATACCTGCTGCAAATCCGCCGGCAATGCAGGCTTCACATCCTGCCGCAGCGTCATCCCTGAAGCCTCTCTCTTGACGATGTTATTCTTCGTGCCCCAGTCCGCGCTGAGCTCCGGAAAGTCAATCCGGCTATGCGCCCCGCGGCTCTCCTCCCGTACCAACGCACTCCGCGCCACCGCCTCCGAAATCGTCAGCATCGACTTCAAATCCAGCGCCAGATGCCAACCCGGATTAAACATCCGCGAACCTTCCACGCTAGTGTGCGTCCACCGCTCATTAAGCTTCCCCAATTCCACCAAAGCCTTCTGCACATCCTCACGCGTCCGGTAAATTCCCACCAGACTCTGCATCGTCGTTTGCAAATCGCGATGAATCGCATAAGGACTCTCGCCAGCCGACCGTTGAAACGGCGCCAACGCATATTTTTCCGCCGCATCAATCTGCGCCGGGTCAATGTTAGGCGCCGAAACTTCCTTGGCATGTTTCGCCGCCGCCAAACCAGCCCGCCGCCCAAACACCAGCAAATCCGACAACGAATTCCCGCCCAGTCGATTCGCCCCGTGCAACCCCGCCGCCGCCTCCCCCGCGGCAAACAACCCCGGCAAGGTGCTCTGCGCGGTCTCCGCCTCCACGCGAATTCCGCCCATCACGTAGTGGCAAGTCGGCCCCACTTCCATGGGCCCCTTGGTAATATCCACATCCGCCAACTCTTTAAACTGGTGATACATGCTCGGCAATTTCTTCTTCACGTACTCCGCCGGCTTGTGCGAAATATCCAGGTACGCCCCGCCGTGCTCCGTCCCCCGCCCCTCTTTCACTTCCGTATAAATCGACCTTGCCACCACGTCCCGCGTCGAAAGCTCCATGCGCTTCGGGTCGTACTTTTCCATAAAGCGCTCGCCCAATTTGTTGCGCAGAATCCCGCCTTCGCCGCGCACCGCCTCCGTAACCAAAATCCCCTGCACGCCCGGCGGCCAAACCATCCCCGTCGGATGAAATTGCACAAACTCCAGGTCCATCAACTCCGCCCCAGCCTCATAAGCCAGCGCCATTCCATCGCCCGTGTATTCCCACGAGTTCGACGTAATCGGCCAAGCCTTCCCGATCCCTCCGGTAGCCATCACCACCGATTTCGCCTTGAAAACAACAAATCTCCCCTGCTCGCGCCAATATCCAATCGCTCCGACGCACTTCTCTCCATCGGTCAGCAGCCGCACAATCGTGCACTCCATGTACACGTCAAAGCCCAGCTGCACCCCGCGATCCTGCAGCGTCCGAATCATCTCCAGTCCGGTGCGATCGCCGACGTGGCACAACCGCTTATACGTGTGCCCACCAAACGCACGCTGCAAAATGTTTCCGTCCGCCGTCCGGTCGAAAACCGCGCCCCAATGCTCTAACTCCCGCACGCGTTCCGGCGCCTCCTGCGCATGAAGCTGCGCCATGCGCCAGTTATTCAACATTTTCCCGCCGCGCATGGTGTCCCGGAAGTGCGGCTTCCAACCGTCCGCCGAATCCACGTTGCACATCGCCGCAGCGATTCCGCCTTCCGCCATCACCGTGTGCGCCTTTCCCAGCAGCGACTTGCTCACCACGCCCACCGACACGCCCTGCGCCAAAGCCTCAATCGCCGCCCGCAAACCCGCGCCGCCCGCCCCAATCACCAACACATCGTGTTCGTGTGTTTCGAATCGATCGCTCAAAAGATCCTCACATCCTGAATCGCCCCGCTCGACACCAGCCGCACATAAAAATCCGCAAATCCCACCGAAAACAAACTCACCCAGGCAAACAACATGTGCCGCTCATTCAAGAATGTGAGTCCCCGCCATACCCCAAATCGAGGTTTGCCAAACGTAGCGCACGAAAAGCAATCTAACCTGCCGCCGGCCAAATGCCGCAACGAATGACAAGACAGCGTGTAGATCGACAGCAAACAAACATTGACCAAGAGCACCAGCGTCCCCACGCCCATCCCGAATTTTCCGTCAAAAAAGAAGGCGTGAAACGCGTCCTTCCACAGGAACGCCAGGAAAATAATCGCGAGATACAAAGCGTACCGGTGCAAGTTTTGCAGGATGAAGGGAAACTTAGTTTCGCCGCTGTAAGAGCGCTTCGGCTCACCTACGGCGCAAGACGGAGGATCCAAAAAAAACGCCCGGTAGTACGCTTTCCGGTAGTAGTAGCAAGTAGCCCGAAAGCTCAGCGGTCCGCCTAAAATCAAAATCGCCGGCGACCACTTCCACCAGCGATGATTCGCATCAATCAAGGGCGAATAAAATGGCGACAGGTAAGGTCCCCATTCATAAAATTTCCCCTCAAACGCCCGCAGCGTCGCGTAGAGCCCAAATCCCCCCAGCACCACAATCACCGGCAGAATTTCCACCCACCAACTATCCCGCCGCAAGGTACTCCCCAACCCGCTTTTCGCCGCAGACGCCCCGCTAGCCGCCATCGATTCACCTCAGCGACGCATAGCCTAGCGGCAATTCCCCGGTTTGCAAACAGTTTTCCTCACGCTCACGAAATCTTTTTTCGAGCCACATTGTTACGCCGGGTTTATGCCAAAATACAAGGTCGCCCGCGCTCCCATTCATTGAAAAGGGCCGCGCCAAGACAAAATCATTCGCGACGAGGAGAGTTTATTCGTGGCTGCGAAAAATAATATCGGAATTCTGACAGGCGGCGGCGACGTGCCGGGCTTGAATCCCGTAATCAAGTCCGTCGTCTATCGCGCGAAAGAAATGGGCCGCCAGGTCATCGGCATTCGCAAAGGCTGGGAAGGCCTGACCCACATGGCCGACTCCAACGAAGATCCCATCTACATTCGCCCGCTCACCCGCGAAAATACCCGCACCATCGACCGCACCGGCGGCACCGTCCTGCACACCTCCCGCACCAACCCCCGCAAAATGGCCGCGAACAAACTTCCTGCCCACATTCACCCCGACCGCATCAAAAAACTTCCCTTCGACGGCAAATACTACGACTTCACTCCCATCGTCCTGGAAAATCTCGACCGCCTCGGCATAGGCTGCCTGGTCACCATCGGCGGCGACGACACGCTCAGTTTCTCCGCCGCGCTCTCCGCCGCAGGCATGCCCGTAATCGCCATTCCCAAGACCATGGACAACGACGTCCAAGGCACCGAATACTGCATCGGCTTCTCCACCGCCATCACCCGCGCCAAAGAATTGATCACCCGCCAGCGCACCACCCTCGGCTCCCACGAACGCATCGGCGTTTTCCGTATCTTCGGCCGCGATGCCGGCTTCACCGCCCTTTACACCGCCTACGTCACCTCCACCCGCTGCCTGATCCCCGAATATCCGTTCGATCTCGACCACGTCGCCGAAATCCTCTCCCACGACAAGCAGGATAATCTCAGCCACTACGCGCTGGTGATCGTTTCCGAAGGCGCCGTCTGGAAACAAGGCAGCGTAGCCGAAGTCGGCGAAGCCGACGCCTACGGCCACCGCAAAAAGGCTGACATCGGCCAGGTCCTAGCCGACGAAATCCGCCGCCGCACCGGCGACGAAATCATGATCAGCGATCTAACCTACGACTTGCGCAGCGGCGAGCCCGACGCCATCGATCAACTCGTCGCCATCACCTTCGCCAACATCGCCGTGGAGATGCTCTTCGACGGCGTAACCGGCCGCATGGTCGCCGTCCAAAACGGCTGCTACGCCCACGCCCCGTTACCCGCCTCATCGCTCGGCGCGCGCAAAGTCGACATCGCCACGCTCTACAACACCGAGCGCTATCGCCCCAACTACACCTCAAAACTAGGCGCCCCGCTCCTCTTCAACCACATTTAGAGCGCGCTGACCGGGTTGCAGAACGCCACCCCAGCCAGTTGTCATCCCGAACCTCGCGCCTTTCAGCGGGGTGAGGGATCTGCTTCTCGCCGGGTGCCCCAGGTTCGCCTTTTGAACCTGGGTCTTTCTTTCTCGAACTCACTCTAATTTCTAACCAGCCGGATACATCCGCTGAAACTCCGGATCATCATGAATCAAAGCCAAATCCGGATCCCGCCGCGCCCAGGTAGCATCCTTAAACCCGCCATCCCAGGCCTTCCGAAGCGCATCCAAAGCCTCAGCCTTCCTCTTCAACCCGCAATAGTTACAAGCCGCGTTATAAAGAATCGAAGCCTCATTCGCGCGCAAGGTAATCGCCAGCCCGGTCTCCCGCAGCGCATCCTCCTCGCGACCCATATCCGCATAATCCCCGCCAAGCAAAATCCGCGCCCGCGCATCCTCCGGCACCTGCTTCAGGTGATTTTCCAGCGCCGCCATTCGCCGCTGCACAATATTTTTCCGCAGCTCCGATTTTCCCAGCGCTCCCAGCGCATTCCCCACCGGCACATAAACGTTATAATCCTCGCCGCTGGCTTCCAGCGCGACTTCCATCACATCCAGAATCTCCTGATACCGCCCAGCCGAAAACAGCGCCCGGCAAAGCAAATAGTAAGCCCCTTCGCAATCCCTCTTTCGTTCGATCGCCTTGCGCAGCATGCGCACCGCCTCATCATGTAGACCCGTCGCATACAACACCCACGCCTGGCTGACCTGCACCTCCGGCAAATCCCAGCGCAGCGCCACCGCCTTGCCAGAAGCCTCGCGCGCGCGTTCCACCCACACAGCGTCCCGGCTGAAATTACAAAAAAACATCGCGCAGGCGTTCGCGCAAGCCGCGTACGCTAACGCAAAACTCGCGTCGATCGCCACCGCGTTCTCGAACATTTGCAGCGCAAACTCCAGATCCTGCCGCGTCTGCCGCCGCGCGTATCTCTTCCCCCGCAAATACAGATCGTAAGCCTGGAGATTTTCGGTAGGCTTCACCGCCAGCGCTTCCAGCTCTTGCGGCGAAAGCGTCACCCGCAAAGCCTCCGCAATTTTCCGCGCGATCTCGTCCTGCACCTCGAATACATCCTTCATTTCCCGGTCGTATCGCTCCGACCACATCGGAAAATCCGTCTGCGTATCGACCAGCTGCGTGTTGATCCGCAGCCGGTTCCCCGCCCGCCGCAAACTCCCGGTCAATACGTAAGCGGCATGCAACTGCTGCCCAATCTGAAGCGGAGTCACTTGCTTATCGCGAAAAGCCAGCACCGTAGGCCGCGAAAACGTATTCAACCCGCGAATCTTCGAAAGCTCCGTAATGATGTCCTCGGTAATTCCGTCCCGCAGATATTCGTCTTCCTTAGCCCCGCTCAGATTTTCGAAATAAAGCACCGCCAGCGACTTCGGCCCCTGCTTCGCAACTCCCGACCGCGACTCGGTAACCTCCGCCGCCCGCTTCTGCCCGGAATCCAGATCGCGCTTCAATCGATTGAGATCCGTCTTCAATTCCGTAGCCGACTGGCACCGCAAATTCCGGTCCTTCTCCAGCAGCTTATCCAGCAACCTCCCCAATTCCGCGGGCAAAGCCGAATTCACCTGCACCGCCGGAATCGGATCACGATTCAAAATCGCATCGAAAATCACCGCCGACGTGTCCCCTCGAAACGGCAAAGTCCCGGTAGCCATCTGATACAGAACGGTCCCCACCGAAAACAGGTCCGTCCGCGCATCCACCAACTGCCCACGCGCCTGCTCCGGCGACATATAGGTCACCGTTCCCACCGAAGATCCCGGCGATGTCAGTTCCTGCCCGACGAATGTCTCCATTCTCGAAGGACTCGAGTTCGGATCACCCACCGCACTCAGCAGCTCGATTTTCGCCAGACCAAAATCCAATATCTTCACCTGCCCCCGCGTGGTCACAAAAATGTTCGCGGGCTTAATGTCCCGGTGCACGATCCCTTTCGAATGCGCCGACTCCAGCGCGTCCGTCATCTGGATCGCCAGCGTCAGCAGCTTCTCGATCACAAACGGCTGCCGCCCCATCATCTCGCCGAGCGTCTGTCCCTCCAGCAATTCCATCACGATAAAATGCTGCCGCTCATGCTGCTCGATCGCGTGAATCGTGCAAATATTCGGATGGTTCAAAGCTGAAGCCGCCCGCGCCTCCCGCTGAAATCTTTCCAGCAACTGTGAATCCTGCGCCATCGCATCCGGCAAAAACTTCAGCGCAACCCTCCGCCCCAGCCGGGTATCCTCAGCCTCATAGACCACACCCATGCCGCCACTACCCAATTTGCGGCTAACGATGTAATGCGAAAAAGTTTGACCCGCCAGAAAATCAGTGCCCGCCATGTCCGGCATGATACCAGACTGCACCCAAACTGCAGCCCACCGTGGCACAGCCATTCCTGGCTGTGTCCCTCACCTCTGCAGGGGCGACGCCGGGTGCCGCCCCCTTCTGATGTCTAAGGGTGCGGGTTTTGGACTTCAGTCCCCATCCCCCGCGTTGACTTGCCCCACCCCGCAGCCTAAGATGCGCGTGTTCCCACATCTACGCGCAAGCAACCGCAATTCCATGAACCCCCGGAGGACTCTGTGGCCGACTGGCAATTCGCCCAAAAGAACGTTTCCGAAGAGCTAGCCCAACTCCACTTCTTCTCCTTCAAGAAGTGCGTAAGCGGCGAAGAGGTGACCTTCACCATCACCGTAAAGGAATACGTGGCCCCACCACCCGGCCAGTACGCCCGCTTCTTTGGCCAGGCCGACAAACCCGTCAACCAAAAACTAGGCCCCTTCCTCCCCTCAGGATGGGGCAATTCCCTGCTCGACGCGCTCAACGGCTGCGTGCGCGCCATTCGCGAATTTCCCTGCGAAGCAGACGAATCCTCAGAGAGCGTCGCCGGCGCTTGAGTTCCCGCCGCTCCCGGACTGGACAACTCCGCAATTCTTTGCTTTATTTCCAATACCGATTTTCCAGCGCTGAAATCGCGCCGCACCACGGAGGCTCCTCGTGGAAATCACCCGAAAAGAGTTCAACCCTGGCGTAGTTGTCCTGGAGCTGAAGGGCCCGCTTCAGATGGGTGTCGAATGCAAACGCCTGGAGCTAGCCATGGACGACCTCTTGAAAGAAAAACAAACCCGCGTCGTCCTCGATCTCTCCCAACTCACCAAAATTGACAGCGACGGCGTCGGCCGAGTCGTGAAATGTCTCTCGCGCCTGCGCATGGTAGGCGGCACCCTGCACCTCGCCGGCGTCTCCGGAGTGGTCGGCACCTCCCTCAAACTAACCCACGTCGACCGCCTCGTAAAAATCTTCCCCACCGCCCGCGAAGCCTCTCAGAACCTCTTCGCCACGCCCCCGCCTTCGCCCGCAGCTCCAGGTCACTAAGAACTCGTCTCCATCCTCGAGCACCGTCTCTGAATGGCGCGATGAAGCACTGAACGACGCCCATTACTTCCGCATTGTCAACCATCCACGAACTGGTTTAGTTTGCGGACACAAGACTGTTTTCGGTACTGATCTGTCGTGGCGCCGCATTGTGTCAGCGACGCTCGAGTTTCCCGTTCCCTTTTCTCTCATCTTCGAGCCATAGTCTGTACCCATCCAGCGAAAGCATGCCAAACCCATGTTCTTCCGAAGTAAAGCGCTAACTGCTGAAAGATGATAAGGAAAGCACCAGCCCAAACTGTAGCGCGGTGGACCCGCCGCGTTGCCCAGAGATCGTAGGCAATGAGCAGCAGAATGAAGATGTAGGACAGTCGCTCTCCCATTATCGCGCTCATGCCAAACGCCCTCGTGTGAAGGAACCCGTGGAAATGCCAACGAGCAATGGGAGCGGCCATCAGCGCCGTCGAAGCCACGATTATCAGCCGTTTGTGCGCTGCGGAATCAAACCGTGCGCGGTAAGCGAACACCATCAGTACTGCGAACGCGACAACATTCGCAAGCGGGAAAATATAAAATCCCAGTGGGTCGCGCACGTGGGATTCGCGTGCCAACTGGTCGGTTCCTGCCCATACCCCCACAATTAGCATCGAGCTAGCCAAAATGAAGCCGGCGATGCCAAGTCGGCGATGAATATCGACCCGCCCTGCAACCGTCAAGGATGTCTGCGCAATCAGCAGCAGAATCCAGCAAGAAAACACTATGGCATGCACATGAATCGCGAGGCTGGGCAGCGGCGCGCGGAGGGATCCGGCGAGGTAATAGCTAGGCGCGAAGCCCACAAAAACTATAATCAGCATGAGCCAGGCGACGCCAGGGAAAAAGACATGATCGAACTCGTCTGCCATGCAGATTGCTGGTGGCGGGAACCGAACATTGCTGTTGAGCTAAGGTCGTGGCCATCGTTCCTCCAGTGCTGGAGCAGCCGAAGCTTTCGCGGTGCTGTGGAAAGATCTGTCGGCCGCTCCGCGAACGAGTCTGTGAATACCGAGTTTTGCGTCGTATGTCCTGACGAAACTCTGAAACTTTGCTGATAAAATCCTGAGAACTGCCCCAGAGGAGCTACTTATGGCCGTTTCCGTCGACAGGGTTTATGAGTTTGGTGAATGGCGTTTAGAGCCCGCCGAGCACTTGCTGCTGCGCAATGGCTCTGCCGTTCCCTTAGGTCCCAAGCTTTTCGACACCCTCCTCCTGCTCGTGGAGAATGCCGGCCGTCTGGTCACCAAAGAAGAGTTCATGAGGCGTGTATGGGCCGACAGCCTTCGTCGAGGACTTGGTACTTACGCAAAATATCTCGCAGTTGCGGAAGATCCTTGGGAATGGTGAGGAACCGGTTATCGAGACCGTGCCGAAGCGGGGTTATCGGCTTTTGATTCCGGTGATGGCGAGCGAAAGAGCCCAGTCTGCGACACCAGCAGCCCAGGGCAAGCAGCCTCAGGCCACAAACCGCTTACGCCTAAGCCGCATCATTTACGCGATCGTTGGATCGCTCGTAATCGCTGCCCTGATGGTGGCGTACCGGCGTCCTCAAAGCCTTCACGCTTCAAATTTTGTGCAGATCACCAACGATGGCCGCGCAAAACAGGGGCCCATCGTGAGCGATGGAGTCAGGCTCTACTTTGGCGAGGGGGCCAGGAATCACTTCACGCTGGCTCAAGCTTCAGTGAGCGGCGGCGAGGTGACGTCCCTACCGATTCCGCTACAAGCCCCATACATCCTGGATATAGCTCCGAATCGAAGCGAATTGTTCGTTGGATCGTCGGGTCCTGAGACCTCAGCCTCAGGTACCCCTGGGGACGCCGGCTCCGCGCCTCCCCTCTGGATTTTGTCGCTGCCGGGAGAAGCGCTCAGGCGTGCCGGTCGGACCGCTGCAGACACCGCAACTTGGTCTCCAGATGGACGTGAGATGGCATTCGTTGATGGTACGGTAGTGTATCGCGCTCGAAGCGATGGCAGCGACGCAAAACAACTTGCGACGTTGCCTGGTACCGGTTCATGGTTGCGATGGTCGCCTGACGGTTCCCGTCTCCGGCTAACCGTTTTCGATAAGGCGACCGGACAATCATCGTTGTGGGAGGTTTTGCTACCGGCAAAAGGGGCACAACGCTTGCTAGCAGCTTGGGACCAGCGAGCGTCCGAGTGCTGCGGCAATTGGACACCGAATGGTAAGTATTTCGTCTTCCAGGCAACGCACGAAGGAAAGACGGAAATTTGGGCTCTTGCCCCCGGAAAAGAACAACCGGTGCAGCTGACAAGTGGACAAATGCACTCGTTGGCCCCCTTCGTGAGTCCCGGCGGCGAGAAGCTTTACCTCATCGGCGAGCAATTGAGAGGTGAGTTGTCCCGCTACGATCGTAAGGCCGGTCAGTTCCTACCATACCTGTCGGGAATCTCCGCCGAGTTCGTGGATTTTTCGAAAGACCGTCAATGGGTCGCCTACGTTACGTTTCCGGAGCAGACCTTATGGCGCAGCAGAATCGACGGCAGCGAACGGCTGCAACTTACTTCAAGCCCCGTGCGTGCAGCTGTTCCTCAGTGGTCCCCTGATGGCAAGCAGATCACCTTTTTTGACGTCGCGCCTGGTAAGCCTTGGAAAATTCTCTTGCTGTCTTCCGACGGTGGTACACCGGAACCGCTGCTGAATGAGTCCAGAAATGAAATGGACCCCAGTTGGTCCCCCGACGGGAACTCCATTGCCTTCAGCTATTTTCCGATATTCGAAAGGCCGACGGCGGAGCAGCTAGGCATCTTCATCGTCAATCTGAATAGCCGCAGCGTTGTTAAGCTGCCGGGCTCTGAGAACTTGTGGGCAGCCCGCTGGTCGCCAGATGGACGTTACATGGTAGCGAGGTCCACGCAGCCACTCGGTCTGATGCTCTACGACTTCAGGTCACAAGCGTGGTCACGCATTGCGAATAGCACCTATGTCGGCGCCATGAATTGGTCCGCCGATGCCCGCTATCTTTATTTTTTACGTCGGGGCAGCGATCCCGCAATTTTGCGCATTCGAATTGCCGATGGAACGATCGAGCAAGTCACAGATCTCCAGGGAGTGCGACAAACCGGTTTCCGTAGCGGATTTTGGATGGGCTTGACGCCGGATGATTCCCCTTTGATCCTCCGGGATGTTGGAACCGAGGAAATCTATTCCCTCGATTTGACGGCTCAGTAGTCGGATTGGAATAATCCATCGCAGCAACTCCCGGATCACGTTCAAACCGGAAAACGATGCCGCCAGCCGAGATCAGCTCAGGCTGCGCGGAACGATCTACGCGATGGTTCCGCGCACGAATCACGCCGTAGCCGCCATCGCCTCGCTCTTCCGAGCCGTCTCCCACAAGGCCACATAAGGCTTCAATTCCCGCATCATCTTCTCGAATCCTGCTAAATCCAACGACTGCGCCCCATCACTGATCGCCCTCTCTGGCGCCGGATGCACCTCGACAATCAACCCATCCGCCCCAATCGCCACCGCCGCCCGCGAAAGCGCTGGCACCAAACTCCGCTTCCCCGTAGCGTGGCTCGGATCCAGAATCACCGGCAAATGCGTCAACTCATTCAAAGCCGGGATCGCCGCAATATCGCAGGTGTTCCGCGTCTCCGTCTCAAACGTCCGAATCCCCCGCTCGCACAAAATCACGTTCGGGTTCCCGTGCGCCACTACATACTCCGCCGACATCAACAATTCCTTGATCGTCCCGCTCAACCCGCGCTTCAAAAGCACCGGCCGCTCGCACTTCCCCAAAGCCTTCAGCAACACGAAGTTCTGCATATTCCGCGCCCCCACCTGCATCACGTCCGCATACTGCGCAATCATCTCCACATCGCGATCGCTCATCACCTCGGTAATAATCGCCAATCCGGTAGCCAACTTCGCCTTCCGCAGCAATTTCAGCCCTTCCTCTTCCATCCCCTGAAAATCATAAGGAGAAGTCCGCGGCTTGAACGCCCCGCCGCGCAACATCTTCGCCCCAGACTTAGCCACGCCCTCAGCCGCCTGCATGATCTGCTTCTCCGACTCCACCGAGCACGGCCCCGCCATCACAATAAATTCATCCCCGCCAATGTCGATCCCATTCACGCGAATCCGCGTGCGCCCAGCCTTAAACTGTTTGCTGACAAATTTGTAAGGCGCCGATATCCGCATCACCTTCTCCACCTGCGGCATCGACTCCACCGATTCCATGCAAGCGGTCACATCCCCCACCCCAACGACTCCGATCACCACGCGCTCCTCCCCCTCAATCGAGTGCACCTTGTACCCAAAGTGCCCCACCTGAGCCCGCACCTCGTCAATCTCCTCCCGCGTAGCATGCAACTTCATCGAAATAATCATCGCCACATCTCCCTATCCCTGGATTAAGCCCCAACTCAGCATCTCCGTGCCCTCTGTGCTCCGACCTCAGTGCCCTCTGCGTTAAAGCCGTTGACGTTGGTGTAGCCGGTTCCGGTGCCTTCCCCCTTTTGTTTCCGTTGCGGTTGCCACTTGATTTCGATTCTCAACTTTCGATCGCGTCCCGGTTTTCGTTACCTCGTTACTTCGTTACTTCATTACTTCCGCCCCCAAAAACAAAAAAACCCACTCAACTTGCGAGTGGGTCGAATCTCTCGTTTTGTCTCTCTAATTACAAATTCGCCCCTCGCCACATTGTAGGTGGGTGCCAAAAGCGAAACCAATACGAGTAGGCGCTGTAATTCACGCCCCCAGTCTATGCGGAGCCGCCTCCAGTTTCAACCGCAATCTTTAGCCCCTCCGTCCATTCGGGGCGCACCACCACGGCCCATGCGCGCAGGTCCTCTCTAGTACCTGTCGACTACTCAGATATATTTATATTGACCGCGGGCGTTGTGCTGTGGTGATGTTGCAAAGTAGTTATCGTACTCGCATAGAACTAGATGATTCTGGGTACCAGCTCACTTTGCGTTCACTCAAGACATCTCTCGTCCCCCGCGAATACCCGCTACCAGCTAACCATTCTTCGATAGAGGAGGCTGTCCAACATGACTCATTTCGTAATCTGTGAAAACGCCGCATGCCATTTCGTCCTCGATATTTCCAACCAGGAGCCGCCGGCCACGCGACGCCAGCCCATCTTGAGCGCCTGTCCGGAATGCGGCAGCAATTTGTCGTCAACGTGCCCCTTTTCCGGTCGCGTTCTCCTCGTCCAATGGCCCGGCGGCCTCCCCCACTGCGCCTGCTGCCATCGCAAGCTGCAACCCAATCCGAACGCGCACACGCCGCCGCCCGTCCCCGCACCCATCGCAAACGCAGCAAAGCACCACTAGCTTTAGGCACGAGGGGCCAACGAGTCTTGACGGCGAGTTAGCCGGGCGAGTCTTATTGGCGATCGCGTAGCCGCGAGTCTTAGCAGCCAGTATTTCGCGGCGAGTCGAGCGCCGGGCGGGTGGCCCATCTTGGTTTGGAGGGGGGCCTTAGGGCACTCCAATTCCGCAGAGTCTGCACGCATTCTCCGCGTCCTCTGTGCTCCGACCTCTGTGCCCTCTGCGTTACGCTTTTTCTTTCTTCAATTGCAAGCCCTTAACCTAGCGATCCGAAGGGGCATCACCGCAGTACGCCTCAATAGTATAAAGGTACGGAGGGTGCCCCGTCGGTTTTTGAACCTGGGTCTTGGTGTTGACCCTCCCTCTTCGAAATTCTCTTGGGTCTAAACGCAGAAAAAATGAAGTGCCATTTCAAATAATACAATAGGACCGCTACGCGAAACCGCGTGAACCCTTGCGAACTGCCCGCGTCGCACGCGCCCACCGCCGCCGCGCGATAGCGCCCACTCTGAATCTTCTGCTCCAAGTCGCCCGGCAAGCGGCTCAGATCGCCGGTCTCGTACCGCATCACCAAGCTAGGACGATTACCTGACCAACCGCGATCCATCTCGCAAGTCTTGCGCGCGTCCTCGGTCGTCCCGATCGCGCTCGCCGCCATTCCGGCTGGATCCGCTCGCGTTCGGCGTAGGGTCGCCGGACGCGTACGCGCTTCCCGAGTTCGCGCTCACGCTCGATCGACTCGCGACCGTCTGCATGCTGTCCCCGCCGCCATTCGATCTATTCACATTCGCTCCGGTGAATGCGCCTGGGCCGAAATTGGCGACTTGCAACCCGTGCGCAGCAAGCGCCGCGGCCACTTGCTTCTCCTGTTCCACAAGACTCAAGCTCGCAACCGACTGCGAGAAATCTTCCGCCGCAAACAACATTCCCGCTCCGCCACGGCCTGCGCCAGCGCCATCACGCGATGCGCTTCCAACCACAGCAATTCCGATGGCAGTGAGTTCTGGATCAAGCAGGTTCGCGCGATGCGGCGGCGAATGCATCCAGCTCGCATGAATCACGTCCGCCGACGGGCCTTCGGCTACGTTCTCCGCGATCTCGGTGAAGCGCGCTCCGGCAACACGTGCGCGATCCTGCAGCGCAGGTTCGCCTGGAAACTGGTGCGACAACGTGTTTCGCTCCGCCATAAGCTGCGCGTGGTCGCGCGCTGCGTTTGCCAGCGCATTGTCCCAACGCAACTGCGCCAGGCCTTGCGCGGCGCGCTCGCGGTTCGCCGCGTCAAACAGCGCGCGCTCCGCGGAAGCCGTTTGCGGCGCTGCATGCACGACGATCAGGTTCGCGGACAGCACGACAGCAACCAGCAGAGCAATGGTGAACAATCGCGCTGCGCAAACGTCGATGCTCTCCGCGGAAACGCGCGTGCTGCCAGAAACGCGCGGGTTACTGGAAACGCGTGGCACTGGAAATGCGCGTGAGCGATCCAATTCCCTGCGAGCCGAACTTCTTCAGCCAGTGGAACGACATAAATGTCCTCTGCCACCATTTAACCCGCTAAACGCGTGGATTACTCGGGGTCGAAGGACAGTCGTGCGGTGATGAGAAGCTGATCGTTCGGGCCTGAACGTTCGGGCAATGTTCGGGCAGCGTCCTAAATCCCTCAAATTGCCAATGAAAACGTTGTTTTTGGCGAGTGTGCGGCTTCTGCGGGCGAGCTATTTGTGAAGGAATACTGGGGTCAGCCGATGTACGGCGGACTCGGAATTGCGGCGAATGCGTTCGCGGCGCGACTTTTAGCCGCGGACTCGGACGGCGCTGAAGCTCAGGATTACGTGGCCGCCGGCTGTGGGGCGGCCGAAGCTTAGCATTGGGCGGAAACGCGAGAACAGGAGCATCTGGTCGAGCTGGTGGCGCAGGTCTACGCTGTGCGGGCCCGAGAGGATTTGGTAACCAACCATTCCGCCGTGAGCGTCTACCGTTACGTCCAGGAGCAGGCCGTGGGGTAACGCCAGCTCAGAATCGTGCGCTTCCGGGGCCCAGGCTTGCGGGTAGTCCGAGAGCGTGATCAGTTCGGCTGGGCGCAGGATATTCAGGGGCACGTCGTTTTGTACCGCGCGAACCGTTATGCCCGGGACGATCAGTTGCAGGACTACCACGAAGACCAGGATGGCGGAGGCGAAACCGCCGGTTGCCGGGAGCGTGATGGGGCGAAAGACGTTGTCGAGCAGGATTTCGGCGCGGTCCCGCACTCTGCGCCAGATGCTGGGGGCGTTCTCTCGATCCGGCGATTGGGCGGCCGCTACGCGGATGCGCGTTGCCAGGTCGGCTGGCGGAAGGCTTCGCGGGACGCGGGAGAGCAGGGCGCTCAGTTTGCGGAAGCGCTCGAGTTCTTCGCGGCAGCTTGCGCAGCTATTCAAATGCTCGCGGACCTGGACACGTTGACGAGCCTGGGCGGCGCCGGTGATGGCGTCGTCCATGTAGCCTGCTAGATTTGCGCGGACGGTGGTGCACTTCATGGGAGTTCCTCGCTCGCGGAACTCTCCCGCGCGAACCTGCTGCGTGCTGAAACGGTGTTGGGATGCGGCCCGAAATGTGGCGCGAAGGCTGGGCGCGGCATGCGGCTGGAGGCCGAGTGCGACGCGGTACACGACGCGCTAAAGCGCGTAGCAGAGGGAGACGCGCTGAAACGCGCCCCTGCAGTGGTGACATTGGCGCTTCCATTTGCATCTGCTTCCGCTGCATGCTCGACTTCATGGGTAAACGTGGACCGAGCTTGTTCATGCGTGACCGCCGAGCGGTCTTGTTCATGCGCGACCGCGGAGCGGTCGACCAGCAGCGGCTCAAGGAGATCTTTCAGCGCACGGCGGCCGCGGAGAATGCGCGACTTTACCGTGCCGGAGCTGCACTCCAGGACTTCGGCGATTTCTTCGTAGCTCAGGCCTTCGAGGTCGCGGAGGATCACCGCGCTGCGGAACACTTCGGGAATTTCCTGGAGCGCGCTTTGCACCGCGGCTTGAATTTCGTGCGCGGCGAACTGCTCGAAAGGCGTGGCGGCGAGGTCTTCGATCTCGATGGCCGCGTGGCCTTCTTCGGGTTCGGCGTCGATGGAGACGTTTTTCTGGAGGTGGCGTTTGAACCAGCGCTTGTGGTTCAGGGCTTCGCGGATGGCGATGCGGTAGAGCCAGGTCTTGAGCGAACTGCCCTGGCGGAAACTGCGAATGCCGCGAAACGCCTTCAGGAAGACTTCCTGGGTGCCATCGGCGGCGTCTGCGACATCTCCTAGCATACTCAAGATCAAATTGTAGACCGGGCCATGGTAGTGGGTGACCAGCCAGTCGAAGGCGGTTTCCGAACCAGCCTGCAGCTCCGTTACGAGCCGGGTTTCGTCGACGCCCCACGAGAGAGCACTAGCCCAATCAGACAATGCCGGCCTTTCCGGTCCGGCAGCTGCATCCGGACCTTCCTGACCCATCAAGCGCGACCGTGTCGACGGTACTTGCAGTCGCGAACGAGCTGAGAACAGATTGGGCATTCCCAAATGCCTCGATGCCCGATGTCCGTTCTAATGGCTTAGACACCGGGAGGGGCGGAACTGTTTCCGCCCATGGGCCGATTGTGGCACCGTGTGCCCAGTACTGCAATGGGCCGGTGGGCATGGAACCGGGTTGGCGGCTCGGGTCAGCGAGTGTCGTGGTGGCGGGTCTAGTTAACAGTTTACACCCCTCCCCCCACCTTTTTTCGTAAGTGCGGATTCTAAAGGACTTTAAGTCTAGTGATTTTGGAAGTGCGGATTCTAAAGGAGTTACGCGCGCATTTTCTGTAAGTGCGGATTGTAAAGGGGTTAGCGAGTAGCGGGTAGCCGGTACTGAGTCGTTTGGGAGTGAAGAAAGAACGGGCGACCTCATGTCACCCTTGGGCATTTGCATGAATGCGAACGATGCGAGCTATGCGCAGGACAGCTTGTAAGAGCATGAGAAGAAAAGGTGTGCTCGCGAGTATGGGTGGCTGGGGCAAACAGTCGGGGCCGGCGGGCTTGGTCTTGCAGCGTCACAACCTACGGTAGCATGGTTTGGTTAGATTTTCAATATATTATATTAAGGATATCAATACGTAACGGACCATCCCACGATGGTCATGGCCAACACCGCCAGCAACGCTCCGACGCTAACTACGCTCAGGGCCTTTCCATGTCCTAACAGGTAGTCGCGCGATTCCGCATCGCTGCAGAGGAGCACGACGACCACCAGCACCACGGACCACGCCAGCGCCGCGGGCACTCCAGGGTATCTTCCGATCATGGCCAGAAACTGGCCCGGCGGCTGGCCCGCGGGAACCCACCAGGGCAGCATCGGCGCGACTCCGGCCGCCAGCGAGAATGTCAGCAGCTTGCGCGTGAACCATCCTTTGACCCTGGGCCGCGCTTCTTTCCAGACCAAAAAGTCCCAGGCGAGCAGCGCGATGGCGACCGGCACCCAGCCATACATGGCAAATTTATAGTCGAACCATAGCCACGCGCGGAACACCGCACGCGCGTGCGCACCGGCAACCAGTCGTGGCAAAAAGATCAGCGCGACGACAGCGTTGCACGCGACCGCGACCATTAACGTCACCAAGCTCATCAATTGAAACCAGTGGCGCGTCGCGGAAACCTTGCAGCGCGTGCACACCGATTGTCTCGGCAGGAAGTTGAGTCCACAGCGTTCGCAGAACACGATTGCTCTCCCAGGCTACGGGAAATCGAGACCCGTGCTCCAGACAAGACTACGGGCACGTGGATCAAAAAACTACTGGTCTGACGTGCAGCAAAACGGTCAGGTGCTCGCGAGGTTAGAAGGGCAGAGGGCAGAGGTTAGAGGTTAGAACTTAGAGGTTGGAAGGTTAAATCCGGTCGGCAACGTGCGCGCCTGGCTCGCCCTGCTGAGGAGTCTGTGTGTGAGAACTGAAAGAAGAGACCCTCAGCGGCTAAAGCCTTTTGATTCGGCTTCGGTTACGGCACGGCTGAAGCCGTGCCCTGACGAAGAGCGCTAGGGCTTCGCCGACGGCCCCGCGGCTTGCACCGCCGGTTGACCTTGCGCGGCATCGGCTGCGGCGGTAGTACCTTGCGATCGTGTCACTTTCACGACCGCGCCGCTCGTCTTCACGACCGTTTGAAATTTCGTTCCTGCGGGCACCAGCGCTGGCTTGCCCTTTTTGAATTCCCAGGAAGGGCCGGGGGCCCCCATGATGCTGCTCATGGGGTTCGCAGCGGCATCCTTGGAGAAAAAGTTGGCGGAAATGTGGTCGCCGTTGACCGCGGTGACGTAGTCCATGGTCCAGCTGAACGTTCCCGGTGGCTTCCCCATGAATCCCGGCTGCTTAACGGTGGTAACGTTGCCGTGAGCCTCGGCGCCTTGCTGGAAGATCGTCACGCCATCCACGACCACGTCTTGCGTCACCTTCAACAGTACAACGCGGCCTTCCACGGCATCGTCGGAGGAAACGTCATAGGTCAGCGCGAGTTCGACAGGAGTGCCACCTGGAATCTTAACCTCGACAATTTCTGGGGCCTTCGGCGCAGGCGGAGGAGCGGAAGCCGACGGCGCCATCACCATCGCCAAAATCACCTTGTCGGGAACGCCGGCCTGCTTGAGCTTCTGCAAACCCGCAGGGGTGGTATCGAAATCGCACGGTGAAGACTGAATCTTCGCCAACATCACCTCGGCGGTTAAGTGCAGGTTGCGCATCTTTACGATGCTCGCGTTGTTCAACGGCGGCACGCCCGCGCCTTGGGGTTTCGCCGAGGTATCGGTCAACCCGAGGTTCTTGGTCGGCGCCTCCATCGGCGCGTTCGCAATTTCCGCGGTGTGTACCCACCCGACCCGGCCGTCCAGCGCGCGCACCTGCACGTAATCGAACCACCGATTCAAGACTTCCACTTTTTCGCCGCAGCGCAATTTGCCCAACTCTTCGAACTGGTCGTTGGACTTATACAGCAGCACGTAGGAGCCATAAGTCCCGCAGTACACATAGCCTATCGTGGCCGCGGGCGTCGCCGCAGCTCCCACGAATGCTCCCGCCATCATCGCCAGAACCAACACCCAAATTCGAGCCTTCATTCCAGTCCCCATAGCTGGGCCCAAACGGCATGTGGTCGCCCAGCGTCTTTGGATTTGAGCTACGAGCCATCGTCGCTCAGGCATGATTGCGCACCAATAGTACCTGTGACGATTTGATTACGAGAAGCGTAGGACACAATCGCCGGACACACGGGAGGCTCGACGACTGAGACGATTCTCTGCGCCCGGAAAGGGTCCGCGCACAGTTTGCCCGTAATCCGCCCAGAATCGATGCCAAGTGCGGACATAGGGTCACGACATCCAGAAAATCGGCCGCCCTATTTTCTTTTGGGGTGAATGATCGGTACTGGCTGTCACGACCGCGGCGACTCTGGTGGTTTTACTTGCGACGCGTGCAACCGTTGACGGCGAGCATGTTGGCCAACTCACGCTTGGATACTTCGGATGCACTTTCCATGTAGGCGCAGATCAGTTGTAACTGCCCGTCATCATAGCGCTCCGCAAGCCTCATATAGGCTTTGCCGATTTCTTCGTATTTTGGCGCAAGGGGCTCAAGGGTTTCTGGGCGTACGCCGATGAAAACTTTGCGGCGGTCCGACGTATCGCGCACACGCTCGATAAACTGTCTCTTTTCGAGGCGATCCAGAATGTGCGTGATCGCGCCAGTTGTCAGGCCCGTCATCAGGGAAAGCTCGCCGGCGGTTACAGAGCCGTGAGGATGAGAAAGGATTAGGTCAATGCACTTGGTGTCGGTCGCGTTGAGGCCGACGCTCTGGGCGATGGCTTGATGCAAGAAGACGGTCTGAGTGCTTATCTTCCTCCCGAGATCCTGCAGTCTGTTGAGTAGTTCGCGCCGCTTGCTGCTGATCTTGGAGTTCGGTCTTGACATTACATACCTGCATTCGTAAGATATATGTCTGCATAACTAAGAGTCTGCACGATTGAGATATTAGTCGAATTCTTTCCTGGGGGCAACTTATGCGCGTAGCAGATTCGAAACCTTGGAGAGGAGCGGGGATGGAGGGATGGATTGCGCGATGGTACACGCGAACCAGACGCAAGGACATGGAGGACTTCCGTCGCGAAGCCAAGGCGCTTGCGGAGCGTTTGCGCGGCGGGTGCAACGTGCTGGAGGTCGCACCGGGTCCGGGATTTTTCGCCATAGAACTGGCAAAGCTGGGCGATTTTAGGATAACCGGTTTGGACATCAGCCAAACGTTGGTCGGGATTGCGGTTGAGAATGCTCGACGCGCGGGCGTGAAGATCGATTTTCGCTTGGGGAATGCCGCGGCGATGCCGTTTGCTGACGGGTTGTTCGAAATTATTTATTGTGCGGCGGCCTTCAAGAATTTCTCGGAACCGGTCAGGGCCCTCGACGAAATGTATCGCGTTCTGAGTCCCGGCGGTAAGGCGGTGGTGGTGGATCTTTGCAAGGACACATCGATTGATGAGATCGACGCCTATGTTAAGCAAAGCGGACGAAGTCACATCGATGCATGGATAACGAAGTGGACCTTCCGGCACGTGCTGCTCAAGCGCGCCTACACAAGAGATGAATTCATTCACATGGCGGAAAGGAGCCGGTTCGGTACATGCGAGATTAATGTTGATGCAATCGGGTTCGAAGTGCGGTTTACGAAGCCGGCCCCCGGTGTGGCGGGAATCACGTAGCGAAAGTGACGCGCGGACGCAACAAGCCGAAATAGCCAAAGATGGAATCTCCGCCGCACAGTGGACGCATGGAGCAAAGCGCCTTCAACAAGATAAGAGAGGCACGGCTAAGGCGGAATCGCTACTCGCGCCGCCGAAACCTCTCAGGCACTGGCCTTCTGCGTCTTTCCTGAACGCATCTGTTGCATGAACTGGCGCATCGCCTCGACCGAGCCCGGCGACTCTGTTTCTAACCACTGCTCAAAGCGCTGCGCGGCTTTTTCCAGGTTTGCAGCAAAGAGCTTCTGACGGAATCTCTCACGCGCGCCCGGGATGATGGGCTTCACCCGCTCCCAAACTCCAAAGAATTCGCCCGAGGTCTCAAAGAAGAGCTGCTCGTGAAGCAGGCCGTGGTTCAGATAGGCGCAAGCCTGGTCCCAATAGGACAGGACCATCATGAAGTATGCGCCCTCTTGCGAACCGAACGGAGCGATACGCATACCTTCTTCAAAGGTGTCTGCGAAATAGTTTTGGTTGAACCAGTCGCGTGCTTGGCGCAGCTTGGCTTCGCGGCGCAAGTCGTACAACTGGAGTTGAAGTTGTCCCTGCTCATGGGTGGGATTTGTGGTGGCCATAAGCCTCCTTTAGATGAAGTTTCAGGTAGGGTACCGAAGTTCATTTTTCGCCGCAATCAGAAATAGCTCGCATGGAACCGCCCAACCTTTCAGCAAATCGGTTGGCGAGGAAAAGACTTGCGGGATAGTTGCTTGGTCAACTTCTGATAATGCGGTCACCTGACACGTAGAGTTTTTTAATGTTGTGGCAGAAATAGTAAAAACATGCCCACAAGAATGCCGAACAGAAGAATTGCTGCGAAAATGCGCAGGACCATCGCTGCGGAGATTGGGAAAAGTGGACCTTGTCTCTTCGGCGGCACTGTTGGGTCAAGCAGGCCGACTCCCGTCATTTTTCGAGGTGGACCGCCACCACGCGAAGAGGATGCCTGCGTCTCCGGTTCGTGCTCCCATTCACTAAACTCGTAAGGCATTTCCAAAATCCTACTACCAGATCGAGGGTGCAGTCCAGAATGTTGATACGGGGTTCCTATCAAGCAGGTGCCGTCACCGCTTGATTGAAAACCGAAAGAATGAGGTTCTGGTAAGGAAGATGTCCGGTTAACCCATTCACTAAAAGTTTGCTTGTCACACATGTGCTACGGCTTCTACCTCGGCATCGCACACCTTCTTCCAAATTTTCGGGCTTCTTTTCTTATTGTCTAGATGGTGCCAAGCCAATACAGCCAATTCTGGGCTTCGCTTCTTCTGCGGGAAAATCGCGCGCCGCTCGGAGACAGGGCTCGGCATGTTACCTGCCTTTGACTTAGGAGCATCAAACAACCGTAGGAGGTGATAGTTATTTGAATCGACCAGCAGGAGAAAGGAAAATGAAATCTAAGCTGCAATTCGGTTCGATTATTTTTGTGGCGGCGTGCGTCTCCGTTTTTTTGAGCTTGCCCGCCTTCGCGCGCCCCGCGAATCCAGGTCAGGATCAGAGGACCGCCCGGACGCAATCCGCGCCGCAGGACGAGAAGCAGAAAGCTGGGACCAGCCCCGGCAAGGACGTGGGCAAGGGCGGTGAGGACGTTGGCAAAGGCACAGCCAAGGGGGCGGGAAGCCTGGGCAAAGGCACTGCGGGAGCGGCCGGCAATCTCGCTACTTTGCACCCTGGCCACGCCGCTGGAGATCTCGGCAAAGGTGCCGCGGGAGCCGGCAAGGACATCGGGGTCGGCGCCGGAAAAGGCGCGGGCAAGATCGGCGAAGGAAGCGCTAAGGGAGTAGGAAAGCTGGGCGGGAAAATCTTCCACAGAGGCAGCAAGAACAAAGACAAGAACAAAGAGAAGACCGACGGGTAAGGTAGATCAGATCAGCAGGAAGGCTACCCTGACTGGGTGTCGGATCAACTGACTGGGCGGTGTTGCATCGACCGGTTGAGTTCGCACGATTCGTCGGGAGCTATGTCAATCCAGCCCAAACGATTATTCTGAAGTGTGACTGAAAATCCAGACATTCTCCCCGAGACTCCGCCTCGGAAAGTCTATCTCCGGTCGTTCGCTCGATGGTTTCTCATCGGAGTGGCGCTTCTTTGGTCGCTTGCGGTGCTCATCCTTGTGGCAGTCCGGTGGATCGACGCACCGACCACAGCGGTGCACATGGAGCGTCGTTTGCAGGCGTGGATTCACAACACGCCGTATCATGAACGATACGAATTCGTTTCGCTGAGCCAGATCTCGCCCGATTTCCAGCATGCGGTCATCGCCGCGGAAGACGCGCGCTTCTACCAGCATCATGGATTCGACTGGCACGCGATGCAAATCGCCGCTGAAGACGATATGGAAGGCGGCCGCATCCGCGGAGGGTCCACCCTCACGCAACAACTGGTAAAAAACCTGTTCTTCGGAACCGGCCGCTCCATCCTCCGCAAGGGCGCCGAGTTCACGCTGGTTCCGGTGGCCGAATTGGTCCTCGGCAAGCACCGCATTCTGGAACTCTATCTCAACGTGGTCGAATGGGGCCCTGGCGTTTATGGTGCGGAGTCGGCGAGCCGTTACTACTACCGAATCTCTGCCCGGAGTATCGACCGGGAACAAGCGGCCCGACTCGCCGCAATTCTGCCGTTGCCTCTGAAGCGACGCCCCGATCACATGAATCGCTATAGCGGACTAATCCTGGAGCGCATGCGCCAAATGGGCTGGTAATCGCGCATCGCTAATCGATCAAGTTGTGTGGAGTCGAGGTGTGACGCGGTGGTTTAGGTTCAACCTATCCGTTGGCCGACTCTTTCGGCTGTCGGTGCCTCAATAGTCGAACCATGCTGCCGTCTTCACACCCCGCTCATCGAACCGGATGTGCGGATTTCCCGCTTCCGGCTCTCGGAGAAAGGTTCACGATGTCGCCCACGGGAGATGGCGCGTCCGCTTGGTAAGGCAGACGAGGCCCAGCACTTTGTGCAGGGATGCCTCCGGAAACCGGTTGGCCGCCGGCCATATCAGTTTGTGTTTGGCGCATAACCACTGAAGCAGCCTCTTGCGAGCATGGCTCTCCACGGCTCGGTAGGCTTGGCTGACTGATCCTAGACAGAAATAGTTAGCCCATCCAATTATCGTGCGGTTGAGCTTCGCCACCACCATCTCCTGATCCAGCAGAGTTTGATCTCGCCCGGTCATTTCACTAATCGCCTCGCAGATGCGGATCACCCGCTTCTTCGAGGGAACCGTACCAATGTACGCGCGCCCTGTCTTCGGCGAGTAGCACCGACCAAACGTATACCCTAGAAAGTCGAACTTCTCTCCCGGCAGTTTACAGACCCGCGTCTTCGTTTCATTCACCGTCAGCTTCAGCCTCGTCATGATGTCCCGCATGATGGTCAGCGCTTCTTCCGCGCGGCCACGGCAACAGATCACCAGATCGTCAGCGTAGTTAACGATGTGTGCAGCTAGACGCTTCTCGTGTCCGTGCTGCTTCCATCCCAGCACGAATCGACGCATGTACAAATTGCTTAGCAACGGGCTGATCGGAGCCCCTTGCGGGGTTCCCTTTCCTTCATCCCGATTGCGCGTACTCCGATGCTTATTCCCTTTCTCGTCGGTCTCTTCAACCGAAGCTTCTAGCCACATCTTGATCAGATGCAGCATCGCTCCGTCGGCGATCCGTCGAGCCACCGACTTTAAGAGCTCGGAATGTGGAATCGAGTCAAAGTAGCCGCTTAAATCTGCGTCTACAATTTGTCCATGCCCGGTATTGAGCAGCTTGTGGACATGCCTCACGGCATCCAACGCGCTGCGGTCTGCCCGATAGGCGTATTGTTCTGGCTGCAGGTCGGCCTCGAAAATCGGTTCGAGCACCAGAACTGCCGCCGTCTGTGCTACGCGGTCTTTGATCGCGGGCACTCCTAACGGTCTCTGCTTGCCGTCCGGCTTGGGTATATACACCCGCCGTACGGGCTGCGGTTGATACGTTCTACTTTTCAGCTCTTGCGTCAGTTCGTCCAACCACTTCTTCACTCCGTACTCTTCGATGTCCTCAAACGTTTGGCCGTCTACGCCTGCTGCTCCGCGATTCGCTTTGCAACATTCATAGGCGAAGGCCATCACGTCTTCTCGGTACACCTTGTCGTACAGGGCATAGAAGCGAAAGTTGGGCGATCCCTTCGCTTTGTCGTGCAACGCCGTCTGCAACTTCTGAACACTTAGTGGAGTTATTAGGCTCATCGCCAATCCCTCGGTCCTTTGTCGCTTCTTGCGTTTCCTTTCAACTGAGGCTCCTTCCCTCCCCCGGAGTTACCCGGCTTCATCAGTACTACGAGCCTCTCCGTCATCCCATACGGCCCGGCCTGTCTCTCGCGAGTTTCCAGTTGATCCATACCGCGATCACCGCTGGGACTTCTCGTGTTGCGTATGGTCCCCTTTGCTTGCATGCCGTCGCCAATACCCCGGCAGGTTTGATGGAACTTATTCGCTCGTACCATTCCACCAACTTCGGCCTTCCCTCGAACCGGGGCGGGTCGGCTCCTGCATTGTCGGTTTCGGGGCCTGCTCAGCGTTCACTCACGTTACGGCCTGCACGCTCGCCAAGTCGCCTAGCGACTCTCTGCACCAGAGGCTTCAGCAGTTTCGTTGCCTCCACTGCTGCTCTGATTGCTACCGGGTGGAGCGAACCAGTTCCCGGGCGGGTTACTCCCGCTGTGGACCACCGCCTTTTTCACGACGCACCCGGTTGCCCGACTAATCGAGACTTGCCCGCTCCCCGTCCCTGCGCCGACGTGAGAGAACACAAATTGTGATGAAGACGGCCATGCTGAACCCAACTGTCAAGCTCATCGCAATCGCAGTAAGTCGCCGAGTTTCGATGTCGTCGGGCCAGCTCGGCCTTAGGTAATAAAAAAACAGCAGAGTTATCGCTGAGAACAAAACCGTCACCGCTGCGGCACGCCGAGCAATTCGACCACTTGGGTTCTCGGGTGTGGCCCTGGCCGAGAACAGCCACGGGGTGACGCCTAACTGCATCGCACAACAGATGCCTGTGAACATTGTTACCTTTGCCGTTGGAACTCTTAGCCATAAGTGGAAAATTAGAAGGCCCCCAAACAAGAACATTGTCAGCCAGCTAAGCACAGCGCCAGCGAGCCAATGCGATAGGCGGTCGTTGTCCAACAGCAAAGGGTGCTCCTGTTCCGAATGCCCAGCATATAACCATAATGCGATACAGGACCTAGTAAACGCGGTGACCGGCACAGACACACCACCCGCCCGCGAGTCGCGCCAGCGAACGACAACTCGGCCTAAAACTTCTCCGCTTCCTTGCCGCGTGCCGCAAGTGCGGCCGACTTCTCGGTATCGGCGCGCCAGGAAATTCCCTTCTCTTTCAGCACCGCGATGGCGTAGCGAATCGGCACCGCCGCCCCTATGGACGTCGCCCCCTGCTCCATCTGCGCCGCGAGCCCCGCGGCGGGACGCAGCCACTGCCCCTCAATGAATCCCACGACATCGTGAGCGTCTGCCGACAAGACCGGGGCGCCGCTCTGGCCCAAAATCACTTCGTGATTGAACAGCAACAATTCAGTATCGCCCAAGCCTTTCTCCAACTGGCTCGATTGATAATCCACCACTCGGGCCGCCGAGCGGTCCTGCAACTCCGTCTCGAAACTGCGTGGCCGGCGGCGCGAAGGCCGCAGTGCCGCCACCACTACGCCGTCGCCGCGCGCGGGAGTTTCCTCTCCGAGAGGAAGAATCCCGACCCGATAATTTCCCTTAAATGGATTCGGCGTTGCCCGCAGCACCGCGACGTCGTGCTCCTTATCGACGGCCACGACTTCGGCCCGCAGCATCACCGGAGGCGCATCGTTGCGTTGCACCAAAATATGGGGCTCTCCGCCGTTGCGAAAGGAATGCAAAACGTGCGCCGCGGTCAGCAAATATCCCTCGCGGCTGATAAAAAACGCGTTCCCATAAAACGCATACTGATACCCACGCTCGGCGGGGGTCTCATCCACGGGATAGACGATCGGACAAATCGCGCTGGCGAAACCTGCGTCGCTCGGGACGGTCTGCGCGGCAGCGATGCTCATCCGCGCCGCAGCAACGCCGCAGACCACGCAAGCAGCTATGGCCAGATAAGCGACACGTTTGGGATTCATCGCAAGAGCACCAGGCAATCTCCGGTCGGCGCCAGGAGTGTTCGTTCTTGCTGAATCAAGGGCCCGGCAAACCACTCAAATAACTCTACGCAGCGGCAATTTACCCAGCAATAGCCCGCAGGGCCAGGCCTCCCATAATCGTTAACCCTTAACACGAACAGGCAACGCCCGTTTGTGACCGAGTTGAGTCCCCGGGGACGAGAACGAGGGATGGCACAGAAGAAACGACTCGACGTCTCGTGTTATGGAAACGCGCCCAAGTATACGTTGGGACTTTCCGCTAAACTACGTTCGGCCAAATGGAAGTCCAGCGTGAGCAAAACAAATCTGTCGGCGCTCGCCTCGTGAATCTGCTGGTTACGATCGTCATCGCTTACGTCTTGGCGCTCGTAGCGATTCGCCTATTCGAATCGCGCCTCATCTTCTTTCCGAACTATCCTGGCCGGCTCGAAGGCGATTGGCATCCGCGCAATCTTCCTGTCCATGACGTCTGGCTGAAAAGTTCGGACGGCACAAGACTTCACGCCTGGTGGATTCCCAACGACCACGCCAAGTTCACGTTCCTGGCGTTCCACGGCAACGCCTCCAACATTGCCAACCGCGCGGAGGTCTACGAATTTCTCCGCGACACACCGGCCAACGTATTTGCTCTGGAATACCGCGGCTACGGCAAGAGCGAGGGCAAACCCAGCGAAGCCGGCATCTACCGTGACGCCGACGCCGCGTATCAATATCTCTTGGATACGGTAGTGATCGCTCCGAAGTCGATCGTCTCCTTCGGGCAATCGCTCGGAACAGCCGTGGCAGCAAACCTGGCCGCGCGCCGGGAAGTCGGCGCGGTAGTCCTGGAAGCGCCGTTCCCTTCCGCTTCAGTCCTGGCCCGCAAGCTGTTCTGGTTTTTTCCGGGAATTGAGCTCCTTGTTCGCGGCCAGCTCAACACGGCTGCGCGCCTGAACGAAACCTCCGTGCCCATCCTGATCGTCCACTGCACCGAGGATCGTGTCATCCCCTTCCAATTCGGCCAAGCCGTCTACAACTCCGCTCCATCTCACAAGCGGTTCTTGCAAATCGACGGGATGTGCCATGAGGAATCATCCCTAATCGCCCCGGCAAAGTATCGCGCCGCCCTCCAAGACTTCCTCAACACCATCGATCCGACTTCCGATTCGAGTCTCACTGGAAGGTAGTACTAGGCCTCGCGCGAGCTGCGCCGGGTAACCCTTCTTGCCGTGCGATTGCGTTCAAATTGCGGAACTTTTCGCCTCTAGCAGGGTTAAGGACCGTGTTTTGGCTCTGTGAACGTCCCCGGCCCTTGTACTGGTTTTGCCGTACGCGCACGAGCGTCGTCATCTCGTATAGTATGAGATACGATCAACTCGGCCTCCCAGCTATTACATTCACTCGCATTCCGACCCGCCCGTAATGCGAATCGCAAGAGGGAGACTAATGTCCACATCGACCGATCACGTCGCTGCAATGAACGCCCCCATGGAGCGGCGCTTCTATCCACGCGTCACGCCGTCAGCGCCGATCTATGTCGCATTTGGATCGAACAACTTGGGAACGCTTCTGAACGTCGGCGAGAATGGCTTCTCGGTAGGCACTCCGAATCCGCTCGACCTCAACTCGGTTTACCGCGTAGTTGTGTCTCTGGAGGGCGTCTCCAGTGCCATTACAGTCAGCGTTCGTACCGTCTGGACCGATCAAACGCAAAATAGCGCCGGCATCCAGCTACTGGATCTTTCCGAGCAGGACCGCGAACAAATCCGCAACTGGGTGGCGCTGCAAACCGTTCGAAACGAGACCTTGGACGGCTGGTTTTCGCCCAAAAAGCGGAGCCCTCGGCAGTTTCAACACAACGCGCCGCGACTCCTGTTCCTTCGGCTCGGGAACGCGAATTAGCACACGAGGACGCTGAGCTTCCCCCGCCAGAGACTCCCAAACCGCAAGCGAAGCCCGAGTTTCCTCCCATGCCTTTGCCCATTCATGGCGAGTTCACCTATGAGCCGCCGCCGCCCAGCAGGAAGAAAGAGATTCTTCCCGTTCGCCACCGCCACAGCGCGCCTCGCCCAAAGTCAAAGTCACGATCGTCGACGGCGGGCCGGCTCCTCTGGACCGCAGCCGTGGCCATCTGTTTGGGAGCAGGATGGTCCTTTCGGCATCAACTCGCGGACAAATTGCAACTCGCGGACAAGCTGCACCGGTCCGCCGCACTGTTCGCGAAGAAAAGCACTCCATCGGTCGACCAAAATTCCTCTTCGGTTGTTCCCGATCAGCCTGTAGTCGTGGCCCCTTCCACCGAGGATTCCCTTCCAACCCTGCGGCAAATGCCGGCACGGACGACAACGCAGCCGCGACCACGCCGTCGCGGATTCCTCCTTCCGCTCCGGCCGCAGCGGCGACTGCTGGCGCGCCAACGGTCGCGACGTCAAAGCATAGCGAACCCAATTTGTCCGCCTCCAGGCTGGACATGGACTCTCCGCGAAAGCGCTTCGCCGAGCGTGTAGCGCCCGAGCCCCCGCGTTCCTACGTCGCGAATTCTCCTACGGCCGAAGCGCCGCCGGCTCCAGCCTTGATCGCGAAAAATGATACGATCCCAGCGTCAGCCTCAGTTTCGCAACCGGCGCCGGCACCTGTCGCCCCAGTGCAAACTCCTGCGGCAGCCGCAGCTCCAACCACGGCAAATACAGCGCCAGCTCCTGCGAGAAACCAGCCTTCAGCCAACGCCGCTGCCGCCGATCATTCCCTTGCACCCGCCATCGCGAAGACTCCTTCCGCGAACACGCCTTCACGCAAGTCGGCCATCGCTGGCTCCATCTACGAGTCCGATGGTTCATCGTTGCCGTCAACATCAAGGGCCGGCACCACCAGCAATTCGTTTGTCGCGCGCGGGTCCAACGTGACCAATTCCTCCGCTATACAAATGGACGCCCAGGAAACTCCCGTAGTTGAGGTGACCCCGCCAAGAGGTCTGACGGCATCCTTTGTTGATTTGCCAGGCGAGCGAGTCCTTCGATCGGGGTCGATGACCATGCACATCCAGCGGTCCGTTCGGATCCCCCGCGAACGAATCCCCGGTGAAAGGTTGATATGGCGCGGACACATGAAAGTCAGCGTCGGCGAGCTCACTTCACGCGTCGATCCGCAGGTCTCGCAGCTTCCAGTTCCCTACGGCTCCATCACCGTGCAAGCCACCATCGATAAAGGCGGCTACGTCACCAACCTTCAGCCTCTTTACGGCTCCAACACATTGCTACCGAATGTGGCTAGAGCTATTCGCGAGTGGCGTTACGAACCAACCTACGTCGACAACAAGCCCGCGGAAACCCAAGCCAAAATCGAAATCGACATCCACCCACCGTCCGCTCGCGCCTCTAAGCCCTAGATCTCGGAGAACTTAGAGCCGCCCATCCACATCGCCCACGGGGTACTGGGTTCGAATCGACGCCGATCACTGACGACGCAACGCATCCGCATCTCTCACATCCAATTGATATTGATTCTGGGAACCAGCCGTATACTTCTTATATGGACGACCAATCCAAGCTCGCTCCATTTCCACTGGTCGGCGATGCCGACCCCGTCCCGGCAGGTCTGTTCGTCTCCTATCCTGAGCAGGCCAGCACGCGCCTCAGCCTGCTCTACGAGGTCAGCCGCGAAATTACTTCGATTCTCGATCGCGAGGAGCTGCTGCGGCGCGTGGCGCATCGGGTCAAGAAGCTGGTCAACTACCATGTCTTCAGCGTGATGCTGTGGAATGAAAACACCCAGCTCCTCGAAAGCGTTTTCGGGATGCGCTATGGCGATGCCATCCCATCGCGGTTCACTCTGCCGCTTCATCAGGGCATCACCGGAATTTCCGCGGGCGAGCGACGCGCCATCCGCGTTGCCGACACGCTCAACGATCCTCGCTACATCCAGTGCGAGGCCGGCGTGGTCGTGCGCTCCGAACTGGTGGTACCGCTGCTCTTGCAAGATCGCCTCATCGGGGTCCTTGATCTGGAGAGCACCGATCCCAACGCCTTCACTGCCGAGCACGAGCGCATGCTCGCCACCCTTGGCTCCTACATCGCGATCGCACTGGAGAACGCGCGCCTCTACGAAGAAGCCCGCGAGTCCGAGCGCCGTCTGCAAACCGATCTCGCAACTGCTCGCGAGATCCAGCGGGGTCTCTTGCCCGACAGGCGCGCGCGAAGTCCCCGGCCTGGAACTTGCCGCTGCCTATGCGCCGTCGTGGAGCCTGGGTGGCGACTTCTACGATTTTCTTCCCTATGGTCAAGGCCGGCGGGCCATGGCCCTCGGCGACGTTTCCGGCAAAGGTACAGCCGCTGCGCTGTTCGCCTCACTCGCGATCGGCATCGTTCGCGAGCACATCGTCGAACATCCCTGCCCTCCGGCGGAGATGCTAAGGATGCTCAACAGCCGACTGTACTCTGTACATTTCGATAGCCGCTTCATCGCTACGCTTTTCTGGGAAGATGACGCCAGCACCCGCCGCCTCACGATTTCCAATGGCGGTGGGCCGTATCCTCTTCTCGTTCGTGACGGCGCAGTGCAATCCGTGCGCGTCGCGGGCATTCCACTGGGCCTGTTTCCGGACACGCAATACGACGAAGTCACCCTCGAACTGGCCCGGGCTGACACCGTTCTATTCGCCTCTGACGGCATTCTCGAGGCCTTCAATGCGGATCTGGAGGAATTCGGCGCAGACCGGCTCGACGCAGTGCTGTCGGGCGTTTCACCTGACCAATCCGCGGAAGACATCGCGGCCCTCATTCTCGCCGCGACCGACGATTACAGCGGCGCCCTGCGTTATCCCATCCGACGACCGCACCCTCCTGGTCCTTCGTGTAACCGACCACAATACTTCCGACTTCTCCAAGCTGCCGATCATCTACTGACCCGCGTACTGACCCACGCTCGCCTAAAAAACGTCAACGCCGCAAGCGCGGAACGTATTCCGCTGTAGGGACGCCAGCGTCCCTGTTTACCCTGAACTTCGAAG